>NZ_JAUXPI010000004.1 GCF_030684035.1 Phaeovulum sp. | reverse complement strand
CTTCCCACGGGCGTTCTCCATGTGGCGTGGATATCTGTTTCATGACCTCTAGCACGTCGCGGGCGGCGTTTCAAGCGCCCACGGCATTTTTCTTGCGAGCTTTGGCGTGACGCAAATTGCGCTTGTCCCAAGGCAAGGGGCAAGCGCCCCTAGTCGCCAAACTTGGCGAAAATCTCGCTAATCGTCAAAATAGAAATCTGCTTGCGCCGCCCGCGCCGCACCCTATGCTTTCGCCCTACCTCGGGGAGCCCCTGCGCTGGGCTGAGATGCGGAATGATCCGTGCACCCGTCGAACCTGAACCGGTTAAGACCGGCGGAGGGAAGGTATCCGGGCGTCCCCGGCCTGACCCCGCCCGTCAAGCCATTGGAGGATGCGATGCGACTTTCCCTGATGCTTGCGGGTTTCCTGTGTGCCACAGCCACGGCCTTTGTGGCGCGGGCGCAGGATAAACCCGTGCTGACAGTGCTGACCTACGACAGCTTCGTTGCCGAATGGGGCCCCGGCCCGATCATCGAAGAGGTGTTCGAGCGCGATTGCGGCTGCGATTTGCGGTTTGTCGGCGCGGGTGATGGCGCGGCGCTTCTGGCGCGGCTGATGCTTGAAGGCGCGCGGACCGAGGCCGATGTTGTGCTCGGGCTTGATACCAGCCTGACCGCCGCGGCCGCCGCCACCGGGCTTTTCGCCCCGCACGGCCTGCCGCCCGCTCCCGATCTGCCGCTGCCCTACGATGACCCGCTCTTCACCCCGTACGACTGGGGCTGGTTCGCCTTTGTTTATGACACCACCCGACTTTCCACCCCGCCTGCCGATTTCATCGCACTGGGGGCCTCCGGGGTGCAGATCGTCATTCAGGACCCCCGCTCCTCAACCCCCGGCCTCGGCCTCCTTCTGTGGGTCAAGGCCGCTTATGGCGACCGTGCAGCCGAGATCTGGGCGGGGCTGGCCGACAATATCGTGACCGTGACCCCTGGCTGGTCCGAAGCCTACGGCATGTTTCTGGCTGGCGAGGCGGACATGGTGCTGAGCTATACCACCTCGCCCGCCTACCATGTGATCGCCGAAGGCGACGTGACCAAGGAGGCAGCACCTTTCAGCGAGGGGCACTATGTGCAGATCGAGGTGGCGGGGCGGCTTGCGGCATCCGATCAGCCCGCGCTGGCCGATCGCTTCATGGCTTTCATCAGCAGCCCGGCATTTCAGGGCACGATCCCTGAAACAAACTGGATGTATCCCGCCACGACCTCGCCTTCCGGGCTGCCGCTGGCGTTCGACTGGCTGCTCTGGCCCGAGAAATCGCTGCTGATGTCGGCGGCAGAGGCACAGGCGGCGCGCGGCCCGGCGCTTGCAGAATGGCGCGCGGCACTGGCGCGCTGATGGCAAGGGCTTCGGCCATGGCGGTTCTGGCGCTGGTGCTTGGCACGCTGGCCGCCGTCGCATGGCGCGCGGGGGGGCTGGGCGCGCTCGACGCGACAGACCTTGCGGCGGCGCGCTTTACCGTCGCGCAGGCGCTTGTTTCCGCCACGCTTTCGGTGGCTTTCGCGGTGCCGGTGGCGCGTGCGCTCTACCGTCGCCGCTTTCGCGGGCGCGGCGCGCTGATCGCGCTGATGGGCGCGCCGTTCATTCTGCCTGCCGTGGTGGCAGTCATGGGCCTGCTCGCGGTCTTTGGCCGCGCCGGGGTGCTCAGCGATGCGCTTGCCGCACTCGGCCTGCCGCGGATCTCGATCTATGGCGCGCAGGGTGTGGTGCTGGCGCATGTGTTCTTCAACCTGCCGCTGGCAACGCGGCTGTTGTTGCACGGCTGGCAGGCGATCCCGTCCGAGAGGTTCCGGCTTGCCGCCTCGCTCGGCTTCACCCCGGCGCATACCCGCCGCCACATTGAAGCGCCGATGCTCCGCGCCACCTTGCCGGGGGCGTGGCTGGCGATCTTTCTCGTCTGCCTCACCTCCTTCGCGGTGGCGTTGACGCTGGGCGGCGGCCCCGCCGCCACTACTATCGAACTTGCCATCTATCAGGCCTTCCGCTTCGACTTCGACCTTGGTCGCGCGGCAAGCCTTGGGCTCTTGCAGGTGGCGCTTTGCACCGCGGCGCTTCTGGCGACTGCCCGCATCGCGCTGCCGCAGAGCTTTGGCGCGGGGCTTGACCGTGCCGCGGTGCTGCCCGCCCATCCGGGGCACTTGCTCAAGGTTCAGGATGCGGCGGCGATAGCGCTTGCCGCCGGCTTCCTCATCGTGCCGATGGCGGCGGTGCTTGGCCGTGGCCTGCCAGCGCTCGCTTCCCTTCCCGCCTCGGTCTGGCTTGCTGCGGGGCGCTCGCTCGGGGTGGCACTTGCAGCCACGGTGCTGACCCTGGCGCTGGCGCTGCCGCTGGCGCTGGCGGCGGCCAAGGCGCGGCACCGCGGTTTTGAATGGGCGGGTACGCTGCCGCTGGTGGCATCACCGCTGGTGCTTGGGACCGGTCTCTTCCTGCTGCTGCGCCCCCTTGCGGCACCCGCCAACCTTGCGCTGCCGGTAACGGTGCTGGTCAATGCGGCGTTGGCGCTGCCTTTCGCGTTGCGCAGCCTGCTGCCCGCCGCGCGCAATCTGCACGCCGATTATGACCGCCTCGCCACCTCGCTTTCGCTTGGCGGATTGGCGCGGCTGCGGCTGCTCTCGCTGCCGCGCCTGGCCCGCCCGCTTGGCTTTGCCGCTGGCCTGTCGGCGGCGCTTTCGATGGGCGACCTCGGGGTCATCGCGCTTTTCGCCGACCCGGCCAAGGCGACCTTGCCGCTGCAACTCTATGCGCTGATGGGGGCCTACCGCATGGCCGATGCCGCCGCCGCGGCAAGCCTGCTCATGGTGCTTTCCTTCGCGCTTTTCTGGCTGTTTGACCGGGCGGGGCAACATGCTGACACTTGAAAATCTCACCCTGACCCAGGATGATTTCCGCCTCACCGCCAATTTCAGCATTCCCACCGGCGCGCTGGTGGCGGTGATCGGACCTTCCGGTGCGGGCAAGTCCACGCTGCTTTCTGCGATTGCCGGGTTCTTTGCCCAAAGCGCGGGGCGCATCTTGTGGAACGGGCACGACCTTGCGGCGCTGCCCCCCGGGGCGCGGCCGCTCTCGATCCTGTTTCAGGACCAGAATCTTTTCCCGCACCTGACCGTGTCCGAAAACCTCGGGCTTGGCCTCAATCCGTCGCTGCGGCTCAGCGCCGCCGACCGTGCCGCCATCGATACCGCGCTTGCGCGCACCGGGCTTGTCGGCCTTGCGGGGCGCAAACCCGGCCAGCTTTCAGGCGGCCAGCAAAGCCGCGTGGCGCTGGCGCGTGTGCTGTTGCGCGCCCGGCCGCTCTTGCTGCTCGACGAACCCTTCGCGGCGCTCGGGCCAGCGCTCAAGGCCGAAATGCTGGCGCTCGTCGCCGAGATTGCGGCCGAACAGGGCACCACAGTGCTGATGGTCAGCCACGACCCCGCCGACGCCCGCGCCTTCGCGCCGCTGACGATTCTGGTGGCCGAGGGTCTGGCGCTGCCGCCGCAGCCGACCGCCGCGCTGCTCGACAGCCCGCCCCCGGCGCTCGCCCGGTATCTGGGCAAATAGAAAGGGCACCTCCGAGAAGGTGCCCTGTTTCTTCCTTGCGCAAATACCCCGGGGGTTCGGGGGCAGCGCCCCCGCCCCGCCGTCAGGCGGTCTTCTTGCCTTTGTGGGGTGCCCAGAGCTGCTTGTTGGAGAAGTAGAGAAGCACGCTCAACAGCGTCAGCATCAGCACCGCGATGAAGCCCGCCTGCTTGCGCGCGGCAAGCTTCGGTTCGGCAGCCCACATCAGGAAAGCCGAAATGTCTTCGGCGACCTGATGCGCGCTTGCCGGGGTGCCGTCGGCATAGGTCACCACATCGTCGGTGATCATCTGCGGCATCGCAATCCAGGTGCCGGCCACGGTTGAAACGCCTTTTGCATCCTTGCAGGCATCGGGCACGCCGCCCGCGGTGAAGGCGACGTTGTAGTAGCCTTCAGCGTCATCCGGGGCGCAGGCCGGGGCCTCTTCATAGCCGACCAGCACCGAATAGATGTATTCGGCCCCGCCCATGCCTTTCAGCAACTGGTTGATGCCAAGGCCGTAAGGGCCGTGAAACCCGGCGCGACCCTTGGCGATCACGCTGAGATCCGGGCCCATGCCGTCACCCGCCACCGTCGGGAACATGTCGGCGGGAATGCGCGGCCGCTCTTCGCCACTTTCCTTGTCGATGATGCTGAGCGTCGCGGCATAGTCGCGCAGTTGGTCAGCCGGAATCGCCGGGCCACCCTCGTCGCCCAACGACCGGATCGGCACATATTTCATGCCGTGGCAGGATGCGCAGACCTCGTTGAAGACCTGGAAGCCGCGGCGCAACTGTGCCTCGTCATAGGTGCCGAACGGGCCTTCAAAGCTGAAGGCCACGTCCACGATGCTGCCTTCGTGACCTTCAGCGCCCAAAGCGAAGGCCGCGCCGGTGCCAAGGGCCAGCGACGCGACTGCAGAGATAAACAGGTTTCTCATGATATCGGTCCTTTTCCTTACTCAGCCGGATGCGACTTGGCACCGTAGTGGGCGTTGAAATCTTCCTCGATCGTCGCCACCGGGGTCAGCGGTTTCTCGATCAGCCCCAGAACCGGCAGGATGACAAGGAAGTAGGCGAACCAGTAGGTGGAGGCGATCAGCGAGATATAGGCGTAGATGCCATCGGTCGATTGCGCGCCCGCCCAGGTCAGCACGACGAAATCAAGCACCAAGAGCCAGAACCACCATTTGAACATCGGGCGATAGCGGCCCGAGCGCACCTTGGAGGTATCAAGCCACGGTGCCAGCGCCAGCACGATCAACGAGCCGAACATCGCGATCACGCCAAAGAACTTGGCCCCGACCACGCCGAAGGTCACCCATTCGACCAGCATCACCACCCAGACATCCGAGGTGAAGGCGCGCAGGATCGCGTAGAACGGCAGGAAGTACCATTCCGGCACGATGTGGATCGGCGTCACCAGCGGGTTGCCGGGAATGTAGTTGTCGGGGTGGCCAAGGAAGTTGGGCATGAAGCCCACGACCGCGAAGAAAGCGACCAGAATCACCGCCAGCGCGAACAGGTCCTTGATCACGAAATAGGGCCAGAAGGGCAGCGTGTCCTTTTCGGCTTCGGCCTTCGAGGTGCGGCGCACCTCGACCCCGGTCGGGTTGCTGTTGCCGGTCGAGTGGAAGGCCCAGATGTGAATGGCGACCAGCGCCACCAGGATCATCGGCACGAGGTAGTGCAGGCTGAAGAAGCGGTTGAGAGTGGCGTTGTCAACCGACGGCCCGCCCAGAAGCCAGGTCTGGATCGCTTCGCCAATCCACGGGATCGCGCCGAAGAGGCCGGTGATGACCGTGGCCGCCCAGAACGACATCTGGCCCCAGGGCAAAACATAGCCAAGGAAGGCCGAGGCCATCATCGCCACATAGATCAGCATGCCGAGGATCCAGGTGACTTCGCGCGGGGCCTTGTAGCTGCCGTAGTAGAGGCCGCGGAAGATGTGGATATAGACGGCGAAGAAGAACAGCGAACCGCCGTTGGCATGGATATAGCGCAGCATGTGGCCGCCGTTCACGTTGCGCATGATATGCTCGACGCTGGCAAAGGCGAGGTCGACATGCGGCGTGAAGTGCATTGCCAGAACGATGCCGGTGACCAGTTGCAGCACCAGGCAGAACGCCAGAACGATGCCCCAGATCCACCACCAGTTGAGGTTTTTCGGGGTCGGGATCATCAGCGTGTCATAAGCCAGCGCGACGATCGGCAGACGTTTGTGAAGCCATTTCTCGATGCCCGTCCTGGGCTCGTAATGGTCGTGCGGAATACCAGACATGTGCCTTTTCTCCCTCAGCCCAAGAGGATGGTGGTTGCATCGGTGAAACGCGCCACCGGAATGTCGAGGTTGCGCGGCGCAGGCCCTTTGCGGATGCGCCCCGCGGTATCGTAGTGCGAACCGTGGCAGGGGCAGTACCAGCCGCCGAAGTCGCCCGCGGCATTGCCGACCGGCACACAGCCGAGGTGGGTGCAGACGCCGATCATCACCAGCCATTCGCCAGCTTCATCCATCGCGCGGTTTGCGTCGGAGGCATCGGCACCGGGCTTGTTGGCGTTTTGTGCCATTGCGTCGATTGCCAGATCTTCAAGCTTGGTGGCACGCGCCGCCTCGATCTCGCCAGCTGTCCGGCGGCGCACGAAAACCGGTTTGCCACGCCATTTCACGGTCAACTGAGTGCCGACTTCAACACCGCTCACATCGACATAGATCGCCGAAAGTGCCTGCACATCGGCCGAGGGGTTCATCTGGTCAACCAGCGGCCAGACCGCCGCGCCGGTTGCCACCAGACCGACACCCCCTGCTGCGTAATGGATAAAATCTCTGCGAGTGCCGATAACTTCTGCTTGGGACACGAGCTCTTCTCCCTTCCCGGGCCTTGGTTCAGGCCGATACGACTGGTTGGGCCGCGCTTTTGCAGCCTGCACCGGGCTTGTAGCAATCACATTTCCGCCAGTCCAGCAGACAATAGCGCGCAGCCAATGCGTATTTTGCGCCACAGCAAGGCCATAGCCGAAAAATCGGCCCGGGCGGGAGGTCTATTCGGGTGCCAGCATGTAGCCCGCGCCGCGCACGGTCTGAAGATAGCGCGGCTCGCGCGGGTCGGTTTCGATCTTGCGGCGCAGGCGGGTAATCTGCACGTCAACGGCGCGGTCTTGCGCGGTGCCGGGGTCGGCGCTTCGGTCGCGCCCCAACTCATCGATCAGCTCGGTGCGGCTTACCACCGCACCGGAACGGGCGGCGAAAATGCGCATCAGCGCGGCTTCGGTTGCGGTCAGCCGCACCAGAGCCTCGCCGCGCCACAACTCGCCGCGCTCCAGCTCGTAGCGCAGCGGCCCGAGCATCAGTTGCTTTGGCCCCTGCACAGCTGCCTGCGGTGCCCGCCGCAGAATCGCGCCGATCCGAAGCAGCAGCTCCTTCGGCTCGAAAGGCTTCGCCAGGTAGTCATCGGCCCCCGCTTCCAGCCCCTCGATCCGGTCGCGGGTTTCGCCGCGCGCGGTCAGCAGCATGATCGGCGTTGCCAGCTTGCGGCGCAGGTCACGGGTCAGGCTGATGCCGTCTTCGCCGGGCATCATCACATCGAGCACGATCAGACTGAATTCCAGCCCGGCAAGCAGCCTGCGGGCATGGCCGGCATCGCGCGCCGTGGTGACCAGATAACCGCTGCGCGCCAGAAACTTCTGCATCAGCCCACGGATGCGCTCGTCATCGTCAACGATCAGGATATGCGGTTGCACCTGCATCAGGCGCGGTCCCGCAGCATCAGGTACTGGCGGCGCAGGTCCGGGTCCATCATCGCTTCCAGCACCTGCCGGAAGCCCGCAACCGCCTGCGGCCCCGCCGCACGATAGGCGGCGCGCATCCGCACCCGCTGGGCCTCGCTCAGCTCGCGCTCCAGCGCCCCCCCCTTGTCGGTGAGGTAGAGGTGACGCTCGCGCTTGTCCTTGCGGCCAATGCGGCTTTCCACCAGCCCGTCATCGATCAGCGTGCGCAGCACCCGGTTGAGGCTTTGCTTCGTCACCCCAAGCACCGCAAGCAGGGTGCTGACCGTCAGCCCCGGCTGGCGGTGGACGAAATGCAGCGCGCGGTGATGTGCGCGGCCATAATCCATCCCTTCCAGAATCCGGTCAGGGTCTGCGGTGAAGCCGCGATAGGCAAAGAACATCGCTTCGATGCCCTTGCGCAACTGCTCGTCGGTAAGGAACAACAGCCCCTCGCCGCCAGCCGCGTTTGCTCCGGTCTCCGCCATCTGGCCCTCACTTTTGCCGGATTTTATGTCAGCCTTGTTGACTTTCCAAGAATCAATTGCTACCGAAATTCAGATTTCGCGCAAGATTATGTCCGAAACGGACGTATTTCGCGCAACATTTGCAAAAGGGGTGCGCCCCGAGGGAGGATGACATGGCAGGTGCCTATGACGACCGCGATGGCAAGATCTGGATGGATGGCAAGCTCCTTGATTGGCGCGACGCCAAGGTGCATGTGCTTACCCATGCCCTGCACTATGCCTCAAGCGTATTCGAGGGCGAACGTTGCTACAACGGCAAGATCTTCAAGTCGGCCGAGCATTCCGAGCGGCTGCTGAAGTCGGGCGAGCTTCTGGACATGCCGATACCCTACACGGTTGCCGAGATCGAAGCGGCGAAAACCGCCACGCTCGCCGCCAACGGCCTGAAGGATGCCTATGTGCGCCCGCTGGCCTGGCGCGGTTCGGGTGAGGACATGGGGGTTGCCGCCAAGCGCAACCCGGTGCATCTGGCCATCGCGGTCTGGACCTGGGGTGCCTATTACGGCGACGCCAAGATGAAGGGTGCCAAGCTCGACATCTCCAGATGGAAACGCCCCAGCCCGGAAACCATTCCGCATGCCGCCAAGGCCGCAGGTCTTTACATGATCTGCACCATGTCCAAGCACGCCGCCGAGGCCAAGGGCTGTTCCGATGCGATGATGTTCGACTATCGCGGCTATGTTGCCGAGGCGACCGGGGCGAACATTTTCTTTGTGAAAGATGGCGAGGTGCATACGCCCTACCCGGACGCGATTCTGAACGGCATTACCCGGCAGACCGTCATCGGCATGCTGCGCGCCAAGGGAATTACCGTGAACGAACGCTTCATCAAGGCCGATGAGCTTGAGGGTTTCGAGCAGTGCTTCCTGACCGGCACCGCCGCCGAGGTAACGCCGGTTGGCCAGATTGGCGGCTACATGTTCGAGGTGGGCGCACTGACCCGCGAAATTGCCACCGACTACGAAAAACTGGTACGGGCCTGAGCCACGTTTGCGTAGCTGAAAGCACCGCCCGGACCGCAAGGCCCGGGCGTTCCGCCTACTCGCGTTGCTTCAGCGTGAACCCCCGGCCGTGGCGAGGCGTTTGCGCGCGGTCAGATCGGCGATCATCATGGCCAGCCCTGCCTCAAAGCCGACCTCGGGCTCCCAGCCCAACAGCGCCTTGGCGCGGCTGATGTCGGGGCAGCGGCGGCGCGGATCGTCGCGCGCGGCGGGCACATCGATCAGCACCGAGCGGCTGCCGCTGAGCCGGATCACCGCCTCGGCCGCCGCGCGGATCGTGCGTTCGTCCGGGTTGCCGAGGTTCACCGGAATGCCCCGCGCCGCCTCGCACGCCGCCAGCGCCATCAACCCGCGCACCATGTCATCGACATGGCAGAAAGACCGGGTCTGCCGCCCGCTCCCTTCCAGCCGCAGCGGCGCATCCACCAGCGCCGCCTCGATGAATTCCGGCAGCGCCCGCCCGTCACCTAACGCCATCCCCGGTCCGTAGGTGTTGAAAATCCGCGCCACCCGAACATCCAGCCCCTGCGTGCGCCCCAGATCATAAAGCAGCACCTCGGCCGCCCGCTTGCCCTCGTCATAGCAGGCGCGCGGCCCTTGCAGCGACACATTGCCGGCGTAGCTTTCGACCTGTGGGTGCACGTCGGGGTCGCCGTAAACCTCGCTGGTAGAGGCCTGCACCAGCCGCGCCCCAACCGCCAGCGCCGCCAGCGCCAGCGCATGGGTTCCAAGGACCGAGCTGCGCCAGGTTCGCACCGGGTCGGCCTGATAGGCGCGCGGTGAGGCCGGGCAGGCAAGGTTGAACACCACATCCGCCGCGCCGCCGGGCAATTCGGTCAGCGCCGCAATGTCGGCTACAACAATTTCGGCACCGTCGAGCCCCGCGGCCTGCCCGGTGGACAGATCGTCCACCACCCGCACCCGCGCGCCCGCCGCCAACAGCGCTGGCACCAGCGAACAGCCAATGAAGCCCGCGCCACCGGCGACCACAACCCGAAGGCCAGACCAGGTGCTGGTCATGCCATCTCGCGAATGCGCTGACCGGCCCAATCCATTTCCGTCTCGAAGGTCATTTCCGCCACCAGCGCCTGTCCCGCCGAAGCAATGTCACGCGCGGCAGCGTCATTCTGGCGAGCCCAATCCAGCTTTTCGGCCAGGTCTGAAAGGTCCGCCCGCACCGGCACGAAATGCTCGAAAGGGCGCAGCCTGTCATAAAACCACTGCCGGTAGCCAAACTGGCTCTCGACCTTCAGCACGCAGCACCCAAGCATCATCCGGTGCATAAGATTATCCCATGTGTTGGTGTAGCCGTCGATATCGAGCGCAAATTTCATTCCGCCCCAATCGGTGCTGTTCACCCGGTCGCGCGAAAAACCTGCGTGCGCAAGCAACCGCTGGTCGGCATTGTCGCGCACCGCCACAAAGCCAAAATCCAGCCCCAGATCGCGGGCGACATGCGCGGCCCGGATGCGCTGCACCAGCGCCGGGTGATCGCGAAACTCCGGCGCAAAGTTCCTGTAGCCCTGGCCATTTGCCCCGCCGCGCCAGACCAGTCGGTCAGACCGCTCGGCCCAGGGCCGAGCCGCCTGCTTGGCCACCTCGCGGAACTCGGCAAAGCCGCGAGAATAGATGAAATATGGATCCGGCAGCGGAACCACGCCGCCTGGAGCGGCGGAAAAGGCAAAGCGCGCGCCGCTCGGCAGATCGCCGTCAGAAAGGTTGACCGATATCGATACACCTTCGGCCAGCCGCGCCAGATGCAGCGCGGCGCCCAAATGGGCTTTCACGCAGCCGCGCGCCTGCAACGGTGTAGGCTCGGGTCGACCAAAAGCGGTCGGATGCACCTTCGCAAGCGCGCGCCCCGCGGTGACCAGAACAATGACGTCATTCGGCGCTACCGGTTCATCCGAAACCTCGACCGCGGGCCAGAGCGCATCTGGCCCGATCCGGCGCATCCCGCGCCTTGCCCACTGGCCAAATTTGAATTTGAGGAAATGGGTCCGCATGAAAACCTCCGTCGGCCTCTTGTCCCAAGACCAAAGGCCGACGGCAAGGCGGAAAACCACCGCTTGAGAAGAAACCGACGATGCCGGCAATTCTGCCGGTGCTCGGCCTCAGACAGGCTTCAACGGCGCGGCGGAAGGCCGCGCAATGGCCTCAGGCACCCTTCATAAGGCAGCCAGCGGCAAGCACGACATAGGCCGCCAGAACAAGCCAAAGTGCGTAGGTCGCCAAAGCGGCGATCACGCCAAACCCGCCAAGCACGCCAAGGATGGCAAGCAGCAGCGCGAGCAGAAAGAACACTTGATTAGGTGCATTCAGTTTCATGATTGACCTCACGATGTTATTTCGTGCATGCAATCTATGCTGAAAACCCGCAATTATGCCACAATATTCGGCACCAATATCGCAACAGCCTACAATTTGTGGTAAAAAGTCGCAATACTCGCGCCGGTCTCAGGCCTCGCGGCCCTTCTCGATGCGCACGAACTCTTCTACCCGGCGGCCCGCGTCGGCACCCCGGTTCCCCTGCCGCTGCGCTTTCTTGGCGGCGGGGTTCGGGGCCTTGGCGCGTTCAATCTCGACAAAGGCACGCAGCCGGTCACTATCAGCACTTTCGCGGTCGCGGTCGGTTATGTGACGGGTCATGGCAGGCTCCTTCTTGCTGCGGACCCTCAACATAACACTTTGGCCGCGCAATTTCACCCCTGAGGTGTCATTGCCTTGCGCTGGCGGGCGCGTTCCAGCCCAAGCTGGTGCTCGCGCCAGATGATCAGCACCCCGGCCGAAATCACCAGCGCCGCACCGCCCAGCATGATCAGCGTCGGCACCTCGCCGAAGAAGACATAGCCGATGCCTATGGCGAAAATCATCGACGCATATTCGAACGGCGCAATCACCCCGGCATCGGCAAAGCGGTAGCTCGAGGTCAGGAATACCTGCCCGACCCCGCCAAGCACCCCCGCCAGAACCAGAAGTGCTGCTTCACGCGGGGCGGGAACCACCCAGCCGAAGGGCAGCGAGATCAGGCTCAGCACACTTGCGGTGACCGAAAACCAGAAGACAATTGCCGAGGTGCGTTCGCTCGCCACCAGCTTGCGCACGAAAACCTGCGCCAGCGACGAACAGACCGCCCCCATCAGCACCACCATGGCCCCCAGCGCTTCGCGGTCGCTGGCCACGCCGATACCGCCGAGCCGCGGAGAAAGCACGATCAGCACCCCCGCCAGCCCCATCGCCACCGCCGCAATGCGAAACGCCCGCACCCGCTCGCCCAGAAACATCGCGGCAAAAATCACCGTCAGGATCGGCGAGGCATAGCCGATCGCGGTCACTTCGGGCAGCGGCAACATCCCCAGACCGGCAAAGCCGAGCCCCATTGCCGCCGTGCCCAGCAAGCCGCGCCAGAAATGCCCGAGGGGGCTGGCAACGCGCACCCCGCTTCGCAGCTCCCGTCGCCACGCGAGCCAAACCAGAATCACCGGAATTGCGAAGAAAGACCGGAAAAACACTGCCTCCCCCGGCGGCACATGCGCCGCGGTGGCCTTGATCAGCGCCGCCATGGCGATGAAGACCAAAACCGAGATCAGCTTCAGCAGGATGCCGCGCAGAGGAGACATGGCACCACGTTAGCGCCGACGGCGGCGAAGGAAAGCCCGCCGCGTGTCACCGTTACAATTTTCTGCGCGCCAGCCGCACAGCCGCCCAAACCGCCGCATCCGCCACCGCGGCGTCGTTATCGCTGCAGAGCGCCTCGGCCACCACGCGCAATTCGGACTGCCCCGAATTGCCGATCGCATAAAGCACGTTGCGCACCATCCGGTCGCGCCCGATCCGTTTGACCGGGCTGCCGGCAAAGCGCGCCCGGAAAGCCGCATCATCCAGGCCCGCCAGCTCGGCCAGCAGCGGCGGCTCCGCCGCACGCGGGGCGTAACCCATTTCGCGTGCGGCCAGCGCAAACTTGTTCCACGGGCAAACCGCCAGGCAATCGTCGCAGCCATAGATGCGGTTGCCCATCAGCCCCCGCAACTCCTCCGCCACCGGCCCCCGATGCTCGATCGTGAGATAGGAAATGCAGCGCCTTGCATCGAGCTGATAGGGGGCCGGAAAGGCCCGGGTCGGGCAGATTTCAAGGCAGGCGGTGCAGGCCCCGCAATGGCTTTCTTCGGCTTCATCCGGGGCAAGCTCCAGCGTGGTGAAAATCGCGCCAAGAAAGAACCAACTGCCCAGATCGCGCGCCAGAAGGTTGGTGTGCTTGCCCTGCCAGCCCAGCCCCGCCGCCGCCGCCAGCGGCTTTTCCATCACCGGCGCGGTATCGACGAATACCTTGATCTCGCAGCCCGCCTCGGCCACCAGCCAGCGGCCAAGCCGTTTCAGCCGCGCTTTCACGATGTCGTGGTAGTCGCGCCCCTGCGCATAAGCGCTGATCGCCCCGCGCTCGGGCCGCCGCAGAACTGCCAGCGGATCGACAGCGGGCGTATAGACCTCGGCCAGCATCAGCACCGAGCGCGCTTCGGGCCAAAGTGCCGCAGGGTTGCCGCGCCAGCCCATCCGCTCGGCCATCCAGCCCATCTGCCCATGCCGCCCGGCCGCAACGAATGCCGCCAACCGCGCCGCCGCTTCTGGCACCGCATCGGGTCGCGCCACCCGCGCCTTGGCAAAGCCCTCGGCCAGGGCCCGTTCGATCAGCCGCGCCTTCACGTTGTCCTTCTTCAATGCCGAAATACCCTCGGGGGGTGCGGGGGGCGGAAAGCCCCCCGCGCTTCAGAAATCAAGTTCCGCATATTGCGCCGAAGGTGGCAGCCCCGGCACATGGTCGGCCAGAAGCGAGCGAAAGGCCGGGCGCGACTTGATCTTGGCATACCAGTCCTTGACGGTGGCGGAACGGTCCCAGTCCACATCGGAAATGTAGTCGAGACAGCTCAGATGCGCGGCCGCGCAGAAATCGGCCAACGTCAGCACGTCACCGGCAAGCCAACGCCGCTGGTCAAGCAATTCGTTCATGTAGTCCAGATGCCGTTTCACCGCGCTCAACCCGGATTTCACCGTCTTGCTGTCGGGGTAGCCTTCCTTGCGGATCTTCTTCCAGACCCGCTCGCCCATCACCTTCGCGGTGACCTCGGCGTTGAACTTGTCATCGAACCAGGCGCAAAGCCGCCGCACCTCGTAGCGCGCCAAAGGATCGCGTGGCAAAAGCGGCGGGGTCGGCACGGTCTCCTCGATGAATTCGCAAATCGCCTGGCTCTCGGCCATGATCCGCCCGTCAAGCCGAAGCACCGGCACCTTGCCCGCGGGGTTGCGGCGCAAAAACTCGGGTGCCTGCTCCCAATAACGCTCCTCGACCAGCTCGACCTCGATCTTTTTCTCCGCCAGCACCAGCCGCACCTTGCGGCAAAAGGGCGACAGCGCGACGTGGTAAAGACGGTTCATCGGGTGGCCTGTTCGGGGATCGATCAACCCCTGATAGCGAGGCGGGCGGGGTGGATCAATGGGGCTGGGCGGATGATCGCATGATCTGTCTTGCGCTATGGCCAATGTGCCCGCTGCGGCCTAGTCTGCGCCGCCAGCCGCCCAAAGCGCCAGCCGCCGCCGATGAAAGCCCGATGATGTCCCTTCGCCCCCGAGGTTCCGCAGCGCTCGCCCTTGTTGCGCCGCTCTTGCAGGTGGCGCTGCTCTGGCTGCTGTCCGATCTCGGTTTCTACCTTGTTCTGCCCGCCATCGGGGTCGCGCCGGATTACAACACCAACGGCGTTGCCATTGCGCTTTACTATGCGTTCTGGAGCGGCGTCGCGGTGATCGGTTTTTGGCCGCTCTACGCGATCTGGTCACGCTACGCACAGTGGAAGACCTTCGAGAACCGCCTGCTCAGCCTCGCCGTCTGGTCAGTGGCATTCGCCGGGGCGATGTATTTTGTTGCCCGGGTGCTTCCGGCGCTGCCCGCCTTCGATTTGCGTGAAGGCGTCATACCGCCGGCGCTTCCGCTGGCGAACGGCTGGTACTTTCTGCCCAAATCGGTGGAAATCCTGTTCCAGCAATTGCTGGTGACGGCACTTGTGCTCGGCCTTGCCGCGCGCGATATCGGCCTTCGGCGCATATCGCTGGCCTGCGCGCTGGTATTCGGTGCCGCGCATCTCCTGCTGGCTTTCGGCGATGCGCCCTGGGGCTATGTGCTGCGCTTTACCGCCATGGCGTCGCTGTTTGGCCTCGCCTTTCCCTACCTGTTGCTGCGGGTGCCGATGGGGCTGGCCTATTCCTATGTGGCGCACTGGGGGTTTTACGCATTGCTTCTGACCCTGGTGCGCAGCTTCGGCGCGCCTTCGGCGGGGTAGCCTGCGGCTTACCCCCGCCGCGGCGGCTCGAACGCATAGACCAGACCCGGCCGCAAGGTTACCGCGTCATCGCCAAAATCCCGCACCTTGTATTCCGCCACCGGGCGCAAGTCGTTGCGCGGCAGATAGGCGCGCCCCGGATCGCCGACCAGAACCGTGATTCCATGGCTGCAACAGCGGCGGAGAAAGGCGGCAACGCGCCGCGCCACCCCGGCGGCATAAAACACGTCCCCCGCCAGAATGAGGTCAACCCCGGGCGGCGGCAACGCGCAGATGTCATTTTGCAAGACCTCGATCCGCACATCGTTCAGCGCCGCGTTCAACCCGATAGCCGCTGCCGCGTAGGGGTCGATTTCGGCGCAGATCACCCGCGCCGCACCGGCGCGCGCGGCAGCAATGCCAACCACGCCCGACCCGGCACCAAGGTCAAGCACCCGCAAGCCGCGCACCAGGCCGGGGTTTTCGGTGACATGGCGCGCCAGCGCTGCACCGCCTGCCCAGACATAAGCCCAATAGGGGGCCGCCCCGCCAATCCGGGCCAGCCCGCTTGCCGGATGGGCCTGGTAGGTCCGAATGTCCGGCAGCATCGGCACCGGGCCTGCGCGCAGGTTTGCCCGAATGAAAGCCCCGGCCGCCTGCGGCGCAGGCCTGTTGGTCATGCGCGCCTCTTGCCGCTCATTCCCAGCATGCCGTGCGCCCGTCTGCCCTGATCGTATCGGCCCCGTCGGCAATCGCCTGGGCGCGCGACGAAACAAAGGCCGAGGGCCGGGCGGCATCGCGCCCCTTGGGGTCGGGCAGCACGGCGGCAAGCAGCGCCGCCTGCCGGCGCGTCAGCTTGTCGGGGGTGGTGTTGAAATAGCGCTCGGCGGCGGCATGCACACCAAACACCCCGGTGTCGAATTCGGCGACGTTGAGATAGACCTCGAGCACCCGCCGCTTTGACCAGACCAGTTCGACCAGCGGCGTGATCCCGGCTTCCAGCGCCTTGCGGATCCAGCTTCGGCCTTGCCAGAGAAACACGTTCTTGGCCACCTGCTGGCTGATGGTGGAACCGCCGCGCCCCGCACCATCCTTGATTGCGGCGCGAATCGCTGCCACGTCAAAGCCCCAGTGCTGGCAGAAATTGGCATCTTCCGCCGCCACCACCGAGCGCGCCATCACCGGCGCGATGGCTTCGATCGGCACCCATTTGCGGTGCGTCTGGCCAAGCCGCCACCACTCGCCCAGCATGGTCATGGTCACCGGCGGGTTGACCACCGAATAAAGCGCGATCGAAGCCAGCATCAAGCCGAGCGCCAGCATCGTGCCGCGCCAGAGCCAATACCACGACCAGCGCAAGAGCCGCGCCAGCGGCCCGCGCTGCGGTGGCTCGATCTCATCAGGTATTGCAGCTTTTTTGGCCATGCCGCAGCAAGAACACTGCTGCGGCCCCCAGGTCAAGCCGCCAGAAGCAGCGCCTCGCGGCCGCGCACCAGTGGCCGCGCCATTGCCCAGCGATCACCGCCGGCGATGCCGGGAAAGAGAGCCAGCAACTCGGCCCTGATCGCCGCATCCCCTGCCAGCATCGTGGCCCCGGGGTAAAAGCTTTCGCTCGGCGCGCCCATAGCGGTGACAATCTGGTGGCGGTCGAACATCAGGTGCACATAGCGCACCCGTGCCGAGGGCGCGCGGGTAACGCCCGCGCCATCGACCAGATGCAGCGCCGCCACCAACACCTCGTCTTCGCCAAAGAAAAGCTGGGCCCGCCAGTCGCGCACCAGCATCCGGTGCTGTGGCGATACCAGCAGCGGCGCGGTGTTGCCGATGCTGCCGGGCGCAAAACGCACCGGCGCGAAATCGCCCAGCCCGGCCGCCACCCGCTGCCCGACCCAGGCAAGCGGCTGCGCGCCCTGATCGCGGGTCTCCACCAGATCGCCCGGGCCCAGCGTTTCCACCCGCTGCTCGCCCTTGGGCGTGCGGATCAGCGTTCCCGCCACAAAGCAGGGCGGCCCGAAACTGCCCACCGGCACCTGTGTCGAGGTGTTGACCCAGGTTGAGGAGACGAAGGTGGCGTTTTCCAGCACGGTGCCGTCGGTCGGGGTGAACACCGCCGGGCCGCCGCTGCGGTAAAAGGTGACGCCGGTAATGGTGACCGTCTGGCCGTTCATCACCACCCTGATCGTGTCGCCAACCCAGACCGAGGTAACCCGAAGCCCGCCGACCAATTCGCCCGAGGTTGCCGAAATCCAGTTGTTGTCGTTGCCATCGACAATGGTCAGCTTGGTCACCGCCAGCGCGGTCCCGCCCGCAGGCGGGTTGCCGGGGTCCATCACGAAGAACTGGTCAAGATAGCTGGTTGCCATGCGCACCTCACTGCCGCCGATAAGGCGCAGGCAAACATGCAAATCCGGTTAAAACGCGGCGAGGTTCGGGCCAGAACGGGGCGGCTGCGCGTGCCCCGCCCCGCCTGGCAACGGGCAGGCCTTATTCGGCGGGCATCGCTGCCGCCTCAAGCGTCAGCGGATGCGGCAGATGCACCAGCATTTCGCGCGGGCAGACCTGCACGAAGCGGCCCTTTTCGATCGCCCAGTTCTGCAAGATCTCGCGGGCCTTCACGCTGCCTGTCTCGGAAAAATGGCGCTCGATCATGGCTTTGAGCTGCGCTTCCCAATGCGGGTGCTCGACCGGGCAGGTCACCAGCGTTTCCATGTTCATCGAGCCTTTGGCGCGGTCTTCGGGGTCGTGCACATAGGCCATGCCACCGGTCATGCCCGCCCCGAAGTTAGCACCGATACTGCCGAGAACCACCGCAACCCCGCCGGTCATGTATTCGCAGCCGTTCGAGCCGCAGCCCTCGACCACCACCCTGGCCCCAGAGTTGCGCACCGCGAAGCGCTCGCCCGCGCGGCCTGCCGCAAAAAGGTAGCCTGCGGTTGCACCGTAAAGCACGGTATTGCCGATGATGGTGTTTTCCGATGCCACCAGACGGCTTTCCATCGGCGGCCGCACCACGATGATGCCGCCCGAAAGGCCCTTGCCGACATAATCGTTGGCATCCCCCATCACCTCCAGCTTCAGCCCGGGTGCCGCGAAGGCCCCCAGTGACTGGCCACAGGAGCCGGTCAGCTTCACCGTCAGGTGGTCGGGTTGCAGCGCGTTCTTCATGCCGAAGTTGCGCACGATATGGCTCGAGGCGCGGGTGCCGATGGTGCGGTGGGTGTTGCGCACCGCATAGCTCAGCTGCATCTTCTCGCCATCCTCGAAGAACCGCGCGCCATCGCGCACGATCTCGGCGTCAAGCGTGTCGGGCACATGGTTGCGCGGCTTGGAGCGGTCGTAAACGATCTTGTCAAAGCCATCGACGGTAATCAGCAACGGGTTGAGGTCGAGGTCGTCAAGATGTGCCGAGCCACGGCTGATCTGCGCCAGCAGATCGGCACGGCCGATCACCTCATCAAGGCTGCGCGCGCCGATCGAGGCAAGAATGTCGCGCACCTCCTGCGCATAGAAGGTGATCAGGTTCACCACCT
Organism: Phaeovulum sp.; assembly: GCF_030684035.1. GTDB lineage: Bacteria > Pseudomonadota > Alphaproteobacteria > Rhodobacterales > Rhodobacteraceae > UBA6213. Next base: position 70,722 of record NZ_JAUXPI010000004.1, on the reverse strand, counting down.
TGTCGGCGGTGCCGTTGAACTTGGCCCGCAACGCGGGGTCTTGCGTGCAGACCCCCACCGGGCAGGTGTTCGACTGGCACTGGCGCACCATGATGCAACCCATCGAGATCAGCGCGGCGGTGCCGATGCCATATTCCTCGGCCCCCATCATCGCCGCCATCACAATGTCGCGCCCGGTGCGCAGGCCGCCATCGGTGCGCAGCGTCACCCGCTCGCGCAGGCGGTTCATCGCCAGCACCTGATGCGCCTCGGTCAGCCCCATTTCCCAGGGCAGACCGGCGAATTTGATCGAAGTGGCAGGGCTTGCGCCGGTGCCGCCGTTATGGCCCGAAATCAGGATGATGTCGGCCTTGGCCTTGGCCACGCCCGCAGCGATGGTGCCGACGCCGCTTGAGGCGACCAGCTTGACCGTCACCTTGGCGCGCGGGTTGATCTGCTTGAGATCGTAGATCAGCTGCGCCAGGTCTTCGATGCTGTAGATATCGTGGTGCGGCGGCGGCGAAATCAGCGTCACCCCCGGGGTCGAATGGCGCAGCCGCGCGATCAGTTGCGTGACCTTCATGCCGGGCAATTGCCCGCCCTCGCCGGGCTTGGCCCCTTGCGCGACCTTGATCTCCAGCTCTTCGCAGGCGTTGAGATACTCGGCTGTCACGCCAAACCGCCCCGAAGCCACCTGCTTGATCTTGGCGCTGGGGTTGTCGCCGTTCGGTTCCGGCACGAAATGCGCCGGGTCCTCGCCGCCCTCGCCGCTATCGGATTTGGCACCGATCCGGTTCATTGCGACGTTCAGCAGTTTGTGCGCCTCGGGGCTGAGCGCGCCAAGGCTCATCCCCGGCGTCACAAAGCGCTTGCGGATCGAGGTGATGCTTTCCACCTCTTCAATCGGCACCGGCCTGCCCAGCGACTTGATATCGAGAAGGTCGCGCAGGTGAATCGGCGGGTTCGCCCGCATCATCGCGCTATACTGCTTCCAAAGGTCATAGTTGCCCTGCTCGCAGGCAAGCTGCAAAAGCTGCATGTTGTCTGCTTGCCAGGCGTGCTTTTCGCCGGTGCGGCGCGCCTTGTAGAAGCCGCCAACCGGCAGAATGTCCTGCCCGCCCAGCCAGCCGCGCGCATGAACCTCTTCGAGCTTGCGCTGGATACCGTGCAGGCCAATGCCGGAAATGCGGCTCTGCATGCCGGGGAAGTATTCGGCGACCATCGCGCGCGAAAGCCCCACCGCCTCAAAGTTCAGCCCGCCACGGTAGGACGAGATCACCGAAATGCCCATTTTCGACATGATCTTGAGCAGCCCGGCGTCGATGGCATCGCGGTAGCGGCGAATCGCGTCTTCCAGACTGCCCTGCAAAAGCCCGCGCGTCACCCGGTCGGCGATGCTGTCTTCGGCGAGGTAGGGGTTCACCGTGGTCGCGCCGCAACCGATCAGCACCGCAAAGTAATGGGCATCGATACATTCGGCGGCGCGCACGTTGATGCTGGTGAAGGTGCGCAGGCCCTTGCGGGTCAGCCAGCTATGCACGGCGGATGTTGCCAGAATCATCGGCATCGGCACCCGGTCGGGGCCCTGGGTCTGGTCCGACAGAACCAGGTGGTTGGCACCCGAGCGCACCGCGTCTTCGGCCTCGGCGCGGATCCTCTCCAGCCCTTCGCGCAGCGTGTCCTGCCCGGCGTCCGCGGCGAAGGTGCAGGCGATCACCGCCACGCTGCCGCCAAACTGCCGCATCATTTCGCCAAATTCGGCGGTTGCGATGAACGGGCTTTCCAAGATCAGAATCTCGGTCTGGCTGCTGTCCTCGTCGAGCACGTTCTTGAGGTTGCCAAAGCGGGTCTTCAGGCTCATCACCCGGCTTTCGCGCAAGCTGTCGATCGGCGGGTTGGTAACCTGACTGAAGTTCTGTCGGAAGAAATGCGAAAGCGGGCGGTAGATTTTTGACAGCACCGCAGGCGGCGTGTCATCGCCCATCGAGGCCAGCACCTCTTTGCCGCCCTCGGCCATCGGCGCAAGGATCTGTTCCAGTTCCTCCAGCGTGTAGCCCGCCGCGATCTGCCGTTGGCGCAGCTCGGCACCGGTGAACATCGCCTTTTCAGGCACGTCGCGCATGATCTCGTTGAGGTTGAACACCTTCGAGATCCATTCACCGAACGGCTGGCTTGCCGCCAACCGGTCCTTGATAGCGCGGTCGTGGTAAAGCTTGCCATCCTTCATGTCGACGGCGATCATCTGCCCCGGCCCGAGCGCGCCTTTTTCGGCCACGTTGGCTTCGGGCACCGGCACCATGCCCACTTCAGACCCGGCAATCAGCAGGCCGTCGCGGGTCAGCACATAGCGCATGGGCCTCAGGCCGTTGCGGTCAAGCCCGCCGCAGACCCAGCGACCATCGGTCATCGCCAGCGCCGCAGGCCCATCCCAGGGCTCCATCACGGCGTTGCAATAGGCATACATGTCTGCCCAGGGCTTCGGAATGTCGCCGGTAAAGTTCGACCAGGCTTCGGGCACCAGCATGGTCTTGGTCATCGGCGCGCTGCGGCCCGAGCGCACCATCACCTCGAACACCGCATCCAGCGCGCCGCTGTCCGATGTGCCCGCCGGGATGATCGGCTTGATATCCTCGGCGGCCTCGCCGAAAGCGTTGGAGGCCATTCGAATCTCGTGGCTTTTCATCCAGTTGACGTTGCCGCGCAGGGTGTTGATCTCGCCGTTATGCGCCAGCATCCGGAACGGCTGCGCCAGCGACCATTGCGGAAAGGTGTTGGTCGAATAGCGCTGGTGATAGATCACGAAGGCGGACTCGAACCGCTCATCGCGCAGATCGGGGTAGAAAACCGCAACCTGCTCGGCCAGCATCATGCCCTTGTAGATGACCGACCGGCACGACAGCGAGCAGAGGTAAAGCCCCTGAATCTGCGCCGCCAGCGCCGCCTTCTCGATCCGGCGGCGGATGATGTAAAGCTCGCGCTCAAAGGTCTCCTGATCGATGTCCTTTTCGCAGCGGATCAGAATCTGTTCGATTTCGGGGCGCGTGGCGTTGGCCTTTTCGCCCAGCACATCGGTGTTCACCGGCACATGCCGCCAGCCGTAGATGTAATGCCCCATCCGCAGAACTTCGGTTTCCACGATCGTGCGGCAGCGCTCCTGTGCGCCAAAATCGGTGCGCGGCAGGAAAACCTGCCCCACGGCAATCAGCTTGCCCATGTCCGGCTCATGGCCGGTGCGGCGCACCTGATCGTAAAAGAAACTGACCGGGATCTGCACATGGATCCCCGCGCCGTCGCCGGTCTTGCCATCGGCATCGACCGCGCCCCGATGCCAGACCGCCTTCAGTGCCTCGATGCCATGCTCGACCACCCGCCGCGAGGGGGTGCCGTCGATCGAGACCACAAGGCCCACGCCGCAGGACGAATGCTCGTCTTCGGCACGGTAAAGCGAATGCGCATCCATCCAGGCGCGGCGCGCCTCTTCTTCGGCAACCCAGGTGGCGTCAAATTCGGTCATCGCGGAAACTCCTCAATCGGTCGGTCAGGCCGGGGGCGCGGGCCAGCACCGCGTTGCAGTCGAATTTCGGCTCCAGCGTGCCAAAGCCGTCTTCGCCAGGCAGCGCGAAGGTGACCGGCGGCTGAAAGGTCTCGATCCGGTCGCCCTGCGCGTTTTCGAACACCTCGGTATCGCCAAAGAACAGCCGCAGGTCGCGGCTGATGAACTGCGACCCCGAGCGGCGGGTCAGGAACGCGCCCGAGGCGTCATAGGAACTCAGATCGAAGGTGCTGCGCTCAAGCGGAATGCCGTCGATCATCACGGTTTCGCCGGTCAGCGTGTCGGCCCCGACAAAGCGCTCGACAAAGCCGTCACTGGTTTCGGTCATGAAATCGAAATCGTCGCGCCCGGTGGCCAGCAGGGTTGAAAAACTGGCGTGGTCGGCTGCCTTGGGCAGCAGCCGTTCAATGTTGCCGCTGTCATGGTCGATGCTTTCGATCCAGCGGGTTTCAAAGTCGATCCGGCTGGTAAAGAAGATGCCGACGCCATCGGCAAAGGTGATCCAGCGGTCGCCGGGGGCATCGCCGGTGCAGGAATAGACGTTGGCCACCTGGCATTGGCGCAGCTGCGCGGTCAGCGACAGCGTGCAGCCCCGTGGCGGCTCGAATGTCTGCGCGGCAACCGGGGCACCGCCCGCAATCATCAGCGCCAGCGCGGTCACAACGGTTTTTATCGCCTTGGTCATGTCACTTCCCCTGATCAATCGGCGGCGGCCCTGCCGGGCCGCCCGCTTCCCGGGTATCATTCTGCCGCCATGGCACCGCTTTGCGCCAGATAATTCATGATGCTTTCGCCTGCCTCGCGGCCGTCGCGGATTGCCCAGACCACAAGGCTTGCACCGCGCACGATATCGCCCACCGCAAAGACGCCGGGAAGGCTGGTCGCGTGGCTGCCATGGGCGGCCTTGATCGTGCCCCAGCGGGTCGTTTCCAGCCCCATGCAACCCCAAAGCTCGGGCAGGTTCTCCGGCTCGAAGCCCAGCGCCTGCACCACCAGATCGGCGGATTCCAGATAATCCGCGCCCTCGATCACTTCGGGTGTCTGGCGCCCGGTGGCATCGGGCGGCCCAAGCCGCATCCGCTGCACCAGCACGTCGCTGACCGGGGTTCCCGCGAAGGCCACCGGAACCGAAAGCCAGACGAATTCAACCCCCTCTTCCTCGGCGTTCTGCACTTCGCGCTGGCTGCCGGGCATGTTGGCCCTGTCGCGGCGGTAAAGGCATTTCACGCTTGCCGCTCCCTGCCGGATCGCGGTGCGCACACAGTCCATCGCGGTATCGCCGCCGCCGATCACCAGCACCCGCTTGCCCGCCGCATTCAGCTCGCCATTGTCGAAAGCCTCGACCTCGTCGCCGAAATCCTTGCGGTTGGCGGCGATGAGGTAGTCAAGCGCGCGCACGATACCTGCGGCACCGGACCCCGGCCCCTCAAGCTCGCGGGTCTTGTAAACCCCTGTGGCTATCAGCACCGCATCATGCCTGCCCCGGATCGCGTCAAAGCTCAGATCGACGCCGACATTGCAGCCAAGCACGAATTGCACCCCGGCCTGTTCCAACTGGCCGATCCGCTGCATCACCACGTCTTTTTCCAGCTTGAAGCCGGGAATGCCGTAGGTCAGCAAGCCCCCTGCGCGGTCATGGCGGTCATAGATCGTCACCTGCACCCCGGCGCGGCGCAGCACATCGGCAGCGGCAAGCCCGGCTGGCCCGGCACCGATGATGCCGACCGATTCCGCCCGCTCGGCTGCCGGTCGGATCGGCTTCACCCAGCCCATGTCCCAGGCGGTGTCGGTCAGATATTTCTCGACGGCACCGATGGTAACGGTGCCATGCCCCGATTGCTCGATCACGCAATTGCCTTCGCAGAGCCGGTCCTGCGGGCAGATGCGGCCGCAGATTTCGGGAAATGTGTTGGTCTGCTGGCTCAGCTCATAAGCTTCCTGCAACCGTCCCTCGGCGGTCAGCCGCAGCCAATCGGGAATGTTGTTGTGCAGCGGGCAATGGGTCTGGCAATAGGGCACGCCGCACTGGCTGCACCGGCTTGCCTGCTCGGCGGCCTTCTGGGCGGCGAATTCGCGGTAGATCTCGCGAAAGTCGCTGGCGCGCACCGAAGGTTCGCGCTTTTCCGGGGTTTCCCGCGGCAGCGTCACGAACTTGAGCATAGGTTGCTTGGCCACGGCGGCACCTTCCGCAAAGGTTACGATGCGGCATTGCTACTGCGGGTAATTTGAAAATAAAAGTCAGAATGCGTTACCTATTTGTCGGTAATTCGCAAAGAACCGCCAGCGCTTTGGGTTTTTTGCCGAAAAAAAGGTATCGCGTGCTGACCTACTACCTAGAACCCCACGGCCAATGCCACCAGAACCACAGTTCCAAGGGTGATTCGCCACCAGCCGAACAACGCGTATCCGTGACGGCTGACGTAACCCAAAAGCCCGCGCACCACGAAAATCGCCGCGATGAAGGCGGCTACAAAGCCTATCGCGATCTCGTTCAGCGCGGCGACATCAAGCACATCGCGGTTTTTCCACAGGTCATAGGCAAAGGCCCCGGCCATCGTCGGCATCGAGAGGAAGAACGAAAATTCCGCTGCTGCGCGCTTGCTCGCGCCCAGCGCCAGCGCCCCGACGATTGTCGCCCCCGAACGCGAGACGCCGGGCACCATCGCCAGACACTGAAAGAGCCCGATCTTCAGCGCCATCCCCAGCGGCAAGCGCATCGCGTCATCATGCCGCGGGGTCAGCGGCAGCCGATCGACCCAGATCAGCACCACCCCGCCCAGCACCAGCATCACCGCGATCAGCAGCGGCGATTCGAACAGCACCGTCTTGATGAAATCATGCGCCAGCACCCCGATCACCACTGCCGGCAAGAACGCCAGCAGCACCGAAGCGATGAACCGGCGCGCTTCAGCATCGCGCGGGGCGGAGGCGAAGACCGCGATCAGCCGGAGCGCATAAACCCCCACAATAGCCAGAATTGCGCCAAGCTGAATCACCACCTCAAAGGCCTTGCCGGTCGATTCAAAGCCAAGAAAGTGCCCCGCCAGCAGCACATGCCCGGTCGAAGACACGGGAATGAACTCGGTGAGGCCCTCCAGCAGGCCAAGCCCGGCGGCAACCAGCGTGGTATCGCCCATTCAGGTCGGCTTGCGCAGGTTCTTGGCAGAAGCCTTGATTGCGTCAAACTGCCCGGTCGGGCGGAACCGCCACAGATAGTCCGGCAAGACCGCCGCCATCGGTGTCGGCTCAATGCCGAGATCGGCAAAGCCGCGCGCGTTCTCGCCCACAATATTGTCGTGGCGCAAGAGCTTGACCTGATCGCGGGTCAGCATCCGGTTCACGATCAGCCCGCCCCAGAGGAACTGGAAGCTGTCGAACCACGCCGCCAGCGCGTAGGCGACCCAGAACGGCGTGTTCACCACGATGCGGCGGCGCAGGGTAACGGCCAGCATCCTGTCGATCAGCTCGCGCATCGTCTGCACATCCGGGCCGCCCAGCTCGTAGGTGCCGCTGGCCTCACCCAGCACGGCCTTGACCGCCGCCTTGGCAACATCGTCCACATAGACAGGCTGGAACCTTGTACTGGCCCCGACGATCGGCAACACCACGCCCCAGCGCGCCATCATCGCGAACTTGTTGAAGAAACCGTCTTCAGAACCGAACATGACCGAGGGCCGCAAGATCACCGCCGAGGGAAAATCGGTGCGCACCGCCGCCTCGCCCGCCGCCTTGGTGCCGGCATAATTGCTGGTGCTGGAGGTTTCGGCCCCGATTGCCGAAACATGCACCAGTCGCGCCACGCCCATCTCGGTAGCGATCCGCGCGATCCGCGCGGCACCCTGCGCCTGCACTGCATCAAAGGTGTTCTTGCCCTCGCGCACCAGAATGCCGACGCAGTTGACCACCGCATCTGCACCCTGCATCGCTCCGCGCACCGAGGCGTCATCGCGGATGTTGCAGCGTACCGGCTCCACCTGCCCCAACGCGCCATAGGTGCGCACGAAAAGCGCCTCGTTGTCGCGCCGCACCGCTACGCGCACGCGCCAGCCTTCCTGCGCCATACGACGGGCGATGTAGCGCCCCAGAAACCCCGACCCGCCGTAAATGGTGACAAGTTTCGACATCGGTGCCCGCCTTTCGTTCCCGAAATCCGCCCCTTGATTAGCGCCAAGCCCCAAGCCCGACAAGGGTAAAGGCTGCCGCAGGGCGGGGCGCGCGGAAATTGTTGGCGACCCCCGTTGACTCTGCCTTTGCCCGCCGATAATCACCCCGCTCACGGAACACCTGCCCAGGTGGCGGAATTGGTAGACGCGCACGGTTCAGGTCCGTGTGCCGCAAGGCGTGGAGGTTCGAGTCCTCTTCTGGGCACCATTACCCCGAGATTGTCAGCGGTTTGACGCAGCGCACCCCGCGCGGCGGCTTTCCGCTTTTTTCCAGTGCTGAAAAGGCTGTCCGATGTCCGCGCAGGTTCCGGTGAATGACCATATCCGCTCACCCCGGCTGATCCTAGCCGCGATAGCGATGATGCTGTTGCTCGCGTCGCTCGATCAGACCATCGTTTCGACCGCGCTTCCCACCATTGTTGCCGAACTTGGCGGCATCGACCATCTGAGCTGGGTGATTACCGCCTACCTGCTGACCTCGACCGTTGTCGCGCCGCTTTATGGCAAGCTGGGCGATCTTTATGGCCGCAAGCTGATGATGCAGATCTCGGTGGTGCTGTTCCTCGCAGGCTCGGCACTGGCGGGTCAGGCCACCTCGATGCTGTTCCTGATTGCCGCGCGCGGGCTGCAAGGGGTTGGCGGCGGTGGCCTGTTCGTGCTGGCGCTCACGGTCATCGCCGATGTGGTGCCACCGCGCGAACGCGGCAAGATTCAGGGCATTTTCGGCGGAGTCTTCTCGCTTTCGTCAATCGGCGGGCCACTGATCGGCGGCTATCTTACCGAGCATCTGAGCTGGCGCTGGATCTTTTATGTCAACCTTCCCCTGGGCATTTTCGCGCTGGTGGTATTCGCGCTGGCGTTCAAGCCGCGCGGCATCCGCACCGGGCACCGCATCGACTATCTCGGCGCGGTGCTGCTGACCACGGCGCTTTCCGCAGTGGTGCTGTTCACTTCGCTTGGCGGGCGCAGCTTTGCATGGGATTCGGGCTTCATCCTCGGCCTCATTGCGCTCGCGGCAGTTACCCTGCCGGCCTTCGTGCTGGTTGAACGGCGCGCCGCCGAGCCGATTCTGCCGCTGGCGCTCTTCTCGCATTCGACCTTCGTGCTGTTTTCGGCCATTGGCGCGATCATTGGCGCTGCAATGTTCGGTGCCGCCACCTTCCTGCCGCTCTATCTGCAAGTTGCCAAGGGCATCAGCCCTACCGCGTCGGGCCTGCAGATGCTGCCGATGATGCTGGGCATCATGGCCGGATCGATAGGCTCTGGCCAGATCATGGGTCGCACCGGGCACTACCGACGCCTGCCGCAGATCGGCATGGCAGTGCTGGTGCTGGGAATGGCAAGCCTGACCCTGCTTTCGCCCGATACCTCGCGCTGGGCGCTGGTGGGAATGATGGCGCTGGTCGGGCTTGGCATGGGGCCAACCATGTCGGTAGGCACCACTGCCATTCAGAACGCCGTGCCGCGGCACATGCTCGGGGTCGCAACCTCGGGCTTCACGCTGTTCCGGCAGGTGGGCGGATCGGTCGGAATTGCAGTGTTCGGGGCGATGTTCGCCTCTGGCCTCGCCGCGCGGCTTGCCGGGCTGCTGCCGCCGGGGGCCGACCCTGGCACCTTTGGCGCGGCGCAGGTTGCAGCGCTTCCCGAAGCCGCACGCGCCGTTGTCGCCTCTGCCTTCACCGAGGCCATGCACCCGATCTTTGCCATCGGCGCGGCGCTGGCGGCGGTGGCGCTGGTGCTGTCGTTCCTTATTGTCGAAAAACCGTTGGAAAACACCATCGGGCGGCCCGGTCAGGGCGGTGCCCATTGACGCGCCGCCCGCCCATCGGCAAAACCCTGAAACAGGCAGCACCGCGCGCCACCCCGCGCCCGGCGACCAGCGAGGCGCAGATGACCAACCATCTTCACAAGGGTGACCTGCCCGACGGGCTGAACCTCGGCCCGGTCGTGGCAATCGATACCGAGACGATGGGGCTTGATCCGCACCGCGACAGGCTTTGCCTCGTGCAGCTTTCCTCGGGCGACGGTCACGCCCACATGGTGCAGATCGCGCAGGGCCAGCACAGCGCGCCAAACCTCGTGCGGATGCTGGCCGACCCGGCGGTGCTCAAGCTCTTTCACTTCGCCCGCTTCGATGTGGCAGCGCTTTACAATGCCTTTGGCGTGGTCACCGCGCCCGTGTGGTGCACCAAGATCGCCTCGCGCATGGTGCGCACCTTCACCGACCGGCACGGGCTGAAATACCTGCTGCAAGACCTGGTGGGGGTGGATGTTTCCAAGCAGCAGCAAACCTCGGATTGGGGCGCTGAAGAACTGACCCCGGCGCAGCTCGACTATGCAGCTTCCGACGTGCTCTACCTGCACCGGCTGAAGGCCGAGCTGGAGATCCGGCTTGCGCGCGAAGGCCGCAGCGCGCTGGCGCAGGCGTGCTTCGATTTTCTTCCGGCGCGCGGTCAACTGGACCTGATGGGCTGGGATGAACCGAATGACATTTTCCACCACTGACGCCGCCACCTGGCTTGCCACCGCGCGCCGGGTGATCGGCATCGAGGCAGAAGCGCTCGTCCTGCTTGCCGAAAGCCTTGGCGAAAGCTTTGCGGCGGCCGTCGCGGCAATCCTTCAGGCGCGGGGCCGGGTGATCGTTTCGGGCATGGGCAAATCCGGCCATGTCGCGCGCAAGATCGCCGCCACGCTCGCCTCTACCGGCACACCGGCGCAATTCGTCCACCCAGCCGAGGCAAGTCACGGCGATCTGGGCATGGTCACGCGCGAGGATGTGGCGCTGGTCCTGTCGAACTCGGGCGAAACCCCCGAGCTTTCCGACATCGTTGCCCATACCCGCAGGTTTTCCATTCCGCTGATCGGCGTTGCCGGGCGGGCAGGCTCGACCCTGCTGCGGCAGGCCGATGTGGCGATTCTGCTGCCGCAGGCTCCCGAGGCCTGCGGCACCGGCGTGGTGCCCACCACCTCGACTACGATGACGCTGGCGCTGGGCGATGCGCTGGCCGTGGCGCTGATGGAACATCGCGCCTTCACCCCCGAACATTTCGCCACCTTCCACCCCGGCGGCAAGCTTGGCGCGCGGCTTGCCACGGTAGCAAGCCTGATGCACGATGCGCCGCCGCTGGTCGCCGAAAACGCGCCAATGGCCGAGGCGCTGCTGGTGATGACCAACAAGGGCTTTGGCGTGGTCGGGGTGACCAACGCGACCGGCGCGCTTGCCGGGATCATCACCGATGGTGACCTGCGCCGCCACATGGAGGGGCTGCTGGGCCGCCGCGCGGGCGAAGTCATGACCCGCGCCCCGCAGACCATCGGCCCCGGCGCGCTTGCCGAGCAGGCGGTGGCGCTGATGAACGATCGCAAGATCACCTGCCTTTTCGTGCTCGCGCCCGGCGGGAACGGGCGGCCCCTGGGGGTTTTGCACATTCACGATTGTCTGCGCGCCGGGGTGGCCTGAACATGGCGCGCAACTACGACGATACCTATTCGTGGCTCGTCGCAGGTGCCAAGATCGTGCTGCCGCTGATGGCGCTGGCGCTGCTTTCAACGCTGTTTCTGGTTTCCGAACGGATCGACCCGACCCAGCCCGTGCCCTATGCCGATATCGACCTTGATGAACTTGCGCGCGAGCCACGGCTGACCCAACCGCGCTTTGCCGGTGTCACCGAAGATGGCGCGGCGCTGACGGTTGCAGCCAGCGGCGCGCGCCCCGATGCGGTGGGCACCGGTGCCAGCGCGACCGGCATTGTGGTGCGGATCGAAAGCCCCGAGGGCTTTACCGCCGATATCCTCGCCGACGAAGGGCGGCTTGACCCCGCGCTGGGCGAGGTGCGGCTGACAGGTTCGGTAAGCCTGCGCACCTCTGCCGGTTACGCCATCGCGACCGAAGCGGTCAGCATGCAAACCGACCGCACCCGCGTCGAATCGCCCGGCATGGTGGTTGCCGAGGCTCCCTTCGGCCAGATTTCCGCCGGAACCATGCTGCTTTCAACCGCCGCCGCCGGGGCCCCGCATCTTCTGGTTTTCAACGCAGGCGTGAAGCTGATATACCATCCGGTGAATTGAGGAAGATCATGACAGCCCAGCGACTTGCCTTCGCCCTTTGTGTGTTGCTCCTTGGCGCGGGCATCCAACTGCAACCGGCCCAGGCGCAAACCACCGACTTCGGCGGCATCCGCGCCGATACCTCTGCTGCGGTCGAGATCAGCGCCGATAGCCTGACCATCGACCAGGCCGATGGCAGCGCGGTGTTTTCCGGCAATGTGGTGGTGTCGCAAGGCGCAATGCGGCTGGCGGCGGCGCTGGTGCGGGTCGAATACGGCAACGATGGCCAGCGCGAGATCAGCCGGCTACTGGCAAGCGGCGGTGTCGTTCTGGCCAGCGGCAGCGATGCCGCCGAGGCCGAAAGCGCCGAATACACGATTCTTTCCGGAACCGTCGTGCTGAGCGGCAATGTCGTGCTGACACAGGGCGGCAATGTGCTTTCGGGGCAGCGGCTGACGGTCAATCTGACCACCGGCACCGCCACCGTCGAAGGCCGGGTGCAGACCACGCTTCAGCCCGGGGGCAACTGATGCGGCCACGCCGCGCGCGCGCCCCGGTCGCAGTCCCGGCGGCGGTGCCGGGCCTTGTCGTCACCGGCCTGCGCAAATCCTACCGCCGCCGCCTGGTCTTGCGCGATGTCGCGCTGAGCCTCGCGCAGGGCGAGGTGGTGGCCCTGCTTGGCCCCAACGGATCGGGCAAGACCACCTGCTTTTACGCCATTGCCGGGCTGATCCTGCCGGATGCCGGGCAGGTCATGCTTGACGGCCGCGATGTGACCGGCTTGCCGATGTATCGGCGCGCCCAGCTTGGCATCGGCTATCTGCCGCAGGAAGCCTCGATCTTTCGTGGCCTGTCGGTCGAAGACAACATCCTTGCGGTGCTCGAAATCGTCGAGCGGCAGCGCCACAAGCAGCGCGAACGGCTGGAAGAGTTGCTGGGCGATTTCTCGATTGCGCATCTGCGCCACGCCCCGGCCGTGGCGCTTTCCGGCGGCGAGCGGCGACGGGTGGAAATCGCTCGCTGTCTGGCCGCCAACCCGCGCTTCTTGCTGCTCGATGAGCCCTTCGCCGGGGTCGATCCGATTTCGGTGGGTGACATCCGCACCCTCGTTCATGATCTGCGCTCGCGCGGGATCGGGGTCTTGATAACCGATCATAACGTGCGCGAAACCCTTGAAATCGTTGATCGTGCCTATATCCTGCATGACGGTGCCGTGCTGATGAGCGGCACCGCCGATGAGGTTGTGCGCGATGAAAACGTGCGCCGCGTCTATCTTGGGCAGGGCTTCCGGATAAGTTGAGCGCAGGAACATGCGCAGTTGCGGTACCGCAAACACGAAGCCGTTGACAACGGGTAGCCCGCAGGTGCCAAATAGGCTCAAATGCATGACCATCGCCCACGCTCCCGAGCGACGTCACCCGAAGCCCATGTTGCACGGGCCGCGCCTCGTGATTGTTCCCGGAGCACCCCCACGAAATTAACCGAACCGAAACCAAGGCCATGTTCGGCTGGGGCCGGTTCACACATCGGAAGGAGAACCCATGCGCTACCAGATCAGCGGCAAGCAGCTCGATATCGGCGATACGCTGCAATCCCATGTCAAGCAGGAGCTGGGCGAGACGCTGGACAAGTATTCGCAACGCCCGACCGACGCCACCGTGGTCTTTTCGCGGCTTGCGCATGCGTATCTGTGCGAAATTTCGGTGCATCTCTCCTCTGGCCTCACCGCTGCGGCCAAGGGCAGCGCGACCGAGGTTTATGCCGCTTTCGAGGATTGCCGCGAACATATGGACAAGCAGCTGCGCCGCTACAAGCGCCGGCTGAAAGACCATCAGCGCAACCGCCCCGAGCCTGTTGAATTCGGCGCCGCAGAGATGTATGTGCTCGCGGCAGATGCGGGCAGCGGGGATTCGGAACCCGAAAGCCTGACGCCGGTGATCGTCGCCGAGATGGAGGCACGGGTGCCGACGCTCTCGGTGGGCGAGGCGGTGATGCAGATGGAGATTGCGGGCGCGCCGATGCTGGTGTTCCGCAACGAGAAACATGGTGGTGTGAATGTGGTGCACCGCCGCGATGACGGGAACGTGGGCTGGATCGACCCGCGTCACATCAAATAGGCGCTTGCCGCAGGGCGCGGAGACGTAAGACGAATGCAGCTTTCAGACCTGCTCGGGGCAGATGCCGTCAAGGTTTTTGCCAATGTCACCAGCAAGAAACGCCTGTTTCAGGATCTTGCCGAAATTGCCCAGTCGGCCTACGGGCTCAACGCTTCCGATACGCTAGATGCGTTGCAGGACCGTGAGAGCCTTGGGCCGACGGGCGTGGGCCACGGTGTGGCGCTTCCGCATGCGCGGCTGCACGGCCTCACGCGGGTGGTCGGGGTGTTCGTGCGGCTTGAACGACCGCTGGAGTTTGATGCGGTTGACCGGCAGCCGGTCGATCTGGTGTTTGCGCTTTTCGCCCCCAAGGATTCGGGGGTTGAACACCTCAAGGCGCTGGCGCTGGTGTCACGCACCCTGCGCAACCCCGAATTCTGCGCCAAGCTGCGTGCCAATTCGGCACCCACGGCGCTGCATGCGCTGCTGACCGAGGCGGTGGGAACCCAGGCCGCCTAGCCGCGCCAGTCGGCAAAGCCAAAGCTCATGTAGTCGCGCGGGTAGGCTTCGCGCACCGCTGCTTCCATCTCGCCATCGTAGATTTTCGCAAGCGGAATCCCCTCGGCCTTGGCCGCAGGTGGCAGCGCCGGGCCGGGCAGGCCAACCGCCGCTGCAAGGCAGCCAAGATCGGCGGCCAATGTTTCCTCGCGGCAGAGCATGTCGGGCGGGGCAAAACTGCCAAATCCCTGAATCACCGCGTATTGGCTGGCCCAAAGCTGGTCGATGCGCACCGAGGTCTGGCCATTCAGATTGGCCTTGAGAAACTTCAGGAACGCCATGAACGCGTTGCGATGCGCCAGCGCGCTCAGCTTGCCCGCCGCCTCGACCGGCGGCAGCGGCACCTCGTAAAGCGAGCGCAGCACCTCGCGGATTTCGCCATAACGCCCCGGCAGAATTGCCTCGGTAAAGGCGGCATGGGCGCGCGACAGCGGGTGGCGGAGCACGGTAAAGCTGCGGTGGCCGGGGTGCCCGCGCTTCCACTGGCGCAGCGACTTCTGGGTGAAATCCTCGATCAGGCCGCCGTCAAAGCCTGCGAGCCAGCCGCGCACCCGCGCCTCGGGCCCGGTCTTCAGCGGCAGATAGAGCAGTGGCGCGCCGCTGGCGGCCACAAAGCCCGGCACGTTCGGCCCCCGGCGCGGCTCGAAGTTCGGGGTGCGCGAGAGGTTGAACCAGTCGATCCGCGTCAGCGCCGCCTCCATCTCGGGAAAATTGCGCACCTTTTGCGCCATTTCCTCGGGGTTCTGCACGATCAGCGCCTGCGATACCGCCCCCACGCCCTCCGGATGGCCCAGAAATCGGGCCATGCCGTTCAGCACGTCAACATTCAGAATGTCTTCGTAATCGACATAAAATGCGGTCTGGCCCGAGGTCTGCAAGGCGCGCAGCAGCTTCACCTGAAACTCCAGCAGCGGCGCAAGAAATGCCTCGAACTCGGCGGGCTTGAACGGAGCCTTGAATTCGCGCCGGTCGCGCACGTCGGTCAGCCGCCAGCGGTCGGTGTTATAGGCGATCTTCAGGCTGATGTAGCTTTCCACCGGGTTGCGGGTGAGAATGATCTTGGCGCAGCGCGGATCGGCCAGCACCGCCTCGAGCACGCGCGGGTCGTGGTCATGGAAATAGCGAAAGCCGTTCAGCCCCTCGGCCCCGCGGATGCGGGCCAGCAGGCCGAGCGGGTCGGCGGTGCGCTCTGCCAGCGTCACCCCCAGAAGCTCCTGAAGTTTCGGGTCGCCCAGATGCGCCGGGTTGAACGCCTCGCCGTGGCAGGTCAGCCCCTCGATCTGGTTCAGGCTCGCTTCCAGCAGGTTGGAACCGGTGCGCATTTCGGCAAAAATCACGAATGTGTCGAACGGGCGGGTCATGCGCGCGGGGCCTTACCTGACAATATAGGGGCGGCCGCGCTGCGGGCTAGGGCCCTGCGCATCGTCACCCACCGGAAACTCGCCCATCAGGCGCGGCTGCATGCCCTGATTCTTGAGGTTCTGCAAGAACCGGCCAAAGCCGGTCAGGTCCACCAGCCGCGGCACCTCGGCCAGCCGCCGGGTCGAACGCGGGCTGATTTCGTCGATGATGGTCTGCATCAGCTCCATCGGGTTCTCGATGAAATCGGCCATCGTCCAGATCCGCACCCGCGCCTTCACATACATCGAGCGCAGAATGTTGATCTGGTCGAGCTCGATCTTTTGCAGCCGCGCCGCCTCGCGCCGGGTCACCGCAAAGCTTTCGGGAGAACGGAACAGCGGCACCGCCCAGGCACCGCTGATCACCGAGATCTGCGCATTCGGGTCGGTGGCGAGGAACCAGTTGCAGGCCTGATTGTCGCGCGGGCTGAACTGAAAACACTGCCGCTCGCCGCGGCTGTTCCAGATCAGGTTGGTCAGGAAGGCTTGCGGGTTATAGTCGCGCAAGGTGGCGCTGTCGGTCAGGCAGCCCGCAAAAACGCTCTCGCCGCCTGCAAACCCGGCGCGTTCGGGCGCAAAAAGGTGCCCGTGCACCCGCGCGCCCGCGTATTTTGCCAGCCATCCGTCGAAGTTCTCGAAAAGGTCGGTAAAGCCCTGAAACACCGAATAGGGGGCCGAGGTCTTGCCGTTCTCGCGGTCGCGGTGCGGAAAGCGGCTTTGCATGTAAAGACCGGGCCGCCCGGTGGTGCGCCGCTCGACCGCCTTGGTGAAAAGCCTGTCGATCTTTACCGGGTCCGGTTCGGCGGTCGCGTCAATCGCGCTGCGCTGCGCCAGGAAGGCGGAATAAAGCCGGTCGGCGCGCGGCCATATCTTGCGCGCCACAAAGCAGTTGGAGCGGCGCAGCAATTGCAGGTGATCGTCATAGAAGAGATGCGGCTTGCCCTGATAGTCGAATTTGGAAAGCGTCAGCGAGCGGCTTTCGACATTGGTCGCGTAAAGCCGGGTCAGGGTCTGAAAATAGCTTTCGTCGGGGATCCAGACCTTGGCAAAATAGTCGTCATAGGCGGGCCGCTCGGGGTCTTGCAGAATCGAGGCGAGCGTGCGGCGGCTCAGGCACCACCACTGGCTGCCCATATGCGGTGCCAGCCCGTCGGGCACCTTGCGGCGCAACCCAAAGCGGCGTTGCAGCGCCACATAGCGGTCGAACAGCCGCCGGTGCCGCTTCCAGCTGAACGGAAAGTGCAGCGTGAAACGTTCCTCATCCAGCCCGCCAATGGTCCAGCCGACATCGGCGGTGGTGACGCTTTCGATGAAATCGGTGTGCGGTCGTGCGGCCAGATAGGCGGCAAGATCCTGCACCGGGCGCAGCGGCAGGCACGACCCCGAGGCAAGGAACACATGCCCCGCCTCGGGGTGCCGCGCCAGCATCTGTTCGGCCCCCGCCTGCGCCGCCGCCACCAGCGACCAGGTGCCCCATTCGCATTTGAAGCGGCGCGAAAAGCTGACATTGGCAAGATCGGCAAGGCTGCGCTGGAACTTGGTGTTTGCCAACGCATCGACCCGGCGATCGACATGGATCACCACCGGCGCGCCGCCCTCGGCCCAGAACCGCGCCACCTGCGCGGCCCGGTCAAGCTCGGTGTGGCACATCATCACGAAGCCGACCGTCACCCGCGTCTCCTCATGCCCAGTTGCCCTTCGACATCAGCCCCAATATCTCCAGCTGCCTCCAGTTGATGTATTTTTCGCTCCATTTGCACCAGAGGTCAGGCTCGGTCGAAAGCTGCTCGGAATAGACCATGTATTCACGCGAGCCGGCAAAATGCTCGCGCCGCTCAAGCTCCTCTGAAACCTTGGCGGTCAGCGGCGAGATGAACTTGGCATGCAGCAGGCAGCCCGAAACCTTTTCGCCGCCCCAGTCGTCAAACACCACGTTCAACCCGCGCGGCAGCAACATGTGGGTGGAAGAGGCGTAGGCATAGCGCCGCTGCCATTTCACCAACGGAATCTTGTTCAGCGACGGCGCATTGTGGGGGTCATCGGCAAAGAACATCCGCGCCCGTGGGCCGCCCTGAATCCAGAGGTTGTTGAACTCTCGGTTGCGCGAAATGGTATAATCGCCGCTATCGAACCACTGCGCGATGTCAAGCGGGTTCTGCCCCTCGCGGTAGGGTTGCGCATCGATCGGCCCCTTGGGATACATGTCCAGCAGCATCGCCGGAAACGAGCGGATCTCGTAGGTGTCAAGCCAGTCTGTCAACGCCCGGATCGGCCGGGTATCGCAGAACGGAAAGACGAGGAATTCATCGGGATCGACCGTCAGTGTCCAGTGCCGGTGGCCATAGCGCGCGAGCAGCCAGTTCATCCAGTCCATGCCGTAGCGCGAACCCTTGTAGCTGGCGGTGGTGTGCCAGAGCGAAACATCCTTTTGCGCGGCGAGATATTCGCGCGAGCCATCGTCACTGTCGTTATCGACGATCAGGAAATGGTTGATGCCAAGCTCGCGGTAATAGCGCAGGAACCATGGCAACCGCACCCGCTCGTTGCGCAGCGTGGCAAACAGCAGAATGTCGTCGGGCCTGATCGCGTCGGTGCGCCGCGCCACGGGTTTCAGGGCGTGGCGTTTTCGCAAGGCCCGCAGCAACAGCCGCCTGCGCTTCAGCCGCAGGCGATATGATTGCATCCAGCCCAAGCCCTTGCCCCACCCTCGCTTTGCCCCTGCGGCACGGCGTATTCTGGCCCCGTTATGCTTAACAAATCCCTCAATTGCCTGATGGGAATGCCCGGGGTCTTGCTGCTGTGTCCGCCGTTTGCGTCGTTTCCAAGAATATGCATTCATGCCGGTTGCGTAAACAACTGTATTCCAAGCAGAAACAAATATGCCCTTGGTTGCTCAGCGCGCGTTGCCTTCGTGCATCAGCCCAAGTGCGACAAGCTGCCGCCATCCCGCATATTCGCAAGCCGCCTCGTGCCAGAGGTCTGGGTTGGCAATCAACCCGTCGTAATAGGCATCAAACGCCTCCGCCTCGCCGAAATGCTCGCGCCGGGTCTTTTCCTCGCGCGATTTGGCGATGATCGTGGGCAGGAACTTGGAATGCAGCAGCACGCCCGAGGCAAGCGGCAGCCCCGCCGCGTCATGCATCTGGTTAAGCTGCCGTGGCAGCAGCGAATGGGTGGAATTCACATAGGCAAAACGCCGGTGCCATTTCACCAGCGGAATCTTGTTCAGCGTCGGCGCGCGGCGCGGCTCGTCGGCAAAGAACAGCCGTGCCCGCGCACCGCCCTGCACCCATTGGCAGCGCAGCAAGGGCTTGTGCAGCACCGTGTAGTTGCCCGCATCGAACCAGCGCAGGGTTGCAAACGGGTCGTCGCCCATCCGGTAGGGCGCGGCGTCAAGCGGCCCCTTTGGGTACATGTCAAGCATCAGCGCGCCAAACGCCCGGGTGCCCTCCGCATCCAGCCTTTCGGTCAGCGCGCGCAGCGGCAGCGTGTCGTGCCGCGGGTAGATGAAGGCCTCGTCGGCATCAAGCGTCAGGCACCAATGGCCGTGGCCATAATGCATCAAAAGCCAGTTCACCCAGTCAAGGCCAAAGCGCGAGGCCTTGTAGCTTGCACCCGTGGTCCAGACCGAGCAATCGGGCTCGCCCGCCAGAAAGTCGCGGCTGCCGTCGTCGCTGGCATTATCGACAAAAAGGAAATGCTGCACCCCAAGCGCGCGGTGATGGCTGAGGAACCACGGCAGCCGCACCGCCTCGTTGCGCACGCAGGCAAAGGCCAGAATGTCGTCGCGGCCGATCTGCTGCGTGCGGTCGGCTACGGCGCGAAGCCGGTGGCGCGAGCGGAACGACCGCCAGAGCAGCCGCTGCCGCTTCAGCCTGAGCCGCAGCATGACCCGAAGCTCCCGCATCCTCTGCCGCAAGCTGCCACCCATGTCGGCCTAGCTTTCGTAATGACCCGATTGCATCCAGCGCCAGGCGTCGGTGATCATCGCCGGCATGGTCGAGCGGGTGGGCCGCCAGCCAAGTTCGGCCATGGCGCGCGCCGAACCCGACACCAGAGATACCGCGTCGCCCGCCCGGCGCGGGCCATGGGTCACCGGCACCGGCCGGTTGGTCACCCCGCGCGCCGCCTCGATCACCTCTCGCACCGAAAACCCGGTGCCGCTGCCAAGGCAGAAAACCCGGCTTCCCCGGCCCGCCTCCAGCCATTGCAGCCCCAGCAAATGCGCCTCGGCAAGGTCCATCACATGCACATAATCGCGCACGCAGGTGCCGTCGCGGGTGGGGTAATCGGTGCCATGGAGCGTCAGTTCGGCCCGCCGCCCGTCGATCGCCTCAAGCAGCAGCGGCACCAGATGCGTCTCGGGCCGGTGAAACTCGCCCAGCTCGGCCTCGGGGTCGGCCCCGGCCACGTTGAAATACCGAAATATCACGCTTTGCAGCCCCTGCGCCGCGCCAAAATCCCGCAGCATGTGCTCGATTGCCAGCTTTGATGCGCCATAGGCGTTTAGCGGCACCTGCGCGGTGTCTTCGTCAAGCAGCACCCCGTCATGGTCGCCGTAAGTTGCGCAGGTCGAGGAGAACACGAAGTTGCGGCACCCTGCCGCCAGCGTCGCCTCGATCAGCGTCAGCGACGAAAGCACATTGTGGCGCCAGTAAAGGCCGGGGTCGGCCATCGCCTCGCCAACCTGGCTCAGCGCCGCGAAATGCATGACCGCCACTGGCTGCCAGCGCGCGAAAACCGCATCGAGCGCGCGGCGGTCGGCAAGCTCGCCCTGCTCGAACGGCCCGAACTTCACCGCCTCGCGCCAGCCGGTCACCAGGCTGTCGTAGCTCACCGGCACATAGCCCTGGGCGGCCAGCACCTTGCACGCGTGCGAGCCGATGTAGCCTGCGCCGCCGGTGACCAATACATGTTTCGCCATGCGCCTTACTCGGCGGCCTTCTGCACTGCAGTCATATGCGCGAGATACTGCGCAAATTCCTCGCGCAGATCGTCACGCGCCAGGCCAAAGGCCACGGTCGCTTGCAGGAAGCCGGGCTTTGATCCGCAGTCGAACCGCTGGCCACGAAAGCGGAAGCCGTAAACCGGGTCGCCTTGCGCAATTTCTTCGGCAATCGCGTCGGTCAGCTGAATCTCGCCGCCCGTCCCTGCCTTCAGCCGGTGCAGGTGCTGCATGATCCTTGGCGTCAGGATGTAGCGCCCGATCACCGCGAGGTTCGAAGGCGCGTCCGCAGGCGCGGGCTTTTCGACCATGCCGCGGGCGCGCACGATCGCGCCCATGTCGTCGGCGACGTCGAGAATACCGTAGGATGAAGCCTTCTCCGGCGGCACTTCCATGATGGCAACCATGTTGCCGCCGGTCTCGGCATAGGCTTCCATCATCTGTTGCAGGCAGGGCTTTTCGGCGGCGATCACGTCATCCGTCAGGATCACCGCGAAAGGCTCGTTGCCCACCAGCCGGCGCGCGCACCAGACTGCATGGCCAAGCCCGAGTGCGCGGTTTTGCCGCACATAGGCAATCGCGCCGCTATCCATGTTGGTGGTCTTCAGCATCTCCAGCATCGCGGTCTTGCCCGCCTTGCGCAGGGCATTTTCAAGCTCGGGCGCGTCGTCGAAGTAATCCTCCAGCGCCGATTTGCCGCGCGAGGTGACAAAGATGAACTCGCGGATGCCCGCTGCCCGCGCCTCGTCGATCGCGTATTGGATCAACGGTCGATCCACCAGCGTCATGATTTCCTTGGGAATGGATTTTGTCGCGGGCAGAAAACGGGTGCCCATACCCGCGACCGGAAAGATCGCCTTGGTAACCTTGCGCTTCATCGTACACCTGTTTGTTCCGCCTCATCGCGGGCGGTTTCCACTGACCCTGTCCCTTTAAACCCGCTTGGTGGATTTTTGGCAAGCGCGCGGCAAAAATCGCAAGGAAATTACGAAAAATGATGCGCAGTTTCCACGAATTGCGCCGTGCGGGCAGGCAGGGGCGCTAGTTCAGGCCCATTGCCGCCATCATCGCCTCGATCCGCGGCACGTCGGTGGGGTTGTTCAACTCCCAGAACTGCCGCCCCCGCGCCTCGACCTCAACGCAAAGCACGCGGCGGCCGTTTTCCAGGAAACGAAGCTGTTCCAGCCCTTCCAGCGTTTCCAGCGGCCCGACTTTCCATCCCGAATAGGCCAGCAGCGTTTCCGGCCGGTAGGCGTAAACGCCGACATGGTGAAACACCGGTGTCGGGGCCTCGGGCGCATAGTCGCGCCCAGTATAGGGGATCACTTCCTTGGAGAAATAGAGACCCCGGTTGCCGGTGCCGAAAACCGCCGTGGTGCCGCCCACCCGCCCCGCCGCGCGGTCGGCGCGCAGCGAAGACAGCATCGCCCCCTCGCAACGCAGCACCGGGGTCGCCAATTCGGCCTCGGCATCGGCGCGCAACCCCGCGACCAGTTCCTCGACGAACCACGGCGGGGTCAGCGGCGCATCGCCTTGCAGGTTCACCACGATGTCATGGCCACCGCCCAGCAATGCCAGCGCCTCGGCGCAGCGCTCGGTGCCATTGGCGCATTCGGGCGAGGTCATCACCACCTCGGCACCAAAGCTTTCGGCCTCGGCGCGAATGCTTCCCGCGTCGGTCGCCACCACCACGCGCGCCACGCCCTGCACCGCCATTGCCGCATCCCAACTGCGCCGGATCAGGGTTTTCGCCGCGCCACCGGCACCACGCAGGCTGACCAGCGGCTTGCCCGGATAGCGGCTTGAGGCATAGCGGGCGGGAATGACGATCAGCACGCTCATGGCTGCACCAGCAGCACGCCGGGGGCATAGGCAATGAAAAACGGGTTCTCGAAGCCGGGCTTGCCATAGCTGAGCGGCGTGTGGTCATCAAACCGCACCACCACGCCGCCGGCCCCGCGCAGCACCGCATCGCCCGCCGCCGTGTCCCATTCCATGGTGCGCCCCAGACGCGGGTAAAGGTCGGCCTCGCCGGTCGCCACCAGACAGAACTTGAGGCTCGACCCGGCGCTCGTCATGTCCTGCACCCCGTAAGACGCAATGTAATCGTCAGTTGCCTGATCGCGGTGCGATTTCGAGGCGACCACCATCAGCGCGCGGTTGTCGGGTATCGAAACCGAAATCGGCCGCTGCTCGCCGGGGGCTTCCTTGGCAAAGGGGCCGATCTCCTCAACGCTGCGACCATCGGCGAGCGTATAGAAAAGCCTGCCCTTCGCCGGGGCATAGACGATGCCGCGCAGCGGCACACCGTTTTCCACATAGGCGATGTTCACGGTGAAATCGCCGCGCCGCTGCACGAATTCCTTGGTGCCGTCCAGCGGATCGACAATCAGAAACGTATCCGCGCTTTGCCCGTGGCTTGCGGCCTGTTCTTCGGTAATCAGCGCCACGCCCGGAAACGCCGCCCGCAACCCTGCCGAGA
Source organism: Phaeovulum sp. (assembly GCF_030684035.1). Classification (GTDB taxonomy): domain Bacteria; phylum Pseudomonadota; class Alphaproteobacteria; order Rhodobacterales; family Rhodobacteraceae; genus UBA6213. The sequence goes on along the minus strand of NZ_JAUXPI010000004.1, from coordinate 47,499 downwards.
TCAGCGCATCCGCAACTTCGTCGGCCTCGGTTATCGGGCTGGAATCGGACTTGGCGCGCACCGCGAAATCAGCTGAAACGTAAATGTCCATGATCCGGTCGCCCGCATCCAAGGCCAGGCGGCGCATGATGGTCGCAAGTTTTTCATGGTCCATCGCGGGGTTCTCCGAAATCGGCGGCTGGCGTTGATCCGCCGAGGCATTCACTTTATGATCTGCCATCAAGGGATCGGCAAGGTTTCCCGGCAAGGGTGCAGGCAGGGCCGCCATCGCGGCAGAAACGGGCAGGCCATGTTTACGCCGCAGCGACGCAAAGGCAAGATCGGCACCGGGTTCAGCATTCTCGGGCTGATCTACCACGCCACCGTGCGCTCGATCCGCAAAAGCCACGGCAATGCGATGCTCGGGCTGGTCATGAACATGATGCAGACCATCGTTCTGGTCGCGGTGTTCTATGTGATGTTCGACATTCTGGGTATGCGTGGTTCCGCGGTGCGCGGCGACTTTCTGCTTTACATCATGTCGGGCATCTTCCTGTTCCTGACCCACACCAAGGCGCTGGGCGCGGTGGCCGGAGCCGAGGGGCCGACTTCGGCGATGATGAAGCATGCGCCGATGACCACGGCGGTCACCATCGGCTCGGCGGCGCTTGGCGTGCTTTACATCCAGACGCTGTCGCTTCTGGTGGTGCTGTTCATCTACCACGTCGCCTTCACCCCGATCAGCATCGATCGGCCGATCGAGGCTTATGGCATGCTGCTTTTGTCGTGGTTCACCGGCGCGGCCATCGGCACCGTGCTTCTGGCGGCAAAGCCCTGGGCCCCGAACGCGGTCGGGGTGATCCAGCAGCTTTACAGCCGCGCCAACATGATCGCTTCGGGCAAGATGTTTCTGGCCAACACGCTTTCCTACACGATGCTGAAGCTGTTTGACTGGAACCCGCTGTTTCACACCATCGATCAGGCGCGCGGCTATGTCTTCATCAACTACAACCCGCATTACTCAAGCTGGACCTATCCGCTCTATGTCGGCCTTGCGCTTTTGATGATCGGGCTGATGGGAGAGTTCTATACCCGCCAGTATGCTTCGGTAAGCTGGGGCGCGCGGCGCTGACCCATGCCGAAGTCGCGTGCAGCCGGGTTTGCCGCGATACTCGTCACGAAATGCGGTGCATGGCAGCCGTTTTTCGCAGTCGCAGGGCGCTTGCAGGGCGCTTGACCCCTCCTTATATACGCCCAGAAGCCGGAGCGGGCAAAGCCTCGCGCCGGATCGTATTCAAAACCTGGGATCGGAGGGCAGGGGCCGTGCTCGGGCCTGTCATCCATAAACATCGCCGCGAGAAAAGGGTTACATCATGGCCAAAGTCATCGGCATCGACCTCGGAACCACCAACAGCTGCGTCGCCATCATGGATGGTGCCCAGCCCCGCGTCATCGAAAACTCGGAAGGCGCGCGCACCACGCCGTCGATCGTCGCCTATACCGAAACCGAGCGTCTGGTCGGCCAGTCGGCCAAGCGCCAGGCGGTCACCAACGCCACCAACACGATCTTCGCCGTCAAACGCCTGATCGGCCGCCGCGTCACCGACGCCGAGGTTGAAAAGGACCGCAAGCTGGTGCCCTACACCATCGTCGATGGCGGCAATGGCGATGCCTGGGTCGAGGTGCGGGGCCAGAAATACTCGCCCGCGCAGGTCTCCGCCGTGATCCTCCAGAAGATGAAGGAAACCGCCGAAAGCTATCTGGGCGAAGAAGTCACGCAGGCGGTCATCACCGTGCCTGCCTATTTCAACGATGCCCAGCGGCAGGCCACCAAGGACGCCGGCAAGATCGCCGGGCTCGAGGTGCTGCGGATCATCAACGAACCCACCGCGGCGGCGCTCGCCTATGGGCTCGACAAGAAGGAATCGAAGACCATCGCGGTTTATGACCTCGGCGGCGGCACCTTCGACATCACCATTCTGGAAATCGACGATGGCCTCTTCGAGGTGAAATCGACCAACGGCGACACCTTCCTGGGTGGCGAAGATTTCGACATGCGCATCGTCAACTACCTCGCCGATGAATTCCGCAAGGAGCATGGCGTTGATCTCACCGGCGACAAGATGGCGCTTCAGCGCCTGAAAGAGGCGGCGGAAAAAGCCAAGATCGAGCTTTCCTCAAGCCAGCAGACCGAAATCAACCAGCCCTTCATCTCGATGAACGCGCAATCCGGCACGCCCTTGCACATGGTGATGAAGCTGACCCGCGCCAAGCTGGAAAGCCTCGTGGGCGACCTCATCAAGGCCTCGCTCAAGCCCTGCGCCGCCGCGCTGAAAGATGCCGGCGTGAGCAAGGCCGACATCGACGAGGTGGTGCTTGTCGGCGGCATGACCCGGATGCCCAAGGTGGTGGAAGAAGTCACCGCCTTCTTCGGCAAGGAGCCGCACAAGGGCGTCAACCCCGATGAGGTGGTGGCGCTGGGAGCCGCTATTCAGGCGGGCGTGCTGCAAGGCGACGTGAAGGATGTGGTGCTTCTTGATGTCACGCCGCTGTCGCTCGGCATCGAAACCCTGGGCGGCGTCTTCACCCGCCTGATCGACCGCAACACCACGATCCCGACCAAGAAAAGCCAGGTGTTCTCGACCGCCGAAGATAACCAGAACGCGGTCACCATCCGGGTTTTCCAGGGCGAGCGCGAAATGGCGGCCGACAACAAGATGCTCGGCATGTTCAACCTTGAAGATATCCCGCCCGCCCCGCGCGGCCTGCCGCAGATCGAGGTGACGTTCGACATCGATGCGAACGGCATCGTCTCGGTCAACGCCAAGGACAAGGGCACCGGCAAGGCCCAGCAGATCACCATTCAGGCCTCGGGCGGTCTGACCGACGCCGAGATCGACAAGATGGTGAAGGATGCCGAGGCCAACGCCGAATCCGACCGCAATCGCAAGGAGCTGGTGGAAACCCGCAACCACGCCGAAAGCCTGCTGCATTCGACCAAGAAATCGCTTGATGAACATGGCGACAAGGTCGATGGCTCGACCGTCGAAGTGATCGAACTGGCGATGAAGGCGCTTGAGGAGACGCTGAAAACCGAGGATGTCGGCAAGATCAAGGGCGGTGTGCAGAACCTCACCGACGCCGCGATGAAGCTTGGCGAAGCGATCTACAAGGCCTCGGCCGCCGCTGGCGAAGCCGCCGCCGACGAAGATGCGCCGCATGGGGTCGATGATGATATCGTCGATGCCGACTTCGAGGATCTTGGCGACAAAAAGCGCAAGTAAGCGCTGGAACCCGCGCCCCGGCCCCGCGCAAGCGGTGGCCGGGGCAGGGCTCCCGATAGGGGCGGCTCATGGCAAAACGAGATTTCTACGAGGTTCTTGGCCTCTCACGCGGCGCCACCGCCGAAGAGATCAAAAAGGCCTACCGCGGCAAGGCAAAAGAGCTTCACCCCGACCGCAACCAGACAAGCCCCGATGCCGAGGCCAGATTCAAAGAGGTGAACGAGGCCTACGACGTGCTGAAAGACGAGCAGCGCAAGGCGGCCTATGACCGTTTTGGCCATGCGGCGTTTGAAGGCGGCATGGGTGGCGGGCACCCCGGTGCCGGCGGTCAGGGCGATTTCGCCTCGGCCTTTTCCGACGTGTTCGAGGACCTCTTTGGCGATTTCATGGGTGGCCGCGGCGGTCAGGCCGGCCGCGGCCGCGCCAGCCGCGGATCCGATCTGCGCTACAATTTGCGGGTGACGCTGGAAGAGGCCTATGCCGGGGTGCCGAAATCGATCACCGTGCCCGGCTCGCACGCCTGCACCGCCTGCAATGGCACCGGTGCCGAGGGCGGGGCCGAGCCTGCCACCTGCCCGACCTGCTCGGGCATGGGTAAGGTGCGCGCGCAGAACGGCTTTTTCACCGTCGAACGGACCTGTCCCACCTGCAACGGTGCTGGTCATGTGATCAAGAACCCCTGCCGCACCTGCCACGGCGCGGGGCGGCTTGAGAAAGACCGCACGCTACAGGTCAACATTCCCGCCGGGGTCGAAACCGGCACCCGCATTCGCCTTGCCGGTGAAGGCGAGGCGGGCGGGCGCGGCGGCCCTTCGGGCGACCTCTACATCTTCATCGAAGTGCGCGAGCACACGATCTTTCAGCGCGACGGGGCGACGCTGTTTTGCCGGGTGCCGGTCAGCATGGCGAGCGCGGCGCTTGGCGGCGAGGTCGAGGTGCCGACCATCGAGGGCGGCCGCAGCCTGGTAAAGATCCCCGCAGGCAGCCAGTCTGGCCGCCAGATGCGGTTGCGCGGCAAGGGCATGCCGGCGCTGCGCGGCGGTGGCCAGGCGGGCGACATGGTGATCGAGCTGGCAGTGGAAACCCCGGTGAACCTGACCGGTCGGCAGCGCGAGATACTGCGCGAATTCGACAAGATCGACGCCGACAACAACCCCGAAACCGCCTCGTTCTTCAAGAAGGTGAAAAGCTTCTGGGCGGCGATGAAGGGCTGAGCCCTGCAGGCGCCTCCGGCGGGGATATTTGGTCTGAAGCAGGGCGGAGTTAACCATTCCTAAACCATGCCGGGCGAGCATTGCGGCATGCCCCGTGACCCCGCCTTTACCGAACGCCCGCTGCCGCTGTTCGCGCCTGATGGCGATGAGGCGGAGGCGGTGGTGCTGGCTCCCGGTGCGCGGCTTCCCTCGTATATCCGCGACCATCGCCAGCGGCTGCGAGCGCGGTTCATGCAGGGCGGGGCCGGGGCGATGCCGGAATACGAATTGCTTGAACTGCTGCTGTTCCGCGCCATTCCACGCCAGGACGTAAAGCCGCTGGCGCGCTGCTTGCTCGATACGTTTGGCGATGTGAACCGCGTGCTTTCCGCGCCCCCCGCCCGGCTGGCCGAAGTGGAAGGCGTGGGCGAGGCGGTGGTGCAGGAGTTGAAGCTGATCGAGGCGGTGGCGCATCGGATGGCGCGCGCGCGCATCATGCACCGGCAGGTGCTGTCCAGCTGGGATGCGCTTCTGGATTATTGCCACACCGCGATGGCGCACCGCGAGACCGAACAGTTCCGCGTGCTCTACCTTGACCGCAAGAATGTGCTGATCGCCGATGAGGAGCAGGCGCGCGGCACCGTTGACCATGTGCCGGTCTATCCGCGCGAGGTGGTGAAGCGGGCGCTGGAGCTGAACGCCTCGGCGCTGATCCTGGTTCACAACCACCCCTCAGGCGACCCGACGCCCTCCGACGCCGATATCGACATGACCACGCGGGTACGGGAGGCGGCAGAGGCGCTTGGGCTGGTACTGCACGATCACCTGATCATCGGCAAAAGCCGCGAGCTGAGCTTTCGCGCCCAGGGCTATCTCTGATCGACCGCGGCAAGCGCCACCGGGGTGGCAGGCAGGGGCAGCAGCACCGCGCCCTCGATTCCGTCGCAGGCGGGCATGGCAATGGTGATCGCCAGCGGCGCGGACTTGCCCGCGCGCAGCACGCTTGCGGCAAGGTCGGTGCCGCAGGTGGCGGCAGTCAGCTCGGCCTCTATCGCAAGCTGCGCTTCAGGCTGGCCTGCGGCGGCGGAATAGACCTCGGCGAATAGCGCCGGGCGCGCGGCTGCATCGCCGAGATAGGTCAGATAGCCGCCCGGCCCGGTGCCCGGCGTGCCCGGCGCGGCCGGGTGCCGGTGCCCGGCATCGCCAAAACCCGCCCCATTCTCGAATGCGTTGAGGTGCAGCGCCCCCGAGGCTCCGGCAACGAGCGCGGTCCGCTCGACGGTATCAAGGGTGCCGACCAGTGCCGAGGCGGCAAGCCGGGCCCCGTCCGGCAAGGTTGCCTGCACCGTCGCCTCGCGGGTCAGCGCCGGAATCCGGCCCTCGAAAATGCCGCCGGTATCGGTAAGCACCGCGAAGGCCAGGGCACCGTGACGCAGCTCGACCCTTGCGCCCGGCAGGCAGGGCGCGCTCAGCCGGACCGAGAGCATGGCCGCGGCGGCGGTCTCGACGCGCAGGCTTGCGGCGGCGCAGCTGGGCTGGGTTGCACGCGCGGCGGCGGTCAGCGTGGCACCCGCATCGCGCGGCAGCGGGCGGGGTGGCAGCGCGGCCAGCACCGGCAGCGCGGCGACCGCCTCAGGCGGGGCGGCAACGCTTGCCGGGGGTGCCGCCGCCGTTCCAATGGCGGAAACCGCGTCGGGAGAGCCGCGCAACAGCAGGAATGCGACTGGAAGCGCAAGCGTGATGCCCGCGGCGGCGATAACCAGTTTGCTAGCGTTGCGCATGTCCTGCCTCTCAGCCCTTGCGACCGAGGCGAGACTGACCGGAAAAAATGGCACCGTCGTGGCGCAGGCAAGGCATTGCGGCATCGGGGCGCTTCGGTGCAAGTGCCCGCCGCGCCGCAATCAGGCTTCAGGCAAGGCGGCCGTGGCAGTGCTTGAACTTTTCGCCCGAACCGCAGGGGCAGGGGTCATTGCGGCCAGGGTCGCCCCAGGTGGCGGGGTCGGCGGCGTCAAAACCGGCGACAAGCGGCACGAACGCCGCAGCGCCTGCGGTGGCGGCGGCTGCCTGCGGCTGCTGGCCCTGTTGCGCCTCGATCGCTTCGCGCAGCAGGCGTTGCTGCTCTTCCTGGCTGACCGGGCGAATTTGCGAAAGCCGCTCGGTCACGTCGCTACGCAACCCGTCAAGCAGCATCTCGAACAGCTGGAAAGCCTCGGTCTTGTATTCGTTCAGCGGATCGCGCTGGGCGTAGCCGCGGAAGCCCACGACCGAGCGCAGGTGTTCCAGCGTCACCAGATGTTCGCGCCATTTGCTGTCGATGGTCTGCAACAAGACCTGCTTTTCGATCGCGCGCATGGTTTCTTCGCCGAAGATCGCGGCTTTTTCGGCGGCGGCGGCATCGCTTGCCTGCTCCAGCCGCTCGCGCATCGCCTCCTGGTCAACGCCTTCTTCGCGCGCCCAGTCGATCACCGGCAGATCGAGGTTCAGCTTGGCAATCACCGCGGCATGAAGGCCCTCGGAATTCCATTGGTCGTGGTAGGATTTGGGCGGCAGGAATTCGTCCACCTGATCGTCGATCACCTGATAGCGCATGTCGCGGGCGATCTCGGCGATATCCTCGGTTTCCATGATCTCGCGGCGTTGGCTGAAAATTGCCTTGCGCTGGTCGTTCATCACGTCGTCGAATTTGAGCAGGTGCTTGCGGATGTCGAAGTTGCGCGCCTCGACCTTGGCCTGCGCGCGTTCGAGCGATTTGTTGACCCAGGGGTGAATGATCGCCTCGCCATCCTTCATGCCGAGCGACGAGAGCACCTTGTCAAGCCGTTCCGAACCGAAAATGCGCATCAGGTCATCTTCAAGCGACAGGTAAAAGAGCGAGCGCCCTGGGTCGCCCTGGCGGCCCGAGCGGCCACGCAGCTGGTTGTCGATACGGCGGCTTTCGTGGCGCTCGGTGGCAAGCACGAATAGGCCCCCGGCGGCGATCACCCGCGCCTTTTCGTCGGCATGGTCGGCCTCGATCCGGGCGCGCAGGGCAACCGGGTCTGCCTCGGGATCGGCGGCCAGCGCCTCCATCACCTGCATCTCGATATTGCCGCCAAGCTGAATGTCGGTGCCGCGGCCTGCCATGTTGGTGGCAATGGTGATGCCGCCGAATTTGCCCGCATCGGCGACGATCTTTGCTTCCTGCTCGTGCTGGCGGGCGTTGAGCACGTTGTGCGGCAGGCCTTCGGCCTTGAGCATTTCCGACAGCATTTCCGATTTTTCGATCGAGGTGGTGCCCACCAGCATCGGCTGGCCCTTGGCATGCGCCTCCTTGATCGCCACCACCACGGCGGCGTATTTTTCGGCTGCGGTGCGGTAAACGTGGTCGTGGTCATCCTTGCGCACCACCGGGCGGTTGGTCGGTATTTCGACCACCCCGAGCTTGTAGATCTCCAAAAACTCCTCCGCTTCGGTAACCGCGGTGCCGGTCATCCCCGCAAGCTTCTGGTAAAGCCTGAAATAGTTCTGGAACGTCACGCTTGCCAGCGTCACGTTTTCCGGCTGAACCGTGACCCCTTCCTTGGCTTCGATGGCCTGGTGCAGCCCGTCCGAAAGCCGCCGCCCCTTCATCATCCGACCGGTGAATTCGTCGATCAGCATGATCTCGTCGTCACGCACGATATAGTTCTGGTCTTTGTGAAACAGCGTATGCGCGCGCAGGGCCTGGGTGACGTGGTGCACGATCGAGGTGCTTTCGGGGTCATAAAGCGTCTGTCCGGGCGGCAGAATACCTTCGGCATGCAGTCGCTGTTCAAGGAATTCGTTGCCCTCTTCGGTATAGGTCGCGTTGCGGGCTTTTTCGTCGAGCTTGAAATGCTCGGGCGCAAGTTCGGGAATGAAGCGGTCGAGCGTCTTGTAAAGCTCGCTGCGGTCCTGGCTTGGGCCGGAAATGATCAGCGGCGTGCGCGCCTCGTCAATCAGGATGCTGTCAACCTCATCCACGATCGCGTAAAAATGCCCGCGCTGCGCCATTTCGGGCAGGCTGGCGCGCATGTTGTCGCGCAGATAGTCAAAGCCAAGCTCGTTGTTGGTGGCATAGGTGATGTCGGCGGCATAGGCGGCGCGCTTTTCGGCGTCGCCCTGAAACGGCACCACCACGCCGGTGGTCAGCCCGAGTTGTGCATAGACCTTGCCCATCCAGTCGCTGTCGCGCTTGGCAAGGTAGTCGTTGACGGTGACGATATGCACGCCCTTGCCCGCCAGCGCGTTGAGATAGGCGGGGAAGGTGGCGACCAGGGTCTTGCCCTCGCCGGTCTTCATTTCCGCGATATTGCCCTGATGCAGAAAGATGCCGCCTTTCAGCTGCACATCGAAGGCGCGCAGGCCCAGTGCCCGCCGCGCCGCCTCGCGGCAGTTTGCAAAGGCTTCCGGCAAAAGCACATCAAGGCTTTCGCCGCCCTGCGCGCGGGCCTTGAATTCCTCGGTCTTCGCCTTGATGCCCTCGTCGCTCAGCGCCGCATATTCGGCCTCGAGCGCGTTGATCTTTGCCACCAGCGGGCGGACCGATTTCACCTTGCGGTCATTGGGCGTGCCAAAAACCTTTTTCGCGAGTGTCCCAAAGCCCAGCATGTGTTCTCCGCAGGTTCATCTGACCAATCCCGTGATGTCTGGTCTTGCCCGCGGGTCCGGGCTTGCCTAGAACGGCTGCGAACAAAACGGCGTGCGGCCTTCACGAGAACCATTGGCGATGTAAGGGTCTGCTGTCAGAGTGTCAACGCTGCCGCAAGGTGCGGCGATTGTGGGAGTGTCTTTGATGTCGTTCGGAACGAAACTTCTTGCCGCGAGCGCGATGGTGCTGGCGCTTTCAGCCCCGCTCTCGGCCGCCGATCTTTCGGCCGAAACGGTGGTGGCCACGGTGAACGGCACCAACATCACGCTCGGGCATATGGCGGCGCTGCGCGCGGGCCTGCCCGAGGGCTATCTGGTGCTGCCCGACGAGATCCTGTTCGACGGCATCTTGCAGCAACTGATCCAGCAAACCGCGCTGGCGCAGATCGCCGAAACCCGGCTGACCCAGCGTGACCATGACATGCTCGAGGTGCAGCGGCTGAACTACCTCGCCTCGACCATGCTCGACGAAGCAGTATCGTCAGCGGTCAGCGACGAAGCACTTACCGCCGCCTACGAGGCGCAATATGTCTCTGCCGGTCCGGTGCGCGAATACAATGCGGCGCATATTCTGGTGGCCACCGAAGACGAGGCCAAGGCGATTCGTGCCGAGCTTGATGCGGGCGGCGACTTTGCCGCAATCGCTCGGCTGAAATCAACCGACGGCGCGGCCGCCGATGGTGGCGCGCTTGGCTGGTTCACCCTCGATGTGATGGTCGAACCCTTCGCGGATGCGGTGGCGCAGATGGAGGCCGGGCAGATCGGCGGTCCGGTGCAAACCGAATACGGCTGGCACCTCATCAAGGTTTCCGAAACCCGTCTGGCCAATGCGCCCACGCTTGCCTCGGTTCGCGCCGAACTGGTGAACAAACTGCAAAACGATGCCGTTCAGAACCGGCTCGATCAGGCGGTTGCCGAGGCCGAGATTGTGGAATCGGTCGAGGGCATCGACAAGGCAATCTTGAAAGACCCCGCGCTGCGGGGCGAATAGGCGGGGCGCAAATGGCCAAGACCGACAGGGACTGGAAAAGCCGGGCCGACAAGCTGAAAGCACGGCTCAAGAAGCTTGAGAAACGGCTGGCGACGGCGCTGAACCCGGCATCGCCCGCGCCCTCGGGCAAAAAGGCCGCCAACAAGCCCGCCGCGATCTCGCCGCTCGCGCCCGCTGCCTTTCCGGCGCTGCCGGTGATCGCGGGGGCCGAATTTGCCGCCATCGCGGCGGGGGTGCGCTATGCCGGGCGTTCCGATGTCATGCTGGTGCGGCTTGCGCCGGGCACCGCGCTGGCGGGGGCCTTTACCCGCTCTTCCACCCGCGCCGCCTGCATTCTCGATTGTCAGGCAAAGCTGCGGGCCAAGGTGCCCGCGGGCGCAGGTGCTGCGATCGTGGTGAATTCGGGCAACGCCAACGCCTTCACCGGTGCGGCGGGGCAAGAGGCGGTCGATGCCGTCACCGGTGCCGTTGCCACAGCACTTGGGGTTCCCGCAAGCCGGGTGTTCTCCTCTTCCACCGGCGTCATCGGCGAGCCGCTGCCATTCAAGCGCATCACCGCCAAGGTGCCGGAGCTTGCCGCGACCCTTGCCGAGGGCGGTATCGAGCTTGCCGCCCGCGCCATCATGACCACCGACACCTTCCCCAAAGGTGCCAGTGCAGAATTCGAGGCCGAGGGCGGCCTGATCCGCATTGCGGGCATCGCCAAGGGTTCGGGCATGATCGCGCCCGACATGGGCACGATGCTGGTCTATATCTTCACCGATGCGAAAATCGCCCCGGCCAAGCTGCAAAAACTGGTGTCACGGCAGCTTGACGCCTCGTTCAACGCAATCACCGTCGATAGCGACACCTCCACCTCCGATGCGCTGATCGTTGCGGCAACCGGGCAAAGCGCCGCCGCCGAGATCACCTCGCTGGGCTCGCGCGCGGGCCGCGCCTTTGATGCGGCGCTTGGCGCGGTGATGCTTGATCTGGCGCGTCAGGTGGTGCGCGATGGCGAGGGTGCCAGCAAGTTCGTCGAGGTGCGGGTGACGGGGGCCGAAACCGCCGCCGATGCGCATCGCGTGGCAATGGCCGTGGCCAATTCGCCGCTGGTGAAAACCGCGATTGCCGGCGAAGACGCGAACTGGGGCAGGGTGGTGATGGCAGTGGGCAAATCCGGTGCCAAGGCAGACCGCGACCGCCTGCGCATTTCCTTTGGCGACATGGTTCTGGCCGAAAACGGCTGGCGCGTGCCCGACTACGACGAAGAGAAAGCCTCGGCCTACATGGAGGCGCAGGAACTGGTGATCGGCGTTGATCTTGGCCTCGGCACCGCCGCCAAGACCGTCTATACCTGCGACCTCACCCACCGCTACATCGACATCAACGCCGATTACCGGTCGTGACCCTGCTGCTTGTTGCCGCCGTTGCGCTGATCGATGTCGAGGGGCGGGTGCTTCTGGCCGAACGCCCGGCGGGCAAATCGCTCGCCGGTCTCTGGGAATTTCCGGGCGGCAAGGTGGAGCCGGATGAAACCCCCGAAGCCGCGCTGATCCGCGAGTTGCACGAGGAACTCGGCATCGAGACCTGGCAAAGCTGCCTCGCGCCGCTCAGCTTCGCCAGCCACGCCTACGCCGATTTTCACCTGCTGATGCCGCTTTTCGCCTGCCGCAAATGGGGCGGCATCGCCCATGCGCGCGAAGGCCAGCGCCTCGCCTGGGTCCGCGCCGCCGACCTGCGCAATTACCCGATGCCCGCCGCCGACCTGCCGCTGATCCCGATTCTGCGCGATTGGCTCTGAAACGAAAAGCCGCCCGAAGGCGGCCTTTCCGGGTCTTTCGTCGCGGCTCAGTCGAGCTTGCGCACGATTTCTTCGCGGGTGAAAATCTCGATCACGTCGTCCTTGCGGATGTCATCGTAATTCTCGAACGCCATGCCGCATTCCTGGCCAGAGATCACTTCCTTCACCTCGTCCTTGAAGCGTTTCAGCGTTTTCAGCGTGCCTTCGTGAATCACCACATCGTCGCGCAACAGCCGAACCCCGGCGGCGCGCTGCGCCACGCCTTCGGTCACCAGGCAACCAGCAACCTTGCCGACGCCCGAAACCTTGAACACTTCCTTGATCGTCGCATAGCCGATGAAGGTCTCGCGCACTTCGTTCTTCAGCAGCCCCGACGCGGCGGCTTTGATATCGTCCACCAGATCGTAGATGATCGAATAGTAGCGAATCTCGACGCCCTTCTGGTTTGCCGCCGCCCGTGCCGGGGCGTTGGCCCGCACGTTGAAGCCGATCACCGGCGCGCCCGAGGCCTCGGCAAGGCCAATGTCGCTTTCGGTAATCGCGCCGACGCCGGAATGCAGAACCCGCACCCGCACCTCGTCGTTGCCGATCTTTTCCATTGCCTGCGCGATGGCCTCGGCAGACCCCTGCACGTCGGCCTTGACCAGAATCGGCAGCTCGGCCACCGACTTGTCGGCCTTGGCCTTGGCCATCAGCTGTTCCAGCGTCGTTGCCGCCCCCGCCGCCGCGCGCTTGTCGCGCGCCAGCTTGATCCGGTAGTCGGCAATTTCGCGCGCCTGCGCCTCAGTTTCCACCACGTTCAGCACGTCGCCCGCCTGCGGCGTGCCGTTCAGGCCCAGCACCTCGACCGGCACCGAAGGCCCGGCGGCTTCCACCCGCTCGCCCTTGTCGTTGATCAGCGCGCGCACCTTGCCCCACTGTTCACCGACCACGAAAATGTCGCCCGCGCGCAGCGTGCCGTTTTGCACCAGAACCGTCGCCACCGGGCCGCGGCCGATATCGAGCTTGGCTTCGATCACCGCGCCCTGCGCGGCGCGGTCGGGGTTGGCGCGCAGATCGAGGATTTCGGCCTGCAACGCGATCGCTTCCAGAAGCTTGTCGAGCCCCTGCCCGGTTTTCGCCGAAACTTCCACATCGAGCACGTCGCCCGACATTTCCTCGACCACCACCGAATGCTGCAACAGGTCGGTGCGCACCTTTTGCGCATTCGCTTCGTATTTGTCGATCTTGTTGATCGCCACGATCATCGGCACCTTGGCGGCCTTGGCATGGTTGATCGCCTCGATGGTCTGCGGCATCACCTGATCGTCGGCGGCGACCACCAGCACCACGATATCCGTTACCTGCGCGCCACGGGCCCGCATGCTGGTAAAGGCGGCGTGGCCGGGCGTGTCGAGAAAGGTCAGCGCCGCGCCGGTATCGGTTCGCACCTGATAGGCACCGATGTGCTGGGTAATGCCCCCGGCCTCGCCGGTTGCCACCGTGGTATGGCGGATCGCGTCAAGAATCGAGGTCTTGCCGTGGTCAACGTGGCCCATGATCGTCACCACCGGCGGGCGCGGCACAAGGTGCTCGGCGCTGTCCACCACGGTGTCGATCACATGCTCGACGTCGGCATCGGAAACCCGCACCGACCGGTGGCCGAATTCCTCTACCACAAGCTCGGCGGTGTCGGCGTCGATGGTTTCGTTGATCGATACCATCATGCCCATTTTCATCAGGCTTTTCACCACGTCGGCGGCGCGCTCCGACATCCGGTTCGCCAATTCAGAAACCACGATGGTTTCGGGCAGTTGCACGTCGCGCACCTGCTTTTCGGGCTTCGCATGAATGCCCATCGCCTTCGCGCGGGCCTTTTCCTGCTTGCGCTTCATCGCCGCCATGCTGCGCTGGCGGCCACCTTCGCCGTTCATTGCCTCGCTCAGGCTCAGCTTGCCGGTGCGGCGGACATCATCGGCGGTCTTGGCCTTGCCGCGCGCGTCGCGGTCGGTGGTGGTGCTGCGGTCAACGCGGTCGCGGTCGGTCTTGCGCGGTCCAACCGAAGCCACGCCCTTGGTTTCGGCGCGGCTCGCGGCGGCTTCGGCAGCGGCGGGGTCCACAATCGGTTCGGGCTTGCCGGAACCGGCGGGCTTGCGCACGTCTTCCTTTTTCTTTTCGCGGGTTTCGGCGTCGCGCTGGTGCCGCGCGTCTTCCTCGGCCTTCAGGCGCAGCGCTTCTTCGTGCTCGCGCTCTTCGCGGGCCTTGGCTTCGGCCTCGGCAACGCGCACCGCGCGTTCCTCCTCGCGCACCTTTTCCTCGACCACACGCTTGGCGGCGTCTTCGACATCGCGCACCTTGGCGGCACGCAATGCCGCCATGCGGCGGTCCATCTCGGCATCGGAAATGCCCGCCGGGCGCTTCGACGGATCGCCGGAAGCCTGCGAGGGGCCACCCGAACCCGGCGGCTTTGCCGTCGGCGCACCCGGCTTGGGCACCAGAACGCGCTTGCGCTTGGTCTCGACCACGACGCTTTTGGTCCGGCCGTGGCTGAAGCTCTGCTTCACCTGACCGGGGCGCGCCGCGCCGCCAAGACCGAGAGGTTTTTTGCCGTCAGTATCGTTCATGCCGTCTTCGTATCCTTCTCGGCGGTCGTGCCGCCGTCCCGCTTGCGCAGACCTGAAAGCCTCGCAGCATCGACTATTACCCGAGAGGTCAAGCCGCCAGCCGCAAGCGCGCCGTGTATGGCATGATCGCGGCCGAAAGCCAAACCCAATTCAGATGCGGTAAGGCAGCCAAACCAGCGCCCGCCTTCGGGCGTCCAGAGCTTGCCCTTGCCGCGGTCGGAACCGTCGGAGGCCTGCAAAAGCACCTTCGCCCGGCCCTCCGAAAGCCAGGTCTTCACCTTCTCGAAGCCGCAGACCGCCCGCCCCGATTTGCGCGCCAGCGACACCAGTTCCACCACCCGCGCCGCCATCCCCGCCTCGACCAGATCCACAAGACCCTCGGGCAAGGTCACCGGAGCCTTCGCGGCGCGGGCAAACAGGCCCTTCTTCACCGCCTTTTCCAGCACGTCGCGGTCGGCGCTGACCCAGATCCCCCGGCCCGGCAGCTTTTCCGCCAGATCGGGGTAGATCATGCCGTCGGGTCCGACCACAAAACGGATCAGCCCGGCCTTGGGCTGCACCTCGGCGGTGACAATGCACCGCCGTTCGGGGTCTTCCTGAGCCTTGTCCTTGCCACCGCGGGTCATCGCTCTGGTTTCCGGGGCCTCGGTCAGTCCCCGGCCTCCTCGGTTTCGTCGTTGGTCGCTGGTGCCTCCAGCTCGGACGGGTCCACCCAGCCCAGTTGCACCCGCGCCGTCATCACCAGATGCTGCGCTTCCTCAAGGCTCATCTCGTATTTCTCCAGAATCCCCTCGTCCTTCACCCGCGCGCCATTGACCGTGGTCCAGCCGCCCGCCAGTTCCCAGTCGGCGCAGGTGGCAAAGTCTTCCAGCGTCTTGACGCCATCTTTCGCCAGCGCTTCCAGCATCTGCGGCGTCAGCCCCTCGAAATCGATCAGGCTCTGCTCGACCCCCAGCGCCACTGCGGCTTCCATCGCCTGGCGGTTCTGCGCCTCGATGTATTCGCGCGCCCGGGTCTGCAATTCGCCCGCCGTGCCCTCATCGACGCCCTCGATCTGCAACAGCTCGTCAAGATCGACATAGGCGACCTCTTCAAGGTTGGTAAAGCCCTCGGCCACCAGCAGTTGCGCGAAGAATTCGTCAAGGTCGAGCGCATCTACAAAGAGCTTGGTGCGCTCGGCGAATTCGGCCTGACGGCGGCTCGATTCGTCGGCTTCGGTCATGATGTCGATGTCAAGCCCGGTCAGCTGGCTGGCCAGCCGCACGTTCTGCCCGCGCCGCCCGATTGCCAGCGAAAGCTGCTCGTCGGGCACCACCACCACGATGCGGTTGGCCTCTTCGTCGATCACCACCTTGGAAACCTCGGCGGGTTGCAGCGCGTTCACCAGGAACGTCGCCTGATCGGCGTTCCACGGAATGATGTCGATCTTTTCGCCCTGCAATTCGCCGACCACCGCCTGCACCCGGCTGCCGCGCATACCGACGCAGGCCCCTACCGGGTCAATCGAGTTGTCGTAGGAAATCACCGCAATCTTCGCACGGCTGCCGGGGTCGCGCGCCACCGCCTTGATCTCGATGATGCCATCGTAAATCTCCGGCACTTCCATCTTGAACAGCTCGGCCATGAATTGCGGGTCGGTGCGCGAGAGGAACACCTGCGGCCCGCGCGGTTCGCGCCGCACATCCTTGATATAGGAGCGGATGCGGTCGTTCGGGCGGAAGCTTTCGCGGCCGATCCGCTCGTTGCGGCGCAGAATCGCCTCGCCCCGGCCGATATCGACAATGATGTTGCCGTATTCCTCGCGCTTGACCACACCGTTGATGATCGTGCCCTTGCGGCCGATGAATTCCTCGAACTGGCGGTCGCGCTCAGCCTCGCGCACCTTCTGGAGAATCACCTGCTTGGCGCTTTGCGCGGCGATCCGGCCCAGATCGACCGGTGGCACCTCGTCAATGATCTCGTCACCCAGTTTCGGCTCGGCGAGGTAGGGTTTCGCCTGCTCGACGGTAAGCTGCGCCTGATAGTTTTCCACGCCGTCATCGGCGACCACGGTGCGCACGCGGGTAAAACGCGCGCGCCCGGTCTTGCGGTCGATTGCCACGCGAATGTCCATTTCGGCCCCGTAGCGCGATTTCGCCGCCCGCGCGAGGCTGTCCTCCATCGCCTGGATCACCAGTTCGGGGTCGATCATCTTCTCGCGCGCCACCGCCTCGGCGGTTTGCAGAAGTTCAAGCTGGTTGGCAGAGGTAATCGCCATGTCAGTCCTCCGGGGTGGTCAGTGTTGGGTCGGGGCGGCGTCGGGGGCGTCTTCGCCCGCTTCCTCGTCGCCTTCGGATACGTCAATCTGGTCGAACTCGGCTTCGTCAAGCGTGCCCGAGGCCTTGCGCTGGCGCAGCATCTCGGCAATCAGCTCTTCGGTCAGAACCAGCTTGGCATCGGCCAGCCAGTCGAACTTGAGGCCAATGGTAAGCGCGCCCTCGGCACCTTCGGCAAGCGTTATCAGCACCTCGTCGCCCTCGGTTCCCGCCAGAATGCCCTTGAACCGCTTGCGCCCGTCAATCTGCGCCTCGGTTTCAATCCGCGCCTCGTAGCCGATCCAGACATCGAAATCCTTCAGCCGGGTCAGCGGGCGGTCGATGCCGGGGCTCGAAACCTCAAGCGTATAGGGCTCGGAAATCGGGTCTTCTACATCAAGCGCCGCCGAAACCGCGGTCGAAATCTTCGCGCAATCATCCACGTCGATGCCGCCGTCGGGCCGGTCCGCCATGATCTGCAAGGTCTTGTTGAGCCCGCCCATCAGCCGGATGCGCACCAGTTCATAGCCAAGCCCCTCGATCACCGGGGCAACAATGCCTGCCATGCGCTGGTCGATGGCGGCTTTGGCGATAAGGTCGGTCATGGGTCGCACTTTCAAAACAAAAAACGGGCCATCGCGGCCCGTTGCTCTTTCCCGGTGCGCCGCGAGTTTGGACCCCGCTGCGCCGCTGTTGAAGGCGATATAGGCGAAAGGGCGGCGGGGTGCAAGAAAGATGTGGCGTCGGTCTCAGGCAGGTTCGGGATTGTCGCGCCAAACCCGGAAGTTGAGCGCGCTCGCCACGCAAAGCCATGCCAGATAGGGCACCATCAAAAGCCCCGCCAGCCAGTCAAGCGCCCAGAACTGCCAGACCGCCGCCGCCACCGTCAGCCAGAGCACACCGATGATGGCGAAGCCCGCGCCCTTCTTGCGCGCGCCGAAAAATACCGGCGTCCAGAGCGTGTTGAGCGCGATCTGCAAGGCCCAGAGCGCATCACCCGGCTTGAAGAAACCGCCACTTGCCGCGGCCGCGCCGGAAGCGGCCAGAAACACGAGGAATAGGGTCCACGCGGCAAACCTCCCGCAAACCGCGCCATGATGCGCGCGACAGATATGGGGCGCTCTGTCAGCATCGCGTGGGGCACGGCGCGGGTATCTGCGCCCCGCCGGTGACAAACCCCGCGCAAACCTTGCCAAAAGGTTAACAGCGCCACTCATAAAATAGTTAAATCAATGGGTTGGGCAGTATAACACGCGTGTTATGCGCCCCTCAGCCCGTCCATCACCCGCAGCAATTCCGCGGTGATCCGGGTTTCCGAAAGCGCGTGCCCCGACGCCGCCACCAGCCGCAGCTCGGCCTTGTTCCAGCCCGCCGCCAGCTTCCAGGCCGCGGCGGGCGGGCAGACCATATCAAGCCGCCCCTGCACGATCACCGCCGGAACATGCTCGATCCGGTGCCGGTCGCGCAGGATCTGGTCGTCGCATTCAAGAAATGCGCCGTGCTGGAAATAGTGGTTCTCCAGCCGCGCGAAAGTGCGGGCATATTCGGGCGGTGCCTCGCCGATGCTGGCGTCCCCCTCGACGCTCGCCAGCACGTTTTCCCAATGCGCCCAGATCCGCGCGAATCGCGCCTCGGTCGCCCAGTCGCCGCTGAACAGCCGCCGGTGATAGGCCCCGATCAGGTCGCCCCGCTCCGCCAGCGGCACCATCTCGCTGAACTGCTGCCAGATATCCGGCCAGAAAACCCCCGCGCCGCCGCCATAGAACCAGTCAAGCTCGGCCCGCGTTGCCATGAAAACCCCGCGCAGCACCAGTTGGCGCACCCGGTCCGGGTGGGCCTCGGCATAGAGAAGCGCCAGCGTCGCGCCCCAGCTGCCGCCGAACAGAATGAAATCCTCGATGCCCAGCGTCAAACGGATCAGCTCGATATCGGCGATGAGATGCGCGGTGGTGTTCGCCTCGACCGCCGCCGCAGGTTTCGAGCGCCCGCAGCCGCGTTGATCGAACAGCACCACCCGATAGCTCGCGGGGTCAAAATAGCGCCGCATCGCCGGGCTGGCCCCGCCGCCCGGCCCGCCATGCAGCACCAGCACCGGCCGCCCCTCCGGATTGCCGCATTGCTCGACATAGACGCGGTGCCCGTCGCCGACCTCCAGCATCTGCCGGGAGAATGGCTCGCAAGGCGGGTAAAGAATCCCGCCGATCGCGCGTTTTTGGCCTGCGGTTCTGTCCATGCCCGGACTATATAACGGGAAAGCGCGGCCCGCCACGGCCAGCGCCCGGAAATCGGAGACCCGAATGCAAAACCCCGCCGAACCGATCAGCTCGATCAACCCCGACGAAGTTGCCAAGTTCGAGGCGATGGCAGCCGAGTGGTGGGATCCGGCGGGCAAGTTCAAGCCGCTGCATCTGATGAATCCTTGCCGGCTTGACTACATCATCGGCCAGATCGCCGCCGAGTACGGCCGCGACCGCGCCTCGCTTCGCCCCTTCGAGGGGTTGCGCCTGCTTGATATCGGCTGCGGTGGTGGCCTTTTGTCGGAACCGATGGCACGGCTTGGGGCCGAGGTGGTGGGTGCCGACGCCGCGCCCCGCAACATTCCGGTGGCCCGGCTTCATGCCGAGGCGCAGGGACTGGAGATTGATTATCGAAACACCACCGCCGAGGCGCTGGCGGCGGCAGGCGAGCGGTTCGACGTGGTGCTGAACATGGAAGTGGTCGAGCATGTCGCCGACCCGCAGGCGTTTCTGACCACCTGCCAACAGCTTCTGAAAACCGGCGGCCTGATGGTCTGCTCCACCCTCAATCGCAACCCGAAAAGCTGGATGATGGCAATCTTCGGGGCCGAACGGGTGATGCGCTGGCTGCCGGTGGGCACCCATGACTGGGCAAAGTTCATCACCCCGGATGAGCTTTACGCGCTGATCCGCAGCGCCGGGCTTGACCCGGTGGACCGCAAGGGCATGGTGTTCAACCCGGTAAGCTGGCGCTGGAGCCTTTCGGCGCGCGATCTTTCGGTGAACTATGTCACCGCCAGCGTGAAGCGGTAGAGCCTAGACCGTGTGCAGATAGAGGTCGTAATCGACATCGGCGATGGTGCGCGCGACGCGGGCATATTCGGCAGCCTTGATGGCGCAAAAGGTGCGGTGCATGTCGGTCCCCAGCGCGTCGCGCAGAAATGCCGAGCCGGTCGCGGCGCTTATCGCCTCGCGCCAGTCGCCGGGAATGGGCAGCGCCTCGGCCTCGCCAGTGTAGCCGTTGCCGGTGGTTTCGGGGCCGGGGTCGATGTGCTCGGCCAGCCCCTTGCGCACCCCGGCAAGCACGGTTGCCGCCACGAGGTAAGGGTTCGCGTCCACCCCCGAGGGCCGATGCTCCACCCGCCGCGCGGCGACCGGCCCGGCGGGAATGCGTAGCGCCACCGAGCGGTTGTTGACGCCCCAACTGGGCGAGACCGGGGCGTAGCTCTGGCTGGCAAAGCGCCGCCATGAATTGGCATGCGGGGCGAAAACCAGCATCGATTCGCCCATTGTGGCGCGCAGACCGCCGATGGCGTGGCGGATTGCTTCGTTCCACTGGCCTTCGGAGGCTTCGGCAAAGATGTTGCGCCCCGAGGCATCTTGCAGCGAAACATGGAAATGCATGCCCGAGCCCGCGTATTTCTCGACCGGCTTGGCCATGAAGCAGGCGGTCACCCCGTGGCGGCGCGCCTGCAAGCGCACGATCCGCTTCAGCCGCACCAGATCATCGGCGGCGACCATCACATCGGTGCGGTAATGCAGCGTCAGTTCGTATTGCCCGGGCGCGTATTCGGAAATCACCGTTTCTGCCCTGATCCCCATCAGCTCCGCCGCGCGGTAGATATCGGAAAAAAGCGGCTCCATGCCGTGCAGATGATCGACCGAATAAACCTCGGTCTTGTCCGACCGCCGCCCGTCAAGCACCGCCGCCGCGGGGCGCGCGTAGCCCTGATCGTCAAGCTTCGGGTCGAGCAGAAAAAATTCCAGCTCGAAGGCACCTGCCGGATAAAGCCCTTCGGCCGCCATCGCAGCCACCTGCCGCGCCAGCGCATGCCGGGGGTCAGAGGTCATCTCGGTGCCGTCGAGGTGATACATGCTCATCAGCAATTCGCCGCGCGGCGGGTTGGTTCCGTGCAAGGGCTTCAGCGTGCCCGGAATCGGCCAGGCCTTGAGGTCGCCATCGCCCTGATCCCAGATCAGGCCCGTCTCGTGCACGTCTTCGCCGCAGATATCGAGCCCGAGAATGGAAATCGGCAGGTGCCTGCCGCCGGAATAAAGCCCCGGCAGTTCGTGCCGCCGGATGATCTTGCCACGGCCGATGCCATTGGCGTCGGTCAGCACGATGTCGAAGGCCTCGATCTCGGGGTGTTCGGCCAGAAAGGCTTCGGCCTCGGCGGGGGTCGAACCGGTGGGCGAGGGGGTCATGGGTCGGTCTTTCATGCAAAAAGTTCCGCCAGCGTGGCGCTGAAGGCGGCAATCAGCCGGCCAATCTGCGCCCTTGTGGTGGCGGGGCTGACCAGCATCATGTTGTGAAATGGGGCGATCAGGCAGCCACGGTTCAACAGGCGCGCGTGAATCGCCGCTTCGAGCGCGGGGGCATGCGCGGCCTCGGCTTCGCTGCCATTGCGCAAGGGGCCGGGGGCGCAGATAAATTCCACCCGCGCGCCGACCCGCACCACATGCCACGGCGCGGCATGGGCGGCGATGGCGCGGGCGAGGCCCGCTTGCAGCCGCTCAGCACCCGCCTCCATGCGCGCGTAGTTGGCAGGGGTCATCACCTCGGCCAGTGTCGCGCGCAGGGCGGCGAATTGCAGCATGTTGGCCGAAAGCGTGGTGCCCATGCCGGAATGCCCTGCCGGGCGGCTGGCATTGTAGCTGGCGAAGCGGTCGGCAAGTTCGGGCGACAGCCCCCAGACGGCGGCAGCAAGGCCACCGGCCACGCATTTGCCAAGCACGAAGATGTCGGGCGCGAGGCCGTGCACGCGCGTGTAGCCGCCGAGCCCGGTCGAGATTGTATGCGTTTCGTCGATCATCAGCAGCGCGCCATGGCGGCGGGTCAGGTCGCGCAGGCCTTGGTGAAAGCCGGGATCAGGCAGCACCATGCAGGAATTGGTCATCACCGGCTCGGTCAGCACCGCTGCCACATCGCCCGCCGCCAGCGCCGCATCAACCGCCGCGAGGTCGTTGAACTCTACCGCCACCGCGGTTGCGCCCAGGTCTGCCACCTGCCCGACCAGACCGGGGCGCGCTTCGGTGCGCCCGTCGCGCAGCCGCACCATCGTCTCATCGACGGTGCCGTGATAGCAGCCGTTGAAGACCAGAACCTTGGGCCGCCCGGTCACCGCGCGGGCAATCCGCAGTGCAAAGCGGTTGGCGTCGGTCGCGGTGGTGGCGATCTGCCAGCGGAAGGGGCCGAACCGCTCGGACAAGAGCGCGCCGACCGCCAGCGTGTCCTCGCAGGGCAGCATGCAGGTGAGGCCGCGCCCCGCCTGCGCGCGCAGGGCGCGGGCTACCGGCGGCGGCGAATGGCCGAACATCGCGCCGGTATCGCCAAGGCAGAAATCGTCAATCCGATGCCCGTCGATGTCTTCGAGCACGGCACCCTTCGCCCGCGCCACCAGCAACGGAAAGGGCTGCGGCCAATCCCGCATCCAGTGCATCGGCACGGTGCCAAGCCACGCCCCCGCCGCCGCTGCCAGCGCGGCAGCGGTGCGCGGCCGCGCCGCGACATGGGCGGCGGCGGCACGGTCGGTCAGATCGGCGATGCGGGCGGCGGTAACGCCACCGCCGGGCTGGCTGGGCATGGTCGGGGCCTTTGAATATGCGGCCCCTAGGTTTCACGCCCTTCGCGCGGCGTCAACGGCTGCTCTGGCACCGGGCCGGCCAGTGTTTCGGCGGCGGTATCGGTGCCGATCCGCAGGATCGCCCATTCCGACCCCTCGGGGTGCGGCAGGTTCTGCGGGCGGTCGTGGTGCAGGTTTGCCTTGGCCAGAAACAGCGCGCTGACCGGCGCGGTCAGGAACAGGAACAGCGTGATCAGCAGCTCATGCGCACTGAAATGGCCC
This sequence comes from Phaeovulum sp., assembly GCF_030684035.1. Classification (GTDB taxonomy): domain Bacteria; phylum Pseudomonadota; class Alphaproteobacteria; order Rhodobacterales; family Rhodobacteraceae; genus UBA6213. The sequence goes on along the minus strand of NZ_JAUXPI010000004.1, from coordinate 24,643 downwards.
ATCTTGGCGGCAAAGAACAGCATCGAGGCAATCAGCACCCCGCCAACGCCAAGCGTTGTGGCCTTGGTGGGCGCATGCAGGCGCGTCATCGGGTCGGGCAACTTGACCAGCCCGAACGAGCCGACAAGGCCAAAGACCCCGGCAAGCACCAGAAACCCCGTGATCAGCAGATCCCAGACCATGGCCTTCCCCTATTCCACAATGTCGCCGCGCAGCATGAACTTGGCATAAGCGACGGTCGAAACAAATCCGACCATGGCAATCAGCACCGCCGCCTCGAAATAGACTGCCGTGCCCTGCCGAATGCCATAAAGCACCAGAAGCGCAATGGCGTTCACCACCATCGTGTCAAGCGCCAGAACCCGGTCGGTCACTCCGGGCGCGCGAACGATGCGCCAGAGGTTGAGCAACAGCGCCAGGCCGAAGCAGCCGAAGGCAAAGTCGAGCGCGATGGCGATCATGCGAATATCTCCAGAAGTCGGGCCTCGTAGCGGGTCTGAATTGCGCGCACCACCGCCTCGGGGTCCGGCGCGTGCAGGCAATGCACCAAAAGCGAGCGACCATCGGCGGAAAGGTCGGCGGATACGGTTCCGGGGGTCAGGGTGATCGTAGCGGCCAGCACGGTGATCGCCTCGGGCTGGGTCAGCCGCAACGGCACCGCGATCCATGCGGGCCGGAGCCGGGCGTTGGGCATGGCAAGCACGATCCGCGCGACGGTGAAGTTTGCCACCACGATGTCGTGGAGCACGATGGCGACATAGGTGCCGATCATCGGCAGATTGTGCAGGCGCGGGCGCTCCGGCCAATAGGGCGCGGTCAGGAGCGGAACGGCGGTGCCAAGGATCAGCGCCATGACCAGCGAGCCGAGGCTCAGATGGTTCACCAGCAACAGCCAGACGAGCGCCAGCAGAATTGTCAGTTGCGGATGCGGGAAAAGCTTGCGCATCACCCGGCCCCCCCGGCCAACACGGCGGCAATATATGGCGCGGGCGCATAAAGCGACGCGGCGGCGGCGTTCAGCCAGGCGCTGACCGGCCCGGCGGCAAGGCTCAGCCCCACCAACACGGTCAAAAGCCCGGCCACCCCAGCCAGCGCCAGCGGCTGCGAAGGCGCGGCGGCTTCCTCGGGCGTGGTTTCCCAGAAAACCGCAGCCCCCGCGCGCGCCAGCCCGGCAACCGCCATCAGCGAACCGATCAGGATTGCGGCCCAGATTGCCCAGCCGCCGGGCACCGCGCGCACCGCATCAAGGATCATCAGCTTGCCCAGAAAACCCGGCAACGGCGGCATTCCCGCCACCCCGATCGCCACCACGAAGAACACCGCCGCCAGCAGGCCGTGCGAGGCAAAGCGCGGTCCGGGCGCAAGCGACAGGCTGCCGCGCTGGCCCCGGACCAGATCGGCGGTCAGGAACAAGGCACCGGCAACCAGCGTCGAATGGATCAGGTAGAACAGCGCAGCACCGGTCGCTGCCGGGGTGAAAACCGCGACGCCAAGCATCATCGTGCCGATCGAGCCGATCACCGAAAACGCCGCCATCCGCCCCAGATCGCGCGCGCCAAGCACGCCGGTCATGCCGATCAGCAGCGTCACCCCGGCGGCTGGCAACAGCAGCGTGCCGCCAATGTCGCTGGCGGCGCTGCTTGGCCCGAAGCCGAGGGTGAACAGGCGCAGGATCGCATAGACCCCGACCTTGGTCAGAATGGCAAACAGCGCCGCCACCGGGCCGGGGGCGTTGGCATAGGTTGCCGGAAGCCAGAATTGCAGCGGCACCAGTGCCGCCTTGATCGCAAAGACCAGCAGCAAGAGCACTGCCCCCACCCGCAGCAAAGCCGCATCCGAGGCCGGAATCGCCGCCGCCCTCACCGCCAGATCAGCCATGTTGAGCGTGCCGGTAACCGCATAGATGGTGCCGAGCGCGAACAGGAAAAGCACCGAACCCGCAAGGTTCATCACCACATACTGCACACCCGCGCGCAACCGCGCGCGCCCGCCGCCGTGGATCATCAGCCCGTATGAGGCGATCAGCATCACCTCGAAGAACACGAAAAGGTTGAAGGCGTCGCCGGTAAGAAAAGCCCCCGCAAGCCCCATCAGCTGAAACTGGAACAGCGCGTGAAAATGCCGCCCGCGCGCATCCCAGCCGGTGCCGAGCACATGCGCCAGCACCGCCAGCGCCAGCGCGGCGGTCAGCCCGAGCATCAGCGCCGCAAGCCGGTCAACCACCAGCGCGATGCCGAACGGGGCCGGCCAGTTGCCAAGCCGGTAAACCCCGATCTCGCCGCTGCTCGACTGCGCCAGCAATACCCCGGCGAGTGCCGCAAAAAGCACCGTCCCCGCGCCCGAAAGCAGCCTTTGCGCCCGCAGATCATGGCGCGCGAGCAGCACCAGAAGCGGAGCCAGAAGCGCGGGCAACACCACCGGGGCGATGATCCAGTGGTTCATTCCCGGCCCTCGCCAAGGTCGATGTCGTCATTGCCCGAGGCGATGAATGCGCCCAGCGCCATCAGCACCACCACCGCGGTCATGCCAAAGGAAATGACGATTGCGGTCAGCACCAGCGCCTGCGGCAGCGGGTCGGTGTAGCCGGTCGCGGTATCGGCAAGCACCGGCGGCAGGTTCACCACCAGCCGCCCGGTGGCAAACAGGAACACGTTGACCGCATAGGAAAGCATCGCCGTGCCCAGCACCACCGGAAAAGTCTGCCGCCGCAGGATCAGGTAAACCCCCGCCGCCGTCATCACCGCCACCGCGCTTGCAACCAGAGCCTCCATCAGCCGGTCTCCCCGCGCTTGCGTTCATCGTGATGCGCGCGGTGCGAAAGCCGTGAAAGGCTGGCCAGCGCCAGCATCACCGCGCCGACCACGGTCAGAAACACCCCAAGGTCAAAGGCCATCGCGGTTGCCAGCTCGAACTTTTCAAGCGGTGGCAGCGTCACATAGCCAAAGGCCGAGGTCAGGAACGGCCGCCCGGCGAACCACGCGCCAATCCCGGTCAGCCCCGCAATCAGCACCCCGGCACCGATCAGCGCATGATAATCGAACCGCAACCGTGCCTCGGCCCAGGCAAGCCCCGAGGCCATGTATTGCATCACCAGCGCGATCGACACCACCAGCCCGGCAACAAAACCGCCCCCCGGCGCGTTGTGGCCGCGCAGGAAGATGTAAACCCCCACCATCAGCGCCACCGGCAGCACCAGCCGGGTGGTCACCACCAGCATCAGCGGGTGCGCATCGCCCGCCCGCGGCTGATCCGGGGTCCAGGCGATCAGGCGGCGTAGCGCCGGGCGGCGCAGCATCACATCTGCCAGCGCGAAAATGACCAGCGCGGCAATTCCGAGCACGATGATCTCGCCAAAAGTATCATAGCCGCGGAAGTCGACCAGAATGACGTTGACGATATTGGTGCCGCCGCCGCCGCTGTAGGCGTTTTCGACATGATAGGCGGAAATCGTCGGAGCCGCGAAATCCCGCCGCATCAGCGCATAGATCAGCGCGCCGACGCCAAGCCCCGCAGCCGAGGCAAGCCCCGCATCGCGGGCCCGGAGCGCGAAGGGCTCGGCAATGCTCTGTTTGGGCAGGAAATTGAGCGCGAGCAGCATCAGCACCACCGTCACCACCTCGACAGTGATCTGCGTGAGCGCAAGGTCGGGGGCGGAGAGGTAGATGAAACCGATCGACACCATGAGCCCGATGATGCCGATCAGCACCAGTGCCAGAAGCCTGTCGCGGTGCAGGAACGGCAGCCACAGGCTGGCCACGATCAACGCCAGCCAGCCCACCGCCACCACCGGCGGAACCGGCAGCATGGCGCGGGTTTCCGGCCCGAGGCCGGCGCTGGCAAAGGCCCATCCGCCTGCCGCGAGGGCCACCAGCACCAGCGCCGCCAGCGACCGCGCCATCGCCCCATCGTGTAATGCCGCGCTCAACCGCCGCGCGCCCGCCTCGGCCCCGGTCATGATCGCCGCATACACCGCCGGGGCGCTCAGCCGGGCCAGCGCCACACCGGCCCATTGCAGGCGACGGGCCTGGGTCAGCAGCAAGGCCCCGCCCGCCAGCGCAATGGCCGACATCGCCAGCGCCGGGGTCAGCCCGTGCCAGATCTTCAGCACCACCCCCGACATGTCCGCGCCCACCACGGCCCCGGCCGCGGCCGCAACCAACGGCCGGGCAAGCGCCGGGAAAAGCCCGACCACCACCACCACCGCCACCAAGAGCGCCGGGGCCAGCCAGAGGCCGATTGCGGGGTCATGCGGTTTGGTCGGGTAATCCTCGCGCTCCTGCCCGAGGAAGGTGAGCACAATCAGCCGGAACGAATAGCCCGCCGAAATCAGCGCGCCCAGCGTGGTCAGCGCCGCCAGCACCCAGACGCCGCCGAGGTAGGTGGTATGCGCCGCCTCCTCCAGCATCATTTCCTTGCTCAGAAAGCCGTTGAGCAGCGGCACCCCGGCCATCGAAAGCGCCGCCAGCGTCGCCAGCGCGAAGGTCAGCGGCATCAGGCGGCGCAGGCCGCCCAGCCGGTCGATGTCGCGGGTGCCGGTCTCGTGCTCGATGATCCCGGCGGAAAGGAAAAGCGCCGCCTTGAAACTCGCGTGGTTGAGCACATGAAACACCGCCGCCAGCGCCGCCGCCTTGCTGCCAAAGCCGAGCAGCATGACGATCAGCCCCAGATGCGAGACCGTCGAATAGGCAAGAAGCGCCTTGAGATCGGTGCGAAACAGCGCCACCGACGCTCCCCAGAGCATGGTCACAAGCCCGACCGTGGTGACCACATAAAACCATTCCGGCGTGCCCGACAGCGCTGGCCAGAGCCGCGCCAGAAGGAACACCCCGGCCTTCACCATGGTGGCCGAGTGCAGATAGGCCGAAACCGGCGTCGGCGCGGCCATCGCGCGGGGCAGCCAGAAATGGAACGGGAACTGCGCCGATTTGGTAAAGGCACCGAGCAGGATCAGCCCCAGCGCCAGTGGGTAGAGGCCGGAGTCGCGGATTGCCGGGCCAGCCTTCACGATCTGCGAAATTTCGTAGCTTCCGGCGATGCCGCCCAGAACCAGCATTCCCGCGATCATCACCAGCCCGCCTGTGGCGGTCACCACCAGCGCCATCACCGCCCCGGCGCGGGCATCGGGGCGGTGGCTCCAATAGCCGATCAAAAGGAACGAGCTGAGCGAGGTAAGTTCCCAGAAAATCAGCAAAAGCAATATGTTGTCGGAAAGCACAATGCCCAGCATCGCGCCCTGAAACAGCATGAGATAGGTAAAAAACCGCCCCGCCGGGTCAGCCTTGGCAAGGTAGTAGCGGGCGTAGAACAGGATCAAAAGCCCGATGCCGAGGATCAGAATCGCAAACAGCGCCGCCAGCCCGTCAAGCCTGAAGCTGGCGGAAAGCCCGAGCGCGGGCAGCCAGTCGAGACGCGCCACCACCGCCTCGCCCGCGAACACCCTTGGCAGATGCGCCAGCACCCCGGCCAATGCCGCCGCGGTAGCAAGCCCCGCACCCGCCGCTGCCATGCCACGGCCGGACCGGATCAGCACAGCTGGCAGCAGAGCCCCGAGAAACGGCAAGATGACAATCAGCAGCAGGCTCATGCGGCGCGGTGTTCCATTTCCTCGTCCCAACGCCACCTAACTGTAGGCTGCGCGCCGGGGTGTCAACCCGGACCCGGGCGCAAGGTCGCGGCAGTGCGGCGCAGGCAATTTATTGTCGGCGCACTTGTAACACGTCGGCGTCTGAGTGGTTATTCATGCAGCAGCGCAGCAAACAGGGAATCCGATGCCGCCGTCCGGGACCAAACCGCCACCGCATCGCCTTGGCAGGCCGATGGTTTTCGCACTGTTCGCGGTTGCGGCGCTGGCCTTGGGTCTTGCGCTGCGCGATCTGGTGCCCGATCTGGCAGCCCTTAAGGCGCTGGCCGAGGCAGCGGCGACCCGTCGCGCCGAACATCCGCTGCTGGCGGCCTTTGCCGCATTCTCCGTTTATGTCGCCGTCACCGCGCTTTCGCTGCCACTGGCAAGCCTGATGACGCTGGCTATCGGGGCGCTGTTCGGCCTGTTCTGGGGCACGGTGATCGTGTCTTTCGCCTCGACACTCGGTGCCACACTCGCCTTTCTGACCGCGCGGTTCCTGTTGCGCGATGCGGTGACGGCGCGGCTTGGCACCCGCGCCAAGGCGCTGGCCGAAGGCTTTGCCCGCGACGGCGCGTTTTACCTCTTCAGCTTGCGGCTGATCCCCGCAGTGCCGTTTTTCGCCATCAATCTCGGCATGGGCCTGACGACGATCCCGCTCCGCAGCTTTTATCTGGTGAGCCAGATCGGCATGCTTGCAGGCACGCTTGTCTATGTGAACGCGGGCACCCAGTTGGGGCGGCTCGACAGTCTTTCGGGCATACTTTCGCCCGAACTCGTCCTATCCTTCACCCTTCTTGGCCTTTTCCCATGGATTGCCCGCATGTTCCTGAACCGATTCAAATCGCGCAGAGTCTATGCCCGCTGGCAAAAACCGGCGCGGTTCGACCGCAACCTGATCGTCATCGGTGCGGGCGCGGCGGGGCTGGTCTCGGCCTATATCGGGGCCGCCGTGAAGGCCAGGGTCACGCTGATCGAAGGCCACCGCATGGGCGGCGATTGCCTCAATTACGGCTGTGTGCCCTCCAAGGCGCTGATCCGCTCGGCCAAGCTTGCCGCGCAGATACGCCATGCGGATCATTACGGCCTTGCCGCCGCCGCGCCGGAGTTTTCCTTCAAGCGCGTCATGGCACGGGTGCATGAGGTGATCGCCGAGGTTGCGCCGCACGATTCGGTCGAACGCTACAGCGGGCTTGGCGTCGAAGTGCTGGAGGGTCGGGCAAAGCTGATCGACCCCTGGACCGTCGAAATCACCGATGCGGCGGGCGCGGTGCAGCGGCTGACCACGCGCGCGATCATCCTTGCCACCGGGGCCGCACCTTTCGTGCCGCCGCTGCCGGGGATCGAGACGGTGGGTTATCTTACCTCCGACACGCTCTGGGAAAGGCTGGCCGGGCTCGATCATGCGCCGAAACGTCTGGTGGTGCTTGGCGGCGGGCCGATCGGCTGCGAACTGGCGCAAAGCTTCGCGCGGCTCGGCTCCGAGGTCACGCAGATCGAAATGGCCCCGCGCATTCTCATCCGCGAGGATGACGAGGTTTCGGCGCTGGCCAAGGTAGCGCTCGAAGCCGACGGCGTGCGGGTGCTGACCGGGCACAAGGCGCTGGCCTGCGGCGTGAGCGATGGCGAAAAGTGGATCGAGGTCGAGGCGAATGGTGCCAGCTTCCGCATCGGCTTTGACGAGATGATCGCGGCAGTGGGCCGCAGCCCGCGCCTGACCGGCTACGGGCTGGAAGAGCTGGGCATTCCGGTCAACCGGGTCATCACCACCAACGACTATCTCGAAACGCTCTACCCCAACATCTTTGCCGCAGGCGATGTGGCAGGCCCGTACCAGTTCACCCACACCGCCGCGCATCAGGCATGGTTCGCCTCGGTCAACGCGCTCTTTGGCCGCTTCTGGCGCTTCAAGGTCGATTACCGGGTGATCCCCTGGGCTACCTTCACCGACCCCGAGGTGGCACGGGTGGGCCTCAACGAACAGGAGGCGCGCGAGCGGGGGATTGCGCACGAGGTGACGCGCTTTGACATTGCCGAGCTTGACCGCGCCATTGCCGATGGCACCGCGCGCGGCTTCGTCAAGGTGCTGACAGTGCCGGGGCGCGACCGGATATTGGGCGTCACGATTGTCGGCGAACACGCGGGCGATCTGTTGTCCGAATTCGTGCTGGCGATGAAACACGGGCTGGGGCTGAACAAGCTTCTCGGCACGATCCACACCTACCCGACGCTGGCCGAGGCCAACAAATATGCGGCGGGTGAATGGAAGCGGGCGCATGTGAACCCGCGCGTGATGCGCTGGCTGGAACGGTTTCACACCTGGCAAAGGGGCGGCAGCCGATGATCGATTCGGCAATTCTGCCGCTGCAACGGCGGCTGCTTCTGCCCGTCGCCGCGGCGCTGGCGGCGCGCGGCATCAGCGCCGACCGGATCACGCTTGCGGGCCTCGCGCTTGGCATGCTCGTGGTTCCGGCGCTGGCCTATGGCCATTTCTGGCTGGCACTGGGGCTGATCGCGCTCAACCGCGTGGCGGACGGGCTCGATGGGGCGGTGGCGCGGCTGGTCGGCCCGACAGATCGCGGGGCCTTCATGGATATCGCCTTCGATTTTCTCTTTTACGCGCTGGTTCCCTTGGGTTTTGCGCTTGCAAACCCGGCCCATGCGGTGCCCGCCGCGGTGCTGATAACCGCCTTCGTCGGCACCGGATCGTCGTTTCTGGCCTTTGCCGCAATTGCCGCCAAGCGCTGCATCAAGGCCACCGCCTACCCGACAAAGGGCCTTTACTACCTTGGCGGGCTGACCGAGGGCGCTGAAACCATTGCGGTATTTGCCCTGATGTGTGTCTGGCCCGCGGCCTTTCCCGTGCTCGCCTACCTCTTTGCCGCCGCTTGCGCCATGACCACGCTGACCCGCTGGCGGCAAGGCTGGCAGACCTTTTCCTGAACCGAAGAACGGAGACCCCATGCGCCTTTCCCTCATCGCAGCACTTGCCCTTGGCCTCGCCACCCCCGCCCATGCCGATTGGGAGGCCACGCTTGCCGCCGCGCGTGGCCAGACGGTCTATTGGAACGCCTGGGGCGGCGATCAGCGCACCAATGATTTCATCACCTGGGTCGGTGCGCAGACCGCGTTGCTTTATGGCGTCAAGGTGCAGCAGGTGAAGCTGACCGATACCGCCGAGGCGGTGACGCGGGTGATTTCGGAGAAGGCCGCCGGGCAGGCAACGGGCGGCTCGGTTGACCTGATCTGGATCAACGGCCCCAACTTCCTGTCGATGAAGTCGCAAGGCCTGCTGCACGGCCCCTTCGTTGCCGACCTGCCGAATTCCCGCTACCTCGACCTCGCGCCCGCCGCCGCCGCCTCGGTCGATTTCACCGTGCCGGTCGAGGGCATGGAATCGCCCTGGCGGCTGGCGCGGTTCGTGTTCACCTACGATAGCGCCCGCCTGCCCGAACCGCCGCGCTCGATGGCGGCGCTGGCCGAATGGGCGGCGGCGCATCCGGGGCGTTTCACCCATCCGGCGGTCAGCAACTTCATGGGCGCGACTTTTCTCAAGCAGGCGCTGATCGAACTCGCCCCCGATGCCGGGGTGCTGCAAGCCCCGGTTACCGATGCCGCCTTCGAGGCCGCCACCGCGCCGCTCTGGGAATGGTATGACGGGCTGCGGCCGAACCTCTGGCAGGGCGGTGCCACCTACCCGGAAAGCCAGTCGATCCAGCAGCAGATGCTGAACGATGGCGCGGTCGATATCTCGCTTTCGTTCGACCCGGCGTCGGCGGCGGCGGCGATCGAACAGGGGCTCTTGCCCGAAACCGCCCGGGTGTTCACCCCCGCGCTTGGCAGTATCGGCAACATCAGCTTTGTCGCCATACCGTTCAACGCGGCGAACCGGGAAGGCGCGATGGTGGTGGCGAACTTCCTGCTTGCCCCCGCCACCCAGGCGCATCAGCAGAACATCACCGTGCTCGGCAGCTTTTCGGTGCTCGATCCCGCCAGGCTTGGGCCGGATGAGGCGGCGGCCTTCGCGGCGCTGCCCACCTCGCCCGCGCTGCCGACCCTTGCCGACCTCGGTCTGACCTTGCTGGAGCCGCATGCAAGCTGGATGGTGCGGCTGACCGAGGCCTGGGCGGAGCGCTATACCAGATGAAGCACGAAGGCCGCGCGCTCAGGATGACCGTGCTGGTGCTGGTTCTGGGCGGCGTTGTGGCCCCGATCCTCGCCGGGCTCTGGGAAACTCTGCGCGCGGGCCTTGGCGTGCTGCCCGCGATCGGGGCCACGCGCCCCAGCCTCGACCCCTGGCGGCAGCTTCTGGCGCTGCCGGGCTTCAGTACCAGCCTCGTGCTGACGCTCTGGACCGGCTTTGCCTCGACCCTGCTGGCGCTGGCGCTGGCGACCGGGTTCTGCGCGCTGGTGCATGGCCGGATGGCACCCGGCGTGGGGGCGCGGCTGCTGGCACCTCTGCTGGCCACGCCGCATGCGGCAATGGCGATCGGCGTGGCCTTTCTGATCGCGCCTTCGGGCTGGATCGCGCGCGTCTTGAGCCCCTGGCTGACCGGCTGGCACCTGCCGCCAGACCTGCCGACCCTGCACGACCCCTGGGGCGGCGCGCTGATCCTTGGCCTCTTGGTCAAGGAAGTGCCGTTCCTGCTGCTGGTCATGCTCGCCGCCCTCGGCCAGTTGCCGGTGGCGCAGCACATGGCGGCGGGGCGGGCGCTTGGCTATGGCCGCGGCGTGGTCTGGATCAAGCTGATCGTGCCGCAGATGTGGCCGCTGATCCGCCTGCCGGTGCTGATCGTGCTCGCCTTCGCGCTGTCGGTGGTGGATGTGGCGATCCTGCTTGGCCCGTCGAACCCGCCGACGCTGGCGGTGGCGGTAACGCGCTGGTTCACCGCACCCGATACCCGGCTCATCCTGCCCGCCTCGGCGGCGGCAAGCCTGCAAGCGGTGCTGGTGGCGGCGGCGATTGGCCTGGCGTGGCTTGCGCAAAGGCTGGCGGCGCGGCTGGGCCGCTGGTGGCTGCGGCGCGGCGGGCGCGGGGTTTCGGCAGAGCCCTGGCTGATGGTGGCAAGCGGCGGCACGCTGGCGCTGATGGCGCTCGGCTTTGCCGCACTGGTGGCGCTCGCGCTCTGGTCGGTGGCCTGGCGCTGGCCGTTCCCGGCGGGGCTGCCCGAAAGCTGGTCGCTGGCGCTCTGGGCCAACCCCTCGGGCGGCTGGGCAAAGGCAGCGGCCGAAACCGCGCTGATCGGGGCGGCAAGCACGACGCTGGCGCTGGGGCTGGCAATTGCCTGGCTCGAAGGCGAGGACCGCGCCCGGCGTGGCACGGCGCGCTGGGCCGGGGCGCTGATCGTGCTGCCGCTGCTGGTGCCGCAAGTCGGCTTTCTCTACGGGCTCAACGTGGTGTTCCTGCGCGCTGGCCTGCGCCCCGGGCATGGAACGGTGATCTGGGCGCATCTTCTGTTCGTGTTCCCCTATGTGATGATCGCGCTCGCCGCGCCCTGGCGCGCGCTCGACCGCAGATTGCTCCACACCGCAGCGGCGCTGGGTGCGCCGCCGCTGCGCCGCCTCGTTTCGGTCAAGCTGCCGGTGCTGTTGGCCCCGATCCTCACCGCCGCCGCAATCGGTTTCGGCGTTTCGGTGGCGCAATACCTGCCGACGCTGTTCCTCGGGGCCGGGCGCATTGCCACGCTGACCACCGAGGCGGTAACCTTGGCCTCTGGCTCTGACCGCCGTGTGGTCGGAGCCTACGCGGTTTTGCAGGCGGCGTTGCCTTTTGCCGCCTATGCCACGGCATTGCTGCTGCCCGCCGCGCTGCACCGCAACCGTCTTGGGCTGAGCGGAAGGGCGCGCGCATGAGCCTGCAACTGACCCGAGTCTGCGTGACCGCCGCGCAAGCGCCCGCGCCGCTGTTCGCGCCACTCACCCTGACCGTCGAGGCAGGCGAGATTGCCACCGTGATGGGGCCTTCTGGCATCGGCAAATCGACCCTGCTCGATGCCGTCGGCGGCCATCTTGCGCATGGCTTCGTGGCTTCGGGTCAGATCACGCTCAATGGCCGCGACATGCTGCGCCTACCTGCCGAGGCGCGCCGGATCGGCATCCTGTTTCAGGATGCGCTGATGTTTCCGCATCTTTCGGTGGGCGACAACCTTGCCTTCGGCCTCGCGCAGAGGCTGCGCGGCCGCGCGGTGCGGCAGGCGGCGGTGGCCGAGGCGCTGGCGCAGGCCGGGCTTGCGGGCTTTGCCGACCGCGACCCTGCGACGCTTTCGGGCGGCCAGCGCGCCCGCGCCGCGCTGATGCGCGCGCTGCTGGCCGAGCCTTTGGCGCTGTTGCTTGATGAGCCGTTCTCAAAACTCGACACCAGCCTGCGCGCCGAGATCAGGCGCTTCGTGTTCGATCACGTCCGGGCACGGGCGATACCGGTGCTCATGGTCACCCATGACGCAGGCGATGCCGAGGCGGCGGCAGGGCCGGTGGTCGGGCTTTAGGAGGCTGCCAAAGAAGGTCTTCGCCCCCAGCCCGGATTGCCGAGAGCGCAGCGCATGGCCTCGGAGATGGCCAAGGACATTGAGAGCGCGGCAAGAGCGATTTCCCGGCATCCGGGTGCAAAGCGCATGGTGCATCGGCTTTTTAGCAGCCTGTCAGAGCCTGCCCGACGAAAGTGGTGCCCGGTCTGTCGCAAGCGGGGCGCAAACAAGGTAGCCGAAACCTGTCTGGCGCTTCTGTCTGCGCCGGACAGGCCCTTGCCAATTCCGCTTTCCCCACCGCCGCGTTTCGGGCACAACCGGGGCAAATGCCAGGAAGGAAAAGCCGATGCCCCAACCCCGCGCGCCGCGCCTGTGTGTGCTGATCGACGCCGACAATGTGCCCGCATCCTACGCCGAGGCGATTTTCGAGGAGATCGCCGGGCTGGGCGAGGCTTCGGTGCGGCGCATCTATGGCGACTGGTCGGCGCTGCGCCTGGGGGCCTGGGCAAAGAAGGTGGCGGCGCTGGGGCTGGTGGCCGATCAGCAGTTTTCCAACACCAAGGGCAAGAACGCCTCCGACATCGGGCTGGTGATTTCCGCCATGGATTTCCTGCACTCCGGCCTTTTCGACGGCTTCGTGCTGGTCTCCTCCGACAGCGATTTCACCCGCCTCGCGGCGCGGGTGCGTGAGCAGGGGCTTGATGTTTACGGCATCGGCGAGAAGAAGACCCCCGAGGCCTTCCGCATGGCCTGCAAGCGTTTCATCTATGTCGAAAACCTTGGCGGTGCCGAAGAGGCCCCGGCTCGGCCGGCGGCGAAGCCCGGCACCGCCGCCGAGCCGCCCGCCGCCCCGCGCCCCGGCAAGGAAGCCCCGGCCAAGGCGATTCCGCTGATCATCCAGGCGATGCGCGCGATCGACCCCGAGGGCGAATGGTATTCGCTGGGGCAGGTCGGCCAGTACATCACCCAGGCCAACCCCGATTTCGATACCCGCACCTATGGCAGCGCCAAGCTGAGCGATCTGGTGCGCAAGATCAGCCGCTTCGAGGTGAAGCCGGGGCCGGGCGGGCAGCTTCTGGCGCGCGACGTGGCCTGAAAAAGGCGGGGGGCCTTCCGCCCCCCGAACCCCCCGAGGATATTTGGACCAAAGCAGTTTGCCGGGAGCGGGTGCGACGCGCAACTAGGCCGTGTCGGCACCATACCGGGCGAGAAAGGTTTCGACCGCGCCTTCGATGGTGCGATCGATTTCTGCCGGGGTGGGTGCCGGAATGATGCCAAAGATCAGCCGCGCATGGATGCCGGCGCGGCACAATTCGGCGAACTGGTCGGCGGCAAGGTCGAAATCGGTGATGGCAAGCTCGCCGCGGGCGGTGGCGAGGCGCAGATAGGCCCCCAGCTTTTCGCGCGCAAGCATCGGGCCAGAGCGGTAGAATGCTGCCCCGAGAGCGGGGAAACGATCCGCCTCGGCGACGCAGATGCGAAAGATGCGCTGGCCGAAATCGGAGCGCATGAAGCTGACAATATGTTCGGCCGCGGCGCGCAGCACCACCGCCGGTGCGGCGGCGGGGTCGATCAGTTGCAGCGCCGCCTCGGCCTGGCGGCGGCATTCGACATTGGCGACTTCCATGAACAGCCGCCGCTTGTCGGCGAAATAGCTGTAAAGCGTAGCCTTCGAAACCCCCGCCTCGCGGGCGATCAGATCGACGCTGGCACCCTCGAAGCCGTCGCGCAAGAACACGCCACGCGCCCCTTGCAGCACCTGATCCCATTTGCGCCCGCGCTTGATGTCTGCCGCTTCCACGCTTGCCCCTGGCCCCCGACAGCATGTAAACGCCCCGGTTCACAATGCGCAAGCGGCGCTGTCGGCTTCGTGATCGTTCGCATTCTAGGCTTTCGCCGCATCCGCGCCGCAATTGCACAAGCCGGTGTTAACGCGGCCAGGCGAGGCTTGCGGCTGCACGGGGGTGCATGGGGCAAGGGGAAGGTCGATGGCGGAGTTGCGCCATGTCGCGACGCTGGTCGGCACGAATGCGAGTTTCGTGACCAATATCACCGATCTGGACGTGGTCTGGGTCGACGGCCAGCCGCGGCTTTATGCAGCGACGCGGGTCGGCGGCGGAGTTTCGGTGTTCGATCTTTCGGCGACCTCGGGCAGCGCCAGCCTGTTGCAGCACAAGAGCTATGCCGCAAGCCTGACCACCCTCGATGCGCCCGACATGTTGATGGTGGCAAGCGGTGCTGCCAGCTACCTCATGCCGCTCGGGCTGCGCAACGCCGCCACCACCGCATGGCTCGTTGGCAGCACCGGCACCCTGGGAACATCGGCCAACCTTGGCGGCAGCGGCGGCCTGGCAGCCGATCTGACCACCGCGACCAGCCTTGGCCTTGGCGGCGCGGTCTATATTTTCGGCGCGCGGGCCGGGCGAAGCGAGCCGGTGGTCTATACGCTCAGCGCCGCCGGAACCATTGCCCAGGTCTCGCCAGGCACCCCGCCGCTTGGTGCCCCGATCGAGATGATGGCACTGGCCGAGGTGGCGGGGCAGAACCTGCTGCTGGCCGTTTCGACCACGGCGAACACCATCACCAGTTACCTGATCGGCAACACCGGCCTGCTGCAAAAGGTGGGCACGATTGCCGCCTCGGCGGGCATCGGCTTTTCGCAGCCGACGGTGCTGGCCACGGTTGCCGCCTATGGCAGCACCTTCGCCATTCTCGGTGCCGCCGAAAGCGGCTCGCTCAGCGTGTTCCGTCTGCAATCCGATGGCGCGATGATCGCCGTGGACCATATCACCGACACCCTGTTCAGCCGATTCGATGGGGTGAGCGCGGTCGAGGTGGTGGTGGTGGGCGAACGGGTCTTCGTGCTGGCCGGGGGCGCGGACGACGGGATCAGCGTGTTCACGCTGCTGCCTGACGGGAGGCTTTTGCACCTTTCCAGCATCGCCGACACGGCCGCGACCACACTGGCCGACATTACCGCGCTTGCGGCGGTGTTGGTGGCCGGGCGGATCGAGGTTTTCGCCTCTGGCGAGGACGCGGCAGGCATCAGCCAGTTCGATCTTGATACCGGCCCGCTCGGGGTTACGCTGGTTGGCGGCGTGGGGGCGCAGAACGGCACCAGTGGCAACGATCTGCTGGTGGCGGGTCCGTTGACCACCTCGATGAACGCCGGCACCGGCGATGATATTCTGGTCACCGGCGCGGGCGATATCGAGCTTTGGGGCCGCGGCGGGCGTGACCGCTTTGTCATCTCCGACGGCTCGCGCAACGTGACGATCAAGGATTACCAGTCAGGCACCGACATTCTAGACCTGACCGGCCTGCCGTTCCTGCGCACCATGGCGCAGGTCACGATCACCCCGATCACCGGCGGCGCGGTGCTTGAATATGGCGGGGCCGTGATCACCGTGCTGACCGCTAATGGCACCACGCTGATGCCGTCGCAATTCACCGGGATCGGCAGCATCGAGATTACCCGCTATCCGCCCGGCTACATTGCCGCCGCCGATCCCGCGATCATCGGCACCGGCGGTGCCGATGTGCTGACCGGAACCGACGCCGACGATCTGATGCAGGCCTGGGGTGGCGCGGACCGGGTTGACGGCGGGGCGGGCAATGACACGCTCGAAGGCGGCGAAGGCGATGATCTGCTGCTCGGTGGCGCGGGCAATGACAGCATCATCGGCGGCACCGGTGCCGACCTGCTCGATGGAGGTGCGGGCAATGACACGCTGATCGGCGGCGAGGGCAACGATTTGTTGCGCGGCGGCGGCGGCAATGACCTGTTGCAGGGCGGCGATGATGCTGATCGGCTTTTTGGCGGCGATGGCGATGACACGTTGCAGGGCGACGCGGGCAACGACTGGCTTGAGGGCGGCGCGGGTGCCGATCTGATCCAGGGCGGGGCCGGGTCCGACCAGCTTTTTGGCGGTGCGGGCAATGACACGCTCATCGGCGGTGCCGGGTTCGACATCTTGACCGGGGGGCTCGGCGCAGACAGCTTCGTGTTCGCGCCGGGCGATAGCGGCACGGCCGAGGCGGCCCCCGATCTGATCACCGATTTTACCCCTGGCGAAGACCGCATCGACCTTCGCGCGTTCGGGCAGGGCAGCTTCATCGGCGCTTCGGCCTTTGCCGGTATCGCCGGGCAGGTGCGCTACGAACTTGTTGCCGGGGGCGGCGTGGTTTCGGTCGATGCAAACGGCGACGCGCTGGCAGATCTGGTGATCCATCTTGAAACCGGCCCGGCGCTTGCCGCTGCCGATTTCCTGTTCTGAACGTGGCACCGATTCTGCGCGGTTGCAATGGGGCCGGGTTTGGATGATCCTTGGCGCAGGCCGCCTCCGGTGCCGCGCTTCTGCCAGATCTGGCACCTGCGGCGACCCTCCTGGGGAGGAGCCATGACCAGCGTTGAAATCCTGCGAGAGCAGTCGGCCACCCGTGGCCGCTACCTGATCCGCCTGAACGGCGAGCTGACCGAGGCGGAATTGACCTGGGCGCAGCTTGGCGATCATATCGTTGCCGCGGACCATACCGATGTGCCCGACATTTTTCGGGGCCGCGGCTTCGGCATGCTGCTGGTCGAGCATCTGGTCATCGATGCGCGCGACCGCGGTTTGCGGGTGGTGCCGCTTTGCCCCTTTGTGCGGGCGCAATATCAGCGCCACCCGGAATGGTCGGATGTGTTCGGCGGACCCGCCGCCACCGCATAGCAGCCGCGCACCCTTGCCAGCAGCGCCCGGCGCACTAGTCTTGCGGGGTCAGAAGACTGGATTGCCCGATGCTGATACCAACCGCCAACAGTGACCCGCAGGCCGCGGGCACCGTGCCCGACCCGGCCAACCCGCGCCCCTACCGCGATGCGCTTGGCCGCTACGCTACCGGCGTTGCGCTGGTGACCGCGCGCGAGGCGGGCGGCGGCGCGCCGCTTGGCATCACGGTCAACAGCTTTGCCTCGGTTTCGCTCGACCCGCCGCTGGTGCTCTGGTCGGCGGCCCGCGCCTCGCTTCGCCACGCGCATTTCTCGGTTGCTGGGGCCTTTGCGATCCATGTGCTGGCCGCAGACCAGGCCGAACTTGCCGCCCGCTTCAGCCGCAACGGTGCCGATTTTTCCGGAATCGGCTTCACGCTCAGCGAAATCGGTGTGCCGCTTTTGCCCGATACGCTGGCGCGGTTCGAATGCGTCACCGAAACCCGCCACGAGGGCGGCGACCACACCATCATCATCGGCCGCGTCACCCGCTTTGCGCCCGGCCGCGCGGCTGCCCCGCTGATTTTCGCGCAAGGCCGCTACGGCCGCCTTTCCGCGCTTGGCCCGCGCGATGGAACCGCCTGATAATCTGCGCCATTTTATCATTTAAGCCGGTCTTAACGCCGCTCTGCTAGGGCTGGTCTCGGGTGAATGAACGGGTGATGGGATGGCAGCGCGCAGCAACGCGGCGCCAGTCATTATCAAGCGCAGGAAGATCATCGCAGGCGGCGGGCACCACGGCGGGGCGTGGAAAGTTGCCTATGCCGACTTCGTCACGGCAATGATGGCCTTCTTCATGCTGATGTGGCTGCTGAACGCAACGACCGAAAAGCAACGCAAGGGAATTGCGGACTACTTCAATCCGACGATCGCGATCAGCCGGATTTCGGGTGGTGGCGAAGGCCCATTCGGCGGCACCTCGGTGTTTTCCGAGGAACAGATTGCGCAGGTGGGCACCGGTGCCAGCGCCCAGCGCCCGAGCACCGAACGGCAGGCGCAGGGTCAGGTGCAGGGCGGGCCGGAAGCCGCCGCCGAAACCGCAGCGCTTGCCGACATGCAGCAGCGCATCGATGCCGCGCTGACCGCCAGCAGCGGCGAATCGATGCAAGCGCCCGAACTGGCGCGCCATATCGTCACCCGCGTCACCGACGAGGGGCTGATTGTCGAATTCTTCGATCTCGACGATGCGCCGCTTTTTGCCGAAAACAGCGCCACGGCGGAACCGATCACGCTTGCCATCGCCGCCATGCTGGCGCGGGTTTTCGCGCTGGTCGGCAACGAGGTGGCGATCAGCGGGCATGTGCGCTCTTACCCGGAAATGCTGCGAGTCAACCCGGAATGGCAGCTTTCCACCGAGCGCGCGCAGGCGTTTCGTGGCCTGCTCGAAGTCGCAGGCCTTGATCGCGCGCGGGTGCAGCGCGTTGCCGGGTTTGCCGACCGCAAACCGGCGGTGCGCAATGTCGCTGCGGTGCGCAACAACCGCATCGAGGTGATCTTGCTGCGCGCCGGGCGGTGAACAGGGCCGAAAATCCGTTAGGGCGATTTTAAGGCGCGCCTGCGCATTCTGCCGCTCATCGAGGGGTGCTGCAGCAGAAAGGCGCAAGTTCATGTCCATCTCGTCATCGCTCAACGCGGGGGTGGCCGGTCTCGCGGCCAATGCCACCCGCCTTGCGACCATTTCCGACAATATCGCCAACTCCGGCACCTACGGCTACAAACGCGCCGCGGCCGAGTTCGAGAGCATGGTCATCAACCAGTCGCGCGGCTCCGGTGTCTATTCCGCCGGTGGTGTGCGGGCGCAGACCATGCGGCTGGTGGAAGAGCGTGGCGCACTGGTTGCCACCTCGAACGCGCTCGACCTTGCGGTTTCAGGGCGCGGCATGCTGCCGGTCATGCCTTCGGTCTCGCTCGGGGCGCAAATGGGTGCCCAGCCGCTGATGATGACCACCACCGGCTCCTTCAAGACCGATGCCAACGGCGTGCTGAAAACCCAGTCCGGCCTGGTGCTGCTCGGCTGGCCGGCCAATGCCGATGGCACCATTCCGGTGATGCCGCGCGACACGATGAGCGGGCTGGTGCCCGTGGTGATCAACGCCAACCAGACCGCTGGCGACCCGACCACGCGAATGAATCTGGGCGTCAACCTGCCCGCCGTCGATACCGAATCGAGCGCCGCAGGCACGCCGCTGCCGCTTTCGGTCGAATATTTCGGCAACCTTGGCACTTCGGAAACGCTCGACATCTCCTTTGCACCGACCATTCCGGCAACCGGCGCGTCAAACGAATGGACCATGGTCATCCGCGATTCGGCGCAGGCCGGGGCGATCATCGGCGAATACACGCTGGTGTTTGATGCAACGCGCGGCAATGGCGGCACGCTGGCCTCGGTCACCCAGATTTCGGGCGGCGGCTATGATGGCAGCACCGGCGCGCTGTCGCTTACCGTGGCGGGCGGTCCTTTGGAGATGACCATTGGC
Source organism: Phaeovulum sp. (assembly GCF_030684035.1). Lineage (GTDB taxonomy): Bacteria > Pseudomonadota > Alphaproteobacteria > Rhodobacterales > Rhodobacteraceae > UBA6213. The sequence continues at coordinate 5,332 of NZ_JAUXPI010000004.1, read as the reverse complement.
AAGCTTGGCGATCCGAATGGCCTGACCCAGCTTTCCGACAGTTTCGCGCCGACCTCGATCACCAAGGATGGCTCGCCGGTCGGCAACCTCACGGCGGTCGAGGTGGACGAGGGCGGCTTTATCCGCGCCACCTATGACACCGGCTTCATCCGCACCATCTACCAGATCCCGCTTGTCGATGTGCCAAACCCGAACGGCCTGACCACCCGCAACAACCAGACCTTTCAGGTTTCGCCGGTCTCTGGTTCGTTCTTTCTGTGGGACGCGGGCGACGGGCCGACCGGCTCGGTGGTGGGCTACGCGCGCGAAGGTTCCACCACCGATGTCGCGGCGGAACTTACCAACCTGATCCAGACCCAGCGCGCCTATTCGTCAAACGCCAAGGTGATCCAGACGGTCGACGAGATGTTGCAGGAGACGACCAACATCAAGCGCTGATCCCGCTTTGGCGGCCTTTAGAACGGAGGCTGAGAGATGAGCATTTCGGGCGCACTAAGCAACGCGCTTTCCGGCCTTACCGCGGTGTCGCGGGCCGCCGAGGTGGTGGCATCGAACACCGCCAATGCGCTGACCGAAGGCTATGCGCGGCGCGAGCTTTCGCTTTCGTCGCGCAGCCTTGGCGGCACCGGAGCCGGGGTCTGGGTCGATGGTGTTTCTCGCGTGGTCGATCGGGTGGTGCTGGCCGACCGCAGGCTTGCCGCCGCCGAAGCCGAAAACGCCTCGGTGCGCCGCGATTTTCTTGCCGGTTTCGAGTCGCTGCTGGGCAACCCCGGTGAACCCGGCTCGCTTTCGGCCAATGTCGCGGGCTTTGAAGCGGCGCTGATCGAGGCGGCGAGCCGCCCCGACAGCGAGGCGCGGCTGGCATCGGTTCTGGTCGCCGCCGAGCGGCTTTCGGGCCAGCTCAATTCGCTCTCCGCGTCGCTGCTCCAGACCCGCACCGATGCCGACCGCTCGATTGGCCAGCAGGTGCAAAGCCTGAATGCCTCGCTGGCGCAGATCGACCGGCTCAACGCCGAAATCCTCGCGCAGCGCGCTGCGAGGCGCGATGCCACCGCGCTGATGGATCAGCGCCAGCGCGCTGTCGATACCGTCGCCGAGATTGTGCCGGTGCGCGAGGTGGCGCGCGAGAACGAGCAGATTTCGCTCTATACCACCGGCGGCGCGATCCTGCTGGAAGGCAATGCGGCGGTGATCGGCTTTACCCCGGCCGGTATTGTCACCCCCGACATGACGCTCGGCTCTGGCGCGCTTTCGGGGCTCAGCATCAACGGCATGGCGGTGCCGCCTGGCGATGACGGGCTACTTGGCGGCGGCAGCCTGGGTGCCACTTTCGCGCTCCGCGATGTGCTGGTGCCCTCCGCCCAGACCCAGCTTGACGCATTCGCCCGCGATCTGATCTCGCGGTTCGAAAGCCCGGCGGTGGACCCCACGCTGGCCCCGGGCGAGCCGGGGCTTTTCACCGACCGCGGCAACCCGCTCGACCCCGCCGAAGAGCTTGGCCTGGCCGGGCGCATCGTCGTGAACGCGCGCGCCGACCCCGCCCGGGGTGGCGCGCTCTGGCGGCTGCGCGACGGGCTTGGTGCCACCGCCCAGGGCGCGGTCGGCAACTCCGGTGTGCTGACCGCGCTTGTCGATGCGCTGAGCCGCGGCCAGGTGCCCGCCTCGGGCAATTTCATCGGTGCGCAGCGCTCCGCCTCGGGGCTTGCCGCCGACATCCTTTCGCAGGCCTCCTCGGCGCGCCAGTCCGCCGAGGCGGGGCAGGCCTTCGCCAGCGCCCGGCAAGATGCGCTGCGCCAACTGCAACTGGCCGATGGCGTCGATACCGACCACGAAATGCAGATGCTGCTGCAGATCGAACAGGCCTTTGCCGCCAACGCGCGGGTAATGGGAACGGTGGATGAATTGATCAAGCAACTGCTGGCGATCTGAGATGAGCTTTCTTTCCATCGGCGACATGGCGCAACTCTTTCAGCTTCGCCAGCACAATGCGGGCCTGAAGTCGCTCGCCACCACGCTGACCGCCGAGCTGACCAGCGGCCAAAAGCACGATACCGGCACCGCGGTGCGTGGCGATTTTACCGCGCTCGCCGGGGTCGAGCGGTCGCTGACCACGCTTGCCGCCTATGCCACCGCCACCGCCGAGGCAGGCCAGCTTGCCGCGACCCAGCAGGTGGCGCTGGCAGCGATCGGCACGATGCTGGCCGACGCCGGGCCAACGCTGCTTTCCGCCGCAACCAGCTCCAGCCCGACCATGGTCAGCGCCACCACCGCCGATGCGCGGCAAAAGCTTGGCGCGGTGATTGCCGCGCTCAACACCAATACCGCCGGGCGCTACGCCTTTGCCGGCGACGCCACCGATACCCGACCGCTTGCGCCCGCCGAAACCCTGCTTGGCGCGATCGGCACCGCAGTTGCGGCCGAGACCACCGCCAGCGGCATCATCGCGGCACTCGACGCCTGGTTTGATGCGCCAACGGGCGGCGGCGGCTTTCTCGATACCGCCTATGGCGGCGGCGCTCCGCTTCGCCCCTTCGCCGTCGCCAGCGGCGAAAGCGTGGAGCTTGGCACCACCGCCGCCGCCCCCGAGGCCCGCAACATGCTCAAGGGGCTGGCGCTCGCGGCGCTGGTCGCGGAAGGTGCGCTTGCGGGCGATGCCACGGGCCGCGCCGCGCTGACCCGCGCGGCCGGCGAAAGGGTGATGACCGCCTCCGGCAGCGTTACCGCGCTTGCCGCCCGCATCGGCAGCGCCGAAGCCGGGGTCGCCGACGCCGCAACCCGCAACACTGCCGAGGGCGCAGCGCTTGAAATGGCCCGCGCCGGCATGACCGCCGCCGATCCCTACGATACCGCCACCGCACTGCAGGCGGTGCAGGCGCAGCTTGAAACGCTTTACACCCTGACCGCGCGGCTCTCGAACCTCAAACTGACGGATTACCTGCGATGAAACGCCTTCTCGTGCTGCTCTTCTGCCTGATTCCGCTTGCCGCCACCGCCGCGCCGATCCGGATCAAGGACCTGGTGGAGTTTGATGGCGTGCGGGGCAATGATCTGGTCGGCTACGGCCTTGTGGTCGGGCTGAACGGCACCGGCGACGGCTTGCGCAACTCCCCCTTCACCGAAGAGATCATGACCAATATACTCGAACGGCTCGGGGTCAACGTTTCGGGCGAACAACTCCGCCCGAAAAACGTTGCCGCCGTGCTGGTCACCGCCACGCTGCCACCCTTCGGGCGCACCGGCAGCCAGATCGACGTGACCGTTTCGGCGATTGGCGATGCGAAAAGCCTGCTCGGCGGCACCCTGATCATGACCCCGCTCAACGCCGCCGATGGCGATATCTACGCGGTGGCGCAGGGCACCATCATTGCTGGCGGTGCCTCGGCCTCGGGCGAGGGGGCCTCGGTGGTGCAGGGCGTGCCGACTGCCGGGGTGATCCCCTCCGGTGCCCGGATCGAGCGCGAGATCGCTTTTGAGCTGGCCTCGCTGGCCGATGTGCGTCTGGCGCTGCGCAGCCCAGATTTCACCACCGCCGCCCGTATCGAAGCCGCCATCAACACCGATTTCGGCCGCCCCGTGGCGCGGATGCTCGACTCGGGCACGGTGAATGTCAACATCGCAGCCGCCCGCATGGCCTCGCCCGCGCATGTGCTCGGCCGGATCGAGACATTGACGGTGGAACCCGAACAGCGCGCCCGCGTGGTCGTCGATCAGCGCTCCGGCACGATCGTGATGGGCGAAGACGTGCGCATCAGCCGCGTCGCGGTCAGTCAGGGCAACCTGACGCTGCGCATTCAGGAAGCGCCGCTGGTGGTGCAACCCAACCCCTTCGCGCGGGGCGAAACCGTGGTGGTACCGCGCACCGAGGCGACGATCACCGAAGAACCGGGCATCGGCATGGCCGAAATTTCGGCTGGCACGACGCTTTCCGAGGTGGTCGCGGGCCTCAACGCGCTTGGCGTTTCGCCGCGCGACATGATCGACATCCTGAAATCGATCAACTCCGCCGGGGCGCTGCACGCCGTGTTTCTGGTCCAGTAGCAAGCCGAACCGACGCGGCCGGGATTGCGGTAACCGGCAATCGGGGTAGTTGCCTGCGGTGGCGCGCCGCCGTAAAGTTCCCCGTTAGTTCTAAACCTAAACGTCAACGTGGAAATTGTCTGTTGAATCTAACGCACAGAAGGTTTACGTCCCTTGAGAAGCGGCACTGATTCAGGAAAGCGCAAATGGGACCGGTTGACATTCTGAAGGACGCGCGAACGAAACTCGTAATTGAGCGCGAGAAATTGTGCTCTGCTCTTGACGCCAAGATCGCGGACCTTGACATCGCCATTTCGGCACTTGAAGACCGATTTGGTCGTAGCAAGGTGCCCGACTCGATAGATGCGATTGCGCCAATTTCCCCAATCGATGTTGCCATTATTGAGGCGGTTCGCAGCGGAATGCACACTCCTGCGAAGATTCACGCGTATATTGCGCGACACCTCTCGATTGACACGACTGTCAACTCGGTGCGCACACGGGTGTCAAGACTCAAGTCGAGCGGCAAGATTGCACGCGATGATCGCGGTTGGATCATGCCAAATGAAGTTTATGAGGGACTACCCCTAAACGAGAATGACCCGCCCAAGGGCGGGTCAGACGGCGATGGTGATGCAACACCATCTTGATTCTCGACGAGCGCACGCGCGCGCAGACAGGAAAGGAACGGGCATGGTTTGGCAAACCATCCGACCAAGATCGGTAAGCCCCTGACGGGGCAACCCCTCCCTGCCCCCTTCCATAAGGGGTAAGAGCAAGTGCCGCCCCAGGGTCCACACTTGGTGCGGCACTTGTGCACTTGCTATTCGCTGCGAGTTAACAAGTCAAGAATCGCACAAGATTCCCAGGCAGCTACGAAAAGAAATCATGTATTGGGTCTTCTGCCGTTGCTCTCGAAGATGCTAACAACTTCTTAACGCCGCCACCATTACCCTTTTATTTCAATACTTTACCACCAATAACACGCGTGTTATCGCGCCCTCAATACACCACCACGCTGCGGATGCTTTCGCCCGACCGCATCAATTCAAACCCCCGGTTGATCTCGTCAAGGCTCAGAATATGGGTGATCATCGGGTCGATCTCGATCTTGCCCTGCATGTACCAGTCAACGATCTTCGGCACGTCGGTGCGCCCCCTCGCGCCGCCTAAGGCGGTGCCTTTCCAGACCCGCCCGGTCACAAGCTGGAATGGCCGCGTCTGAATCTCCGCCCCCGCCGGGGCCACCCCGATCACCACCGAAACCCCCCAGCCCCGATGCGTGCATTCCAGCGCTTGCCGCATCACGGTCACA
>NZ_JAUXPI010000042.1 GCF_030684035.1 Phaeovulum sp. | reverse complement strand
GATGTAGCAGGCCTTGTCAAAGGGCGCATCTTCGCGGATCTTCGCCAGCGCGATTTCCGGCATCACCGTGTGGTTGGCGAAGGTCGAACAGCCCATGTAGTGCAGGATCGGCGTTCCATCGAGCAGCTAAAACCGGGTGGTGCCGTCGGGCATCAACCCCTTGCCCTGCGTCGCGCGGATCGCGGTGCACAGGTTGGTCTTGCGCGAAAGGCACGAGGGGCATTCGCGGCACTCGGGCGTGTAAAGCGGTATCACGTGGTCGCCCGGCTTCAGGCTGGTAACGCCCGCGCCGCATTCCAGCACCACCCCCGCGCCCTCATGCCCCAGAATCACCGGAAAGGCCCCCTCGGGGTCGGCACCCGAAAGGGTGAATTCGTCGGTGTGGCAAATTCCGGTTGCGCGGATTTCCACCAATACCTCGCCCGCGCGCGGGCCTTCCAGGTTCACCTCCATCACTTGCAGCGGTTTTCCGGCCTGCAAGGCCACGGCGGCACGGGTTCTCATTGCGCAATCCTCTCCCTCATACATTCAGTCAGCCCCGCGACGGGCCGGCCATCCCCCTCCCATCGGGATTCGATACCCGACAGGCGACCACGCGAAGTCGGGATTCCGGTGGCATTGCGCGCTCCCCGCCGCCGCCGATCACCCGTTTTAATGGTCATTGATTATCAATGCTGATCTTCGTGATTACTTGAGTCAAGCTTAATGTTGATCACGATCTTGAAAGCGATTGGCAAGCTGGCAAATCCCTGAAAAGACGGCTGCATTCCATCGGGCCTATCGCAAGCAGACAGAAAGCCTTGGTCGCGCAGGCAGACTGGCGCGGCCGCATCGCTTGCACAGTCACTGTTTCAAGGCTATCGATGTTCATCATGATGAACAAAGAGCACAATGAACACATGGCGGTCAGCGGAATTCCCACTGACATGAAACTGCTGGACATTCACGAGGCCGCCCGATTCCTGCGTGTCAGCGAAGTCTCGGTTCGGCGCTACACCAAATCCGGTGCCTTGCGCTGCCTGCGCGTCGGCGGGCGGCGGGAGCGCCGGTTTGAGCGTGAGGATCTTGAGGCATTCGTTGGCGCCAATAGCCCGACCCGCGCCCTTGCCGAAGCGTCAAAGCCAATCGGCGCAGCGCAGCCAACACTCGGTCCGGCAGATGTTGCGGCACCGGAGTTCGCCACAATCGAGGGTATGCCAGTGCCATGGGGACGGCATCTGTGCCAGCTCTATGAAACGGATCGCGGCCGCGTGCAGATGACCGTGCCGTTCCTGAATGATGGTCTGAACGCGGGCGACGCCTGTTTTCTGATCGCGTCCGAACCAGCACGCGCGCACCTGATCGAAGCGCTGCGCCGGGTTCGCGGCGACCTTGGCCCGGATATCGAGGCGGGGCGCCTGCGCGTGATCGACCACGCCCAGAACGGTAGCGCGATGTTGGCCGCGCTCGACGAGGCCTTTGGCGCTGCGATGGAAGAGGGGTTTGGCAAGCTGCGACTGGTTGGCGACATGGCATGGTTTCTGGACCAAGGGCTCAGTGGCGACGAGTTGGTGAATTTCGAGACCCGCTATGACCGCCAGATCGGCCACAGCTATCCGATCATCAGCCTCTGCCTCTACGACGCCCGGCGATTCAGCGGAATCGAAATTCTTCATGCACTGAAAAGCCACGCCGACACGTTCGACCTGCCACTCAGCCGGTTCCTTCTGCGCTAGGTGTGAGGTCGCAGCAGGTCGTTAACCCTGATCGAAGCTGGAAAACTCTGCCTTCGGGCGGTCCAACGTTGGGCGGGCGGACCAGCAGGTCACGACCTGCGAGCTTTGCCCGGTCGGCTCATGCCGACAAGGCATGTCGCCCAGAGAGACATTTCAATTTACTTCGACGCGAAAGTAGCTTATGGCTACACCATGAAGCAGATCAGCTACACGAAATCCGCGATCAGGGTATTGCGGCGGCTGCCCGCAAATACGACCACGCTGATCCGCGCCAAGATCGAGGCCTATGCGCAGGATCCAAGCTCGCAGGCCAACAACGTGAAATCCCTGAAAGGCCGAGAGGGGATACGGCTGCGTGTTGGCGATTGGCGGGTGATCATGGACGACCAGGGGACTGTGCTGGCCGTTTTCGATATCGGGCGACGGGGCGGCATCTATGATTGAAAGGGCATGATATGAACGAGATGGTGACGATCCCGCGCGAGGAATATGATCGCCTGCGCGCAGCGGCCGAGGATCTGGCCGACCTGCAGGCTTACGACCGCGCCAAGGCCGTGCTTGCGGCGGGCGAGGATGAGTTGATCCCGGCGGAATACGCGAACCGCCTGCTGAACGGCGAAAGCGCGTTGCGCGTCTATCGTCACCTGCGCGGCCTGACGCAAGTTGCATTGGCCGAGAAAGCTGGCGTGAACCGCGTGACTGTGGCGGAGATTGAAACTGGCCGAAAGCGGGGCTCGGTCGCAACGCTGCGCGCGTTGGCCGATACGCTCGAGCTAAGTCTGGATGATCTGACCGCGTAAAGTCGACCCAAACGCGCCCATCGTCCCCTGCTGCTTGCAGTCGTGGGGGCGGCGTCCAGTAGCCCGGCCCCATGCTTTCACGCCACCTCGGGTCACTTCCGGGTGAAAATCAACGCCCGGGCGCCCATGAGGTCACTGCCGCTTGTCCTGGCGACCGGAGAGCTTCTGGTTCAAATTGTCAAAGCCGCCGATGTGTAGCGCTCCGACGAATATCTGCGGAACGGTTCTTGCCTGTGGCGCGCGCTGATGCAGGGCATCCGCGTGCTCTGGAATGCTCAGATCGTATTCCTTAAAGGGCACCACCGCGACTTCAAAACCCATCTCCAGCAGTTCGCGCATGTGCGCTTCGACACAAAGATTACTTAGGCAAACAGTTCGTTCACGTTGTTGCTTCCTGCTCTTTTGGTCACCCGAGCCCAGTTCAATCATTGGCACGCCCGCGCCTGCTCGCGCATTACCGAATAGTTGCTCAGCATAATGACGATCAACGCGTCTTTGGGCAGAGTTTCCACTTCGGCAGCCGCCTGCACTTGCTCCGCCTGACTGTATTCCACCACCGGCGGACAGGCCCGGTTCCCCGCCTCAGAACTCCCCGTCGCGCAGCCGCCGAGCAAGCTCATCGCGAGTGCGAGGGCGGTTTGCCGCTGCATCGAGCATCCGGCGTTGGATATCATTGGTTTTCTCCACGGTTTCGAGACGCTCCGCCAGCCTTCCGACGCGTTCCCCTGTGCGCCGGAGGTTCAGCAGGAACAGGGCGAGAGCGATGGCTGCCAGCATGAGCCCCAGTGCTTTGCGCGCCGGGCCGCTGGCGAGGATCGCGGTGATCCATCCCATCACCGCCGCCCCTGCTTCCAGTCATCGATCCGGGCGTGGATCGCCACGGCGATGCCAGCGATCGCCACGGCGATGAAGAGCCAGCGGAGTATCCGTGATGGTCAAGCTGTTTTTGGCACCCATTTTCGTCCGGCTGCGATAAGAATGTTGGAAAGCACGATGAGCTTTCGCATCACGGCAGTGATCACGACCTTGGCGGGCTTGCCCTTGGCGGACAGGGTTTGGGACATTTCCTTGAGATCGGGATTGAAGCGCATGGCGGAGAGAGCCGGCATATAGAGCGCGCGTCGCAGTTCGCGCCGGCCGCCGCGGATGTGTTCCTTGCCCTGCCATTTTCCGGACTGGCGCGATACCGGTGCAAGCCCAGCCAGGGATGCGGCTTGCTTGTTCGACATCGCTCCAAGCTCGGGCATTTCGATCAGCATGGTGAAGGCGGTGATCTCGCTGATGCCAGGAATGCTCAAGAGAATGGTGAAGCGGGCATGCAGTTCGGAATCGCCATTGATCCGGTTGAGGATCTCGCGCTCCAGTTCGGCGATCTGGCTTTCAACCAGCCGCAGCCGCTTGGTGATCTGGCGGCGTACGAGGGGCTGCAAGGACCCTTTCGCACGTGCCTTCCCGTGTGCCAGGTCCTTGACCAAGCCGCGGCGGGCGACCAATAACTCCTTGAGTTCATAATGCGTTTCTGCGTTCGGTATCTGCGGCGACAATTTGAGCGCCGCTGCCATGCGTGCAAGCATCGCGGCATCGACGCGATCGGTCTTGGCAAGTCGACCTGTCGCTTCGGCGAAACGCCGGGACTGCCGTGGATTGATCTTGTTGAAATGCAGGGAACGTTGCGCAAGGGAGGACTCGAGCTGGCGGTGATAGGCGCCGGTTGCCTCGAAGACGACAAGCGGCTGGTCGAGTTTCCCCAGCTGACGGATCAGGGCACCGATGCCGTGCCGCTCGTTTGCGAACTGATGGTAAGCTCCATCTGCAAGTGTGAAGACGTCCAGTCGATCTTTCGAGATGTCGATGCCAATGATATTCTTCATGTGTCTTTTCCTCTCCTGGTCTTGTCATGCGGGCCTCAAAGCCCCGGTATCCGTTCAGGCCGAAAGAAAAGACGGGGGCGATCCTACTGCGCTGCGGTTCTGGAAAACCAAGGTGTCGATCGATCCATCCCCCGCCACTGCCCGCCATAAATGGCGTGGCGGGCAGTGGCTCCCTTTTGCCTCAGGAGCCGACCGAAGTCATAAGACAAGGGTTTCGAGGTGGTGGCCGAGGCACCGGGGCTGCCGAGCCATTCCTTTGGCTCGGGATTGCTTGAAGGTGGCGTGCTTGATTGTGGCGACTGGTCGATGCTGCTGACTGCGGACCTTGGCTGGCAGCGGGTGATGGGCACCACATGGACAGAGGGGCGGCTGGAGACCCTGGCGCTGCGTCCCTATGACGGGCCGCAGAGTTTCGACGCGGCGGCGGCCTGGTACGGCTGCCCGCTGATCGCGCCCTGAAAGCCTTGGGATGCCAAGGGTTTCTGCCGCAGGTCGGTCGGATTAGCTAACAAAATCCTAAACTTGCGCGCGGCGTAGCGACTCAACCTGGGATTTTGAACTTGACTTTGCGAACGCCCTGAAGTAGAAACCAGACATGCTAGGAGAAGTGGGCGAGCGGCACGGGGGCAACCCCGCTGCCGCTTTTTCATTTCGCTCGTGCGGAACGTGGCATGAGAGGCGGGTTCAGCAGCAGATGACAGTGACTTTCCCGGGCGAGGAAGCGGCTTCGGCGAATCTGATCGCGGAGACAGAGGTGTTGTACCGGGAGGTGGCGGTCGAACTGACCGCCGCGCTTCGGGGCTTCAGATCGGGCAAGACCGACGAGGTGAAAACCGCCGTGCAGGCGGTGAAGGACCTGCGTGTGGCCTTGCAGATGGTGATGGATGAAAGGACCAGGGTTGAAAAACTCCGCAAAAACGTTGCCGGGGTCGTGCGCGACTACGCCATCGATTTCGACGCAGCGCGAGATGAGATCGGGCGCCGCCTGGCTTGCCTCCGCGAAGCCGGAGGAAGTTGACGAGTTTCTGGCGGGCCTGAGCGACAACGCGTTGCTGGCCTTGCCCTGGGTGTTCGACTTCTGGGCATTGCCGCACCAGATCGCCCCGGAGGGGGCGTGGAAAAGCTGGGTGATCATGGGCGGGCGCGGCGCGGGCAAGACCCGCGCCGGGGCCGAATGGGTGCGCGCGCAGGTGGAAGGGGCAAGGCCGCTCGACACCGGCCGAGCGCTGCATGTGGCGCTGGTGGGCGAGACCTTCGATCAGGCGCGCGAGGTGATGGTGTTCGGCGAAAGCGGCATACTTGCCTGCAGCCCGCCCGACCGGTGCCCGGACTGGGAGGCGGGGCGCAAGCGGCTGGTCTGGCCGAATGGCGCGATAGCGCAGGTGTTCTCGGCGCATGAGCCGGAAAGTTTGCGCGGGCCGCAGTTTGATGCGGCCTGGGTGGACGAACTGGCAAAGTGGAAATACGCCGAGGAAGCCTGGGACATGTTGCAGTTTGCGCTGCGGCTGGGAAAGCATCCGCAGCAGGTTGTCACCACCACGCCGCGCAACGTGCAGGTGCTGAAGGCTATTCTGAACAACCCCTCGACCGTGGTGACCCACGCCCCGACCGAAGCGAACCGCGCCTATCTGGCAGCGTCGTTTCTGGAAGAGGTGCAAACGCGCTACGCGGGAACGCGCAAGGGCCAGCAGGAGCTGGAAGGGCTGTTGCTGGAGGATGTCGAGGGGGCACTCTGGTCGAGCGCGACGATCGATGCGCTGCGGGTAGAGGCGGCTCCGCCGCTTGACCGGATCGTCGTTGCGGTCGATCCCGCGGTGACCGGCCGCGAGACTTCGGACGAATGCGGCATTGTCGTGGTCGGGGCGGTGACCGAAGGGCCACCGCAGAACTGGCGCGCCTATGTGCTGGAAGATGCGAGCGTGAAGGCGGCGACACCGACGCAATGGGCCAATGCCGCGATTGCCGCGATGCACCGGCATCGGGCAGAGCGGCTGGTTGCCGAAGTGAACCAGGGCGGTGATCTGGTGGAAACGGTGCTGCGTTCGGTCGACCAGTTGGTGCCGTTTCGGGGCTTGCGGGCCGGGCGCGGCAAGGGGCTGCGGGCAGAGCCCGTGGCGGCGCTATACGAGCAGGGGCGGGTGCGGCATCTGCGCGGCCTCGGAACGCTTGAAGAGCAGATGTGCCGGATGACCGCGCAGGGCTTTCAGGGCCGTGGCAGCCCGGACCGGGTTGATGCGCTGGTCTGGGCTTTGCACGAGTTGATTGTTGAACCGGCGTTTCGTTACCGTCGCCCGCAGGTGCGCGCGCTGTGAGGGTGGCGGCCTCCGGCGGGGGAATTTTGGCAAAGAAGAAGCCCGGGGTGCTGTGCCTCGGGCGCAGGGGATTTCGAGGCCGGGGAAACCCGGCCTTTTTGCTGCGTTTCGGTTTGCGGCGTGGCGGGATTGGCATTGAGGAGCAGGGGAAATGGTAATGCAGTTCTTTCGCCGGGGTGCTGGCGCGGCGGTAGTGGCCGAGCAAAAGGCTTCGGCCACCGGGCGGGTGATTTCGCTTGCAGCCGGCACGGCGCGGGGCGGTGCGGTCTGGAGCCCGCGCGATCTGGGCAGTTTGATGCGGCAAGGGTTTACCGGCAATCCGATCGGATTTCGCTGCGTCAAGCTGATTGCAGAAGCGGCGGCGGCGCTGCCGCTGGTCTGCCAGGACGCCGAGCGGCGCTATGAGATGCATCCGGTGATTGACCTGATGCGCCGCCCTAACCCGGGGCAGGGGCGGGCGGAGCTTTTCGAGGCGCTCTATGGGCAGATTCTGCTTTCGGGCAACGGTTACCTTGAAGCGGTGGTGCCAGAGGTCGGATTGCCGCGCGAGCTGCATGTGCTGCGCGCCGACCGGATCAGCATCGTGCCGGGGGCGGATGGCTGGCCGGTGGCCTATGATTACACCGTTGCCGGGCGCAAGCATCGCTTTGACATGGCAGGCCACCCCGACCCGATCTGCCATATCAAGGCGTTCCACCCGCAGGATGACCATTACGGGCTTTCGCCGATGCAGGCGGCGGCGACGGCGATTGACGTGCACAATGCCGCCTCGAGCTGGTCGAAGGCGCTCTTGGACAATGCCGCGCGGCCCTCGGGGGCGATCATCTATAAGGGCGTTGATGGCCAGGGGGCGCTGAGCCCGGACCAGTATGACCGGCTGGTGAGCGAGATGGAGATGCACCACCAGGGCGCGCGCAATGCCGGGCGGCCAATGCTGCTGGAGGGCGGGCTAGACTGGAAGCCGATGGGGTTCAGCCCCTCGGACATGGAATTTCACGCCACCAAGCAGGCGGCGGCGCGTGAGATTGCGGTGGCCTTCGGGGTGCCGCCGATGCTGCTGGGGATACCGGGCGACGCGACCTATGCCAATTATCAGGAGGCGCACCGGGCTTTCTACCGGCTGACCGTGCTGCCGCTTGCGACGCGGGTTGCGGCGGCGGTGGCCTATTGGCTTTCAAGCCACCTCGGGCAGGGGATCGAGCTCAGGCCCGACCTCGACCAGATCCCGGCGCTTGCGGCGGAGCGGGACCAGCAATGGGCGCGGGTGGGAGCCGCTTCGTTTCTGAGTGAGGCGGAAAAGCGCGCGGCGCTTGGGCTGCAGCCCTTGGCGGAGGCGTGAGGCATGAGCGATGGCGGTTCGCGCTATCTCAAGGCACCATTCGAGGTGCACGAGCAGCGATTTGAGGCCACCGAACGGATCATGGAATTGCAGTTCGGGCAGGTCGACAAGCGGCTGGAGCGGATCGAGCAGATGATCGGCGGATTGGAAAAGCGGCTCTGGATGACGGTTTACGGCGTCGTGGCCGTGATCTTGACTCAGGCGGTGCAGGGGGTGCTGGAATATGCCCCGAAATGAGGATTGCCAAATGATGTCAGATGATTACGGGCTGGAGATGAAGTTCTCGCGGCTGGGCGAGGAGGTCTCGGTTACCGATGGCACGGTGATTTCGGGCTATGCGTCGCTGTTTGGTGTCGCGGATCAGGGCGGCGATGTGGTGCTTGCCGGGGCCTATGGCGCGGGGTTGAAGCGCCTTGCCGCCAAGGGCAGCAACGTCAAGATGCTTTGGCAGCACGATCCGGCACAGCCGATTGGTGTTTGGGACGAGATCCGCGAGGATGGGCGCGGGCTTTGGGTCAAGGGCCGTTTGTTGCCCGAGATCGAGAAGGCCCGCGAGGCGGCGGCGCTGATTGGCGCGGGGGCGATTGACGGGCTGTCGATCGGCTATCGCACGATTGCCGCCGAGAAGAACGCAAAAGGCCAGCGGCTGCTTGCGGAACTTGATCTGTGGGAAGTGTCTGTCGTGACCTTCCCGATGCTCAACGAGGCGCGGGTCGGCTCCAAGGGCGGGACGCCCGAGGCGGCCGAGTTGCGCGAGCTGGCCGCGGCACTGACCGACGCGGCCCGGATGTTGGCGGACCGCTAGGCCGCGCCGGACCGCCTCAACCCTCTCAAAACAGGTGGAATGACGATGAAGACCGAGACCAAGGCTCGGGCCGCGACGGGTATGTCCGACGGCCCGGCACCGGTGGCAGAGGTGAAAACCGCGCTGGCCGGGTTCCTGATCGAAATCAAAGGCTTTCAGGACGAAGTGAAGATGAAATTGCAACAACAGGAAGAGCGACTGACCATGCTGCATGCAAAGAACATGACCACCGGGCGACCCGCCCTTTCCGCCGCCGCCCATGACGAGGCCCCGCACCAGAAGGCATTTGCCGCCTATCTTCGGTCGGGCGACGATGACGGGCTGCGCAGTCTTGCGCTGGAAGGCAAGGCGCTCAACACCCAGGTTTCGGCCGAGGGTGGCTATCTGGTGGACCCGCAGACCTCGGAGGCGATCCGCGGGGTGCTGAAGGCCACCGCCTCGATCCGCCAGATCGCCAATGTGGTGAATGTGGAGGCCACCACCTATGACGTGCTGGTGGACCACAGCGAAATGGGCTCGGGCTGGGCCTCGGAGACGGCGAACCTGACCGAAACCGCGACGCCGCAGATCGACCGGATCAGCATTCCGCTGCATGAGTTGAGCGCGATGCCAAAAGCCAGCCAGCGGCTGCTGGACGACAGCGCCTTCGACATCGAAGGCTGGCTGGCGCAGCGCATCGCCGACAAGTTTGCCCGCGCCGAAGCTGCGGCCTTCGTGACCGGCGACGGCCTGGACAAGCCGAAGGGTTTTCTGGCCCATGCCAAGGTCGCGAATGGTGCCTGGGCCTGGGGCGGCCTTGGCTATGTCGCCACCGGCAATGACGGTGACTTTGCCACCACCAACGCATCGGATGCGGTGGTTGACCTCGTCTATGCGCTTGATGCCGAATATCGCGCCAACGGTGCCTTTGTGATGAACTCCAAAACCGCCGGAGCAGTGCGCAAGATGAAAGATGCCGACGGCCGCTTTCTTTGGAGCGACAGCCTGCAAGCGGGGGAACCGGCGCGGCTGATGGGCTATCCGGTGCTGATTGCCGAAGACATGCCCGACATCGCATCTGGCACCTATGCGGTGGCGTTCGGCGATTTCAAATATGGCTATACGGTTGCCGAGCGCCCTGATCTGCGGGTGCTGCGTGACCCGTTTTCGGCCAAGCCGCACGTGCTCTTTTACGCCTCCAAGCGCGTCGGCGGCGATGTGAGCGACTTTGCCGCGATCAAGTTGCTGAAGTTCGCCGCGTCGTAACGGCGGGCGCGGGGGGGCGGGAAACTACCCCCCCTTTCGGGCGCGGGCTTTGGCCTCGCTGTCGTCTAGCTGCTCCCACCGTCCGAGCGACGGCGGGGCAGCCCGCGCCCGTTTTCGCACCGGGGGCACCAATTTTGGAGATATCCCATGACGCTGATCGAACAAGCTGCGGTGCCCGCCGAGGCCCTGCCGGTGGCAGAATTTCGTGACCATCTGCGGCTGGGCACCGGATTCGCCGATCTTGGCGCGGGCGATACCGCGCTGGTGGCCTATCTGCGCGCGGCCGTTGCGGCGATCGAGACGCGCACCGCCAAAGCGCTGCTGGCGCGTGATTTCTTGCTGACGATCGAGAATTGGCGCAGCACCCAAGGGCAGCCGCTGCCGATTGCGCCGGTGAGCGCGATTGCTGCGGTGCTGCTGCGGGACGCGGCGGGGAATGCACTGGTCGTGGACCCGGCGCGATACCGACTGGTGCGCGACATGAGCCGACCGAGGGTGCAGGCGGTGGGCGGCAGCCTGCCTCTGGTGCCGATGGAGGGCGCGGTGGAAATTTCCTTTACCGCCGGTTTCGGTCCCGGTTGGGACAGCCTGCCGGTCGATCTGGCGCAAGCAGTATTCCTGCTCGCGGCGCAGTATTACGAACTGCGCCACGAGGGGATCGCCGAGGTGCAGGCGATTCCGTTCGGGGTGATGGCGCTGATCGAACCGTGGCGAACGGTGCGGGTGCTTGGGGGGCGCGCATGAGCGTGCCGCAACTCAACCGCGCCCTGGTGCTGGAAACGGCGGAGCGGGTGGCCGATGGCGCGGGTGGCCATGTGCTGAGCTGGATGGCGCTTGGCACGCTTTGGGCAGAAGTGAAGCCCGGCACCGGGCGTGAGCGCGCCGGAGAATTCGTGACGCTGGCCAGCGTGCCCTATCGCATCACCGTGCGCGCCGCGCCGCAGGGCAGTACCCGCCGCCCGCGCCCCGACCAGCGCTTTCGTGACGGCGACAGGGTGTTTCGCATTCTGGCGGTGGGCGAGGCGGACCCGGCGGGGCTTTATCTGACCTGCTTTGCGCAAGAACAGGTGGTGGCATGAGTTACGCGATTGCAGAGGCCTTGCAGGCCGCGGTTTACCAGCGCCTGCGCGCCTCGTCGGAGCTCGACGCGCTGATTGGTGACGCAATTTTTGACGCGGTGCCGCCGGGAACGCAGGCCGGCACTTATGTAAGCCTGGGGCCGGAGGAGGCGCGCGACGCGTCGGATGCAACTGGCACCGGGGCCGAGCACGATTTCGTGGTTTCGGTGATCACCGATGCGGCCGGGTTCCAGACCGCCAAGGCGGTTGCGGCGGCGGTATCGGATGCGTTGGTGGGAGCCAGTCTGTTGCTGTCGCGCGGGCGTCTGGTGGGCTTGTGGTTTCTGCGCGCCCGCGCCCGCCGGGTGGAAGCGGGCGAGACCCGGCGCATTGATTTGAGCTTTCGCGCGCGGGTCGAGGCCTGACGCTTCATTCGGCCGTCAGCCGGTATGACCGGCGGGCCTTTGCTTCATCAATCGGAGAAAAACCATGGCGGCACAGAATGGCAAGGACCTTCTGGTCAAGCTTGACCTTACCGGGAACGGGCAGTTTGAAACAATCGCGGGCCTGCGCGCAACGCGGATCAGCTTCAACGCGGAAACGGTGGATGTGACGAGCCTCGAAAGCCAGGGCGGCTGGCGCGAGCTTCTGGCCGGGGCGGGGGTAAAATCTGCCGCGATATCGGGCTCGGGCGTGTTCAAGGACGCTGCAACCGACGAGCGCGCGCGGCAGATATTCTTCGACGGCGAGGTGCCGGAATTCCAGGTCATCATTCCGGCTTTCGGCATCGTGCAGGGGCCGTTCATGATTACCTCGGTCGAATACGCGGGCACCCACAATGGCGAGGCGACCTACGAGGTTTCCATGGCCTCGGCGGGGGTTCTGGCGTTTACGGCGCTCTGATGGCCAACCCCTGGGCGGGCGAGGTGGCGGTCTGGCTGGATGGGCACCGCCATGTGGCAAAGCTGACGTTGGGGGCGCTGGCGGAGCTGGAGACGGAGTTGGCGGCAGGAAGCCTGATCGAATTGGTCGAGCGCTTCGAGGCGGCGCGATTTTCAACCCGCGATGTGCTGGCGCTGCTGGTTGCTGGTTTGCGTGGCGGCGGCTGGCAGGGCGAGGCGAAGGACCTCCGCACGGTCGAGATTGGCGGCGGGCCGGTAGAGGCGGCGCGGGTGGCGGCGGAGCTTTTGGCGCGCGCATTCGCGGTGCCCGGCACGAAATGAGCGGGCTCGACTGGCCGGGGCTGATGCGGGCGGGGCTTAGCGGGCTGGGCCTGCGCCCCGAGGAGTTCTGGCGGCTGACCCCGGCGGAACTGGCGCTGATGCTGGGCGAAGCGGCGGCAACGCCACCCCTGACGCGGGCACGGCTGAGCGAATTGGCCGCCGCATGGCCGGACCAGGTGAAAGGATCGGGAGATGATCGAAGTGGACGGGCTTGACGGCCTTGGCGAGCAGGCGGCGGCGCTGGAACGCAGTCTGGGTGGGGCCGAGGCGATGGCGGCGGCGTTTAACGCCGAACTCGGCCGGATGCAGCAGAGCATGACCTTCACCAGCCGCGAGGTCGGGGCGCTCAGCACCAGCATCGGGCGCGGGCTGCGGCAGGCGTTTGACGGGCTGATTTTTGACGGGATGAAGCTCTCGGACGCGCTTGGCAAAGTCGCGCGGTCGATGGCTGACAGCGTTTATGCGGCGGCGATGAAGCCGGTGCAGAACGCGATCGGCGGGGCGGTTGCCAATGGCATGAACAGCTTGCTGAGCGGGATGTTCCCCTTTGCCCAGGGGGGGGCGTTCACCCAGGGGCGGGTGATGCCCTTTGCCAAGGGCGGGGTGGTTTCATCGCCTACTTCGTTCGCAATGCGAGGCGGGCGCGGGCTGATGGGTGAAGCGGGGCCCGAAGCGATACTGCCGTTGGCGCGCGGTGCCGACGGGCGGCTTGGGGTGCAGGCAGCGGCGTCGGGGCGCGCGGTGAATGTGGTGATGAACATCGCCACCCCCGATGTCGCCGGCTTTGCCCGCAGCCAGAGCCAGATTGCCGCACAACTGAGCCGCGCGCTGGCGCGTGGCGACAGAAACCGCTGAGGAGGCGACCATGGCTTTTCACGAAATCCGCTTTCCGACCAGCCTGAGCTTTGGCTCGGTTGGCGGGCCGGAACGGCGCACCGAAATTGTCACGCTAGCCAACGGCTATGAGGAGCGCAACACGCCCTGGGCGCATTCGCGCCGCCACTATGATGCGGGCGTCGGTCTGCGCAGCCTTGACGACGTGGAGGCGCTGCTGGCGTTTTTCGAAGCGCGGCAGGGCCAGTTGCACGGATTTCGCTGGAAGGACTGGGCGGATTACAAATCCTGCCCGGCGTCGCGCGTGGTTGCCTATGACGATCAGCCGATCGGCGCGGGTGATGGTGTGCAGGCGCAGTTTCAGTTGCAAAAGATCTATCTGTCGGGCGGCGTTTCCTATGCGCGACCGGTCACCAAGCCGGTGCTCGGCAGCGTCAAGGTGGGGGTGCAGGGGCATCACCGGGCCGAGGCGGTCGATTTTGAGGTGGATTTGCAAACCGGTATCGTCAGCTTCGGCACCGCGCCGCCGGTGGGGGCGTTGGTGACGGCGGGGTTTGAATTCGATGTGCCGGTGCGCTTTGACACCGACCGGATTCTGGTCTCGGTTGCTTCATTCCAGGTGGGCGACCTGCCGCAGGTGCCGGTGGTGGAGGTTCGGGTCTGATGGGATACCCCGAGGAACTGAAAGCGCATCTGGCGAGCGGCGCGACCACGATCTGCCGCGCCTGGGCGGTCACGCGCTCTGACGGGGTCGTGCTCGGCTTCACCGACCATGACAGGGCAATGCGCTTCGACGGCATTGACTTCATGCCCAACACGGGGATGACGGCCAAGGCTCTGGTGCAGAGCACCGGGCTTGCGGTGGACAACACCGAAGCGGTGGGCGCGCTGTCTTCCGAGGCGATCCGCGAGGCCGATATCATGGCTGGGCGCTATGACGGTGCCGAGGTTCGGGTCTGGCAGGTGAACTGGGCAGACGTGAGCCAGCGGGCGCTTCGCTTTCGCGGGCATCTGGGCGAGATCACCCGCGGCGAGAGCGCCTTCAGTGCCGAATTGCGCGGGCTGACCGAGGCGCTGAGCGGGGCGGCAGGCACGGTGTACCAAGCTGGGTGCGCCGCGATCTTGGGCGATGCGCGCTGCGGCGTCGATCTGAAGGTGCCGGGGTATTTCGTTGAGCTTGCGGTGCAGGAGATCGATGCGGAGCGGGCGTTCGGGTTTGCCGAACTCGGCAGCTTTGCCGATCGCTGGTTCGAGAAGGGGCGGTTGCGGGTGCTGAGCGGTGCCGCTGTCGGGCTGGTCGGGGTGGTGAAGAACGACCGCTTGCGGGAGGGCGGCGCGCGGCGCGTCGAGCTTTGGCAGCAGCTGCGGGCCGGGATCGCGACGGGCGATTTGATCCGGCTGGAAGCGGGCTGCGACCGGCGGCTGGAAACCTGCCGGATCAAGTTCTCCAATGTGCTGAATTTCCGGGGTTTTCCGCATATTCCGGGGGAAGACTGGCTGAGCGCCTATCCACGACAGGCAGAGGCCAATGACGGCGGGAGCATGTGGAGATGATTGGCCTGCGGGCGGCCGAAGCGGCGCGGCAGTGGATCGGCACGCCCTATGTTCATCAGGCCGCGACCAAGGGTGCGGGTGCGGATTGTCTTGGTCTTCTGCGCGGGGTCTGGCGCGATCTCTATGGCGGCGAGCCCGAGCCGGTGCCGCCCTACAGCCCCGACTGGTCGGAGGTGGCGCGCGACGAGCGGCTTTGGCGCGCTGCGGCGCGGCATTTGCGGGAGGTGCCGGGGCAAGCGCCCTTGCAGCCCGGCGACGTTCTGCTTTTTCGGATGCGCGCCGGGGCGGTGGCCAAGCACCTCGGAATTCTCGCGGAAGCGGGCCTGACCCCGAGCTTTGTTCATGCCTATTCGGGGCATGGCGTGGTTGAAAGCCCGCTTTCCACCCCCTGGAAGCGCCGGGTTGCGGCGCGGTTTCGGTTTCCTGAAGGAGCAACGTGATGGCGACGATTTTGCTTGCTGCGGCGGGTGCTGCGGTCGGGGCAGGGTTCGGCGGAACGGTGCTCGGCCTGTCGGGTGCGGTCATTGGCCGTGCGGTGGGTGCGACCCTTGGCAGGGTGCTGGACCAGCGGCTTTTGGGGCAGGGCTCGGCGGCGGTCGAGGTTGGCCGAATTGACCGGTTCCGGATTTCCGGTGCCTCGGAAGGGGCGGCGGTCGGGCGCGTCTGGGGCCGGATGCGGCTGCCGGGGCAGGTGATCTGGGCGACGCGTTTCGCCGAAACCGCAACCCGCCGCGGTGGCAAGGGTGCGCCGCGCCCGGCAACGACCGAATTCAGCTATTCGATCAGCCTGGCGATCGCGATATGCGAAGGCGAGATCACCCGCATAGGCCGGGTCTGGGCGGACGGGACCGAGATATCTGCCGAGTCGCTGAACATGCGCGTTTACACCGGTGCGCAGACCCAGCAGGTGGATCCGAAGATTGCGGCGGTTGAGGGCGACGGCATGGCCCCTGCCTATCGGGGCACTGCCTATGTGGTCTTCGAAGACCTGCCGCTTGCCCAATTCGGCAATCGGGTACCGCAGTTCAATTTCGAGGTGATGCGCCCGGCACAGGGGGAATTGATCGATACTGTGCCGGACCTCGCGCGCAGCGTGCGTGCGGTGGCGCTGATTCCGGGAACCGGCGAATACGCGCTTGCCACCAGCAGGGTCCATTACGACCACGGTTTGGGCGAGAACATATCGGCCAACGTGCACAGCCCCGGCGGCGAAACCGATTTCACCGCCTCGCTGACACGTCTTGGAGAGGAACTGCCAAACTGCAATTCGGTTTCGCTGGTGGTTTCGTGGTTCGGCGATGATCTGCGTGCCGGGGAATGCCGCCTGCGCCCGAAGGTGGAGAGCCGCGATCTTGACGGCGTCGACATGCCTTGGGTTGTTTCCGGGGTAAGCCGGGCTGTGGCGCAGGAAGTCGCGCGGCTGGAGGGCCGCCCGATATATGGCGGCACGCCGGCGGATGCTGCGGTCATCGAAGCGATCTCGGCGCTGCGGGTGGCAGGAAAATCGGTGGTGTTCTACCCGTTCATCCTGATGGAGCAACTGGCGGGAAACGCCCTACCGGACCCCTGGGGCGGGTTGGAACAGGCGCGGCTGCCGTGGCGAGGGCGTATCACGCTTTCGCGGGCACCCGGATTGGAGGGCTCGCCCGATGGCACCGCGGTGGCGGATGCCGAGGTTGCCGCATTTTTCGGAACCGCCTCCGCGGCGGATTTTTCGACGGCGTCGGGGGCGGTGGCTTATGCGGGCCCCGAGGAATGGACGCTGCGCCGCTTTGTGCTCCACTACGCCGCGCTATGCCACCTTGCGGGCGGCGTGGACGGGTTCTGCATCGGCTCGGAAATGGTGAACCTTACCCGCATCCGCGGCGCGGCAGGCGGGTTTCCGGCGGTCGCCGAATTCACGGCACTTGCCGCAGAGGTGCGCGCGCTGCTCGGGCCGGAGTGCAAGATCGGTTACGCCGCCGATTGGAGCGAGTATTTCGGATTTCAGCCGGGCGATGGCGATATCTTCTTCAATCTCGACCCGCTCTGGGCCGATGCCAACATCGACTTTGTCGGCATCGACAACTCTGTGCCCCCATTCTTACCAGACCTTACCCCACCTAATCATGGTGTCTATCCTATTGTCTTTTAGACATAATTTCCCTGTCACGCCTTATCTGACCTGACCTGCCTGTGTGCTCCGTTAGGTCTCAGAGAAGGCCTAGACCTTGAGCAAAAAGGAGGGAATATGGGAACGAAACTCACGCAAGCACTGGCAACCAAACTGGCTGAAAGCAGCCCGCCAGGGACCATCATCTACGACGCTGAGGTGTCTGGGCTGAGGATGGTTGTTGGAAGCAAATCGTCTTCCTGGAAACAGGTTGGCAGGATTAACAACCAAAGTGGGTTG
>NZ_JAUXPI010000043.1 GCF_030684035.1 Phaeovulum sp. | reverse complement strand
GACCAGAATCAGACGAACAAATACACCGAACCAATGGCGGCGTCGGGCGCGGCGCTCTGCCGCCAAGACGGGGACTCGGCAGCTGGCAACAGGCACTATTAATAGCCCCGCATAGGTCCAGGCGCATTAATTAAAACGGGTGACCGGGCTGTGCACGCCCGGCCACCCGGCTCCTTTTCAGGAGTGTCGGTCAGGCGTTTCGCGGCGGTCCAGCCGCTCTTGCAGCCAGACCAGCACTTCGTCCTCGACCCAGCCGACCCGGTTCGGACCGAGGGTTACCCGCTGGGGGAATTCCTGGCCTTTTCCAGCCTCGCGACGTGTTGCGGCGAGTACAGGACCAACTCCTTGAGCTGGCGCTTTGAAAGTATCCTCATCACGATCTCTCCATGACTGAAGAGCATCGCGATGCCCAGGTTACGACAGTACCTAGGTTCCGGAATAGTATCGGCTTTTTGCCATCCGCCAACTGATTCCTGACGACAGTGTCGGGGTGGTCTCAAGGGTGGACCAAAAATCAGTTATGTTATTTATAATTAGTTTTCAATTAGTTACATAGATAGTTGGTGCCGGTGGAGGGATTCGAACCCCCGACCCTCGACTTACAAAATCGCAGCTCTACCCCTGAGCTACACCGGCATGGGCGGGATTTAGCGCTCCGCGCGCGGTCGTGCAAGGGTCGCTCATGGCCTGTCGCGCAGGTTGGTGCGCGCCAGAAGCGCCACCGCCGCCAGCCCGACCGCCATGACCAGAAGCGCCGCCGGGGCGGCGTCACCGAGGTTTTCGAGGCTCGCCTTTTCATGCACCCTGGTGGCCAGGGTTTCAAAGTTGAACGGGCGCAAGAGCATGGTTGCGGGCAGTTCCTTCACGCAATCGACAAACACCAGCAACAGCGCCGAGGCAACCGAGCCGCGCATCAGCGGCAGATAGACCTCGCGCAAGGCACCGGTCGCGTTGCGGCCAAGCGAGCGCGCCGCCATTGGCAGCGACGGGGAAATGCGCCCGAAAGCACCATCAACCGCGCCCTCGGCCACCGCGAAGAACCGCACCAGATAGGCCAGCACCACCGCCGCCGCCGAGCCGGTAAGAAGCAGGCCGGGGTCGGTGCCGGTCAGCGCCAGCCAGGCATCGGCGATGCGGTGGTCAAGTGCTGCAAGCGGGATCAATATGCCAACCGCGAGCACCGCGCCGGGGGCGGCATAGCCAAGCGTGGTGAGCGGCAAGAGCGTGCGCGGCAGGCGGCGACCGGTAAGCCGGGTGCCATAGACCATGACCAATGCGGCGATCACGGTCAGCGCTGCGGCGATGCCGCAGACCGCCAGCGTATTGCCAAGCGCGCGGGCAAGGCCGGGGCCAAACCAGCTATTGGGGTTGGCCAGCGCGTGGCGGCCGATCACCAGAACCGGCAGCATGAAGCCAAAGCCGAAGGGTGCGGCACAGAGCAGCGTAGCGGCCCAGGCGCGTGCTCCCTGCAAGGGCGCGCGCACCACCGGGCGTGGCTGGCGCGCCGAGCCGTGGTAGCGGGCGCGCCTGCGGCTGTGCTTTTCGAACGCCAGCAGCATGCCCACCGCCGCCAGCATCACCAGCGCGATCTGCGCCGCGCCACCGGCATTGCCCGCCTCAAGCCAGGTCGAGAACACCCCAAGCGTCAGGGTCTGGATGCCGAAATAATCTACCACTCCGAAATCGGCTACCGTCTCCATCATCGAAATTGCAGCGCCTGCGGCAATTGCCGGGCGCGCCAGCGGCAGGCCGACGCGCCAGAACACCGCCCAGGGCCCGGCCCCAAGCGCGCGCGCCACCTCGTAGCTGCCGCCCGAAAGTTCACGAAAAGCGGCGCGGGCGAGCAGATAGACATAGGGGTAAAGCGCGCCCGCAAGCACCAGCACCGCCATGCTGCGCGAGCGTGCGGCGGGAAACCAGTAATCGCGCGCGCTCTGCCAGCCAAAAGCCTCGCGCAATGCGATCTGCACCGGGCCGGAATAATCGAGGAAATCCGCCAGCGCATAGGCTCCGACATAGGCGGGAATCGCCAGTGGCAGCAGCAGGAGCCATTCGAGCAGCCCGGAAAAGGGAAAACGATACATCACCACAAGCCAGGCCGAGCCTGCCCCGATTGCCGCCGCAAGCCCCCCCACACCGAACGCAAGCACCGCCGTATTGGTTATGTAGCGCGGCATCGCGGTGGCCATGAGATGCGGCCAGATGTTCTCATCCGGGAAGAGCGCGATCCAGCCAACGGCGAGCAGCGGGCCGACCACCAGCGCCGCAATCAACACCGCCGCCAGCGACCAGCCGGGCGAACCCTGCCCGCGCAGCGCCTCGCCCGCGCCGTGAAGCGGGGCGGGAAGGCTAACTTGACTGATTTGCTCGGGGCACATTCCGACCGCTTACAGGAAAGCGGTTTTACTGTCCACAAAAGCCCCTATACTGCCGCCAAGCAAGAACCGGGCGGGAACCGCAACATGCAGGTCGCATTTCACATTGGCGCGCATTTCACCGATGAAGAGCGGCTTTTGCGCACACTTCTGGCGAATGCGCCGATGCTTGCCGGTCGCGGCATCGTGGTGCCTGAACCGGGACGCTACCGGCGCACCATCCGCGACCTACTGGTGGCATTGAAAGGCGCACCCGCCGACCGCGAAACGCAAGAAACGCTGCTGGATGCCGTAACCTCGCAAGACCATATTCAGCGGCTGATCCTGAGCAACGACAATTTCATGGGCTTCCCCGCCCGGATGATCGGCAAGGACGGGTTTCATGCGCTGGCACCGGCGCGATTGCGCGCGCTGGCCAATCTTTTTCCCACCGATACGGTCGAGTTTCATATCGGGCTGATCAACCCGGCGACACTGATTCCGCAACTTCTGGGTTTCGTGAAAGGTGCCGATTATGAAAGCCTGATGTGCGGGCTTGCCCCCACCGCGCTGCGCTGGACACCTGTGGTGCAGCGCATGGCGCAGGCGGTGGACGGTCGGCGCATGGTGATCTGGTGCAACGAGGATACGCCGCTGATCTGGCCCGAGGTGGTGCGCCGGGTTGCGGGGGTGGAGCCGGAATCGGCACTGCAGGGCGACGACGCGGTGCTTGAAACCATCATGGCCGCCGAAGGCATGGCGCGGATGAAGGCCTATATGGGCAGCCACCCGCCGCAAACGGCAGCCCAGCGCCGCAAGATTGCCTCGGCCTTTCTCGACAAGTTCGGTCTGGCCGAGCGGATCGAAATCGAGGTGCCGCTGCCGGGCTGGAATGATGCCCTGGTGGCCGACCTCACCGCCGCCTATGACGCCGACGTGGCCGAAATTGCGGCGCTGCCCGGCGTCGAGTTCATCGCGCCCTGACGCGCCCCAGCTGCCCTGCGGTCAGCGCGTCTCTGCGCTTCGCGGCGCGGTTCAGACCATGCCCAGCGCCGCCCTGTAGAGATCGAGAATCGCCTCTTCGTTGGCAAGGTCATCCTTGTCGCGTTTGCGCAGGGCAATGATCTTGCGCAGCACGCGGGTATCGTAGCCGCGCGCCTTGGCCTCGATCATCACCTCTTTCTGCTGCGCGGCGATATCATTCTTTTCAGCGTCAAGATGTTCAAATTGCTCAACAAACTGGCGCAGTTCATCGGCGGCTACGGTATAGGTGGCATCGTCGGACATCGGTTCCTCGCAAGCATCGGGCGCAGATCGCCATCGGGTCTTGCTAGACGAGGCGGGCGCGGGCTTCAAGGCCCGGCTTGCCGACCGCGCGGCTTCGCGCTAACCGGGGCGAGGGCGCGACCGACGGGCGAGGAGGCTGGGGCATGGAGTGGCTGATCTGGATCGGGGCGGCGATTTCGCTGGTCGGGCTTGCGGGCATCATCGGCTGTATCGTCGCGGTGGTGCGGGCGCGGCGCGCCGGGCTGGGGGACGCCGATCTGCGGGCGCGGATGGCACCAATCGTGGCGCTGAACCTTGCGGCGCTTTTTGTTTCGGTGCTCGGGCTGATGCTGGTAGTGATCGGCGTGACGCTCGGCTGAGGAGGCTCAGCGCTCGGTCAGTTTCAGCTCGATCCGGCGGTTTTGCGCGCGGGCTTCGGGGCTGATCCCCTCGGCCACCGGGCGAAACTCGCCAAAACCGGTCGCCGCCAGCCGCTCGGGCGCAAAGCCGAGGCTGCCGATCATGTAGCGCACCACCGAAAGCGCGCGGCCCTGACTGAGCTCCCAATTGTCCTTGAACGCCCCGGTTCCGGCCAGCGGCGCATTGTCGGTATGGCCGTCAACGCGGATGATCCAGTCGATTTCCGGCGGAATCTGGTCGGCCAGATCGTTGAGCAGCGCCACCACCCCGGCGATCTGCTGCTGCCCCTCGGGCGAAAGATCGGCGGAGCCGGGCTGGAACAGCACTTCGGAGGAGAACACGAAGCGGTCGCCCACCACGCGCACGCCTTCGCGCCCGGCCAGAAGCTCGGAGAGCCTGCCGAAGAATTCGGAGCGGTAACGCGACAGCTGTTTTGCTTCTTCGGCCAGCCGCCGCGTCTCGGCCTCAAGCCGGGCGCGCTCGGCGGCCTCGAGATCGGCGCGGCGGCGCTGTTCGTCGGCCACTTGCGCAAGGGCCGCGTTAAGCTGCGAGCCGAGGCTTTCCACCTGCACCTGATTGGCAATGTCGCGCTCGGCGCTGGCATCGAGAATGGCCTTGAGTTCCGAAAGCTGGCCGCGCAATTCTGCCACCTGCTGGTTGAGCAGCGCCATCTTGCGGGCGTTTTCAGCCGATACCGCCTGTTCGGCGCTCAGCGCCTGATTGGCCAGCGCCAGAAGTGCCGCCTGCCGCTCGGTTTCCGAAAGCTGCGCCCCGGCGCGGCCCTCGGCCTCGGCGCGCGCCGCCTCGGCGGCCGCAAGCATGGCCGCCAGCCGCTCGGCCTCGGTTGCAGCACCACCGGCGCGGCTTTCGGCAGCAGCGCGGGCCGCCTGCGCCTCGGCCAGCAGGCGCGCAAGCCGTTCGGCCTCCGAGCTTGCATTGCCCAGTTCCGCCTCGCGCGCGGCGCGCTGTGCTTCGGCTGCGTCCAGCAAGGCACGCAGCCGCTCTGCCTCGGTCATCGCCGCAATGCGGGCGCTATCGACCGATGCCAGCACCGCCGCCAGCCGCTCGGCTTCGGTCATCGCAGCGATGCGGGCGGCATCACCCGCAGCCAGCGTCGCCTCGGTGGTGGCAAGCAGCGACGCCAGCCGCTCGGCCTCGGACATGGCATCAATGCGGGCGCTATCGACCGATGCCAGCTTCGCCTCCGCCGCGGAAAGCAGCGCCGCCAGCCGCTCGGCTTCGCTGGCCTTGTCGGCCAGTTGGCCTTCGCGCTCCAGCCGCGCCACCTCGGCGGCAGCAAGCAGGTCGGCCAGACGCTCCGCTTCGGATTTTTGCGCCTCGGCGCTTTGCCGCAGATCGGCCATCGCAGCCTCGGCAGCGGCAAGCGCCGCCGCGCGCATCAGCGCCTCGGCATCGCGCGCCTCGAAAGCCTGCTGCAACTGCCGCTTTGCCGCCTCGGCAGCGGCCAAGAGCGTGAGCGTATTCTCGGCCTCGCGCCGCTGCGCCTCAAGCGCCAATGTCATCGCGGTCAACTCATCCTCGGCACCCTCCAGCCGCGCGCGCAGCGCCGCCAATGCCGCGGCATCGGCCAACCGCGAGGCTTCCGCCTCGGATAGCGCCACCTGCGCTTGCGACAGATTGGCCTCGGTCGCGGCATTTTGCCGTTGCAGATCGGCGATCAGCGCATCAAGCGCTTCGCGCCGGGCGGCGGCGAGCCGCGCCGCTTCGGTCTGCGCGTCAATCTCGCCGCGCGCCTGCGCCAGCGCGAGGTTGAGCGCCTCGGCCTCGCCCAGCGCCAGATCGCGTTCGGCGGCGGTCGCGGCAGCAAGCGCACGGGCGGAATCGCGATCGGCTAGCAGCGCCGCAACCTGCGCCTCGAAACTGGTGATCCGGGTTTCGGCGGTGCGCAGGTCGGCATCGCGGGCGGTGACGGTGGCGCGGAGCGTGGCGATAAGATCGGCCTGCGCAGCAACCTCGGTGCGGGCACCGGAAAGGCTGTTCTGCAACTCGGCGTTGCTGACCTGCTCCATCGCCAGCGCCTGTGCCAGCCCCGCGACCTGCTCGGAAAGTGTTGCAAGTTCATCATCTTGCGACGAGATGGTTTGGCGCAGCACCGATTGCACAACCATGAAGATGGTCAGCACGAACATCAGAACCAGCAAGAGCGCGGTCATCGCATCGACGAATCCCGGCCAGATCGTGGACGAAAAGCGCTGCTGCCCGCTGCGGCCACGAAGTGCCATCTAGTCGCCCCGCGAAGGCTTGCTGCGCTGCGACAGGAGGGCGCGTGTGAGCGCGGCGAAATCGTTGCGCAGTTCGGCCATGCTTTCCTGACGGCCCGCCGAAACTTCTTCGAGCAGCCGCAGAAGCTGCACATCGATCGAGCGCAGGCGCATGCGGGTTTCGCCATCATCACCAAGCGCGTTGCTGCCGATCCGTGCCTCAATCGCGGCGCTGAGCTTGCTTTGGCTGTCGGCCAGTGCGTGCAACGCATCGCCCGCCGTATCGGCCTCGATCAATGCCACCAGTTGCGCCTGACTGTCGGCGACACGGGCCAGCGTCGGCCCGGTGGTATCGGTCTCGAGCCGCGCCGCAAGCCGCTCGATCGCGGTGACGAGATAGCCGAGCCGCTCGTCGATCATCGAGCGGGAAACATCGCTTTGCACGTAGATTGCCTGCAGCGCCTCGATCTGCTCGGCCATATGATCGATGACGCTCGCGGCGGCCTGGCCGATGCCATCGCCCTCGGCCGTTGCACCGCTGCCCGACGCCAGCGAAATTCGGGTGATCGACGAAATCCACTCTTCAAGCTCGCGGAAAAAGCGGTTCTGGCCATGGGTCACAAAGAGCTCGACCAGGCCCACCACAAGGCTGCCCGCCAGACCAAGAAGCGACGATGAAAACGCCGTGCCCATGCCGCCAAGCTGCTTTTCCAGCCCGCTCATCAGCTTGTCAAAGACCCCGATGGCGGTATCGCCCTCTTGCGGGGCCAGCGCCCGGATGGTTTCGACCACCGCCGGAACGGTCGTCGCAAGGCCGTAAAAGGTGCCAAGAAGCCCGAGAAAAATCAGCAGGTTCGACAGATAGCGGGTGATGTCGCGGGCCTCGTCGATGCGGGTGCCGACCGAATCGAGGATCGAGCGGGCCGAAGAGGTGGCAATTTCGCGGTGCACGCCGCGCGCGCCGAGCAGCGAGGCCAGCGGTGCCAGCAGGCTTGGCGCGGCAGAGAGCGTTTCGCCGGGGCGGTCCGAGGCAAAACCCTCGATCCAGCTGACCGACAGCACCAGTTGGTAAAGTTGCCAGAAACAGGCGATGATTCCGAACACGAAAACCGCGAGGATCAGCCCGTTGAGCCAGGGGTTGGCCAGAAAGATCGGGAAGATGCGCGAATAGGCGAAATAGCCGCCCATCGCCACCAGCCCCAGCACCACAAGCATTGCCATGATCTGGCGCACAGGCTGCGAAAACTGCGGGTCTGCCTGCCGTATTGATACGCGCGCCATCGATGCCTGCCCCGGTTCTTTGCGCCGGAAGATAGGCGGAGCGGGCCCCGGTGCCAAGCCTTATCCGAGCAGTTTGCGCACCCGTGTTGCAAGCCTGTCAAGATCGGCGTCGGCGAGGCCGAGCGCCGCCAGATGCGCGGCGGTGTTGAAAAGATACTCGGCGTTCGACCCGCGCTCGCCCGCCGCGCAGGCAATGATTTCAGCCTGTTCCGCAAGGCTCAGGCCGCAATAGAGCGGGTGTGCGCGATCAATCACATAGGTGATCGCCGCAACCGCGCGCCCGTCTTCAAGCCGCAGCGGCAGGCGGCGCTCGACATAGGCCGAGGCGATCAGTTCGCGCTGGCGCAGCTTCGCGAGAACCGCGGCCTTGTCAGCCTCGGGAACCGCCAGCGCCACGCCATGGCAAACCGCGCCGGGCAAGGCATCGAGCGCCAGCACCAGCCCCGGTGCCGAGGCGGTGCCGCGATAGTGCAAGGATCGCATGCAAAACGACCGGTGCCAGCCCGAAAGCTGTGCCCTGAGCCGCGCCTCGGGCTGAAAGCCGGGCTGCCAGATCAGCGATCCATAGCCGAATATCCAGGTGGTGTTGGCGATGCTCTGGCCCTCCCGCGCGCGGCGAGCTAAACAGGTGCCGGGCGCGAATGCAAAGGGGGCAAGATGCGGCGGCGGCTTATCTCGGCTTTGGTGGCGCTGGCGGTGCTGGCGGCCCTGGGTTGGGGTGCCGGTGCATTTGCGCTGCGCCAAGGTGCCGACGCGGCGCTGCGCAGCCTGCGCGATCAGGGCCGGGGCAATGCCGGGGCGGTGACGCTGGCGGGCTTTCCGGGGGCATTTTCGCTTCGGCTGGATACGCCCCGGCTGCATCAGGGGCTGCTTGCCTGGCAGGCAGAATGGCTGCGGCTAAGCTTTCCCTCTTACGCGCCCTGGCGGATGCGGCTCGATTTGTCGCAAGCGCAGACGCTGCGGATCGGGCTGCTGCAATACCTGTTGGTGAGCGAAAACATGCACGCGGCGCTGATGCTGCGGCCCGGGGCCACGCTTGCGCTTGAAAGTGCCGCTGTCGTCTCGGGGCCGTTGCACGCCAGCCTTGACGGCGGCGGCCCGGCGATGGCGGCGGATCAGCTTGCGCTGACCCTTGCTGCGGCGGAGGGGGGCGACTACCGGCTTGACGCATCGCTGGCGGGGTTCAGCCTGCCGGTGCTGCTGCAGGCCCCCTACGGGCTTGCCGAACGCGGCGAGCTGCTTTCGGCGCGGCTTGTGCTTGGGCTTTCAGCGCCGCTTGACCGGCATGCGCAGGCGACGGCACCCAAGCTGCTTTCGGTCGGGGTCGAGGCGGCTTCGCTGCGCTGGGGGGAGGCGCAGCTTGCGGCAGAGGGCGCGGTTCGCGCCGATGCAAACGGCAGGGCCGAGGGGCAGATCACGCTTTCCACCCCCGACTGGCGCGCTGTGGTGGCGCTGGCGCTGGCGCTGCGGTTGGTGCAGCCGCCCTATGGCGCGGCGCTTTCGGCGGAACTTGCACCCTTGGCAAGCGCAGACGGCGCGCTGACGATCGAGCTTGGCTTTCGCGGCGGGATGGCTTGGCTCGGGCCGGTGCTGCTGGGCGCTGCCCCCTATCTGCAATAGGGCCCGGAGCGATAGCGCGCGGTATCGACATGAAAATGGTCGCGGTGGTAGACGTCTGCCTTCGGGCCAAGCACGGTGCCGAACGGGCCGCAGGCGCTGGCGTGAATGGTACGCATCAGCTTTGACTCGGCGCTCCAGTCGCGCAACACCGTCAGCGTGCTGCCATCGGCGAGGGTGAAGCCTGCAACATCGATCGCGTGGCCTGCGCCATGTTCCGAAACCCGTGCGTCGGCCACGTTGTTACGCGGGCGGCAATCGTAGGACGCCACGACATTGAGCCGCGCAAGACCGCCGCCGCGCCGCCCGATTGCGGGGATGACACCCTCTTCGACCCAGCGCTTCAGCGCCTTGGCGGTGGTGCAATCAACCCGCGCGGGCTGCGAAAGCGGAATTCCCGCCACGGCGGTAACCGCGACCCCGCCAACCAGCCCGCATCCGGTAACGGCGGCCGGGATGGCGGCGATCTCGGAGCCTGCAATGCCGGGGTCACCGCAGATCGAGCCGCGCGCGGGTTTGGGCGGGCGCGGCGCAAAAAGCGCGGCAAGGCCGCGCCGCGGTGCGGGCGACGATTGCGCCGGGGCCAGCGCCGAGGCCGAAGCGATGGTGGTTGACGGCGGCACCAAAGCTGCGGGGGCAACGGCGCGGGGCGGTCGCGGTGCCGGGCGCGGCGAGCGCGCCGGGGCGGCACTGGCAAGCGCCAGCGCCATCGCCATCGCCGCTTCGACCGCAGCCGGGGCAACGGGGCGCAGCGCGGGTCGCGCGGTGCCGGGCAGCGGCAGCAGGCTTGCCATCTGGATCGGCGCGGCCCCGACCAGCATGGGTCGCGGCAGCGGCCGTGGCGAGCTCTGCGGCGGCTCGGCAAAAACCGCAACGCCCGACGCGAGCGTCAGTGCCAGAGCCAGTGCCAGACGGTGCATGCCCGCGTTACTCTCCTGCCTCGGGAGCCGGGGCACCGCGCCCGAAATCGGCGGCGGCGGTATCTTGCCCGGCCTCGATGATGCCGCGCCGAATGGCGCGCGTGCGGGTAAAATACTCGAAAAGCTGCGCGCCGTCACCCATGCGGATCGCGCGCTGCAACACGAAGAGTTCCTCGGTAAAGCGCCCGAGAATATCAAGCGTTGCCTCGCGGTTGGTCAGGAACACGTCGCGCCACATTGTGGGGTCGGAGGCGGCGATGCGGGTAAAGTCGCGAAACCCCGCCGCCGAATACTTGATGATCTCGGATTTCGTCACCCGCCGCAGATGGTCGGCCACCCCCACCATCGTATAGGCGATGAGGTGCGGCGTGTGCGAGGTGACGGCAAGCACGAGGTCGTGGTGCGCCGGTTCCATCTCGTCAACATGCGCGCCCATGCCTTCCAGCAGCCCGCGCAAGCGCTGGGTCACCGCAGGATCGGCACCCGGCAGCGGCGTCAGAAGCCACCAGCGGTTGACGAACAGGGTGGCAAAGCCCGAGCGCGGCCCGGAATGTTCGGTGCCCGCAAGCGGGTGACCGGGCACGAAATGCACGCCATCGGG
This sequence comes from Phaeovulum sp., assembly GCF_030684035.1. Lineage (GTDB taxonomy): Bacteria > Pseudomonadota > Alphaproteobacteria > Rhodobacterales > Rhodobacteraceae > UBA6213. Next base: position 81,308 of record NZ_JAUXPI010000043.1, on the reverse strand, counting down.
CACATGCGGGGCTACCGCCTCGATCACCGCCTGCTTGACCGAACCCACATCGGTCAGCGTGGCACCCTGGGCCAGATGCGGCGCGATCTCGGCCGCAATCGCCGCCATTGCCCCCACCGGCACGCAAAGCACCACCAGATCGGCCCCCGCCACCGCCTCGGCGGCGGTGGCGCAGACGCGGTCGCAAAGCCCAAGCTCCTGCGCCACGGCGCGGGTTTCGGGCGAGCGCGCGGTGCCGACGATTTCGCCCGCAAGCCCTTTCCAGCGCATCGCATGGGCCATGGACGAGGCGATCAGGCCAAGCCCGATCAACGCCACGCGGTTGTAAAGAACCGTCATCGGCGCTGCTCCTTGAACTGGCCGACGGCATGCGCCACGCGGCGGCAGGCGGCCTCGTCTCCTACGGTGATGCGCAGGCAGTTGGGCAGCCCGTAGCCCGCCACCTGCCGCACGATCAGCCCCTGACTTTGCAGATAACCATCGCAGGCGAGCGCCTCGGTCGCGTCGGCAAAGCGCGCCAACACGAAATTTGCCATCGAGGTATCCGAAGGCACCCCGCGCTCGGCCAGCGCCTGCGCCAGCCAGACCCGCAGCCGCGCATTTTCAGCGCGGCAACGCTCGGTATATTCCTGATCGCGGACCGCCGCCTCGGCCGCCTCAAGCTGCGCGTTCGACAGGTTGAACGGGCCACGGATGCGGTTCAGCACGTCGATGATGGCGCGCGGGCCGTAGCCCCAGCCGATGCGCAGGCCGCCAAGCCCGTAGATCTTGGAAAATGTCCGCGTCATGAAGACGTTGGGCAGCCGCGTCGCAAGCTCGGCACCGCCATCGTAGCCCGCCACATATTCGGCATAGGCACCATCGAGCACCAGAATCGCCTGCGGCGGCAGTCCCCGCGCCAGCCGCTCGACCTCGGCAAGCCCGATCATCGTGCCGGTGGGATTGTTGGGGTTGGCGATGAACACCAGGCGGGTTTTCTTGGTGCAGGCGGCCAGCAGCGCATCGACATCGGTGGTGCGTTCGCGCTCGCGCACCTCGACCGGCGTCGCCCCGGCGGCAAGCGCCGAAATCCGGTACATCAGGAACCCGTGCTCGGTGAACAGAACCTCGTCGCGCGGGCCTGCGTAGGCCTGACAGAGAAAGTGGATGATCTCGTCGCTGCCGACGCCGCAGATGATGCGGTCGGGGTCAAGCCCGTGCACCTCGCCGATCGCCTCGCGCAGGCTGGCGTGGTCGGTATTGGGGTAACGGTGCAGCTTGTGCACGGCGCGGGCGAATGCCTCCTTGGTCTTTTCCGAGGGGCCGAAGGGGTTTTCGTTCGAGCTGAGCTTGACCGCGTCGCTGCGCCCCGCCAGATGCGCCGCCCCACCCTGGTAAAGCGCGATTTTCATGATACCCGGTTGCGGGCGGATGCTATCGGTCATCGCGGTTCCCCAAATCTCGCGCCCTTCTAGCCGGGCAAAGGCCGCATTGCCAGTGGCTTCGCGCCGCGCCTGTATCCGATCCGATCAGGGTGTTACGGCGCGAGCACGTTGACAAACTGCCAAGGGTCCGAGGGGGCGGGCACCTCGCCAAAGGGGCCAAGCCGATGGGTCAGCGGCGTCCAATCGGTATAATGCGCCTCGATCGGCCCCAGATAGGGGCGCTGCACCGCAAGACAGCGCGCGTGGTCCATCTCATCCGCCTCGACGACGCCTGCGCCTGGGTTCTCGAGCGCCCAAACCATGCCCGCCAGCACCGCCGAAGTAACCTGGAGGCCGGTAGCGTTCTGAAACGGTGCCAGGTCGCGCGCCTCGTCGATCGACAGCCGCGAACCATACCAGAGCGCGTTCTTGGCGTGGCCGTAAAGTAGCACCCCGAGTTCATCGACGCCCTCGGTAATTTCGTGCTCATCCAGAATGTGCTGACGCGCAGGCATCTTCCCGGCCCCCAAGGTTTCGTGCAGCGACATCACCGCATCAGCGCAGGGATGATAGGCATAGTGGCAGGTCGGGCGATACACGGGTGCAGCGGGGTCTCCTAGCGTGTAGTAATCGGCAATCGAGATGGCTTCGTTGTGGGTTACCAGATAGCCGAACTGTGGCCCCGGCGTGGGGCACCAACTGCGAACCCGTGTATCGGCACCGGGCCGATCAAGCCAGATTGCCGCGCGGCAACCGCTCTCATGGTGGTTCGCGCCTGCGGGAAGAGTTCGTTCATGCGTACCCCAGCCAACCTCAGCCGGCTGGAAACCCTCGGCCAGAAAACCCTCTACCGACCAGGTGTTGACGAATGTGCCAAGCTGCCGCACCCGATGCGATACCTGGGTGTCTCGTTCGGCAATGTGGACGCCCTTCACCCCGAGGTCGTGCATGAGCCGCGCCCATTCTGCACGATGAGACGGCACCGCTACCCGCCGCCCCAGATCACCCGCCAGCACCAGAAGCGCTTCCTTGACGAGCCAGCTGACCATTCCCGGGTTTGCGCCACAGCAGGAAACAGCGGTGCTGCCGACGCCGCCCGCACTTTTTTCGGCACGGATGGATTCGCGCAGCCCATAGTTGGTTCGCTTGGCGTTGGGGCGGTCTTCATCGAAATAGAATCCAGGCCAAGGCTCGGTCACGGTATCGATGTAGGGCACACCCAACTCGCGACAGAAACGCATGATATCGCGTGAAGAGGTATCGACCGAGAGGTTGATGCAGAATCCGCGCCCTGACCCAAGCACCGAGCCGAGAACCTCGCGATGATTCTCGCGCGTCAGCGACACCTGCAGGTGCCGAATGCCGCGCTGTGCCAAAAAGGTGCGGTGCGACGCTGAGGGTTCGATCACAACCAGCTCCGCGAGATCGAATTCGAAGTGTCGCTCGATCAGCGGCAATGTGCCGCGACCGATCGAGCCAAAGCCGATCATCACTATCGGACCATCGATGCGACCGTAAACGGATGCGCTCTGCATGACTTGCCTTCCCAAGACCGCGAACGGCTTCCCTGATACGCCAAAGGGCCGCGCAGTTCGGCGCGGCCCAAAGGTTCCTGACTTACATGTGCGGATCAGTTCTTGGCGTAGAATTCGACCACGAGGTTCGGCTCCATCATCACCGGGTAGGGCACATCGCCCAGGCCCGGCTGGCGCACGAAGGTGGCGGTCATCTTGGAATGGTCAACTTCCATGTAATCGGGCACGTCACGCTCGATCAGCTGCACCGCTTCAAGCACGATGGCGAGCTGGCGCGACCTTTCGCGCAGCGAGATCACGTCGCCCTCGTTGACCCGGTAAGACGCGATGTTGACCCGCTTGCCGTTGACCTGCACATGGCCGTGGTTGACGAACTGGCGCGCGGCAAAAATCGTGGCAACAAATTTGGCACGGTAGACCACCGCATCCAGACGGCGCTCCAGCAGACCGACGAGGTTGGCACCGGTATCACCCTTGACCCGCTCGGCCTCGGTAAAGATCTTGCGGAACTGCTTTTCGGTCAGATCGCCATAATAGCCCTTGAGCTTCTGCTTGGCACGCAGCTGGGTGCCAAAATCGGAAAGCTTGTTCTTGCGGCGCTGGCCGTGCTGGCCGGGGCCGTATTCGCGCCTGTTGAGCGGCGATTTCGCGCGGCCCCAGATGTTTTCGCCCATCCGGCGGTCGATCTTGTGTTTGGCAGAGGTGCGTTTGGTCACCGCTGATCTCCTTCATCATGCGCCCCGGGGGGCAGGAAGGGCGTTGTCCTCTGGCTCCACCTTGAAAAAGGCTTCGTCCCGACAGGCATCCCCTTGCGGGGGCCACCAACACCAATGACGCCGCGGGGAGGTTGCCGACCCCGGACCGCGGGCTTATAGGCGGCACCCCCGGCCCCGTCAATGGTCCCGTGCCGAGGTTCTTGCGGTTTGCAGACTCACGCGACGCGGCGCGCCGGTCATGCCGCAACTTCGCGGCGCAGGATCGCCGCTTCGGCGGCACCAAGGCGGCGGCGCGCATAGCCGCCATAGGCGGCAGCATTTCCTGCCAATTCGGGCATCAGCGCCAGCAGCCCGGCACGGTCTTCGGGCGCGATCATATCGAGCGTGGTGGCACCCGGATGGAAGCTTTCGCTTTCCAGCCCGTTGGCGCGCAGGATCTGGTGCCGCTCCAGCAGCAGGTGAATGTACCAGGTCTCGCGCAGGCCCTGCTCGATGCGCACAGTGGTGCCGTTGACCAGATCGGCCGCCGCCACCAGCACCTCGGTCTCGTTGAACAATGCCCGCGCGGCGGCCCCGCGCACCAGCATCCGGTGGCGCGGCGACACCAGAAGATCGGCGTCGGGCCGCCCGATGCCAAGCGCGCCGGCACGAAAGCGCACCGGCCGCAGTTCGGGCATGGCATGAAGCCGGGCACCGCTCATCCGCCGCCCGCCGGTCCAGAGCAGCGCTTGCGGGCCATCGTCACGGGTGCTCACGCGCGCACCCGGACGCAGGGTTTCAACGGCGCGCGGGCCGTCGGGCGTGGCAATCAGCGTGCCGGGGGTAAAGCAGATCACCGCCGGAGCATCAGCCGAAGCCTGGCGCGGCCTGATGTCAAGCGCGCAGTCCACCAGCCACATCGCGCGGTCGCGCGGCGGCACCCGGCAGGAAAACATCGCCAGCCGCGCGGGGCTGCCGGGCACATCGATCAGCGTAACAGTATAGGCCTCGTAGCCATCGGTGACCGAAAAGCTCTGGTCCGAAAGCGACTCGTCGGGGTCGTCCGCGTGCAATGGGCGGCCGCGCACCGCAGCCCCAAGCAGCCGGTTCACCGCACGCGCCGCGCGCTGCCTTGTATCCTCGCTACCGGTGCCACCGCTGAGCAGCAGAAACTCCGCCGGACCGTCAACCCGGAGCGCCTCGCCGTGCCATCGCCACTCGGCACCTATCGCCAGCGCCTCAAGCGGCGCGCAAGCGATACCGTTCACCTCGGTTTGTGCCCATGAAATGACATAGGTGCCACCTGCGCCTGCCCTCATGCCTGTATTCCTGCCGCTCGTTTGTTATCAGGCCTTTGCGGCCTGTTGTTCAGGTGAGCGTAGCAGAGATGATTCGGCTTGCAAAGGGTCGCGTGGCGCTGTTGGCGAATCAGCGCGCCAGTGTCGCCTCAGAAGTTCATGCGAAAACGAATCGAGCCCAAAATCTGCCCTTCCGGCTGGCCCGCAAATTCTGGCGAAAGCCAGGTGACGCCGTAGAAGGCCCCGAACCGCGACCCGTGCCAGGCCACGCCCGCGCGCAGCCGCTGCCGCCAGGGTTCGGCCTCCACGCCGCCGTCAGGCAGCCAGGCCGAGCCCCAGACCCGCGCCAGATCCGCGCCAAGCTGAAAGCTGAACCCGCGCGCCGAGGTGCCGGAGATGCCCACATAGCGCTGCCCGGTGCCATCGTCGCGCAGCCAGAGCGCGCCGGTTTCGCGGGCACCGAAATCGAGATCGAGGCCAACCCGCAACAGGTCTTCGTCGCCCGCCCGCGCCTCGACAAAGGGCCGCAGCCCGACCCTGCCGATCTCCATTGGCCGCCCCAGTTCGGCGGTGACAAAGGGAACCAGTGCATTGCCAAGCTGGTCGCCCAGAATCGTCGGTCTCGGCGCGCTCAGCATCCGGTGCAGCAGACGGTGCATTTCGCCCACGCCGGTGCCGGGACCAACCGCCGCCACACCCGCACCAAGGCTGGTCTCGAAACCGCCGCTGCGAAAATGGGTCTGCGCCAGAAAGCTGAGCGTCCCCGCATAGCGGCGGTCGGGGTCGGCTGGGGTGCGCAGGCTGGTGGGTGCAATGATCGCGGTGCCGATCCGGTATTCCATGACCTCGAAGGGGCGGTCGGGAAGACTGCCATTCCAGGCAGGCCCACGCAGCAGGCTCAGCGTGTAGCTGGCGCTGCGCCAGCGGTCATTGCCGTCGCCGAAATGGTCATTGGTGAAAAGCCGCCCGAAACCGAGCGTTCTGCGTTCCTGGGCATCACTGGGGGACGCAAGCAAAAGCGCTGCAAGCACAGCGGCAACAAGGGCCTTCCACATCATCAACTTCCCGCGTTCAGGCCCCCGCCAGACTTCCCTTTTAGCGCGCCCGCGCCACGCGCACAAGTGCAGCGCTGCAACAGCGGCAATGAGTTTACTGGAACAAGCTGCGCCAACCGCTTGCCTTGGCTCGAATATCCAGCTTGGGTGCTCAGCCCGCCAAAAGCGCCGCCGCCGCCGCCCGCGCGGCCTCTGTCACGCTTTCGCCCGCCAGCATGCGGGCAATCTCGCCCTGCCGCGCCTCGGCATCCAGGGCGACCACGCGCGAGGTGGTCTTGCCACCCGCAACCCGCTTTTCCACCCGCCAGTGGTGGCTGCCGCGCGCCGCCACCTGCGGGCTGTGGGTGACGACAATCACCTGTGCCCCGGCCGCGAGCCGCGCCAGTCTGCGCCCCACCGCGTCGGCGGTGGCCCCGCCGACGCCGCGGTCGATCTCGTCGAAAATCATCACCGGAGCCTCACCACCGCGCATCAGGCAGACCTTGAGCGCCAGCAGGAACCGCGACAGCTCGCCCCCCGAGGCAATCCGGTTCAGCGGTCCCGGCGGCGCGCCGGGGTTGGTGGCGACCACAAAGCTTACCGCATCAATGCCTTCGGGGCCGGGCGGCGCGGCGCTGATTTCGGTGGTGAAGGCGGCGCGTTCCATCTTGAGCGGTGCCAGTTCCCCCGCCATCGCCGCATCAAGCCGCCCGGCAGCCGTGCGGCGAAGCGCCGCAAGCGCCGCGGCAGCCCCCGCATGCGCCGCATCTGCCGCAGCCAGCGCCATGCGCAGCGCGCGCAAATGCCCCTCGCCGCCATCAAGCGCGGCCAACCGGCTGCGCAGCCCATGGGCAAAATCGCCGAGGTCATCTGCCAGCACCGAATGCTTGCGCGCCAGCGCCCGGATCGCAAACAGCCGTTCTTCGCAAGCTTCCAGCTCATGCGGGTCGTGGCTCAGGGTTTCCAGCGCGCGTTCCACCCCCTGCGCCGCCTCGCCGAGTTCGATCATGGCGCGCGAGAGCGCGGATATGGGTGCATCAAGCAGCCCATCGGCGCGCACGGATACGGCCTCAAGCCAGCGACCGGCGCCGCCCATCGCGCCTTCTGCACCCTCAGGGCCAAGCGCCGCAAGCGCGCGCGCCACATCGCCGCGAATGCGCTCGGCGGCCTGCATGGCGCGGCGGCGGGCGTCGAGACTGGCCTCTTCGCCCGGTTCCGGGGCAAGCTGATCGAGTTCCTTCACCGCATGGCGCAGAAAATCTTCCTCGCCGCGCACGGCCGCCAGCGCTGCCTCGGCCTCGGCCAGCGTGCCCGCTGCGGCAGCGCGCGCGGCCCAGGCGCTGCGAACCCGCGCCAAGAGCGGCTCGGCCCCGGCAAAGGCATCGAGCAGCGCCCGGTGGCCGCGCGCATTCAAAAGCCCGCCATCGTCGTTCTGGCCGTGCAACTCCACAAGGGTATCGGCCAGCGCGCGCAGCACCTCGGCGGTAGCGCGGCGGTCGTTGACAAAGGCATTGCGGCGGCCGTCGGTGCCAATCGTGCGGCGCAGCACCAGTTCATCGCCCTGCGGCAGCCCGGCCTCTGCCAACACCTGCGCGGCCGCATGCGCCGCAGGCAGATCGAACACCGCCACCACCTCGCCAAGCTCTGCCCCGTTGCGCAACAGATCACCGCGACCGCGCCAGCCGAGCACGAAGCCCAGACAATCGAGCAATATCGATTTGCCCGCGCCGGTTTCGCCGGTAAGCACGTTGAGACCGGGCTGAAAGCCAAGCTCCAGCCGGTCGATCAGCAGCATATCGCGGATCTCAAGCGCCCGAAGCATTCCCTGCCCTCGTGGGCGGCACCCGCAGGTGCCGCGCCCGCGTTACAGCCATTCGCCCTTGATGACTTCGCGGAAGATGCGCGCCAGCCAGCCGTCGCCCCTGCCTGCGGGTTCAAGACCGCGCGCGGTCAACAGCCTGTAGCTGTCTTCGTAAAAGCCGGTTGAGCGGAAATTATGCCCCAGAATCGCCGCCGCCGATTGCGCTTCGTCGGTAAAGCCAAGCGCCAGATTCGCCTCGACCAGCCGGTGCAGCGCTTCGGCAGTATGGGTGGTGGTCTGGTATTTCTCGACCACGATGCGAAAGCGGTTGATCGCGGCGGCATAGTTGCCGCGCTTGAGGTAATAGCGCCCGATCTCCATTTCCTTCGCCGCGAGGTGGTCGAAGGCAAGGTCGAACTTGAGAATTGCCGAGCGCGCATATTCGCTGTCGGGGTATTCCTCGATCACCGCGCGCAGCGCCGAGAGCGCCTGGAAGGTCAGCCCCTGATCGCGGCCAACCTCGTCAATCTGGTCGTAATAGCTCAGCGCCAGCAGATATTTGGCATAGGCCGCATCTTCATCGCCCGGATAGGTGTCGATGAACCGCTGCGCGGCACCGCGCGCCTCTTCGTATTTCTTCGCCTTGTGCAGCGCGAAGGCCTGCATGATCAAGGCGCGCTTGGCATATTCGGAATAGGGGTAAAGCCGCTCGACTTCGGAGAAATAGCGGATCGAGTTTTCCGGCTTGGCGGTGTTTTCAAGCTCCCATTCGCCGCGCTTGTAGATTTCTTCGGCGGTGAAACCATCAAGCGGAACCTCTTTCGGTGCCGATCCGCAGCCCGCCAGCATCGCGGCCACAATCAGGCCGCCGACAAGTGAAGCCGCTGATCTGCCGCGCGCCATGTCCCGCCCCATCCCCGAGTTCATTCACCAGACCGCCCCGCTTGCGGGGTGGTTTCGCCCGTCCTAGCACAGAAAAATCCGGGGCGCAAAACGCCTTTCACCGGCGAGGGCCGCATCGTCGCGCGGTTCAGGCAAGAGCGGTGGCGCGGGGGGTGCAATCGGCCAGCGTGACCCCGGCACCGGGCATCCGGTGCGCCCGCGCCAGGCTGAGCGGTTCCCACCGCCAGGCCGCCGGATCGGCGAAAAGCGCCCGCAACAGCTGGTTGGTCAGCGCGTGCCCGGCGCGGTTGCCATAATAGCGCCCGAGGATCGGCGCACCGGCAAGCGCAAGGTCACCCATCGCATCAAGCATCTTGTGGCGCACCGCCTCACGCTCGCGGCGCAGCCCGCCGGGCGAAAGCACACGGTCGCCATCGACCACCACGGCGTTTTCGTAGCTGCCGCCAAGCGCCAGCCCCGCCGCCTGCATCTGTTCCACATCCGACTGGCGGCAGAAGGTGCGGCTGTCCATCAGTTCGCGGACAAAGGCACCGTTGGCCATGTTGAGCGTCAAGCTTTGCCGCCCGATCGCGGCATCGGCAAAATCGATTGCAAAGGCGATTTCCATGCTATCGGCAGGCTCGAGCCGCGCCAGCGCCGTGCCAGCCCGCACCTCGACGGATTTGAGCACCCGCAACGCGCGAAGCGGCGCGCCAAGACCCTGCAACCCGGCCGCGATGAGCGCGCGCACGAAGGGCGCCGAGGAGCCATCAAGGATTGGCACTTCCGGGCCGTCGATCTCGATCAGCGCATTGTGCACGCCGCAACCGGCAAGCGCGGCCATCACATGCTCGATGGTCGAGACGCTGACCCCGTGGGCGTTTTCGATCTGGGTGCAGAGGCGAGACTGGGCAACCGCATCCCAGCGGGCGGGCACGAGCGGGTCGGCACCGCGCACATCGCTGCGCCAGAACGCAATGCCGGTATCGGCAGCGGCCGGGCGGATGGTCATCTGCACGGCAACCCCGCAATGCAGACCTATGCCAGAGAAGTGGACCGATGAGCTGAGGGTCGTCTGCACGCGGCATGCTCCTGGCAGTGGTGCGGCATCTTGGCCAAAGCGATCGGCCCGGGCCTGCCCGCGCCATCGCTGAACACCCCTACGCGGCGCGCGCGCAAGGCTCAACTCACTCTTTGTAACGGCTTGAAACAATCCGCGTCCGGCCCGGCGGCAATCTGCCTGTCAAGGTCCAACCCCATGTAATTAAACGCAAACAGGCCGGGGTTTCCCCGGCCTGTCGCGGCAATTTGTGAAGCCTTCAGTTCGCCTGACGGCGCAGGAAAGCCGGTATTTCGATACGATCCTGCTCAGCGTCCGCCGGGGCTTCGTCGTCGTAGGCTGTCTGCTGTGGTGCCTGCGGCCGCATCGTCGGGGTCTGGCGTTCGGCGGTAGGATCGCCGCCCCCGGTCATGCGGTTCAGAAACGAGTTGATGCCGAAGCGCGGCTTTTCGGCGGTGGCGGCAGGGGCTGCGCTGCGGGAAGCAGCAAGCGGTTGCGCGGCGGCGCGTTGCGCCGCCGCCGGGGCGCGCGAGACCGCTGCTTGCAGCCGGGCCAGCGCCTCGGGGCTGGGGGTGCCGGGCGCGCGCGGGCGCGGTGCCACGAAGGCCGCGGCATCATCGCCGGTGCGAATATCGCGCGGGGCGGCCGGTGCGGCGGCTTGCGGGCGGTAGGCCGGGGGCGGCAGTTCGTGCCCGGCTTCGGCGGCGGCTTCGGCGTCAAGCAGATCTTCGGGTTCAAGCGCGGCCGGGGCAGCATCGAAAAGCGACCGCTCCTCGGCGCGGGTGCGGTAGGCCCCTTGCGCCGAGGCGGCGGCGGCAACGCGCGCCGGTTCGGCGGCAGGTTCCGCGGCAACCGGCCGCGTGGCGGCAGCCGCCGGGGCGGCGGCAGAGGTGGTGTGCGCGCGATGCAGCGGCTCTGCCAGCGGGCGGCGCGGCACCGGAACCTCGCCGGTCGAGGCGGCAGCGTCGATACCGGTCGCCACCACCGAAACCCGCATCTGCCCTGCCATGTCGGGGTCCAGCGTCGAACCAACGATGATGTTCGCCTCGGGGTCCACTTCCTCGCGGATACGGTTTGCGGCTTCATCAAGCTCGAACAGCGTCAGGTCATAGCCGCCGGTGATGTTGATCAGCACGCCCTTCGCCCCGCGCAGGCTGATTTCATCCAGAAGCGGGTTGGCAATCGCCTTTTCGGCGGCCTGAATCGCGCGATCATCGCCCGAGGCTTCACCGGTGCCCATCATCGCCTTGCCCATTTCGTCCATCACCGCGCGGACATCGGCAAAGTCGAGGTTGATCAAGCCGGGGCGCACCATCAGGTCGGTGACGCCCTTGACGCCCTGATAGAGCACGTCATCGGCCATGGCGAAGGCTTCGGTAAATGTGGTGCGCTCATTGGCCAGCCGGAACAGGTTCTGGTTGGGGATGATGATCAGCGTATCGACCACCTTTTGCAGCGCCGCAATGCCGTCTTCGGCCTGCTTCATGCGCTTGTTGCCCTCGAACTGGAAAGGCTTGGTCACCACGCCGACGGTGAGCACCCCCAACTCGCGCGCGGCCTGCGCAATGATCGGGGCAGCACCGGTGCCGGTGCCGCCGCCCATGCCGGCGGTAATGAAGCACATATGCGCCCCGGCGAGGTGATCGACGATTTCCTCGATGGTTTCCTCGGCAGCGGCGGCCCCCACCTCGGGGCGCGCGCCTGCACCCAGCCCCTCGGTAGCGCGAACGCCCATCTGGATGCGCGCCTGCGCCCGCGATTGCGCAAGCGCTTGCGCATCGGTGTTGGCGACCACGAATTCGACGCCCTCAAGCGCCTTTTCGATCATGTTGTTGACGGCATTGCCACCGGCACCGCCAACCCCGAATACGGTGATCCGCGGCTTGAGCTCTTCACGCTGAGACATCATCAGATTCAGTGCCATTGGTGTTCCGCCTGTGATTATCCGGTTCTCTCGCCCGGTTTTCCCCGCAAATTGTGCCGATTTTAACTGCGTTGTGCTTCCCCGTCACCTGAAAAACGCAAGCGGCCACAAAATATGGTCATTCTTGCAGTTGATTCAGCGGCATTTCGCGCAAGTCCGCAGAGATTGGGTGGCATGACCCCGTTCCTACCAGTTGTCGCGGAACCAGCGCACCGCTTTTTTCAGCGAGCGCGCCGGGTAGCGTTCGGCGGGGATCTCGAAGTCCCACCATTCATCTTGCGGATGCGCGGCAAACAGCGCCAGTCCGACGGCGCTGGCAAAACCCGCGCCGGTTGCCGCCTGCGGCAGGCCCTGCACCCGCAGCGGCCGCCCAAGTCGCACGTTGTGGCCCAGAATCCGCGCCGCCAGCCCATCCAGCCCCGGTATCTGGCTGGCACCACCGGTCAGAACGATCTGCTGGCTTGGCAGGCTGTCGAAACCTGCGGCATCAAGGAGCGCGCGCAACTCTTCAAGTATCTCTTCGACACGCGGGCGCATGATGCCGATAAGCTCGGCGCGGCTGACGCGGCGGCGGTCCTTTTCCCAGTCACCGCTGTCGCCGCCGATCTCGATCATTTCGCGGTCGTCCATTCCGGTGGCCTGGACCCCGCCGTGAAAGGTCTTGAGCCGCTCGGCCACCGAAACCGGCACCTGCAGGCCTTTTGATATGTCCGAGGTGATGTGCTCGCCACCCATCCGCACCGCATCGGCGAAGATCATGTGTTTCTTGATGAATACCGAAACGCCGCTGATCCCGCCGCCCAGATCGATGCAGGCCGCGCCCAGTTCCTGCTCATCTTCCACCAGCGCCGCAATGCCCGCGACATAGGCCGAGGAGGCGATGCCGGCAAGTTCCAGATCGCAGCGATGGATGCAGAAGACGAGGTTCTGAATGGCGTCGGCTTCAACCGCCAGCAGGTGCATGTCCACCGCGAGGCGCTGCCCGACATGGCCGCGCGGGTCGCCAAGGCCCGAGCGGTGATCAAGCGCGAAGTTGACCGGATGCGCGTGCAGCACCTCGCGCGCAGGCCCGATATCGGGCATTTCGCAGGCAGCAAGCGCGCGCGCCACATCGGCCTCGCCCACCTGCCCCTCGTGCAGCTCGACCTCGCCGGCAAGCCCATAGCTGCGCGGCTGCGCCCCGGCGATGCAGGCGATGACATGATCGACGCGGACATTTGCCATTTTCTGCGCCATCTGCACCGCCGTGCGGATCGCGCGCTCGGTTTCGGCCATGGTATCGACCTCGCCAAAGCGCACCCCGCGCGAGCGGGTGGTGGCGGCACCGATCACCCGAAAATCGGATTGCCCGGCCATTGGCCCCACGCCATCGGCCGAGCGCAGTTTTTCCGGCCCGTCAAAGCGCAGCACGAGGCAGGCGATTTTCGAGGTGCCAACGTCGAGAATGGCGATCACGCCGCGCTGAATCGCAGCCTTGCGCATGGCGCGCATCGCTCGTTGTGCCTCATATAGCCCGTTCATCGCCCCGCCCCCATTACCGATTGACCGCTGATGTCGTCGCCCGCCCCGTGACGCGCAGGAATTCTTCTTGCGCATCGACGCTCAGCCGCAGCGTCGGACGCGCCGCCAGCCGCAGATCAAGATGCGTGAAATCGCGTGCCAGCAGGTCTTCGGCGCGATCCAGCGCCAACAGCCGCTCCACCGCCTGAACCGCACCGGTCTCGGGCAGCAGAATGCGCTGGTCGCGGTCAAGCACCAGATCCCAGCGCCGCGCGCCGATCCGCACCAGGCCGCGGGCACGCGCCAGCAGCGGTGCCGCCGCCGCCAGAACCGCGAGCGCCTCGGGCACCGCCTCGGCGGCCCCCTCGCCGGCGATCAACGGCAATTCAGGGCGCAGATCGCGCGAAATGACCGTGGCAATCCGGTGGCCGGTGGCGTCGAGCATTTCGACCCCGGCGGCATGGCGCCAGAGCACTGCGGGCACCCGCTCGACCACCTGCACCGCGAGCACACCCTTTTGCACCCGCAGATCGACCGTTGCCACCGCATCCAGGCTTGCAATCGTTGCCCGCAGCCGCCCCAGATCAAGCGCGAAGGACGAGGCGGGCAGCGTGACCGGCAGCATGGTGCGGATCGCGGCATCGACGGCGGGCGAGGCCCCCTCGATGCGCAGCAGCGAAACTTCGAACTCCGGGCGGCTCTGGATCTGGGTTTTCAGCGCCTCGAACCTGTCGGCCAGGGCCGCGCGCTGACCGGCATCGCCGAGCCAGAGGCCGAACATGCCGACGATCAACACCAGCGGCAGGCCGATCCGGGCAAGGCCGCGCACCAGCGGCGTTAGCCAGAGCCGGTTCAGCTTGTAGCGCATTCTCGACGGGGCCGGGTCGCGGTGCAGCACACGCGGTGCCGGACGCGGCGGGGCGACAAGGGTGGCGGCACCTAGCGGTCGCATGAGGCGTCCTCCACGATCCAGCGGCAAAGCGCGGGAAAATCGATACCGGCGTGGCGCGCTTGTTCGGGGCTGAGCGAGGTTGGGGTCATTCCAGGCTGCGTGTTGGTTTCCAAAATAACGAGGCCCGCCAGATGCTTGCCCGCATCCCAGCGAAAATCGCTGCGGCTTAGGCCACGGCAGCCAAGCGCGCGGTGGGCACGCAGGGCGTACTCGCGGCAGGCATCGGTGATGTCGTCGGGCAGGACCGCGGGCAGGATATGCTGCGAACCGCCGGGCGTGTATTTCGCCGCGTAGTCATACCAGCCGGTTGTGACGATCTCGGTAACGCCAAGCGCACGGTCGCCCAGCACGCTGACCGTCAGCTCGCGCCCAGGCGCATAGGCCTCGACCATCACCACTTCGGGCATTTCAGCCGCCAGCCGAGGCGGCGCGTTGGCACCCTCGGGCACGATGTAGACACCGACCGACGAGCCCTCGGCGTTCGGCTTGACCACATAAGGCGGCGGCAGGACGTGGCGCGCCATGACCTCGGCCTTGCAGGCCAGACGCCCCGCCGCGACCGGCAGCCCGGCGACGGCAAACGCCGCCTTGGCGCGGGTCTTGTCCATCGCCAGCGCCGAGGCGAGCACGCCGGAATGAGTATAGGGCAGGCGCAGCCATTCCAGCAGCCCCTGAACGCAGCCATCTTCGCCCCAGCGGCCATGCAGCGCGTTGAAAACCACGTCCGGGCGGGTCTCGGCAAGGCGCGCGGACAAGTCGGCGGCCGCGTCGATCGCGGTCACCTCGTATCCTGCCACCTGCAGCGCCGACACGCATTCGCGCCCCGATGAGAGCGACACCTCCCGCTCGGCGGAAGGCCCCCCCATCAATACCACCACACGGTGGGCTGTCCTGCTCGACACACCCGCCACAATTGCCTCTCCCGGGGTTTGGCCCCCGTGGAATGTTGTTACTTGTCGTGCGGTTCCGGCATCGGTTCGCCGACCCGCATGATTTCCCACTCTAGCCGGATTCCACTCTGTTGCAAAACCCTTTCTCGGACCTCTTCGCCCAGACCCTCGAGGTCGGCGGCGGTTGCGCTGCCGGTGTTGATGAGAAAGTTCGAATGCATCTCGCTCATCTGCGCTCCGCCTCGCCGCGCGCCGCGCATGCCCGCCGCATCGATCGCTTTCCAGGCCTTCAGGTCGTGCACATCATCGGCGCGCCCTGTCGAGGAATGGCCCGAAGGATTGCGGAAGGTGGAACCGGCGCTGCGTTCGCGCGTGGGCTGGCTTGCGTCCCGCTTGGCGATCTGCGCTTCCATCTTTTCGACCAAATCGGCGGGATTTGCCGAAATTGCCTGAAAAGTAGCAGAAACGAGCACATAGCCCGCGGGAAGCTCACTGTGGCGGTAGGATAAATGCAAGTCCGCCGGGGAAAGAACAACCCGCTTCCCCGCCCGGTTTACCGCCACCGCTTCAATGAGGTGGTCCGCCACATAGCTGCCGTAGCAGCCCGCATTCATCCGCACCGCGCCGCCGATACTGCCGGGGATGGTGCGCAGGAAGGTGAGGTCAAGCCCTGCCTCCGCCGCGCGCCGCGCCACATGCGCATCAAGCGCCGCCGCACCGGCAGTGACCCGGTTGCCGACAATCTCGATGCCGTTGAAACCGCGCCCGAGCCGGATCACCACCGCCCGGATACCGCCATCGCGCACGATCAGGTTTGACCCCACGCCGATCGGAAACACCGGCACCAGAGGATCGAGCGCCGCCAGAAACGCCTGCAAATCTTCGATATCCGCAGGCTGAAAAAGCCAGTCTGCCGGTCCCCCGACCCGTAGCCAGGTTAGGTCTGCAAGGCTGCGGTTGGCGCTCAACGTGCCGCGCACCTCGGGCAGAATCATGCCCGCCTCCCGCGCCAGAGACCAAGGCGGCGGAGTGCGAAGATCAGCGGCCAGCGCAGCACCGAGACCCCGGCGGCGAGCACCACGAGGCCGACGACCGGCCCGTTCTCGAAGGTAACCCAGCCGATCAGCGGAATTCCGAGCGCGATAAGCACCCAGGCCTGCCGCCAGTGATTGTCACGCGAAGGCATCAGCGCCAGCAGATTGGCGACCAGCGCCCAGACACAGGCGGCAACGAGCGAAAGCGTCATTCGCGGCCCTCCCTGTATGGGGGCGAAACCGGGCGACCCATGGCGCGTTGTGCCAGATACCAGAGCGGGCGGCGAAACAGCGAGACAAACGCCGCGAGCCCGATCGCCACCACCCAGACGCCATGCACCACGCCGATCCACACCAACAGCACCGGTGCCGATACCAGCAGCACCAGCCCCGGCAGCATCTGGCGGTGGAGCGGCAAAAGCGCCGTGGCACTTGCCGCCAGCACCCAGACGCAAGCGAGGATCAGCACCAGGCTCATGTGCGCCAGTCCTTTAGCGCCGCGGGCAGCGTGTTCGCCCAAGCCGAAATCGTGCCTGCGCCGAGGCAGACGACAATGTCACCCGGCCGCGCCTCGTCGCGCACCAGTTGCGCAAGGTCCGCTTCGGAAACCACCGCGCGCGCATGGCGGTGACCATGCGCGACCAGCCCGGCCACCAGATCATCGCGGCTGGCCCCGGCAATCGGCGCTTCGCCCGCCGCATAGACCTCGGCGATGCCCACCACATCGGCCTCGTTGAAGCAGGTGCAGAAATCCTCGAACAGGCTCGACAGCCGCGTGTAGCGGTGCGGCTGATGCACCGCGATGACCCGGCCGCGCGTGGACTGCCGCGCCGCCTTCAGCACGGCGGCAATTTCCACCGGATGGTGGCCGTAATCGTCGATGATGGAAACACCGTTGAGCTCCGCGATCTTGGTGAAACGGCGGTTGACGCCGCCAAAACCAGCCAGTGCCGCGCGGATCTCTTCCATTTTCATGCCAAGGTGGCGCGCCACCGCTATTGCCGCCAAGGCGTTGGAAACGTTGTGCTCTCCGGGCATCGGCAGGGTGCAATCCGCGATCACCGCGCCCTCGCCCTCGCCTTGCAAGGCAACGTCGAAATGCGCCACACCGGCCTCGAAACGCAGGTCGAGCGCGCGCACGTCGGCCTGGGCGTTGAAGCCGAAGGTGACCACGCGGCGGTCGGTGATGCGGCCCACCAGCGCCTGCACCTCGGGGTGGTCGGTGCAGCAGACGGCAAGCCCGTAAAACGGGATGTTCGAGACGAAATCGAAAAATCCCCGGCGCAGATTGTCGAAGCTGCCCCAATGCTCCATGTGCTCGGGGTCGATATTGGTGACAATGGCGATGGTCGCGGGCAGGCGGTTGAAGCTGCCGTCGCTTTCGTCTGCTTCGACCACCATCCATTCGCCTTCGCCCGCCCGCGCGTTCGAGCCATAGGCGTGAATGATGCCGCCGTTGATCACCGTCGGGTCGAACCCGCCCTTGTCGAGCAGGGTCGCCACCATCGTTGTGGTGGTGGTCTTGCCATGCGTTCCCGCCACCGCGATGTTCGAGCGCAGCCGCATCAATTCGGCGAGCATTTCGGCGCGGCGCACCACCGGCAAACCGCGCCGACGTGCCTCCTCAAGCTCGGGGTTGCCCTTCTTGATCGCCGACGAAATCACCACCACCGCCGCCTGCCCGAGGTTTTCGGCGCGCTGTCCTTCGAAAAAGCTTGCGCCAAGCGACACCAGACGATCGGTGATCTTGCTGGCCTTGGCATCGGACCCCTGGACCACATAGCCGAGCGTCATCAGCACCTCGGCAATGCCGGACATGCCGATGCCGCCGATGCCGACGAAGTGGATCGGCCCAAGTTCGCCCGGAAGTTTCGTCGCCGCCGCATTCATGGCGTCACCTTAGCCAGACCTTCGACCAGTTCCACCAGCCGTTCCGTCGCGTCCGGGATGCTGTAGGAAAGCGCGGCATTGGCCATTTTTACCGCTGCATCGGGGTTGCCGAGCACCAGTGCCACCTGTTCGGCAACGCTTTCTGCGCCGAACCGCGATTCCGGAATCAGCACCGCGGCCCCGGCATCCAGCAGGCCGCGCGCATTGGCGGTCTGGTGGTCGCCGGTTGCTGCGGCATAGGGCACCAGCAGCGAGGGCCGCCCGATCACGCTGATTTCCGCCACCGTGCTTGCACCCGCCCGCGCAATCACCAGCTGCGCTTCCGAAAGGCGGCGGGGCACGTCGGTAAAGAACGGCTGCACCTCGGCCGAGATATTCGCGGCTACATAGGCGGCGATCACCTCAAGGCGGTCCTCTTCGCGCGCCTGATGGGCGACGCGCAATTGCCCGCGAAGGCCTTCGGGAAGCCGGGCAAGCGCTGCGGGAACCACCTGCGAAAGCACCCGCGCACCCTGGCTGCCGCCAAGAACCAGCAAGCTAATCGGGTAGTCTCCGGGCGGAATATAGGGCGCGCCTGCGCGCTCCAGCACCGCGGCGCGGACCGGGTTGCCGGTATGCACGCCCACCGCACCGTCAGGCAAAGCCGTTGGCCAGGTGCCGCAGGCAAAACCCTGCACCCGTCGCGCGAAAAGCCGGTTGACGCGGCCAAGCACGCCGTTCTGTTCATGAATGGCGCGCGGCACCTTCAGCACCACGGCAGCGGCAAGCGCGGGTATCGTCGGATAGCCGCCAAAGCCCACCACCACCGCCGGCCGGTCGCGCCGGAACGCCCGCATCGCCGAAAGCACCCCGGCCGCAATGCGGAAAGGCACCATCGCCCTGGCCAGCAGGCCGCCGCGGGCGAAAGTCGCCGAGGCGACTTGCGCAACCTGCACCACATGCGGAAATCCGCCAGTATAGCGCGCGCCACGCACATCGGTTGAAAGCTTCACCCGCCAGCCACGCCGCACCATCGCCTCGGCCAGCGCCTGCGCGGGAAACATGTGCCCGCCAGTGCCGCCGGCGGCAATCAGCAAAAGCGGCCCGGTCATCGCCCCCTCCGCGCGAGTATCTCGCCAAACTGGCCACGCGGGCGGCGGCGGGTGAGGGCAAGCAGCATGCCCATGGCAATGCCCGATGCGATCACCGAGCTGCCGCCGTAGCTTACAAAGGGCAGCGTCATGCCCTTGGCGGGCAAAAGCCGCACCGCAACGCCCATATTGATGAAGGCCTGCACCCCGAAGGCGCAGGCAAGCCCGGTGCCCGCAAGCCGGGTGAAAATGTCGCGCTCGCCGGTCAGCCGGTAGAGCGACATCGCCACGATTGCCGCGTAAAGCAGCACGATCGCCAGCACCAGCACGAGACCATACTCCTCCGCCGCAACCGCAATGATGAAATCGGTGTGCGCGTCGGGCAACTGCCACTTGACCGTGCCTTCGCCGACCCCGACCCCAAACAGCCCACCCTCCTGAATCGCGTTGGTGGCATAGCCGATCTGGGTGCGCGGGTCGATTTCCGAGGCAAGGTAGCCATCAATCCGGCGGGCAAAATGTTCTGACCCGCTATAGGCACCAAACCCGCCCAGCACGGTCAGTCCGGCAAGCCCCACCAGCAGAACCACCGGCGCGCCCGAGACAAAATAGATGACGCACCAGATGAACAGCACCAGCGCCGCCTGGCCGAAATCGGGCTGCGCCGCCAGCAACCCGACCACTACCAGCGTGATGAAAAGCGAATAGCGCCTGCCCGGCGGACCGCCCACATCCTGTGCTGCCGCCATGAACCACGCGACCAGCACCACCAGCCCGGGCTTGAGGAATTCGGCTGGCTGCACACTGGCGAAACCGAAGCTGAACCAACGCACCGCACCCTTGCCGAAATCGGTGCCGAAAACCGGCAGCAGCGCCAGCGCCAGAAACGCCGCGACAAAGCCGAGCACACCAAGCCTGCGCACCTGCGGCGGCGACAGCATCGAGATGGCAAGCATGACAACGATTGCCGCGCCACCGAAGATCAATTGTCGGGTGACATAGTAGAAGGGCGGCAGCCCGTTCTTTTCGGCCAGCGGCACCGAAGCCGCAAGACCAAGCAGAATGCCGACCGCGAACAGGCCGAGCACGGCACCCAGGGTCCATTTGTCGAGCGTGCGCCACCAACGCGGCAACACCGGCTCAACCGCCCTGACGGGCGCGGTGCCAAACACCATCTCAGTCATGATACACTGCCGTCCTGCCTCGGGTCGCCCGGTTTTCCGGGTCTCGTGGGCAAGTGTAACGTCAAACGGGGCTCCATGCCAGAGGAACATGGGCGGCAAAGGGTGCTTCGGTCACGCCAGCCCCAGACGCGCCTTGACCAGGGCAACAAAATGCTCGCCGCGTTTTTCGAAATTCTCATACTGGTCAAAACTGGCCGCAGCAGGTGCCAGAAGCACCACATCGCCCGGTTCCGCCTCGGCCGCAGCGCGCTCCACGGCGCGTTCCATCGTCTCGCAAATTTCCTGCGGCGTCGCGCCGAGATCAAGCGCGAAATCGCGCGCCGAATGGCCGATGAGATAGGCTTTCGCCACCGCGCCAAGATGCGGCGCGAGCGCCGCTATGCCGCCTTCCTTGCCCAGACCTCCGGCGATCCAGCGAATTCGGGGGAAGGCTTGCAAGGCTTTGGCGGCGCTATCGACATTGGTGGCCTTGGAATCGTTCACAAAGCGCACACCGCCCGCCTCGGCGACCGTCTGGCTGCGGTGCGGCAGGCCGGCAAAGCTGGCAAGCGCCGCCTCGATCTCGCGCGGCGGCACCCCAAGCGCGCGGCACGCCGCCCAGGCGGCGCAGGCGTTCTGGTGGTTGTGCGCGCCGGGCAGCCCGGCAATGGCACGCAGATCGACCGAGGCCAGTTGCCGCCCTTTGCGCCACTCCGCCAGAAACCCCTTGCGCGCGAATACCGACCAGCCAAAGCCACCGAGCCTCTGCCCTGAGGAAACCCGGATGACCCGGTCATCCTCGGGGCCGGTGGCAAGCTGGTCGGCCAGAAACACCCCCTCCGCCTCGTCTACGCCGATCACCGCGCGGTCCGGCCCGCCTTCGGCAAAAAGCCGCCGCTTGGCCGCGAAATAGCCGCCCAGGCCGCCATGCCGGTCAAGGTGGTCGGGGGTGAGATTGGTGAACACCGCCACATCCGGGGTCAGCGCGCGGGCAAGCTCTGTCTGGTAGGAGGAAAGCTCCAGCACCACCACCTCGGCCTCGCTGGCCGGGTCAATGTCAAGCACGCCGCGCCCGATGTTGCCTGCCATCTGCGTCGGTCGCCCGGCGGCTTGCAGAATGTGGTGAATGAGCGCGGTAGTGGTCGATTTGCCGTTCGAGCCGGTCACCGCCACGCATTTCGGGGTGACATCGAACTGATCCCAGTCGCCGGTCGCCCAGGAGCGGAAAAACAGGCCGATGTCGTTATCGACAGCAATGCCCGCAGCCATTGCGCGGGCGATGAGGCGGTGCGGGGCCGGGTAGAGATGCGGGATGCCGGGGCTGACGATCAGCGCCGCCACCCCCTCCCAGGCATCGGCGCGGCCAAGATCGTGCAGCCTGTGCCCCGCCGCCTCGGCGCTGGTGCGCACCTCGGGGCTTTCGTCCCAGCATAGCGCCTCGGCACCGCCAGCGGCGAGCGCGGCCGCGGTGGCAAGCCCTGACCGGCCCAGACCCAGCACGGCCACCTTCAGCCCCTCGTAGCCCAGCACCGGAATCATCGCGCCCCCCACCTGTCGCCAGGTTCACATTGCCCCCGTACCGGCGCGCCAGCAAGGCCGGGGGGCAGAGGCCCCCCGGCTTTGTGCCTCAGCGCAGCTTCAGCGTCGCCAGCCCGATCAATGCGAGGATGAGCGAGATGATCCAGAACCGGATCACGATCTGCGGCTCCGCCCAGCCCCTCTTCTCGAAATGGTGGTGGATCGGTGCCATCAGAAATACCCGCCGCCCGGTGCGCTTGAAGTAGAGCACCTGAACGATGACGCTCATCGCCTCGACCACAAAGAGCCCGCCGACGATTGCCAGTACGATTTCATGCTTGGTGCAGACCGCGATGGCGCCCAGCGCGCCGCCAAGCGCCAGGCTTCCGGTATCGCCCATGAAGACCGCGGCTGGGGGGGCGTTATACCAGAGAAACCCGAGGCCGCCGCCGATCAGCGCCGCGGTGAAAATGAAAAGCTCCCCGGCGCCGGGCACAAAATGCACCCCGAGATAGGCGGAAAAGTCTGTTCGGCCAACCACATAGGCGATCACTCCCAGGGTGCCGGCAGCGATCATCACCGGCATGACCGCCAATCCGTCGAGCCCGTCGGTCAGGTTCACCGCATTGGCCGCACCCACGATCACCACCATCGAGAACGGCACGAAGAACCAGCCGAGGTTGACCAGCACATCCTTGAATACCGGCAGTGCGAGCTGATTGGAAAGCGCCTCGGGGTGCAGGCGCGCAGCAAGTGCCGCGGCGACCGCCGCAATCACCAGCCCGGCCGCAAAGCGCAGCCGCGACGAGACGCCCTTGCTCGATTGCCGCTTCACCTTGGCATAATCGTCGGCAAAGCCGATGATCCCGAAGCTGAAGGTAACGCCCATCACGATCCAGACATAGGCATTGTCGAGCCGCGCCCAGAGCAGGGTCGAAAACAGCAGCGCTGAAAGGATCAGAAGACCCCCCATCGTCGGCGTCCCTGCCTTGGCAAAGTGACTTGCCGGGCCATCATCGCGAATCGGCTGGCCCTTGCCCTGACGGCGGCGCAAGAGGTCGATCAGCGGCCGCCCGAACAGAAAGCCGAAGACCAGCGCGGTGAAGAACGCGGCCCCCGCCCGAAAGGTGATGTAGCGAAAGAGGTTGAAGACGTCGCCGCCGTCGGAAAGCCCGGTCAACCAGTACAGCATCAGGTATTCCCCTTTTCCGCCACCCGCGCCTCTGCCGCCTGCGCCTCAGCGGCACCCGCCTGCCCGAGTTTCTTCAGCGCGTCAACCACAAGGCTCACCCGCGAGCCTTTGGACCCTTTCACCAGTACCACGTCGCCCGCATCGGCCAGATGATGCGCCCGCGCCGCAAGATCTGCGGCGGTCGCATGCCACTCGCCGCGCTTGCCGGGCGGCAACGCCTGCCAGAGCACCTGCATCCGTGGGCCGACGCAGTGCACAAGGCGGATGCCGGGCATGGCGGGGTGATTGGCGATGGCGGCATGCAGCGCCGCCTCGCCCGCGCCAAGTTCCAGCATGTCGCCCAGAACAGCGATCCGCCGCCCGGCACGAACCCGGCCCACACCATCGCGCGGCGTTGCCATGGCAAGCACGTCGAGCGCGGCCGAGAGCGAAGCGGGGTTGGCATTATAGGCATCATCGATCAACTCGAAGCTCTGGGCCGCGTCCACGATGTCAAGATAGATGCGCTGGCGGCTGCCCCGCCCCGCCGGAGGCTCCCACCCGCCAAGGTCAAGCGCGGCAATCGCCGGGTCGGCACCTACCGCTTCGGCCAGCGCCAATACGCCAAGCGCATTGAGCGCAAAATGCCGCCCCGCCGAGCGCAGCTTGAACAGCAATGGCTCTGCCCCGTGTCGCGCCTGAACGATTGCCACATCATCGGCAAGCCGCACCGAGAGCAGCCGGTAGGCATCGCCCGGCTCGATGCCAAAGCAGAGAACGCGGGCCGCATGCTCCCGTGCCTTTGCGGCGAGGATCGGGGTGACCGGCAGCCCTGACGGGATCACCGCCACCCCACCCGGTTCCAGCCCTTCGAACACCGAGGCCTTTTCGCGGGCGATCGCGTCGAGTCCGGCAAACGCTTCCAGATGCGCGGCGGCAATGGTGGTGACGAGGGCTGCGTGCGGGCGGGTGAGGCGTGCCAGCGGCGCGATTTCGCCGGGGCGGTTCATGCCGATTTCAACCACCGCGAAATCGGCATCGGCGGGCAGTCGCGCCAGCGTCAGCGGCACCCCCCAATGGTTGTTGAAGCTCGCCTCGGCTCCATGCACCGAGCCTTGCGAGGCAAGCACGGCGCGCAACATTTCCTTGCTCGAAGTCTTGCCGACCGATCCGGTCACGGCGATGACGATGCCCTTGGCACGCGCGCGCCCGGCACGGCCAAGTTCGGTCAGCGCCGCCAGAACGTCGGGCACGATCAACAGCGGGTCGGCCTCGCTGCAGCCGGTCGGAATGCGGCTCACGAGGGCTGCGGCCGCACCCCGGGCAAGCGCTGCGGCAACGAAATCATGGCCGTCGCGCGCGTCTTTCAGCGCCACGAACAAATCGCCCGGTGCCAGGCTGCGGCTGTCGATCGAAACACCCCGCGCCTCAAAGGCGCGTGTCGCACGGCCGCCCGTGGCTGCACAGGCCTCGGCCGAGGTCCAGAGCGCGGCCATCAGATCTTGCCGTCAAGCGCGGCTACCGCCACGCTTGCCTGTTCGGCATCGTCAAAGGGGTAGATGGTGTCACCCACCACCTGCCCGCTTTCGTGCCCCTTGCCGGCGATCAGCAGCGCATCGCCCGGCCCCAGTGCATCAACACCGCGCAGGATCGCCTCGGCGCGATCGCCGACTTCGCTGGCCTCCGGGGCGGCGGCAAGAATTGCGGCGCGAATGCTGGCAGGGTCTTCGCTGCGCGGGTTGTCATCGGTGACAAACACCACATCGGCATGGGTGGCAGCTGCGGCACCCATCAGCGGGCGCTTGCTGCGATCGCGGTCGCCGCCTGCGCCCAGCACCACGACGATGCGCCCGAGCACATGCGGGCGCAGCGCGCGAAGCGCGGTTTCCACCGCGTCCGGCGTATGGGCGTAATCGACAAAGACCGCCCCGCCATTTTCGCGCGCGGCGGCAAGCTGCATTCGCCCGCGCACCGTGACAAGCCGCGACAGTTGCGCAAACACCGCCTCGGGCACCTCGCCGCAGGCTATCGCAAGGCCCGCCGCCGCCAACACATTGGCCGCCTGAAAGCCGCCGATCAGTGCCAGCCGCGCCATGAACGGGGTGCCTTGCCAGGCAAAGCGAAGGTCCTGCCCGGTGGCATCAAAGCGCTGGCCCAGAATGCGCAGATCGGCACCAGCGGCGGTGCCCACGCTCAGCACCACCTGCCCGCGCGCCCGCGCCATGGCGACCAGTTCGCCCCCGCGCGGATCATCGATATTGACCACCGCTGTGGCTTCGGGCGGCAACACGCGGGTGAAAAGCCCTGCCTTGGCGGCAAAGTAATCTTCAAAGCTCGCGTGATAATCGAGATGGTCCTGGGTGAAATTGGTGAAGGCGGCGGCAGCAAGGCGCACGCCATCAAGGCGACGCTGCGCAAGGCCGTGGCTCGATGCTTCCATCGCGGCATGGGTGACCCCGGCGGCGGCCATTTCGGCGAGCAGCCGGTGCAGGGTGATCGGCTCGGGTGTGGTGTGCGATGACGGCGCGCTGAAGGCACCCTCAACGCCGGTGGTCCCGATATTCGCGGCTTCATGGCCAAGCAGCGCCCAAATCTGCCGGGTGAAGCTGGCGACCGAGGTCTTGCCATTGGTGCCGGTCACTGCCACCACCGTTTCCGGCTGCCGCCCGAACCAGAGCGCCGCTGCAAAGGCGAGCGCCTGCCTTGGCTCTTCGGCCAGCACCAGCGCCGCGCCTGACGCCGCCAGAAGATCGCGCGCCATCTCCGCCCCGGCGCGGTCGGTCAGAACCGCGCTCGCCTCCATGCGCAGCGCGTAGCCGATGAATTCGGCACCATGCGCCTTGACACCGGGAAGGGCGGCAAAAAGGTAGCCGGGGCGCACCGCGCGGCTATCGACCGCAAGGCCGCTGACGCGCGCCTCGCGCCCCGCCTGCGCGCGCAAGCCCAGATCTGCAAGAGATTTCACCGCCTCGCCCCTATCTTGTGCCCTCTGCTCGCCCGAGGCATTTACGCCGCCGCTGGTGCAGGCGTCAATTGCGCGCGAGGCTCAACCCCGGACCGGCAACCGGCGCATAGGTCGGGCGCAGGCCGAGCAGCGGCGCTGCGCGGCGGATAAGTTCTGCCCCGACCGGAACCGCGGTCCAGCCAGCGGTGCGGCGATCCACTGACCCGGAATCCTCAACCGGCTCATCGAGCGACAGCACCAGCACATATTCCGGCGCATGGGCAGGAAACACCGCGGCAAAGGTGGCCAGCACCTTTTCGTCATAGTAACCGCCACCGGGCTTGGGCTTGTCGGCGGTGCCGGTCTTGCCGCCCACCGCATAACCCGGCACTTCGGCAAAGCTCGCGGTGCCGCGCGTCACCACCTGGCGCAGCATCGACATCATCGCTTCGGAATTGGCCGGGCTGATCACCGCCTCGCCCACGGGCCGGGCTGCGCCCAGAACCAGGGTCGGGGTCACGCGATGGCCGCCGTTGGCCAGGGTGGCGTAGGCGGTGGCAAGATGCAGCGGGCTGGCCGAAAGCCCGTGGCCATAGGCGATGGTCATGGTCGAAAGCTCGCTCCAGTTCGGAGGCAGAAGCGGGCGCGCACCGGGTGCCTCGGCCAGTTCAACCGGGGTCGGGGAAAGAAAGCCGAGCGCATCCATGAACGCCCTTTGCCGCTCTGCCCCGATCAGCATGGCTATGCGCGCGGCACCGATGTTGGAGCTTTGGACGATGACGTCGGTCACGCTCAGCCGCGCGCCGTAATCGTGAAAATCGTTGATCCGGTACTTGCCCCAGACCAGTGGCCCGCGGGTGTCGATCATCGTGGCGGGAGTGACCAGACCCAGTTCAAGCGCCTGCGCCACGGCAAAGACCTTGAAGGTCGAGCCAAGCTCGTAAACCCCTTGCACCGCGCGGTTGAACAGCGGGCTGTCCCCCGCCTCGCCGGTTGTCGGCGGCACCGGGCGGGCGTTGGGGTCGAAGTCGGGCAAGCTGGCAATGGCAATGATCTCGCCGCTGCCGACATGCATCAGAACCGCGCTCGCGGCCTTGGCCTTCATCAGCTTCATGCCATCGGCCAACACCTCTTCCAGCGTCGCCTGCACGGTCAGATCAAGCGTCAGGCGCAGCGGCGCTCCGTTGTTGGCGGGGTCGCGCAGCCAGCCGTCAAACGCCTTTTCAACCCCGGCGACGCCGACCACTTCGGCGCTGGCCACGTCTTCGCGACCAAAGCTGGCACCGCCGAGCACATGCGCGGCCAGCTCGCCATTCGGGTAAAGCCGCATTTCGCGGGGCCCGAACAACAGGCCGGGGTCGCCGATATCGTGCACCGCCTGCATCTGTACGGGCGAAATCTTCTTTCTGATCCAGATGAACTTGCGCGAGCCGGTGAAATCGGCGGTCAGCCGGGCGGCATCAAGATCGGGAAAAATCACCACGAGTTCGCGGGCAACGCGCGCCGGGTCGATCATTTCCTGTGGCTGCGCATAAAGCGAATGGGTCAACAGGTTGGTTGCCAGAACCCTGCCATTGCGATCGAGAATATCGGCGCGGCTGGCCAGAATCGCGTCGCCAGACGAGGCAATCTGCGGCTCGATCGGCTGCGAGACGGCAAGTGCTGCCATCCGCACGCCGATCGTGGCAAAGCCCGCCACAAAAGCAGCACCCAGCAGCAGGAGCCTGATTTCGGCCCTGCCACGCGCCGCGTCAGACACCGCCTCGCGGCGCTGGCGGCGGTTTTCACGCTCGATCGTATCGGGGTTTTCGCCGCGCTCGCGGGCGCTCAGAACCCGCGCGAGGGGGCGCAGAGGTGTGCGGATCATGGCCTGCCCCTTCCCGTCGAGACCGCGTCCACCGGATCGAGATCAAGGTTGAACGGACCGCCGGGTGCCAGCGGATAGGCGACCTGCGTCACCCCGCCAAACTGCCGCGCCATCAGCGGAAAAAGCGCCAGCCGCTCGAAGTTGAGCGCCACCAGCGCCCGCAGCCTGTCAGGGCGGTTGAGATAGGCCCATTCCGCATCGAGCACCGATAGCCCCTCGCGAAGGCTGGCAATCTCGGATTGCAGCCGGGTCAGTTCTGATATCGCGGTCTGGGTGCGGTAGTTCTCGCGGTAGGCCCAGAATGCCAGCCCCATCACCGCCACTACCGCCAAGCCGGAAAGCAGCGTGCGCATCAGGGCTCTCCTTGCAGCGAAGGTGCCGGCAGCCCAAGGCTCGCACGGTCTGCGCGGGCGGCCGCGGCGGCGCTGCGGCGTGCAAGCCGCAACTTGGCGGATCTCGCGCGGGGGTTCGCGGCAAGCTCGGCCGCGTCCGGGCCGATTGCCTTGGAGACATCGGTGAATGCGGGCACCACCGGGGCGCGGGCCGGGGCGTGGCGGCTGCCCTGCCCTTCGGCCCCGGCGCGCGCCTGCAAGAACCGCTTCACCACCCGGTCTTCAAGCGAATGGAAGCTGACCACCGCCAGCCAGCCGCCCGGTTTCAGCGCGCGCTCGGCAGCCTCCAGCCCCTCGATCAACTGCCGGAACTCGTCGTTCACCCAGATGCGGATCGCCTGGAAGCTGCGCGTTGCGGGGTGGCTTTGCCCCGGCTTGGCGCGCGGCAGAGAACGTTCAATGACCGCGACCAGATCGGTGGTTCGGGCCAGCGGCCGCGCCGCGATGATGGCGCGCGCAATGCGCCGCGCCGCGCGCTCTTCGCCATAGTGAAAGAGGATGTCGGCGATCCTCGCTTCTGAAGCCTGGTTCAGTAGTTCCGCCGCCGTCGGCCCCTCGGCACCCATGCGCATGTCAAGCGGGCCATCGCGCAGAAATGAAAACCCGCGCTCGGGCTGGTCGATCTGCATCGAGGAAACGCCGAGGTCGAGCACCACGCCGTCAAGCTTTGTGGCCGCGAGGCTGTCGAGGTTGGAAAATGTGCCTTCGACCAGCCGCAGCCGATCCCCGTAGGCCGCAGCCCAGGGTGCCGCCAGCGCGAATACGCTGTGGTCGCGGTCGATGCCGATCACGGTATCGGCCCCGGCATCGAGCAGCGCGCGCGCATAGCCGCCTGCACCGAAGGTGCCATCAAGCCAAACGCCCGAAACCGGGGCCACCGCGGCAATCAACGGGCGGATCAGAACCGGAATGTGCGGGGCATCTGCGGGGGCGGCCATCGCCTACCCCCTCGGTCGGCCGGGCAGAAGGCTGCGCGGGTCGAAATCTTCGGGGTATTGCTCGGAAAGGCGGCGCTGGCGTGCTGCGTAATGTGCCTGATAGGTCTCGGGCTTCCAGATCTTGAAATAATCGCCCGCCGAGATGAAGAAGGCTTCGCCTTCAAGCCCGATCTTGTCACGCAGCTTTTGCGGCAACACCAGGCGGCCATCGTCATCGATCTGCAATTCCTGCGCCTGGCCGTGCATCCATTCTTCAAGTTGCAGACGGTCGGACGAGTTGCGCTGCATCCGCTCGATTTCTTCGTCAATCTCCTCGATCGCCTTGATCGTAAAGACCTCAAGCCAGGTCTGGCGCTCGGGGCCATAGACCAGCACGATGTTGGGGCGGTTGCCGGGAACCCAGTCGGGGTCGCAGGCTTCGATCACGCGACGAAAGGCTGCGGGGATCGAAACGCGACCCTTCGCATCGACCTTGAACGTCTCCGAGCCTCTGAACCTGCGTGCCAAGGGCCCGCGCTCCTTCGTTTTCGGCCCCGCTTCAAAGAGAAACGGCGGTCGGGCCGCTGCCACTGCCCGATCCGCCGCCCTCGTCCCATCGCTGGGTATGTCCGACTGCGCGCGCCACCTGGGGGGATGTCTGCTCGCTCGCGCGCCGGATCTCTTGGTTCGTGAAAGTCGGGTGCCTGTATGAAACCTGCTAGTCTTTTCGCCTTTGGGATCTGCGTCCCTTTGAGCCCGCCTTCTCGATGAACAAGGGATAACGTGGGAATTTATGGGAAGCAACAGGATTTTATGGGGCAATGCGGCAAATCTGGTGCACGGGCCCCTGCGAAAACAAGAGATTGTGCCGCCGAAAGCGGATTTTTCAGCAAGGGTAGCGGTCAGCCTAAAACGTGCCACTAGATATGGTAAACCGTGGCCCGCCGGTCCATTCCCATGCCGAGGCCACTTTTTTCAGCTTGCGGCGCTAATGGGCGCGGCGTTTCAGAAACATAAAGAGAACATTTTAGCGGACAGCCGAAGAATCGCCGTCTGGTGATTCGTTTTCTGGGTAGCCTGCGCAACCGATCCCGGTTTTTCCCGGACCGCGCCGCCAAACCCGCTCAGGCTGCGCCAGACGCGACCAGAGCGGCGGCAAGCCGCGCATAGGCATCAGCGACCGGGCCCTCGCCCGCCGCGATCGGTGTGCCCGCATCGCCCGCCAGCCGCACCGCCAGATCAAGCGGCAATTCGCCAAGGAATGGCAGGCCGAGCGCTTCCGCCTCTGCCGCGACGCCGCCGTGGCCAAAAAGATGCGCCTCATGCCCGCAATTGGGGCAGACATAGGTGGACATGTTTTCGATCAACCCGACCACCGGCACCTTGAGCTTGGCGAACATGTCGAGCGCGCGGCGCGCATCGATCAGCGCCACGTCTTGCGGGGTGGAAACCACCAGCGCGCCGGAAACCGGCACCTTTTGCGCCAGCGACATCTGCACGTCGCCCGTGCCCGGCGGCAGATCGACGATCAGCACATCGAGCGTGCCCCAGGCCACCTGCCCCAGCATCTGCTGCATCGCCCCCATCAGCATCGGCCCGCGCCAGATCACCGCCTCGCCGTCGCGCAGCATCAGCCCTATCGACATCATCGTGACGCCATGCGCGACAAGCGGAATGATGGTCTTGCCATCGGGGCTGGCGGGGCGGCGGCTGACCCCCATCATGCGCGGCTGGCTTGGCCCATAGATATCGGCGTCGAGCAGACCCACCTGCCGCCCGGCCCGCGCCAACGCTACCGCCAGGTTCGAGGCGACGGTGGATTTGCCGACCCCGCCCTTGCCGGAGCCTATCGCGAGCACCCGCGCCACGCCGGGGATCGCTTGCGGACCGGCCTGCGGCGCGGGATGGCCGCCGATTTTCAGGCTCGGCGGGCTTGCTGCCTGCGCGGTGGTGGCAATCGAAACGCTGGTGACCCCCGGCAATTCCCGCAGACGTGCCTCTATTTCGGGGCGCTGCGCCTCAAGCAACTTCGCCTCGGCCGCCGATTCGGCTTCGAGCACGAAGCGCACCACACCACCCTCTACCCCCATCGCGCGCACCATGTCGCGCGAGGTCAGCGTGCCGCCACCGGGTGCCGCAACCCCTGCCAGCGCCGCCAGCACGTCTTCCTTTTTGACAGTCATGTGACGCTCCGCCGCGATTGACACTGCCTACACTGGCGCGAATGTGCCGAAGTGCAAGAGTTCATCACAAACCCGCGTAAGATTTGGGCAAATGCCGCGGGGTAAGCCCAAATTAGGTCAGTAACCGTTATGCAATTTCCGCATGGCAGCATTGATCTCGCGCCCTATTGTGCAAGTGCAGCATTTTGCCCATGTTAGCCCCAACAGCGAATACCACTCGCACCCCGGAACAGCAGACGGAGCCAGAACATGGCCTTTGCACTTGGCAACATCAACGTCGATCTCGGCCTTGCCGACCGCGCTGCCGCACTCTTCGCCAGGCTCGGCGAGGCGCGCCAGCGCCGCAAGGTCTTTCGTCAGACGCTGCGCGAACTCGGCGCGCTTTCTAGCCGCGAACTCACCGACCTTGGCATTCCCCGCTCGATGATCACCCGCGTGGCAATCGAGGCGGCCTACGGCAAGGGCGGCAAATAGGTTTCCTTCCCGGCCCTTCCTCCTCCCTAGGGCCACGGGAAAACGGCGGCACCCCCCTCCTCCTCCCTGGGGGTGCCGCCAAAAGAACAGGGGCCGCGAGGCCCGAGCGAGACGCGAAGATCCCCCTCCTCCTCCCTGGGGATCTCGTGCAGAAGGCGGCGGCCCCATCCTCCTCCCCGGGGTCGCCGCACTTCAAAACCATCGGGCCGCGAAGCCTGAAGTTGATGCGAAAAGCCCCACCTCCTCCCGGGGCTGATCGTTGCTGCGGTGCCTCCCTCCTCCTCCCTCGGGACGGCATCGCACCCATCCGTCGGCCCCCTCCTCCTCCCTGGGGTCAAGGATATGGCGGCGGCACGCCCTCCTCCTCCCTGGGGTGCCGCCGTTTACATTTGCGGGGCTTGCGCGGCGTGGTGGGGCAGGGCATTGGGGGCTGAACCCCGAAAGCGCGCCGATGCTGAGCTATCAACACCTCTACCACGCGGGAAATCTGGCTGACGTGCACAAGCACACCCTGCTTGCGGTCATGCTTGACTACCTGACGGCCAAGGACAAACCGCTGAGCTACATCGAAACCCACGCAGGGCGCGGGCTTTATGCGCTTGACGCGCCCGAGGCATTGAAAACCGGAGAGGCCGCCGAGGGCATCGCGCGCGTCGAGCGGCTTGGCTGGTTTGCCCCGGCGCACCCCTATGCGCGCGCGCTCGCCGCGACCCGCGCCGCCCATGGGCCCGCGGCCTACCCCGGCTCGCCGCTGCTCGCCGCCACGCTCTTGCGACCGGTGGATTCGATCCGGCTGGCCGAGTTGCACCCGCGCGAATTCGCAGCACTTCGCACCGCAATGGCCCCGCATGGCGGCATCTTTCAGCAGATCGACGGGTTGCAGATGGCACTTTCCATCACCCCGCCGACCCCGCGCCGCGGCATCTTGCTGATCGACCCGAGCTATGAGGTGAAGGCCGAATACGAAGCCCTGCCGCCGTTCCTTGCCAGTGTCGCGCGCAAATGGAATGTCGGGGTGATCGCGCTCTGGTATCCGATCCTGGCAAGCGGGCCGCATCAGCCGATGCTCGCGGCCCTCTCGGCCAA
The DNA here is from genome assembly GCF_030684035.1 of Phaeovulum sp. Classification (GTDB taxonomy): domain Bacteria; phylum Pseudomonadota; class Alphaproteobacteria; order Rhodobacterales; family Rhodobacteraceae; genus UBA6213. The sequence continues at coordinate 48,625 of NZ_JAUXPI010000043.1, read as the reverse complement.
CCACCCCGAAGCGCTCCGCCACGAGGTTCGCTTTGCACCCGCCCGCGCGGCACATGGCATGGTCGGGTCGGGCATGTTCATCGTCAATGCCCCTTGGGGGATCGGGGCCGAAGCGCGGCGGCTGACCGGGCTTTTTTCGGCGCTTGGCAGCACCTGAGACTTCAGCGCCTTGGGCCAGCCCCCGGACCCCCGGGATAGTTGGCCCAAGACATCAAAACGGAACATCATCCGCGTTGTCGGCGGCGACCACATAGCTTGCCAGCAGCTTCTTTTCACCCGCCTTGTCAAAGACCACCGTCAGCTTGTCGCCCTCGATCGCGCGCACCAGCCCGTAGCCGAACTTCTGGTGGAACACCCGCGCACCCGGCTCGAAATCGCTGACCGCATCAAGATCGATCACCACATGGCGCGCCTCGCGCGGTTGCGCGAGCGGGCGCGAAGCGGCGCGTTCCTGCATCCGTTTCCAGCCGGGCGAGGCATAGACATCGGCGCGCGCCGCGCGTTCTTCGATGGTAGAGGCCGCCGGGCGCGCAGCCGCGCCAAAGCCGCCGCCATAAAGCCCCGGCGGGGTCAGCACCTCGACATGGGCGGCGGGCAGATCGTCAATGAAGCGCGAGGGCAGCGCCGATTGCCACTGGCCGTAAACCCGGCGGTTGCCGGCGAAAGAGATGGTGCAGAGCCTCTCGGCGCGGGTAATGCCGACATAGGCAAGCCGCCGCTCCTCCTCCAGCGCCCTGAGGCCGCCTTCGTCCATGCTGCGCTGGCTGGGAAACAGGCCATCTTCCCAGCCCGGCAGAAACACCACCGGAAATTCCAGCCCCTTGGCCGCATGCAGGGTCATGATACTGACCTTTTCGGCGGCATCCTCGCTGGCGTTGTCCATGATCAGCGAGACATGTTCGAGAAAGCCCTGCAGATTTTCAAACTGCTCCAGCGCCTTGACCAGTTCCTTGAGGTTTTCCAGCCGCCCCGGCGCGTCAGGCGACTTGTCGGCCTGCCACATCGCGGTGTAGCCGGATTCCTCCAGGATTTGCTCGGCCAGTTCGATATGGGACTTCGTGGGCACCCCGCGAACGAATGATCCTAATGAAACGCCCACTTCGTCGTCGTGCACGACTATTTCACCAGTATCCGCAACCCTAACGAGTGGTCCCACAACTTCGCTATGCCATCGCTCCACGCCCTCGACAAAGCCGCGCAACTGCCCAGCCCCCTTGCCGGTGATGCCGCCATGCGCCAGCAGTTCCCGCGCGCCGTCCAGCAAGGAAACCCCCGCCGCCCGGGCCGCGCGCTGGATGTTCTGCACCGCCTTGTCGCCAAGCCCGCGCTTGGGCAGGTTCACCACCCGCTCGAAGGCCAGATCATCATCGGGGCTGACCGCAAGGCGGAAATAGGCCATCGCATCGCGAATCTCGGCGCGCTCGTAAAAGCGCGGGCCACCGATCACCCGGTAGGGCAGACCGATGGTCAGAAAACGGTCCTCGAAAGCCCGCATCTGGTGGCTGGCGCGCACCAGTATGGCCTGGCTGTTGAGGCCCACGGCGGCCAGTTCGCGCGCGCCGCGCTGCACCGCCTCGACCTCATCACCGATCCAGCGCGCCTCTTCCTCGCCGTCCCAATGGCCGATCAGCCGCAGCTTCGCGCCGCTTTCGGCCTCGGTCCAGAGCGTCTTGCCAAGCCGCCCCGCATTCGCCGCGATCAGCCCAGAAGCGGCGGCGAGAATATGCCCGGTCGAGCGATAGTTCTGCTCCAACCGGATCACCTGCGCACCAGGGAAATCCGTCTCGAAGCGCAGGATGTTGCCGACCTCGGCACCGCGCCAGCCGTAAATCGACTGGTCATCGTCGCCAACACAGCAGATGTTGCGGTGACCCTGCGCCAAGAGCCGCAGCCACAGGTACTGCGCCACGTTGGTATCCTGGTATTCGTCCACGAGGATGTACCGGAACCAGCGCTGATATTGCGCCAGAACATCGGGGTGTGCCTGAAAGATCGTGACCATGTGCAGCAGGAGATCGCCGAAATCGACCGCATTCAGCGCCCGAAGCCGCGCCTGATACGCCACATAAAGCTCGCCGCCATAGTTGTTGAAACTCGCGGCCTCGGCCCCCTTGACCTTCTCCGGGGTCAGCGCGCGGTTCTTCCAACCGTCGATCAGCCCAGCCAGCAGGCGCGCAGGCCAACGCTTTTCGTCGATGTTCTCGGCAGCAATCACCTGCTTCAGCAGCCGGATCTGGTCGTCGGTATCCAATATGGTGAAGTTCGACTTCAACCCCACCAGTTCCGCATGCCGGCGCAGAAGCTTCACCGAGATCGCATGAAAGGTGCCAAGCCAGGGCAGCCCCTCGACGCTTTCGCCCATCAGGCGGCCAAGCCGTTCCTTCATTTCGCGCGCCGCCTTGTTGGTGAAAGTGACCGCCAGCACCTCGTTTGGCCGCGCCCGACCAAGGCTGAGCAGATGCGCGATGCGCGTGGTCAGGGCGCGGGTTTTGCCGGTACCCGCGCCTGCAAGCATCAGCACCGGCCCATCCAGCGCCTCGACAGCCTGCCGCTGCGCCGGGTTCAGCCCCTCCAGATAGGGGGCAGCGCGCGCGGCGACGGCACGGGCCGTCAGGGAGGGGGATGCAGGGGTCTCGCTCATGGCGCGACCATAGCCCCGCTCGCCGCGCTCGCCAAGCGGTGTTCGCCGATTGTTCATGGCTTCTTCTTCGCCAAAATACCCTCGGGGGTGAGGCGCGCCCGGAAAACCTTCCGGTGGAAGGTTTTCAGCACCGAACGCGCGGCCGCTGGCCGCGCAGGGGTGCCAGAAGGCCCCCCGCCTCAGCCGCGATGCAGGAGGCTGGCGAACAGGTCCGGATCGAGGCTTGCCGCCGCGAAGGTCGGGCCTTCGGTCAACAGGCTCACCGCATCGTGGCTGTGCAGGCTTTCCTGATGGCTGGCAAGCACGCGGAAATCGCCGACCCTTGTTTCGGCCAGCAATTCGGCGGCAAAGGCGCGGGCAGCATCTTCAACGAAAATCGGATGCGCGGCGTTCAGTTCGGCAAATGCCTGTTCATCCTCGCGCTTCACCATGACCTGTGTTTCGGTAGGCACGGCGCGCCGCGCCGCCTCGATCAGGTCTTCGAACCAGAGGCACTCCGTCCCCTCCAGCACCACCGAAATGCGCGCGCGCGAACGCTGCGAATGCGGCGTGGCAAGCTGGCCGCGGCTGGCGCGGGCATGTTCGGAAAGCTCCAGCGAGCAGGGGCAGGTCGAAGCGTAGACATAATCGAGATGCATGATCCGCCGCCGCACGCCCGCCTGCTCGACCAGTTCCAGCGCAATATCGTAGTATTGCCAGCCGGACAGGCCTGAACGCAGCGCGGCTACCTTGAGCGGGTAGGAAAACCGCATCTGAATGCGCGCGTCGAAGGCGTCATGGTCGTTCATGTAATCGGCCAGTGCCGCCTCTATGACCTGAAAACTGAAGGCGCGTTCGGCATGGGCGTAGAAAGACCGCATGATGCGGCTCATGTTGATGCCTTTTCGCTCGGCATCGAGGCTGACGGTGCCGGTCACCGAGGTGTCGAGCGTGACCTCGCCTCCATCGCGGCGGCGAAAGCGGATCGGCAGGCGAAAGTTGGATATGCCGACATGCTGGATTTGCGCGCGGGCACCGACGATCAGGCTGGCCGGGCCGTTCTGCAAATCGGGCAAACCCGCGCGGTAGGCGGAATCGGCTTCGAACCCATGCGGATAGACACGGCGCAGATCGGGGTAATTGACCAGCGGTGCGCCTGGCAGAAGCCGGGCGATCGCGGGGTCGAGCCCGGCAATCTCGGTATGGCTCGCGCGCACCGCCCAGGCGCGAAGCACCTCTAGCGCGGCCTCTGCCTCATCGCGTTCGGGTGCCATCGGCAAGCTTCCCTGAATATTCATTCGCGTTCTCCCAGTGCTTGGCGCGGGCCACCCAATGTGGGGAGCAACGCGGCGTTTCGCAACTGAATACGCGCCTGCGCCCCGTTCAGATCACTGTGAGCGCTTCCAGCACGTCGGCCACCAGATCGCCGGTATCCTCGATACCAAGCGACAGCCGCACCAGACCTGGGGTGATCCCCAGAAGCGCCTTTTGCTCGGCGGGCAGGCGCTGGTGGGTGGTGGTAGCCGGGTGCGTAGCGATCGAGCGCGCATCGCCAAGGTTGTTCGAGATCAGCCAGATCTTCAGCGCGTTGAGGAAGGCGAAGGCGGCCTTTTGCCCGGCCTTGAGCTCGATCGACACGATCGTGCCCCCTGCCCCCATCTGCGCCATGGCAAGCGCGTGCTGCGGGTGGCTGGGCAGGCCGGGGTAAAGCGTGCGCGCCACCGCAGGATGCGCCTCGAGCGCCTCTGCCAGCGCCAGCGCGCTGGCAGTCTGGGCCCGCACCCGCAGATCGAGCGTCTGCATTCCGCTCAGCAGCACCCAGGCGTTGAACGGGCTAAGCGCCGCGCCGGTATGCTTGAGATAGGTTTCCAGCGGCCCGCGGATATAGTCGCGGCTGCCGCAGACCACGCCGCCAAGGCAACGCCCGCCACCGTCAATATGCTTGGTCGCGGAATAGACCACGATATCCGCGCCCAGCTCGACCGCGCGCGAATTGATCGGTGTCGCAAAGACGTTATCGACAATCACCAGCGCCCCGGCCGCATGGGCAAGCCGCGCCACGGCGGCAATGTCGATGACCTCGAGCGTCGGGTTCGAGACGCTCTCGAAGAACACCGCCCTGGTCGCGGGGGTGATCGCGCTGGCCCAGGCGGCAAGGTCAAGCCCGTCAACCAGCGTCACCGCCACGCCAAACCGCTTCAGAATGTCGAGCACATAAAGGCAGGAACCAAAAAGCGCGCGTGCCGCCACCACATGATCGCCCGCCTTCAGGATCGCGGTCAGCGCGGCATTGACTGCGGCCATGCCCGAGGCCGTGGCAAAGGCATCTTCGGTGCCTTCAATCGCGGCGATGCGGTCTTCGAAGATGCGCACGGTTGGGTTGCCGTATCGGGCATAGATGAACTCATCCCGGCCCGCCTCGATAAAGCGCGCCTCGGCGGCCTCGGCGCTTTCGTAAACAAAGCCCTGCGTCAGGTGGATGGCCTCGGCCATTTCGCCCCATTGGCTGCGCTTCACGCCGGCATGAACCATTTTGGTGCGGGGTTTCCAGTCAGACATCGCGGCCTCCGGGCATGGGCTGCGGCAGGGTGCCGCAGCACGCGGCCTAGCGCGGCGGCACAACGCGGTCAACATGCCAGCCCTTGCAAGCGCCGCGCGAGGTGCCATTTTGAGGAAAACCAAGCGGAGGTATGCGATGTCGGCTGCAATCGAGCTTTACTACTGGCCCACGCCAAACGGCTGGAAAATCTCCATCGCGCTGGAAGAGATGGGCCTGCCCTATGTGGTCAAGTTCATCAATATCGGCAAGGGCGAGCAGTTTGCCGCTGATTTTCTGGCAATTGCCCCGAACAACCGAATGCCGGCGATCATCGACCCCGAGGGGCCGGATGGCGCGCCGGTTTCGGTGTTCGAATCGGGCGCGATCCTGCAATATCTCGCGCGCAAGACCGGCCGCTTTTATGGCAAGGGCGAACGCCAGCGCATTGCTGTGGAACAATGGCTGATGTGGCAGATGGGCGGGCTTGGCCCGATGGCGGGGCAGGCACACCACTTCCTGCGCTACGCCCCGGCAATGGACCCGCCGCAAGACCTGCCCTATGCCAAAGACCGCTACCGCGCCGAGGTCGCCCGGCTTTATGGCGTGCTCGACCGGCAGTTGGCGCGCGCGGAATATGCGGCGGGCGACTTTCTTTCCATCGCCGATTTCGCCATCTGGCCATGGGCAAGCCTTTGGGAAGGCCAGCAGCAGACGCTTGAGGACAAGCCGAACCTGGCGCGCTGGCTGGCGCTTCTGGCCGCGCGCCCGGCTTTTCAGCGCGGCCGCGCGGTGGGGGCGGAGTTGCGTGGCGATCTGGCGCGCGACAAGGCCGCGCAATCGGTGCTGTTCAAGCGCTGATCAGCGGCGCGCCAGGAGGCGCGCAAGCTCGTCATGCAGGCAGCGGCGCTCTTCGGCGGTCAGGAAAGCACCGAGCTCGACCACCCTGCCGCCGCCGCTGAGCGTCAGATAGTCGGGCACCGGCCCGCCCTGTGCCAGCAGATGAAGGCGCACCCATTGCGGGTTGGCCTGCCAGTATTCCGGCTCGCGGCCAACGGTGCTGTGCAAAAGCGTCAGGCTGCCCGGAACCAGCGTCAGGGTTTCTTGCACCTCGCCCCGGCGCAGGTTGATCCGCAAGGCCCAGATCAGACCCGCCAGCGCCGCGCCAAGAAACGGCAGCAGCACCCAGAGCGCGACAGTGCCAAGCAGCGATACCAGCGGCACCGCTAGCAGCGCCGCCGTCATTGCAACGAACGCCGCAAGACCGCGCCGATGCGACGAGCGCTGCGGCCATGCCCGCAGCTCGGCCCGCGCTTGCGAAACGGCCCCGGAGTGATCCGGGGCCGCAGGCTCGTCTTGCAACCATTCGTAAGGCATCGCCGCCTCAATGCGTGTGGCTATGGTCCCAGTCTTCGCGCTTGGGAAGCTCCTCGAACGTATGCTCCGGCGGCGGGCAAGGCAGGGTCCATTCCAACGTGTCGGCGTATTCGTTCCAGTAGTTGTTCTCGGTCACGCGCCTGCCGTAGCGCAGGGTGTAGAACACGATACCGAGGAAGAGCACGAACGAGGCGAAGGCAATGAAAGCACCGATCGACGACACCCAGTTCCAGTAGGCAAAGGCCTCGGGGTAGTCGATGTAGCGCCGCGGCATGCCCTGACGGCCAAGGAAGTGCTGCGGAAAGAAGATCAGGTTCGAACCGACGAACATTGACCAGAAATGCAGCTTGCCTGCCCATTCCGGGTAATGCCGCCCGCTCATCTTGCCGATCCAGAAATAGACCCCGGCAAAGATCGCAAACACCGCGCCAAGGCTCATCACATAGTGGAAATGCGCCACGACATAGTAGGTGTCATGATAGACCCGGTCGAGCGGTGCCTGGCTGAGCACCACACCGGTCACCCCGCCGACGGTGAACAGGAAGAGGAAACCGAAAGCCCAGAGCATCGGCGTCTTGAACTCGATCGAGCCGCCCCACATCGTGGCAATCCAGGAGAACACCTTGATGCCGGTCGGCACCGCGATGACCATGGTCGCCAGCATGAAGTAGCTTTGCTGGGACAGGCTCATGCCCACGGTGTACATGTGGTGCGCCCAGACGACGAAGCCGAGCACCCCGATAGCCACCATCGCGTAAACCATCGGCAGATAGCCGAAGATCGGCTTGCGCGAGAACGTGGCAATGACGTGGCTGATGATTCCGAAGCCCGGAATGACGATGATATAGACCTCCGGGTGCCCGAAGAACCACAGGATATGCTGATAAAGAATCGGGTCGCCGCCACCTTCGGGATTGAAGAAGGTGGTGCCGAAGTTGCGATCCATCAGCAGCATGGTGATCGCCCCGGCCAGCACCGGCAGGCTCAGCAGGATCAGCCAGGCGGTCACGAAGATCGACCAGGGGAACAGCGGCACCTTGTGCAGCGTCATCCCGGGTGCGCGCATGTTGAGGAATGTCGTGATCATGTTGATCGCGCCGAGGATCGAGCTCGCACCCGAAACGTGCACCGCGAAAATGGCGAGATCCATCGAGATCGTATCGGCATTCTGCGTCGAGAGCGGCGGGTAGAGCACCCAGCCGACACCGGCCCCCAACTGGCCATCCGCCGAACCGGGCGACAAGAGCGAGGCAACGCCAAGGCAGACACCCATGACATAGAGCCAGAAGCTGAGGTTGTTCAGCCGCGGAAAGGCCATGTCCGGCGCACCGATGTGCAGCGGCATGAAATAGTTGCCAAAGCCGCCGAACAGCGCCGGGATCACCACGAAGAACATCATCAGCACGCCGTGATAGGTGATCATCACGTTCCAGAGGTGGCCATTCGGCGTGCAAGGCTCGGCCGCGTTGGCGATGAAGCGGGCACCCTCTTCGCACATATACTGCACGCCGGGTTCCATCAGCTCCATCCGCATGTAGACGGTGAAGATCACCGAAAGCAGTCCGACGACGCCCGAAGTGAAAAGATAGAGAATTCCGATGTCTTTGTGATTGGTGGACATGAACCAGCGGCTGAAAAAGCCGCGCTGCCCATGCGCACCGTCGCCGTGTACGGCCGCGTCTGCCATGCTGATCTCCCATCATCCCTGAGCGCGGGGCTTCTCCCGAACCACGCACCTATGGAAGTGTTCTAGATCGCAAATTCGCACACGGCAATGCAGCAGCTGCGGCAAATGCAAATTTTGCCGCAGCCGGAACCTGCGGCAGGCTATTGAACCAGCGACAAGAGGTAGGCGACGATGTCTTCCTGATTCTTGGCAGTCTTGCCGGTCATTTTCGATTTGGCATCCGGATTGCCGGTCTTGTCCTTGATCCAGATGTTCGGGTCGGTCATGTAAACTTCAAGCTCGTCATCGGTCCAGACCATGCCGGTTGCGCCAACCGCCAGGATGCCTTCGCCGTAAAGCGTGTAATCGGCCATCGAGGCGACCTGGCGGCCAATGACATCATAAAGGTTGGGTCCGACCTTGCCACCTTTCACCAGCGCCTCACCGGCAGGGGTAACGACCGAATGGCAAGCCTTGCAGAGGTTGAATGCCTTTTTGCCAGCTTCGGCGTCGCCATCCGCCAAAGCGGGAACGGCAAATGCCAGCATCGTTGCGGCGGTAACAAACAGCTTTTTCATGATCAGGTCCTTGGTTGACGACACGAGTTTGGCGAAGCTGGGCCCGCCTCGGTGCAGGCCCAGCGGCGATGCAGCTATTGCCATTAGCAGGAAAAACCGCGCGTGGTTCAAGAATCATTAAAAAGAGTGGCACCCTCCCTGGCAAAGTCCATGAGGTTGCATGTCACGGCTGCGGTCCGACCGCGCGAAGATAGGTGACAAGCGGCGCGTGGCCCTTGACCAGCGAATAAACCATCGTGCCATCGGCCTTTGGATCGCCGGTCACCTCGCGCAGGTATCTTTTCGGATTGTAGGAGTAGCGCAAGATGTTCTCGACCGTCCAGATCACCCCCTTTTCACCCGCCTGCCGCATCGATTCGGAATATTCAAAGCCCGCCTGCTGCGCTGCGGGACGGTCGATGATGCCGTAAAGGTCGGGTCCGAGGCCGGATCCGAGCTCGGTCACGGTGCCGTCAGGCTGGGTGACCGAATGGCAGGGCCGACATTGCAGGTAATATTCGCGCCGGTTGGCTGTCGTGACCTCGGCAGGGCCAGCCGCGGCAAGCGCCGCGACCGCCGCAGCAATGCGCTCGTCGGAAGTTGTCACCGAAATCACCGGCGTGCCTGCGGTTACCGAATTTTCCCCGACCGGCGCTGGCGAATTTTCTTCGGCACCACGCAGCAGCAGCACTGCGCCGGTTCCTGCGGCAATGACAATCAGCGCCACCCCCGCCACTACCATCTGACCCCCGCGCATGCCGGCCTCCATTCATGCAGCTCCGGTGAATCTTAGGCCGCAGAGCGCGAAATCACAGGTGCCGCGGTGTCGCAGCAGCGAAAACTCACGCAGACGTGCATTGCGCCGCAGCGGGCATGCTGCGGTCAAAAGTGGCGATGAGCGCCGCATCGAGATCGGCCATCGTCACCGGCTGGCCAAGGTCGACAAGGCTGGTGACGCCGTGCCCGGAGATGCCGCAGGGCACAATGCCGCAAAAATGCGCAAGCTCCGGTTCGACGTTGATCGAGATGCCGTGAAAACTGACCCATTTGCGCAGTTTCACCCCGATTGCCGCGATCTTGTCTTCGCGCGGGGTGCCGTCGGGCAGCGGTGGCTTGTCGGGGCGCGTCACCCAGACCCCCACCCGCCCCGCGCGCCGTTCACCCTGCACGCCGAATTCTGCGAGGGTGGCGATCACCCAGGCCTCCAGCGCGCCGACGAAGCGGCGCACATCGCGGCCGCGGCGGTTGAGATCGAGCATCACATAGATCACGCGCTGGCCCGGACCGTGATAGGTGTACTGCCCGCCACGCCCGGTTTCATGGACCGGAAAGCGATCCGGCCAGAGCAGATCTGCGGCACGCGCCGAGGTGCCCGCGGTATAAAGCGGCGGGTGCTCGAGCAACCAGATCGCCTCGTCGGCGCGGTTTTCGGAAATGGCGGCCACCCGCGCCTGCATGAAGGCGACCGCATCGGCGTAGGGCACATGCGACTGCGAGGTGATCCATTCTACCACTTTTCCACCTCCGAGCTGGTCAATCCGCAGCCAGTTTCTGCGAAACGCCTTGATCTGGCGACGATTCGGGCGAAGAATTGCCGCGCAATGCGCCCCGTTTCCGGGGACTGGTGCGTTGCCCGCGTGTTCCGCTTGCCCGGACCGCCTCGGGCGACCCGTAGTCAGGAGGAGAGTTGAATGATCTCGAAAAGATTTGCAATGGTGCCGATGATCGCGGTGCTGGGGATGACCCCGGCGGGTGTGGCGTTGGCAGATAACGGTCTGGTGGGTGGTCTGATCGGCGGCCTGATCGGTGGCGCAATCATCAATGAGGCGGCGCGCAACAATGCCAACCGCAACGCCACGGTTGCCGTAAGTTCGGCCCAACGCGAAGCCAACCGCGAGGTGCAGGTTGCGCTCAACCATTTCGGCTTCAACACCGGCACTCCCGATGGCGTGCTTGGCCAGCAATCGCGCCGCGCGATCAGCGATTACCAGATCGTGCTCGGCTATTCGCCGACCGGCCAGTTGACCGATTTCGAGCGCTCGCATCTTGTCGGCTCCTATCACCGCGCAATTGCCGGCGGGGCGCTGACCATGCAGCAAGCCGCGACAAACCCGATGGGCATGCGCGGGCTTCTGGTGCTCTGGCGCGACGAGGCGATGGGCGTCAGCCCGGCACCGGGGGTTATCACCAAGGCACCGACAGCGCCCGAGTTCAACAAGGCCGTCAGCCCCGAGCCCGCACCCGCGCCGCAGCCCGCCCCGACCCCGATTCCGGTCATCACCGCAACGCCGGTGGCTCCGGTGCCAACCTCGCCCGGCCTGCCGACCTTCCTTGGCGGGGCCGTGGTGCAGGCATCGCTTGCCTCGCATTGCAACAAGGTCAGCCTGATCACATCGAGCAATGGCGGTTTTGTCACCGCCGCCTCGATGACCGACCCGCAGCAGGCGCTGGGCGAGCAGTTCTGCCTTGCGCGCACCTATGCCATTACCCAGGGCGAAGAAGCGGCGGCGCGCATTGCCAACGTCAGTTCCGCCGACATTTCAGCGCAATGCGCGGGCTTCGGCCCGGCGATGGCCGAACATGTGGCGGCGCTTTCGCTGCGCACCCGCAGCGAAGTGCTGGCCGGCGTGTCGAGCTTTGCGCTTGGCTCGGGCATGGCACCGGTGCAGCTTGCCGCGACCTCGAAGATCTGCCTCTCGGTCGGCTATCGCACCGACAACATGGATGTGGCGATCGGATCCGCGTTGCTGCTGACGGCATTGGGCGAGCGGGTTTACAGCGAGCTTATCGGCCACCATCTGGCGATGGGCTTCGGCACCACCGCGCGGCCCGACCTGGCGCTTGACTGGTACCAGAACGGCATCGATGCGCTGGCCTCGGGCAGTGCTGCGGTGTTCGCGCCCGGGCAACCCGAGCGCACCGACCTGATCCGCAAGGCGGCCTATACGCTGGGCGGCCGCAGCGACCTGCTTGCGCCTGTCGCGCCGGCAGCACCTGCGCCCACCGGCCTGCCCACCTTCGCGGTCGCCCCGGCACCCGCACCCGTCCCGGTGCCCGCGCCCGCGCCGGTCGTTGTGGCGACCCCGGCACCTGTGCCCGCGCCCGCGCCGCTGCCATTGGTCGCAGTTGCGCCAACTCCGGTACCGGTGCCCGCACCTGCGCCGGTCGCGGTTGCGGCACCCGCGCCGATCGAGTTGCAGGCAGTGGTCGAACCGATGGTGATTCCGGCGATTGCCGATCAGCCTGCGGTAGCGCAGCCGGTCGGTGTCGCGACCGGGCTGGTCACGATCCTTACTTTGCCCGCGCTCTTTTTCCGCTGAGCCGGGGCATCTGAATCGGGCCGGGGGGCGGTGCCCCCCCCCGGCCTTCGTTTTGCCGCCATCAAATGCGTTCGCGGGCACAAAATCCGCTTTCCTTCGCCCAAAGGCTCGGCTAAACACCGCGCCACCAAGCCTAGGCGTGCGGTCGTGGCGGAATTGGTAGACGCGCAGCGTTGAGGTCGCTGTGGGGTAACACCCGTGAAAGTTCGAGTCTTTTCGACCGCACCACTTCCCCCCCCTTTTCGTCCCGCGGCATTGCGCACGGCGCATTGCGCTGATGCCGTGACCGGCAGCCGATTCTGCGGCGTTCCCGGCAGACCACAGCGGCATTTTCGCTTTGGTCGCAAGACCTGCACCAGATGCCGCTTTCGGGCGGGTATTCTGGCGCGTCAGCCCGCAAATGCCTGCACACCCAGGCCCCTGGCCCGGCAGCGGAACAGACGGGTTGAATTCTGTTCAGGCTTTCGATTAAGTCAGGGAACGGGATAACAACGAAAAAAACGAACGGGGAGCCCTAAGTGACTGCAAGCAACGCCGCAGCTGTCGGCGAAGGATTTGTCGTCTTTGATCGCGTGCAAAAAAGCTACGACGGTGTAACGCTTGTCGTCAAAGACCTGAACCTTTCAATCGCCAAGGGTGAGTTTCTGACCATGCTCGGCCCCTCCGGGTCGGGCAAGACCACCTGTCTGATGATGCTGGCGGGGTTCGAAACCGCAACGCATGGCGATATACGGCTCGACAGCCGCCCGATCAACCAGGTGCCGCCGCACAAGCGCGGCATCGGCATGGTGTTTCAGAACTACGCGCTTTTCCCGCATATGTCGGTCGGCGAAAACCTCGCATTTCCGCTGGAGGTGCGCGGCATCGGCAAATCGGAGCGCGAAGCGAAGATCAAGCGCGCGCTCGACATGGTGCAGATGGGGGCTTTTGTACACCGCCGCCCGGCGCAGCTTTCGGGTGGCCAGCAGCAGCGCATCGCACTTGCCCGCGCGCTGGTGTTCGACCCCAAGCTGGTCCTGATGGATGAGCCGCTCGGCGCGCTCGACAAGCAGTTGCGCGAACATATGCAGTTCGAGATCAAGCATCTGCATGACAGTCTTGGGCTGACGGTGGTCTATGTTACCCACGACCAGGGCGAGGCGCTCACGATGAGCGACCGCGTGGCGGTATTCAACGACGGAGTGATCCAGCAGCTCGACACGCCGGACGAGCTTTACGAGCGGCCGCGCAACAGTTTCGTGGCGCAGTTCATCGGCGAGAACAACAAGCTTACCGGGGTCGTTGAACAGATTGAGGCCGGCAAGGCGCTGGTGCGGCTGGCCACTGGCGAGGTGATTGACGCAACGCCGGTGAACGTCACCCACAAGGGCCAGAAAACGCTGGTCTCGATCCGCCCCGAGCGGGTGGAATTCAAGCCGGATATGATGCCCCCCGGTGCCCATGTGATCGGTGCCGAGGTGATCGAGGTGATCTACATGGGCGACATTCTGCGGGCGCGGCTGCATGTGGCGGGCTCGTCGGATTTCATCATGAAGATGCGCAACACCATCGGTCAGACCCGGCTTTCACCGGGTCAGACGGTGAACATCGGCTGGGACCCGCTTGACGCCCGTGCGCTTGAACCACTCTGAGTCTTGGGTTCGGGATGACCGCCCGAACCCGTTTCTGCCGTGACGTTCGCGGCCAAAAGTGACAATAAGTCAAAAACTTCAACAACCAACCGGGAGACTGCAATGAAAAAGACCCTGATCCTTACAACCGCCCTGATCGCTGCCGGCGCTGCCGCCGGTGCGCAGGAAATCAACGTCATCTCGTGGGGTGGCGCTTACACGAAGAGCCAGGTCGAAGCCTATCACAAGCCCTTCACCGCCCTGACCGGTATCCGCGTCAACTCGATCGACGCCGACAACCCGGTAGTGCCGCTTAAGGCGCAGGTCGAAGCCAAGAACGTCACCGGCGATCTGTTCGACATCGAGCTTTCCGATGCCGTGCGGCTCTGTGACGAAGGCATGCTCGAACCGATCGACCCGGCGATGCTGCCGCCCGCACCCGATGGCACGCCTGCCACCGAAGACTTCCTTGACGGCGCGCTGTCGGAATGCGCGGTGGCGACGATCTTCTGGTCCACGGTTTTCGCCTATGACGCATCGAAGTTCACCGGCGAAGCGCCCTCGACAATCGCTGATCTGTTCGACACCGCCAAATTCCCCGGCAAGCGTGGCCTGAAGAAAGGCCCGAAAGGCACGCTGGAAATGGCACTGATGGCGGATGGCGTTCCCGCCTCTGAAGTCTACGCCGTTCTTGCCACCCCCGAAGGTGTGGACCGCGCCTTCGCCAAACTCGACACCATCAAGGCATCGGTGGTCTGGTGGGAGGCAGGCGCGCAACCGGCGCAGCTACTGGCCGATGGCGAAGTGATCATGGCGACTGCCTACAATGGCCGTATCTTTGATGCCATCGCAGCCGAAGGCAAGCCGTTCCAGATTGTCTGGGATGGCCAGTACATGGACTTTGACCTCTGGGCGATCCCGAAGGGCGCGCCGCACCTTGAAGATGCGCTGAAGTTCCTCGCTTTCTCGACCGACACCCAGCGGCTAGCGGATCAAGCCAAGTGGATCAGCTATGGTCCGGCACGCAGGTCTTCGGCGGCGCTTGTCGGCCTTTATCAGGACGGCAAGACCGAGATGGCACCGCACATGCCAACCAACCCGGCCAACATGGGCAATGCCCTGCTCACCGACTTCGAATTCTGGGCTGACCATGATTCCGAGCTGAACGCCCGCTTTGCCGCCTGGCTGGCTGGCTGATTACAGACCGGGGCGGCACCTGAAAGGTGCCGCCCCCCCCCCACCCCCTCCCTGCCCGAAAGCCGCGCCCATGTCAGATGCCCCGGCCCTGCTTACCACCGCCGATGGCCAGCCGCTGAAATCGGCGCTGGCGCATTCGCAGGCGCGCTCGCGCCGCCGCGCCTTCCTGCTGGTGGCACCGCTTTTCCTGTTCGTGGTGATCACCTTCGTGATTCCGATCGGGCAGATGCTGTTCCAGTCGGTCTATAACCCCGGCTTTATCGAATACGAAAACCGCGATACCGGCGAGATCACCAAGCTGATGACAAATGTCACGGCCTGGTTCGAGCAGAACCCGCAGGGCACCCAGCCCGACGAGACCGCATATGCCGCGCTCGCCGCCGACCTCGTGCATCTAAAAGCGACTCGCGCAGGCGGCTCGGTGGGAGAGCGCATCAACTACGATATCCCCGGCACCCGCTCGCTGTTCACCACGACCGTGCGCAACGCCGACAGGCTCGCGCCGCCCTACCGCGAGGCGCTTGCCGCCGCCGATGCGAAATGGGCAGATCCGCTGGTCTGGCGGGCGATGCGCTCGGCCTCGACCGGCTACACGCTCGATTTTTACCTCAACGCATTGGACCTGACCCGCGACGAAACCGGCGCAATCGTGCAGGTTGACCAAAAGGTGCGGGTCTATGTGATGCTGTTCATGCGCACCCTCGGCCTCTCGGCAGCGATCACGCTGATCTGCCTGGTTCTTGCCTTCCCGATTGCGCATCTGCTGGCAACGCTGCCGCTGGCAAGATCGAACCTGCTGATGGTGCTGGTGCTGCTACCATTCTGGACCTCGCTTCTGGTGCGCACCACCTCGTGGATCGTGCTGCTGCAAAGTCAGGGCGTGGTGAATGACCTGATGGTAGCCGTCGGCATCATCGGCGAAGATGGCCGAATCCAGATGATGTACAACCGCATTGGCACGATCGTGGCGATGACCCATATCCTGCTGCCCTTCATGGTGCTGCCGCTTTATTCGGTGATGCGCCCGATCCCGCCTTCGTATGTGCGCGCCGCGCGCTCGCTCGGGGCTACCTCCTGGACCGCATTCCGCCGGGTCTATCTGCCGCAAACCCTGCCGGGTGTCGGGGCCGGGGCGCTGCTGGTTTTCATCCTCGCGGTTGGCTACTACATCACCCCGGCGCTGGTCGGCGGTGCCGATGGCCAGCTGATCTCGAACCTGAT
This sequence comes from Phaeovulum sp., assembly GCF_030684035.1. Taxonomy (GTDB): domain Bacteria; phylum Pseudomonadota; class Alphaproteobacteria; order Rhodobacterales; family Rhodobacteraceae; genus UBA6213. The sequence goes on along the minus strand of NZ_JAUXPI010000043.1, from coordinate 32,521 downwards.
CGCCTTCCACATGCAAAAGTCGCTGAACTGGTCGCTGGCCGCGGCGCTGGCGAGCATCCTGCTTTTCGGTGTGCTGATCCTCTACTGGCTTTACGACCGTATCGTCGGCATCGACAACATGAAGCTGGGGTAATCCGATGGCTCTTCCAACCTATGCCACCCCGCTTGAACGGCTTTGGCGCGCGACATATCTGGTCATCTGTTCGCTGATCTTCCTGTTTCTGATCGCGCCGATCCTTGTCATCATTCCCTTGTCGTTCAACGCCGAGCCCTATTTCACCTTCACCGACAGAATGCTGGCGCTCGACCCCGAAGGCTATTCCTTGCGTTGGTATGACAGCCTTCTGACTTTCGGCATGAATGCGCCAGATGCGCCGCGCGACAGTTCGTGGTGGTCGGATGTCTGGCACAACACCACCTGGGTGCGAGTTGCCAAGAACTCGATCATCATCGGGTTTTTTGCCACCTTGCTTGCAACGGTTCTAGGAACATTGGCCGCACTCGGCCTGTCGCGGCCAGAAATGCCCTATCGGCGGGTGATCATGGGGGTGCTGATTTCGCCGATGATCGTGCCGCTCATCATCACCGCGACCGGTCTGTTCTTCTTCTACTCCAACCCATGCGGCCTCTTTGGCATGATCGGCCTGCCATCAGATTGCGGCAAGTTGGCGGGCACTTATCTGGGCGTGATCCTTGCGCATGCGACGCTGGGCATTCCCTTTGTCATCATTACCGTCACGGCAACGCTTGTCGGCTTTGACCAGTCGCTGACCCGCGCTGCGGCGGCGCTTGGTGCAAACCCGCGCACCACCTTTTTCAAGGTGGTAATGCCGCTTATCATGCCCGGCGTGATCTCTGGCGCGCTCTTCGCCTTCGTGACCTCGTTCGACGAGGTTGTGGTGGTGCTTTTTGTCGCCGACCACACGCAACAGACGATTCCGCGGCAGATGTGGAACGGCATTCGCGAACAGATCAGCCCGCAGATCCTCGCGGTTGCAACAATTCTGGTTATCATCTCGGTTGCGCTGCTGACCACTGTCGAGTTGCTGCGCCGCCGGTCGGAGCGGTTGCGCGGTGTCACCCCGCGCTAGGCGGGGCCGCGCGACACTGCGGCAGGCGCAAGCGCGCCCTAGGTCAGTCGCGCCTTGACCAACGGGCCGACAGCCCCAAAATCCATCTGGCCGAGGTAGCGGGCCTTCAATTCGGCCATCACCCGGCCGATATCGCGAATTCCGGTGGCTCCCGTAGCCGCCACCGCAGCGTCGATTGCCGCGCTCACTTCGGTGCTATCCATCTGGCGCGGCAGGAATTCCTCGATGACCTTGATCTCGGCGCTTTCCTTTTCCGCCAGTTCCAGACGCCCGGCCTCCTCATAGGCACGCACGCTTTCGTGCCGCTGCTTGATCATCCGGGCGAGGATGGCAAGAATTTCGGCATTGCCCACGGTGCCGCCGTCAGGTTCGTTGCGCATCGCAATCTCACGGTCCTTGATCGCGGCAATGATAAGCCTGAGCGTCGAGAGCCGATCTGCCGATTTCGCGCGCATCGCGTCCTTCAACCCTTCGGCGATCCGTTCCCGCAATTCCATCGCATCCACCCCTTCGCCGCGTGAGCTTTCAGCATAGCGGATTGCGCGCCCGGGCACAACATTCTCAACCCATTGAGAAACATAAGAAAGTCCTTCCGCCCCCGGACCTTGACCGCCGCCGCCAGCGCCTTTAGGTTCGCCCGAATCCACCCTGGGAGAGTCGCCCATGCCCGCCAGCCGCCCCAACCCCGAAAAGCCTACAGCCTGCATCGCGCTTGCCGATGGCTCGGTGTTCTTTGGCCGCGGTTTTGGCGCGACCGGCGAAACGGTGGCCGAACTCGTTTTCAACACCGCAATGACGGGCTATCAGGAAATCATGACCGACCCTTCCTATGCGGGCCAGGTCGTGACCTTCACCTTTCCCCATATCGGCAATGTCGGCGTTACCGCCGAGGATGATGAAGCTGCCGCGCCGGTGGCCGCAGGCATGGTGGTCAAATGGGACCCGACCGAGCCTTCCAACTGGCGGGCGACGGGCGATCTGGTGCAATGGATGGAGCGGCGCGGCCGTATCGGCGTGGGTGGCATCGATACCCGCCGCCTGACCCGCGCGATCCGCCAGCAAGGCGCGCCGCATGTGGCGCTTGCGCATGATCCGGAGGGGCGGTTCGACGTTGCAGCGCTGGTCAAGAAGGCGCGCGCTTGGGGTGGGCTGGTTGGCCTCGACCTCGCCAAAGAGGTGACTTGCGCGCAAAGCTACCGCTGGGATGAAATGCGCTGGGCATGGCCTGCGGGTTATACCCGCCGCGAGGGTCCGGGGCTGCGCGTGGTGGCGATAGACTTTGGTGCCAAGCGCAACATTCTGCGCTGCCTCGCCTCGAGCGGCTGCGAGGTGACCGTGCTGCCCGCCTCGGCCACCGCTGCCGATGTGCTGGCGCAGAACCCCGAGGGTGTTTTTCTCTCGAACGGCCCCGGCGACCCGGAGGCGACCGGAGCCTATGCCGTGCCGATGATCCAGGGTGTGCTCGCGGCCGATCTGCCGCTGTTCGGCATTTGCCTTGGCCATCAGATGCTGGCGCTGGCGCTTGGGGCAAGGACCATCAAGATGAACCACGGCCACCACGGTGCCAACCACCCGGTGAAGGATATTGAAACCGGCAAGGTCGAGATCACCTCGATGAACCACGGTTTCGCGGTCGATAGCCAGACCCTGCCCGAGGGGGTGCTGGAAACCCATGTCAGCCTGTTTGACGGTTCGAACTGCGGCATCCGCATGCTCGACCGGCCGGTATTTTCGGTGCAGTACCACCCCGAAGCAAGCCCCGGCCCGCAAGACAGTGTCTATCTTTTCGAGCGGTTCACCGAGGCAATGCGCCTGCGCCGCGCGGTTTGACCCTAGGCAGCCGACGCTGCCTTGCTGACCTTAACGCTTCATTAACCCCGGGTCGCAAGAGTGGGCGCATCGCCCCTTGTCCCGGCTGCCGCCATGCTTGCCCTTGCCACTGACCAAACGCCTCAGGCCGCGCTCGCGCGGGTTGGGGTTGATGCGCCGCAAGCCGCGCTGCGCGGCACCGAAACACGCCGCCCTTTGGGGCGCATCTTGCTGGAAATGCAGGCGATTTCTCCCGATAACCTGCTCAAGGCACTAGCCCTGCGCAAGCGCCAAGAGGTGCGATTGGGCGACATCCTGCTCGCGCATGGCTGGGTGCGCGAAGCAGACCTGATGGCGGCCTTGGCCGAACAATGGCATGCCGCCGTCATCGACCCGTTGAACGACCTGCCCGATCCGCGCCTGATCGACCGAATCGGTGCCGAAACCTGCCTCAAGTCCGGCATGCTGCCGTGGCGTCGGGTTGCCGGATGCACCGTCATCGCCACCTCGCGCCCCGAAGATTTTGCGCGCCTGCGCGATACCCTGCCCGAAGCGCTTGCGCCCTATGCGATGGTGATCGCATCAGAACCGTCGGTGCATGCGGCGCTCTTGGCACGGCGGCAGACCGCGCTCATCCGGCGCGCCGAAACCTTGGTCGCCGCGCGCGAAAGCTGCCGCAACATCAACCGACCGCTGGCGCACAAGATTGCCTGGGCCGCGCTGATCGGGGCCGCGGCTGCATTCTGGCTTGCCCCGATCGCAAGTTTCGCGCTTGTGACCTTCTGGGCGGTGCTGACACTTGCCGCCGGTTCTGCGCTCAAGCTTGCCGCCTTTCTGGCCGAACTTCTGAGCAATTGGCGCGAGCGTCGCGTGGCGGCCGTGCCGCCGCCTTCCATTGCCCGGCTGCCGGTGGTTTCGCTGCTGGTACCACTGTTTCGCGAACACGACATTTCGGGGCGGCTGCTGGCCCGCCTGGCTCGGTTAAGCTACCCGCGCGAGTTGCTCGACGTGTTGCTGGTGGTCGAGGAGGAAGATGCGGCCACCCGCGCCGTGCTTGCCCGCATCCGCCTGCCGCATTGGGCGCGGGTGATCGTGGTGCCTGACGGACCGATCAGGACCAAGCCGCGGGCGCTCAACTTTGCGCTCAATTTCTGCCGCGGCACGATCATCGGGGTTTATGACGCCGAGGACGCACCCGACCCGGACCAGATCTTCGCCGTGGTCCGCCGCTTTCACGAACGCGGTCCAGAGGTTGCCTGCCTGCAAGGCGTGCTCGATTATTACAACCCGCGCACCAACTGGCTTTCGCGCTGTTTTACCGCCGAATATGCGGCGTGGTTTCGCGCCATGCTGCCGGGCCTCGCCCGGCTCGGGCTGGTGGTGCCGCTTGGGGGCACGACACTGTTTTTTCGCCGCGCGGCGCTTGAGGCGCTCGGCGGGTGGGATGCGCATAATGTTACCGAAGACGCCGATCTGGGCATTCGCCTTGCAAGGCACGGCTACCACACCGAACTGATCGCCACGGTAACCCACGAAGAAGCGAACTGCCGGACCCTGCCCTGGGTGCGGCAACGCTCGCGCTGGCTCAAGGGCTACGCGATGACCTGGGGGGTGCACATGCGCGACCCCCTGCTTTTGTGGCACCAACTTGGCGCGTGGCGCTTCATTGGTTTTCAGGTGCTGTTCCTCGGCACCTTGTCGCAATACCTGCTGGCTCCGGTGCTTTGGGTGTTGGCGGTTGTGGCAATCGGCGCTGGCCATCCGCTGCACGGGCTGGTCGGGGACCGGGGTCTTGGGCTGCTGACCGGGCTTTTCATCGCCTCGGAAGTCATCACCATGGGGGTTGCCGCCTGGGCGGTTCGCGGCCGCGAACACCGCCACCTCTGGCCCTGGCTGCCGGTGCTAAACCTTTATTTTCCGCTTGGCGCGCTCGCCGCCTGGAAGGCCATCTACGAGGTCGCAGTGCGCCCCTTCTATTGGGACAAGACCGCGCACGGGTTTTTTGACCAGCCCGCATCCACGCCACCCGCAGCCGCTGCGCACGCCTGAATTCCTGCCACCCGCAGGGGTTTTCAGTGCCTTCAGCCGCGTGATCGCCCGATGCCTGCCGCGTCGAGTTTCAGCCGCGTTTCGAACGCCTTCGAGATATGCGCCCGCAAGGCTGCCTGCGCCGCCTCGGCATCGGCCGCGGCAATCGCATCGACAATTGCCTGATGCTCGGCCAGCGCGGTTTCGCCGCGCCCCTCGGCAGCCAGCGAGGTGGTGGCCAAAAGCGCCATCGAGCGGTGCACGAGGTCAAGCTGTGCCACCAGATAGCGATTGTGCGACGCGAGATGAAGCTGGCGGTGAAACCGCTTGTTGGCGCGGCTGAGCGCCACCGGGTCGCCGATATGGGCGCGGTCTTCCGCCACCATGTCGCCAAGCACGCGGATTTCCTCCGGGGTTGCATGCCGCGCGGCCAACCGTGCTGCAAGCCCTTCAAGCTCTGCCCGCACCACATAAAGCTCGGCCAACTGGTTGTGATCGAGCGAGGCGACGATCAGGCTGCGCCCGTCGCGTGCCAGCATCGATTGCGTTTCAAGCCGTTGCAACGCCTCGCGCACCGGGGTGCGCGACACGCCAAGACGGTCGGCCAGCTCCGATTCCACCAACCTGTCGCCGGGCCGGTACACCCCGGCGTCGATAGCTTCGAGGATCAGGGTATAGGCATCTTTCTGCATCGCTTCTGTTCCGTTTCTGCCCGGCACCGGAGCCTATGCCGGGTGCCGCCCTGCTGACAAGCCGATAGCGCAGCTTGCGGGGGGTGCCCGCCGCAGCTAGGGTTCGCACCATGCCAGCAGCCGATTTCGCACATGTCTCCAACTGGGTCTTTGACCTCGACAACACGCTTTACCCGCCCTCGGCGCGGCTGTTCGAGCTGATCGAGGTTCGGATGACCGCCTATGTCATGCAATCGCTTGGGGTTGACCGTCCCGAGGCAGATCGGCTGCGCAACGCCTATTGGCAGCGCTATGGCACCACGCTGGCCGGGCTGATGCGCGAGCATGGCGTTGACCCCGGACCCTATCTGACCGAGGTGCACGAAATTTCGCTTGCCGCGCTGCAGCCCGACCCGGTCTTGCGCGCCCAGATCGCGGCGCTGCCGGGGCGGCGCTTCGTGTTCACCAATGGCTCCTCGTCCTATGCCGGGAAAGTGCTGGATGCGCGCGGTCTTGCCGGGATTTTTGACGGGATTTACGGCGTCGAACATGCCGGATTTCACCCAAAACCGGATGCCGCGGCCTACGCGGCGGTTTTTGCCCGCGCCGAGATCGCGCCAGAGCGCGCCGCGATGTTTGAAGATGACCCGCGCAACCTGATGGTTCCGCACGCGCTTGGCATGCGCTGCGTGCATGTGGCCGAAACGGCGGTAGAGGCTCCGCACATCGACCACCACACCAGCGATCTGGCGGGGTTTCTGGCCAACCTTCGCCGCTGAGGCTTGGCCCCGGCGCGCGCGCCGCCTATGTTCGACGCTCAGGGGGGGCGATGGCAGAGCAGTTCGACATCGTGGTTTCGGGCGGCGGCATCGCCGGAATGGCGGCGGCGGCTGGGTTTGCCACGCTCGGCGTTACGGTGGCCTGCATCGATCCGGAGCCGCCGGTAACTGCCGAAGCGGCGCAAGGTGCCGATCTGCGCTCGACCGCATTGCTGCGGCCCTCGGTCGAGCTGTTGCGCGGCATCGGCCTCTGGCCCCGGCTTGCCCCGCATGCGGCGGCCTTGCAGGTGATGCGGATCATTGAAGCGGAAGCTGCCGAAGCGCGGCTGGTACGAGATTTCGATGCCTCGGACCTCTCGAACGAACCTTTCGGCTGGAATCTGCCGAACTGGCTGATTCGGCGCGAAATGGTGGTGCATCTGGCGGGTCTTGCGGGGGTGAGCTTTCGTCCGGGGCTTGCGACAACCGCGGTTTTCACCCGCGAGGGGTCGGCCCAGGTGACGCTTTCCGATGGTTCCCGTCTTGAAGCACGGTTGCTGGTGGCGGCCGACGGGCGCGAAAGCCCGGTGCGCAAGGCGCTTGGCATCGGCCTGCGCAAGCTGCGCTATGGGCAAAAGGCGCTGGCATTTTCGGTAACCCACCCGGTTCCGCATCAGAATGTTTCGACCGAGATTCACCGCTCCGGCGGCCCCTTTACTCTGGTGCCGCTTCCCGACCGCGAGGGGCTGCCCTCATCCGCGATCGTCTGGATGGAGCGCGGGCCCGAGGCCGAGCGGCTGGCTGCGCTGCCGGTGCCGGATTTCGAGGCGGCGCTGCTCGATCGGTCCTGCGGAATTCTCGGGCCACTGCGGCTGGTGACCGGGCGCGCGCTCTGGCCGATGGCAAGCCAGATTGCGCACCGCTTCACCGCCGAACGAACCGCGCTGATCGCCGAGGCCGCGCATGTGGTGCCGCCAATCGGCGCACAGGGGCTGAACATGAGCCTCGCCGATCTTGCCTGCCTGCTTGAACTGGCGCGCCGCGACCCTGCGGGGATCGGCGCACCCGCCATGCTGGCCGCCTATCAGCGACAGCGCTGGCCCGAGGTGGCGGCTCGCGTTGCCGGTATCGATGCGCTGAACCGCGCCTCGATGTTTGGGGCAAAACCGATGCGCGAGGCTCGGGCGGCAGCGCTTGCAGCAATGCACGCGCTCGGCCCGATCCGGCGCGGGCTGATGCTGGCGGGCCTCGGCGCGCGCTGAAGGCCCCGGGGGCGCAGCCCCTCGCACCCCGCGGGGCATCTTGACAATGAAGAAGGGGTGCCAAGTCTGGCACCCCCGATGTTTGTTTTTGTATTACAATCAGTTGCGCGAACGATCCACCATCTTTCCCTTGGATATCCACGGCATCATGGCGCGCAGTTTCTCGCCGACCTTTTCGATCTGGTGTTCGTCGTTGCGCCGACGGGTGGCCTTGAAGAAGGGCTGGCCAACGGTGTTTTCCTGCATGAACTCGGAAACGAACTTGCCGGTCTGGATATCGGTCAGTACTTCCTTCATCCGCGCCTTGGTTTCGGCATAGGGCAGAATCCGCGGGCCCGAGACGTATTCGCCGTATTCGGCGGTGTTGGAGATCGAGTAGTTCATGTTGGCAATACCGCCTTCGTAGATCAGGTCCACGATCAGCTTGACCTCGTGCAGGCACTCGAAATAGGCCATTTCCGGCTCGTAACCGGCTTCGACAAGGGTTTCAAAGCCCATGCGGATCAACTCGACAAGGCCGCCGCACAGCACCGCCTGTTCGCCGAAAAGGTCGGTTTCGCATTCCTGGCGGAAGTTGGTTTCGATGATCCCCGAGCGGCCGCCGCCGATGCCGGAACAATAGGACAGGCCAATTTCCATCGCCTTGCCCGATGCATCCTGATGCACGGCGACAAGGCAGGGCACACCGCCACCCTTCACGAATTCACCGCGCACGGTATGGCCGGGGCCTTTCGGGGCCATCATGATCACATCAACACCGGGTTTCGGTTCGATCAGGCCAAAATGCACGTTGAGACCATGGGCAAAGGCAATCGCCGCGCCATCGCGCAGGTTGTCATGCACATATTTCCTGTAGGTCGCGGCCTGCAACTCGTCGGGCATCGTGAACATGATCAGGTCGCACCAGGCCGCAGCTTCGGCAATGCCCATAACCTTGAGGCCTTCGGCCGAGGCCTTTGCTGCCGAAGCCGAGCCTTCGCGCAGTGCCACGACCACGTTTTTCGCCCCCGAGTCGCGCAGGTTCAGCGCGTGGGCATGGCCCTGGCTGCCGTAGCCAAGAATGGCCACCTTCTTGTCCTTGATCAGGTTGATGTCGCAATCACGGTCATAATACACACGCATGGGGGCCTCCTCGGGCTGAGTTGATGCACAAGACAATAGACTTCCCGTCGCGATATTCTGCGCTTTCTTTGACTGAAAGAGCAGAATTTGATAATGATCATTCGCATACCTTAGCAATTCCGGTTTTTTCATGCAGATTGACGATACCGACCGCAGGATCTTGCGGCAGATGCTGGCCGAGCCGGAACTGCCAACGGTCGAACTTGCCGAGCGCGCCGGGGTGACCGCCGCCACCTGCTGGCGGCGGTTGGAAAGGTTGCGGGCAGGCGGTGTGCTGCGCGGTGAACAAGCGTTGATCGACTGGCGCAAACTGGGCTGGGAAGTGGAGGTAAGCCTTCGTTTCACCTTGGACAAAACCAACCCCCGCGCCTTTGACGAGTTTCTAGCCTCAGCGCGTGACGTTCCGGAAGTACTTGAAATTCAAACGTTCCTTGGAAGGACAGATGTGCGCTTGAATGTCATTGCGCGCGACATGTTGCACTATCAGGACATTTACCGCAGCCGCATCCTGACTCTGCCGCATATCGCCGACAGCGAAGCGCTGATGCTCGTCTCAACGATCAAGGACAGCCATGGGGTGCCCCTGTGATTGACCTTGACGATACCGACCGCGCAATCTTGCGCAGCCTTGCCCGCGATGCAACGCTGAGCGCCGGGGCTTTGGGGCGGGTGCTGGCCATCAGCCAGCCAGCGGCGTGGCGGCGAATCAGGCGGCTGGAAGCGGCGGGGGTGCTTTGCGGGCGGCGACTGGTGCTCGACACCGCCGCGCTCGGCTTTGGCGTGACCGTGTTTCTCGGCATAAAGCTCGCGGCCAAGGGCCGGGTTTCACTGGAAGATTTCGAGCGCGCGGCGACCGCCATCCCGGAAGTGCAGACGGTGCAGCATGTGCTTGGCCTTTTTGACTACCGCCTGCGCATCATCGCCCGCGACATTGCCGATTTTGAGCGCGTATTGCGGCGTCGGATCATGACCCTGCCCGGCATCGGGCAGGTAGAGGCAAATGTGCTGCTATCCGAAGAGCGGCGGCCGGGGCCGCTCGGTTAGCGGTCAAGCTGCCCGAACCAGTCGATATCTGCCAGCGTCACCCAACCCGATTCGATCACCCCGGCGATGATCGCCCAAAGCAGCACCGCGACCACCGTGGTCAGCCGCGCCTTGCGACCAACGCCGCCTGCCGAAGGGGCGGATTGCGGCGTGCCCGGCACCACTTCTCCGGCCTCGCCCTGCGTTTTCAGCCGCAGCGGCAGCAGGATGAAAAACACCATGAACCAGGTCACGGCGAACAGCACGACAGCGGCTGTGGCATTCATCAGACCTGCTCCAGTTCTACAAGGCAGCCGTTGAAGTCTTTGGGGTGCAAGAACAATACCGGTTTGCCATGGGCTCCGATCCGGGGCTCGCCCGAACCCAGAACGCGTGCGCCAGCGGTGGTGAGCCGGTCGCGCGCGGCGAAGATGTCATCGACTTCGTAGCAGATGTGATGAATGCCCCCGGCCGGATTCTTTTGCAAAAAACCGGCAATTGGCGAGCCCTCGCCAAGCGGATAGAGCAACTCGATCTTGGTATTGGGCAGTTCGACGAAAACCACCGTCACGCCGTGCGCAGGCTCGTCCTGCGGCGCACCGACGCTGGCACCAAGCGTATCGCGATATTGCGCCACCGCCGCTGCAAGGTCGGGCACCGCAATCGCCACATGGTTCAATCGTCCGATCATCTGCCCCCGCCATTCATCGCCAGTGGTTTAGCCTGCGCGCGGCAGGCGGGCAATCTTTACCGTCGATTAGCCATTGATGCGCTTTGATCGCAAGAGGTGATTCCGGAGGCACACATGGGCGACGACATTTCTGCAATTCTGGCAGGCCGCGCCGCCAGTGCTGAACGCCCGCTGATGGGGCTGACGGTACTGGTGGTCGAAGACAGCCGTTTTGCCTGCGAGGCGATGCGGCTTTTGTGCCTTCGTTCGGGGGCGCGCATTCGCCGTGCCGATTGTCTGCGCTCGGCGCATAGGCACCTGCAAACCTACCGCCCCGCGGTGGTGATCGTCGATCTCGGGCTGCCCGACGGGTCCGGGGTGGAACTCATTGCGGACCTCGCGGCGCTGCCGGACAGCAGCACCGTTTTGCTCGGATGCTCGGGCGAGGCGGCAGGCGAAGCGGCAGCCTTGGCCGCAGGGGCAGACGGATTTCTGCTCAAACCGGTCGAAAACCTCGCAACCTTCCAAAGCCTAATCCTTGGCGCGATGGCACCTGCGCTGCGCCCGCAGGGGCTTGGCGCGGTTTCCGACGCTATCGTGCAGCCTGATCCGCTGGCACTACGCGATGATCTGGCGCATGCTGTCGAGCTTTTGGGTAAGGCAACCGACGCTGCCACCATCGCCTATGTCAGCAATTTCCTTGCCGGAATCGCGCTTGGCGCGCATGACCCGGCGCTGAAGGCTGCGGCAAACGCGCTGGCCGAGGCGCAGCACAAGGGCAAGGGAACCGGGCCCGGGCTTGCACGGATTTCGGGGCTGGTGCGGGATCGGCTGGCTACGGGCGCGGCGTTCTGAGCGATGCGCGCGCGGGCGACGCGCCGCACCCAAACCGGCGTCAGATGCAGCCTTTGCAGCGCGCGTTCAGCCGCGCGCCGGGTCGCGCGCTGCAAGAATTGGCCGTGTAAGGTCGCTCAGCCGCAAGATCTGGCCACCGTCCGCGTCGAAATTCCGCGGCTCAAGCCAGCTCGCATAGGCGGCCCGCAGTACCGGCCACTCGGCGTCGATCGCCGCAAACCACGCGGTATCGCGGTTTCGGCCCTTGTAGATGGTCGCCTGCCGAAACACGCCCTCGTAGCTCAGCCCCAGCCGTTCGGCCGCGCGGCGCGAGGGCAGGTTCAGCGCGTCGCATTTCCATTCAAAGCGCCGGTAGCCCGCATCGAATGCCCAGCCAATCATCAGCAGCATCGCTTCGCTCGCGGCGCGCCTGCGTTGCAGCCGCGCCGCCATATTGATGTGGCCAAGCTCGATGCTGCCCACCTCGGGGCTGATCCGCAGGAACGCCTGCATCCCGCCGATCAACCCGGTGTCGAGGTCGCGGATCGCGTAAAACAGCGGATCCGTGCTTGCCGCCATATCGCCAAGCCAACGGATGAAACCCGCCTCCGAGGCGAAGGGACCATAGGGCAGGTAGTCCCAGACGCTGTCATCCTCGCGATAGGCGGCGAAAAGCGCATGCGCATGGGCTTCGGGGTCAAGCCTTTCGAGCCGGGCATAGCGCCCCTCGATCTGCGCCGGGCCGGGCCGCACCGGAGCTTTCCACTCAGGCAACGTTGCCCCGAATACCTTTTGCGCCTGCATCTTGCCCCTCCGGATTCGCGCGACCCTAGCGCAGCGCGCTGCGCGGCGCAAATGTCCGCAAATCGGCACAAGGGCTCCGCAAACCTGCCGCAATCGGCACTGACACTGGCACCAGTTGGATCAAACCGAAGGAGACCGCCACCATGTCCAAACGCCTTCGCAGGATCGTTGAAAACGAGCGCCTGACCCGCGCAACGCATTGGACCGTGTTCAGCTTCGGTGTGCTGACGCTGGCCTTTTCGGTGCTCGCAACTGCGGTCAAGGCTTTCGGGGCCTGAACCGCCTTTGCAGGGGGCCACGCCGTTTCGGTGGATATCGGCCAGACTCAGTCCTTCGGCACCGGGCGCAGGCGCAATTCGCGCAATTGCTCATTCGTCGGCTCTGACGGTGCGCCCATCATCAGATCTTCCGCCCGCTGGTTCATCGGGAACATGATGACCTGCCGGATGTTGGCCTCATCAGCCAACAGCATCACGATGCGGTCGATGCCCGCGGCACAGCCGCCGTGCGGCGGCGCGCCAAAGCGAAACGCCTTGACCATGCCGCCGAACCGCTTTTCGACCTCGGTCGCGGGGTAACCCGCCAGCTCGAATGCCTTGAACATGATCTCGGGCTTGTGGTTGCGGATCGCGCCAGAAATCAACTCATAGCCGTTGCAGGCCAGATCATATTGATATCCCAGCACTTTCAGCGGGTCACCCGAAAGCGCCTCAAGCCCGCCCTGCGGCATCGAAAAGGGGTTGTGCGAAAAGTCGATCTTGCCCTCGTCGGTTTTCTCGTAAAGCGGGAAATCGACGATCCAGGCGAATTTGAAACAGTTTTCTTCGGTGAGCCCCAATTCGCGGCCAATCTCGCTGCGCGCGCGGCCTGCGACGGCTTCGAACTGTTCAGGCTTGCCGCCCAGGAAAAAGGCCGCATCGCCCTCGCCCAGACCCAGTTGCTGGCGGATCGCCTCGGTGCGCTCCGGGCCGATGTTCTTGGCAAGGGGGCCGGCGGCTTCGAATTCGCCAAAATAGGCACTCATCAAAAAGCGCGCGCGTTCAATATCTCCGGAAACAAGCGCGCCACTAACCTTCTCGGCTCCTTCCTTTTTCGTTTCTTCAGCGATCAAGGGCGCGAGCAACTCACCCAATGTCGCAGCGTCGGGGTCTTGGCCCATCAAGGCGCGCACAATTGGTTGAATGCGGGCATCTTTCTCTTCGCCGCCCTTTTCCCGCCAGAAAATATACCCCATCCCCGGCAGCCCCTGCTGTTGCGCAAAGGCGTTCATCCGGTCGCAAAACTTGCGGCTGCCGCCCTTTTGCGCGGGAATCGCGCGCACCTCGGTGCCTTCATTCTCCAGAAGCTTGGCGAAGATCGCAAAGCCCGAACCGCGGAAATGGTCAGAAACTACCTGCATCTTGATAGGGTTGCGCAAGTCGGGCTTGTCGGTGCCGTACCACTTCAGGCTGTCGGCAAAGGAAATGCGCGCCCAGGCGGCATCCACCCTGCGGCCGCCGCCGAATTCCTCGAAAATGCCCTGAATCACCGGCTGGATCGCGGCGAACACGTCTTCCTGGGTCACAAAGCTCATCTCGAGGTCGAGCTGGTAGAAATCGGTGGGCGAGCGGTCGGCGCGCGGGTCTTCATCGCGAAAACACGGGGCGATCTGGAAATAGCGGTCAAACCCCGCCACCATGATCAGCTGCTTGAACTGCTGCGGGGCTTGCGGCAGGGCGTAAAACTTGCCAGGGTGTAGCCGCGATGGCACCAGAAAATCGCGCGCACCCTCGGGGCTGGAGGCGGTGATGATCGGCGTCTGAAATTCGGTAAAACCCTGCGACCACATGCGGTTACGCATGCTGCGCACAACGTTGGAGCGCAGCATCATGTTGGCGTGCAACCCTTCGCGGCGCAGGTCCAGAAAGCGGAAGGCAAGCCGGGTTTCCTCGGGGTAGTCCTGATCGCCGAACACCTGAACCGGCAATTCGTCCGCCGGGCCAAGCACCTCGATCTCGCGCACATAGACCTCGATCTCGCCGGTTGGGATCTTGGGGTTGATCAGGCTGGCATCGCGCAGCTTTACCCCGCCGTCGATGCGGATCACCCATTCGGCGCGCACCGCCTCCAGCGCCTTGAAGGCAGCCGAATCGCCATCGCAGATCAGTTGCGTGACACCGTAATGGTCACGCAGGTCGATGAACAGCACACCGCCGTGGTCGCGCACCCGGTGCACCCAGCCCGACAGGCGCACATCTTGCCCTCCATGGCCTTTGTTCAGATCGCCACAGGTGTGGCTGCGATAGGCATGCATGGACGTCCCCTTCCCGAGGCGTAGGTTTCGCGCCGATGAAGCGCGACAGCGCGGCGAAGTCAAGCATCGGCGCTGCGGCAGCCTGCGGAAAACCGGTCTGCGCCGTGCGGGCGCGGCCTTCGGCCCTTGCGCCCATGCCGCACATGTCTATAACGCGGTCAATTTGCGCCGCCGAAGGGGTCCGTCATGCCGAAGAGAACCGATATCAAATCCATTCTCATCATCGGTGCCGGGCCAATCATCATCGGCCAGGCCTGCGAGTTCGACTATTCGGGGGCGCAGGCCTGCAAGGCGCTGCGCGAAGAGGGCTACCGGGTCATTCTGGTGAACTCGAATCCCGCCACGATCATGACCGACCCGGAAATGGCCGATGCCACCTATATCGAGCCGATCACCCCCGAGGTCGTTGCCAAGATCATCGAAAAGGAACGCCCCGATGCGCTTTTGCCGACGATGGGCGGGCAAACCGGATTGAACACCTCGCTAGCGCTGGCCGATATGGGTGTACTGGAAAGGTTTAACGTTGAACTAATTGGCGCAAGCCGCCAAGCCATTGAAATGGCGGAAGATCGCAAGCTGTTCCGCGAGGCGATGACCCGGATTGGGCTGGAGAACCCGAAAGCCACTATCGTCGCCGCACCGAAACTGGCAAGCGGCAAGTATGACATCAGCGCGGGCGTCGCCGAAGCGCTTGCGGCTATCGAACATGTCGGCCTGCCCGCGATCATCCGCCCCGCCTATACCCTCGGCGGCACCGGCGGCGGCGTTGCCTACAACCGCGACGATTACGAGCGCATCTGCCGCTCCGGTCTTGATGCCAGTCCGGTCGCGCAAATCCTTGTCGACGAATCGCTGCTTGGCTGGAAAGAATTCGAGATGGAGGTGGTGCGTGACAAGGCCGATAACGCGATCATCATCTGTTCAATTGAAAACGTCGATCCGATGGGCGTGCACACCGGCGATTCGATCACCGTCGCCCCGGCGCTGACGCTTACCGACAAGGACTACCAGATCATGCGCAACGGCTCGATCGCCGTGCTGCGCGAGATCGGCGTGGAAACCGGCGGCTCTAACGTGCAGTGGGCAATCAACCCAGCCGATGGCCGCATGGTGGTGATTGAAATGAACCCGCGGGTGTCGCGGTCTTCGGCGCTCGCTTCGAAGGCTACCGGCTTCCCGATCGCCAAGGTCGCGGCAAAACTCGCGGTGGGCTATACCCTCGACGAGCTCGACAACGACATCACCAAGGTCACGCCCGCAAGCTTCGAGCCGACCATCGACTATGTCGTGACCAAGATCCCGCGTTTCGCCTTTGAAAAGTTCCCGGGTGCGAAGGCAGAATTGACCACCGCGATGAAATCGGTGGGCGAGGCAATGGCTATCGGGCGCAGTTTTCACGAATCTGTGCAAAAGGCACTTGCCAGCATGGAAACTGGCCTTTCTGGTTTTGATGAAATCGAGATTGAGGGTGCGCCAGAGAAAGCTGCCATCATCAAAGCCATCTCGGCGCAGACCCCCGACCGCTTGCGGCTGATCGCGCAGGCCATGCGGCATGGTCTGTCAGATGCAGAAATCGAACATTCGACCGCCTATGACCCGTGGTTTCTTGCCCGGATAAGAGAAATTATCGAACAAGAAGCCGAAATTCGCCGCGAGGGCCTGCCGCTCGCTGCGGATGGCTTGCGCAAACTGAAGATGATGGGCTTCACCGATGCCCGGCTCGCCCAGCTCACTGGCCGCGACGAGGGTCAGGTGCGTCGTGCGCGCCGAAATCTCGGTGTGCAGGCGGTTTTCAAGCGCATCGACACCTGCGCGGCCGAGTTCGAGGCGCAGACGCCCTACATGTATTCCACCTATGAGGCACCCGCGATGGGCGACGTGGAATGCGAGGCGCGGCCGACGGCGGCAAAAAAGGTGGTGATCCTCGGCGGCGGCCCGAACCGCATCGGCCAGGGCATCGAGTTTGATTACTGCTGCTGCCACGCCTGCTTCGCGCTGACCAAAGTCGGCTACGAGACGATCATGATCAACTGCAACCCCGAGACGGTCTCGACCGATTACGACACCTCTGACCGGCTCTATTTCGAACCGTTGACCCTTGAACATGTTCTGGAGATCCTCCGGGTCGAGCAGGAAAACGGCACCCTGCACGGGGTCATCGTGCAATTTGGCGGGCAAACGCCGCTCAAGCTTGCGCGCGCACTCGAAGCCGAGGGAATTCCGATTCTCGGCACCACCCCCGACGCGATCGACCTGGCCGAAGACCGCAAGCGCTTCCAGAAGCTTCTGAACGACCTTGGCCTCAGGCAACCGGTCAACGGCCTTGCCAGTACCCGCGACGAAGCCTTTGATATTGCAGGCCGCATTGGCTACCCGCTGGTGATCCGCCCATCCTATGTGCTGGGCGGCCGCGCCATGGAGATCGTGCGCGACGATGCCCAGCTTGAGCGCTATATCCGCGAGGCGGTGCGCGTGTCCGGCGACAGCCCGGTGCTTCTCGACTGTTACTTGTCGAACGCGATCGAGGTGGATGTGGATGCGCTCTGCGATGGCAGATCGGTGCATGTGGCGGGGATCATGCAGCATATCGAAGAGGCGGGCGTGCATTCCGGCGACAGCGCCTGCTCGCTTCCCCCGCACACGCTTTCGGCCGAAATCGTGACCGAGATCAAGAAGCAGACCGAGGCGCTGGCGCTGGGGCTGAACGTCGTCGGCCTGATGAACGTGCAATTCGCGATCAAGGACGGGGTGATCTATGTGCTCGAGGTGAACCCGCGCGCCAGCCGCACCGTGCCTTTCGTCGCCAAGGCCACCGACAGCGCCATTGCCTCAATCGCGGCGCGGCTGATGGCGGGCGAGCCACTGGCGAACTTTCCGCATCGCGCCGCCTATCCGGCGGGTGTCGGCCCCGATTCAACGCTTCCGCTCGCCAATCCGATGACCCTGGCCGATCCCAACACGCCGTGGTTCTCGGTGAAGGAGGCGGTGCTGCCTTTCGCGCGCTTCCCCGGCGTCGATACGCTTCTGGGGCCCGAAATGCGCTCCACCGGCGAAGTCATGGGCTGGGACCGCAACTTCGCCCGGGCGTTCCTCAAGGCGCAGATGGGGGCCGGGACGATGCTGCCAGAGGCGGGTCGCGCGTTTCTTTCGGTGAAGCAAATGGACAAGACCGCCGAACTGGCCGAGGCCGCGCGCAGCCTCGTCTCGATGGGATTTTCACTGATCGCGACGCGGGGCACCGCGAGCTTCCTCGAGGCGAACGGGGTGGCGGCGGAGGTGGTCAACAAGGTCTACGAAGGTCGGCCGAACATTGTGGACCGGCTGAAAAACGGCGACATCCAGCTGGTGATGAATACCACGGAAGGAAGCCAGGCGGTGTCGGACAGCCGCGATATTCGCGCGGTCGCGCTTTATGACCGCATCCCCTATTTCACCACGGCGGCGGCCAGTATCGCTGCCGTCGCGGCGATGAAATCGCGCGGTGAGGGGGAGATTTCGGTGCGGCCGTTGCAGGCGTAAGGCGGCGCGTTACACGCGTGTTAGCTTTGCTAATGCGTTGATTTTGCGGGATTACAGGAATTTTGTTAAGGGTTTGGAAAGGGTCTTGCGCTCGCCAGCCGGCGCTGGTGAGCCGCCAGAGGCCTAAAGCCAGAGATACCTGAACGCCGCCGAGGGCGCGAATTTTGGGCAATGCGGCTGGCCTATGGGGCTACCCCCCACTCCCCCTGAAACTCGCGCCATTCGCCCTTGCTCATGCCGCTATCTTCCTGCGTCACCACCTCGCCGCGCAGGCGACGTTGCAACACTTCTTTCGCCCGCGCCGACAGCGTCATGCCGCCCAGCCGGTAATCCTCGAACGCGCCGTAGGCCAAGGGAACCCAGGCCTTGGTGATCTCGCCCATCTTTTCGGCGTAAACCCGGATTTCGTATTGCGCGTGGGTATCGGCGCGCAGGCGCAGAAAGTGGAAGAGGTTGTGCAGGTCGGTCTTCCAATACCATTGGGTATAGGTGTTCATCGGCAGGTTCATCCGCGCCAATTCGCGCGCGAGGCCCTTCTGCCCTTCCTGGCTCAGCATGCTTTCGTAATGGTCGAAATTGCGCATCGCATCATCGCGCAGGGTATCAAGCACGCGCTGCGCCTCGTCGCCCTCAAGCAGCGCACCACGACCCTGATTGTTCACCACCGATTGCGCCGCGAGGTTCTCCGGTGCCGGTATGTAGAATTCACGGTCGAGAATGGAGTAGCGGGCGGAATATTCGTTGACGTTGGCGGTGCGGTGCCGGATCCACTGGCGGGCGACGAAAACCGGCAACTTGACGTGAAACTTGACCTCGCACATCTCGAACGGGGTCGAATGCCAGTGCCGCATCAGATAGCGGATCAGCCCCTTGTCATCGGTCACCGCCCTGGTGCCGCGGCCATAGGAGACGCGCGCGGCCTGACAGATCGCGGCATCATCGCCCATGTAGTCGATGACCCGCAAAAGCCCGTGGTCGAGCACCGGATAAGCTGTGAAAAGCTGCGCCTCCATGCCGGGCGAGACGGCGCGCAGTGTCGGGCGCGAGGTGGCACGGGCCTCGGCAATTTCAGCGGCCTGTTCGGGGGTAAGCGGCATGGAGCCCTCCGGGGTGCGAGAATCGGTGCCACTTTAGCGAGGTTCCGCGCGCGCCGAAACCGCGATGAGCGTTGCGCGAAGGACTCACAAGATTAAGGTCGTGGCGCGACACATTGACTGATTTCAATAATTTCGGCACAGTAACGGCGATTTTCGGGCTCTGGAGTGCACAATGTCAAGATTTTGGCTGCCTTTGGCGCTGGCCGCCGCGCTGGCATCGTGCAGCACCGATGAAGACACCGGCGGTGGTGGTGGTGGTGGCACCGGTACCAGCCCGGCCACCCCGGCCGCGCTGAAAGTGAATGTGAATGCCATTGCCTTTGACGGCGTCACTTTGCAGGTGAACATCTCCTCGCTCGATTCAACACCGCTGCTGGTGACCTACACCCGCGACCCAAGCCTTGATGTCGGCGGCTACCTTGCCTTCCGGATTCAGGAGGACGCGCTTGACCGGCTGTTCATCGCCCTTGCCGGGGAAAGCGCCGATGGCGCGGTGCGCGCCGTCACCGTGGGCGATGGCGGCCAGTTCAACCGCTACTTTGCGGGCGGCATTTACGAACGGGACGGCGATTTTCTGCGCCCGGCGACCGGCTCGGGGCCGGGGGCGGGGCAGGTTTCCTATGCGGGAAGCTATGCTGCGGTGACCAATGTGGATGTGCTGCGCGGCGGCCCCACCGATGTGGCAATTGCGGTGCCGGGTGGCACCGAACCCGCGCTGATCCCGGCGCAACCGGCGCGGGTTTCAGGCGATATCTTCCTCAACGCCAACTTCGCCGACGATTCGGTGAACGGCGCAATCGTCAACCGGGTGATCGTCGATGATGGTTTCAGCCTTGATGACGTGATCCTTGTTTCAACCGCGATCGCCGCCGATGGCAGCTTTTTCGGCGGTGCCGAATACAACGACGCCAACAACACCCCGATCGGCAGCTATGGCGGCCTGTTCGGCGGGGTCGGGGCCAATTCGGTCGCGGGCCTTGTCAACCTTGAGGAATTCGAACCGGCCTGGCAGAACGAACGCGAGCACGGCATGTTCGTGCTGACCATGTGCGGGCCGAACAACGCGCTGCCGATCTGTTCGCTTGTCGCGGGCCCCTGAAACCGGAATGCTCCGGAAACGCCTCGCCGCAGCAGTATTCGCCGCCCTTGTGGTGCTGGCACCGGCTGCCGGGGCGCGGGCGCAGGGGGCGGCGCAGATAGCGGCGCTTGCCGCGGCCAGCGAGGGGCGGCCGCAAGAGGCGCTGGCCCTGGCGCGGGCGCTTCTGCTCGAAACCCCCGGCGATGCCTTTGCCCATTATGTGATCGGCACGGTGATGCTCTGGCAGGGGCAGTCGGCAGAGGCGATGCAGGCGGGCGCGCGCGCCTTTCATGCCGCGGGCAGCAAGGTGCAAAGGCACGAATCCGCGCGGCTGGTGGCAAGTGCTGCGATGCAGGCCGAAAAGCCCTTGCTGGCGCGCTACTGGCTGCGCCATGCCGCCTCCACCGCCCCCGATGCGCAGCGCCGCGCCGGAGCCGAGCGCGCGCTGGCGCAGTTGCGCGCGGCTACCCCCTGGAGCGCCGGGCTGCGCTTTGGCATCCAGCCCTCGAGCAATGTCAACGCCGGTGCAAGTTCGCGGCTGAACGTGATCGAGGGGGTGCCGCTGGTCGGCGTACTCAGCGATGCGGCACTGGCGCTGCCGGGGCTTGTCGGCACGCTTGAGGCACGGCTCGGCTATCGGTTGCGCGCCGATGCCGACAGCCAGACCGAGCTTTCGGCGCGGCTTTATCTGCGCGCGGTCGAGCTTTCCGGCACGCCGACCACCACGACCATGGGCCCCTCGGGTGCCATGGTCGAAACCGAGATCGCCAACAGCAGCCTTGCCGCGGGCTCCGCCGAGCTTGGCCTGCGGCACAGTTTCGCCGCCTCTGGAAACGCCAGGATCGGGCTTGACCTCGGGCTGGGGCGGGCGTGGTCGGCGGGGGCCTTTGCCTATGATTACCTGCGCCTTGGGGCAGATCGCGGCCCGGTCGCGGCAGGGGTGTTTTACGGTGCCGGTTGGGAATGGCGCAGCGCCGCCGATCCGCGCCGCGACCAGACCATTGCCACGCTGCGCGGTGGCTGGCGCGGCGCATTCGCCAACGGCGACAGGCTGGTGCTCAGCCTCGGCCTGCGCCATGTCGCAAGCGAAAGCGTCAATGCCCGCGGCAGTTCGGCTTCGGCAGAGCTGAGCTATCAACCGGCGCGGCAGTTCGGCCCGGCGGCGGTTACCGCGAACTTCGGGCTGAGCTATGCCGATTACCCCGATTACACGCTCGGCTTTCTCGCGGTGCCGGGCGGGCGGCAGGAAACCCTCGGCTTTGCCGAGCTGGAACTTTGGCTGCCCGACAAGAGCTATGCCGGGTTTTCGCCGCAGATCAAGCTGCGGGCGCTTGAAACCCGGTCCAACGTGTCCAGCTTCGCGCGGCGCGAGCTGTCGCTCAGCATCGGTTTCCGCTCCAATTTCTGAACGGTTCCCCGGCGTGGCAAAGCTCGCTAGACTGGTAGCAAAGAAGGAGAATGTCATGCCGCTGCGCTATCTTCATGTCATGGTCAGGGTGCTCGACCTTGAAGCCTCGATGGCGTTCTATGCGCTTTTGGGGCTCAAGGAGGTCCGCCGCTCCGACAATGCGGCGGGCCGCTTCACGCTGGTCTATCTCGCACCACCCGGGCAGGAGGACGCGGCGCTGGAACTGACCTTCAACTGGGATGGCGATCCCGGCCTGCCCGCCGACAGCCGCCATTTCGGCCACCTCGCCTACGGGGTCGATGATATCTACGCGATGTGCGCCCATCTGGCGGCCAATGGCGTGACCATCAACCGCCCGCCGCGCGACGGCCGCATGGCCTTTGTGCGCAGCCCCGACAATATCTCGATCGAGCTGCTGCAAAACGGCCCGGCGCTGAAACCCGCCGAACCCTGGGCCAGCATGGGCAATACCGGGCATTGGTGACACCGCGCCCCCGAAGGTCTTCTTCAATGCATAAGTACCCCCGGGGGGTGCGGGGGGCGGGAAGCCCCCCGGCTTCAGTAGATGTAGCGGATCTGGTCTGACCAGTAGCGCTCCATCCGCCGCAGCGACAGGTTCAAGGTGTCGATCGCGTCGATGCCGAGCACGCCGCGCGCCTCCATGCCTTCGGCGTGGCGGGTGAACAGCGCCGCCACCGCATCGCGCAAGCCGCGCCCCTTGGGGGTCAGCCGCACCCGCACCGAACGGCGGTCGATTTCGCAGCGCTGGTGGTGCATGTGCCCGGTTTCCACCAGTTTTTTCAGGTTATAGCTGACGTTCGAGCCCTGGTAATAGCCGCGCGTCTTGAGTTCGCCCGCCGTCACCTCGTTTTCACCGATATTGAACAGCAAAAGCGCCTGCACGGCGTTGATTTCCAGTATCCCGAGCCGCTCGAACTCGTCCTTTATCACGTCGAGAAGCAGGCGGTGAAGCCGCTCGACCATCGCCAGGCTGTCGAGGTAGCCTGACAGCAACCCCGACCGCGGGGCTTCCATCACTGGGGTCTGCATCGTCATCAATCTCTCCGTCTTTCGCTGCCCGAGGCGAAACTGGGGCCAAAAAGCCAAGTTTCGGTTAAGCCGCGCGAAATTCGGGGCAAATGCGATCTATTTTGGCTCGCCGGTTCTGGCGGCCGGATATCAGCCGGCGCTGACGTTGGCGCGGGCGAAAACCCTGATCTCGTCGATCAGCGCCGCGTAGCGCTGCGGCACCGGCATGGCGGCGGTGATCCAGGGGTAGATATCCTGGTCCGCCTCGGCCAGAAGCGCCTCGTAAAGCTCCAGCTTCTCGGCATCGAGCCCGGCCAGATGCGCTTCGGACCAGCGCCCGAAGATCAGGTCCATTTCCTTGATGCCGCGCCGCCAGCTGCGCATGGTCATCCGCTTCAGCCGTGCTTCAGGCGTTTCGGTCATCGCTCTTGCCCCCTGCTGCGGTCAAAGTCTCCTCGAGCCGCGCCAGCCGCCCGTCCAGATCGGCCACCGAGCTGCGTATTTCGTGCAACGATTGCAGCGCGGCGGCATTGGCGCGCGCCGTCTGTGTACCGCTGCCCGGGGGGCCGTCAAGTCCGTCTCCGCGCCCGGCAAGCAGCCACATCAGCGACACATTCAGCATTCCTGCAAGCATTTGCATCCGGTTGGCGCGCGGCTCGGTGGTATCGCTCTCCCAGGCTTGCACCGTGGTGAGGCGCACACCGAGGCGCGTGGCAAGCGTCTTTTGTGACATGCCCGCATTTTCGCGCGCCGCGGCGAGCCGGTCGCCAAAGGTTGCCACTTCGGCGCTGAACCATTTTTCGGGGGTTTCCGCATCCATGCCGGTGTCCTCTTCCTGCTTGATCGGTACCGCGCGCAAGCCTATGACATGGCTCCGGCAGATACAAACCGGAGTTCCCCCAAAATGGCCTTTTTGTCCGATACGCTGGCCCGCGTGAATCCTTCGCCGACCATCGCTGTCACCAACAAGGCGCGCGAACTGGCCGCCGCCGGGCGCGACATCATCGGCCTTGGCGCGGGCGAGCCGGATTTCGACACGCCGCAGAACATCAAGGATGCGGCAAAGGCGGCGATCGATGCGGGGCGGACGAAATACACCGCCGTGGATGGCATTCCCGAATTGAAGGCGGCGATTGTCGCCAAGTTCAAGCGCGAGAACGGCCTTGAGTACACGGCCGCGCAGATCACCGTCGGCTCGGGCGGCAAGCAGGTGCTTTACAACGCGCTGGTGGCGACGCTGAACCCCGGCGACGAGGTGATCATTCCCGCGCCCTATTGGGTCAGCTACCCCGACATGGTGCTGCTGGCGGGCGGGGTGCCGGTGTTCGTCGAAGGGCCGATGCAGACCGGCTACAAGATCACCGCCGAGCAGTTGGAGGCGGCGATCACGCCACGCACCAAATGGCTGATCTTCAATTCGCCCTCGAACCCCTCGGGGGCGGGCTATTCTGCGGCGGAGCTGAAGGCGCTGACCGATGTGCTGCTGCGCCACCCGCAGGTCTGGGTGATGACCGATGACATGTACGAGCACCTCGCCTTTGGCGATTTCAAGTTTGCCACCCCCGCCGCGGTGGAGCCGCGGCTTTACGACCGCACGCTGACCTGCAACGGCGTGAGCAAGGCCTATGCGATGACCGGCTGGCGGATCGGTTATGCGGGCGGGCCCGAGGTGTTGATCAAGGCAATTGCCAAGGTGCAGTCGCAATCCACCTCGAACCCCTGTTCGATCAGCCAATATGCGGCGGTCGAGGCGCTCAATGGCCCGCAGGACTACATCGCAACCAGCCGGGCGGCGTTCGAGCGGCGGCGGAACCTCGTGGTGGCGGCGCTGAACGAGTGCCCCGGCATCCGCTGCCCGATGCCGGAGGGGGCGTTTTATGTGTACCCATCGATCGCGGGATGCATCGGCAAGACCTCGGCGGGCGGCGTGAAAATTGCTGATGACGAGGCCTTTGCGGCGGCACTTCTGGAGGAAACCGGGGTGGCGGTGGTATTCGGCGCGGCCTTCGGGCTATCGCCGAACTTCCGCATCAGCTACGCTACCTCGGACGCGGCGCTCAGCGAAGCCTGTGCGCGGATCAAGCGTTTCTGCGAGGCGTTGCGCTGAACGAAAGGCCCGGAACGGGCGAACGGGGGACAGATGTCGGGTGATCTGCCGGACTATTACTTTCGCATCCGCGAGAATGGCGCGGCGGTGTTTCGGGTCGATACGGAAAACCGGCAGCGGCGCATCGAGATGGAGCAGATCGCGATCATCAACGTGCGAAACGGCGAGATCAAGCCGCATGGCGACCGCGCGCTGAGCGGGGCCGACACGGCGGCCTGCCGCGACTGGCTGGAACGGCGGGTCGCACTTCTGGCGGCGCGCGACATCGACGACATTCTGCGCGCGGTCGATGCGATGAACCTGACCACGCAATGGGCGCAGGCCAAGGCCACCGATGCGCAGCTTGAGGAAGTCACCGACGCGCTGTTGCTGGCGATGCACGATCTGCGCTCGGTGCTGGTGCGCAAGAAGGCCGAGCGGTTGTTGCAGGGTGGGGCAGCCGAGACCTGAGCCGGAGGCCAGGGGCCAGCCCCAGGACCCCCGGGGTATTTCAGGCAAAGAAGAAGTGCCGGGTCGCGCGGCGATGGCTAACGCGCAAGCCGCCCGCGCCAGAACCGCGCCATCAGCAGCGTTGCGGCGCAGGCAAGCCCCACCACCAGCCCGAACCAGAGCCCGACCCCGCCAAGGCCGAGCGGAAACGCCAGCACATAGCTTGCCGGAATGCCGATCAGCCAGTAGCTGATCGAGGCGAGCCACATTGGCACCCGCGTATCCTGCACGCCGCGCAAAAGCCCGAGCGCCATCACCTGCATGGCGTCGAACATCTGGAAAAGCGCCGCAACGGCAAGCAGTTTCGCGCCAAAGGCGATGATCTCGGCCGAGCCGGGCTTGGCGGCATCGAGAAAAAGCGCCACCAGGGTTTCGGGCATGGCAAGAAACAGCGCCACCCCCACCACCGCGACGGCAAGCGACAGGACGGTGGCGGTGAGCGCCGCATCGCGCAAGGCCCGCGTATCGCGTGCGCCATCGGCGCGGCCAACACGCACGGTGGCGGCGTTGGAAAGGCCGAGGTGCACCATGAAGGTGAGCGCGGCAAGTTCAAGCGCGATGCCATGCGCCGCCAGCGCCGCCACGCCAAGCCAGCCCATCATCAGCGCCGAGGCCTGAAACAGGCCGCCTTCGGCAAGCCCGGTCAGCCCGATCGGCAGGCCAAGCCGGAACACCTTGCGCATCGCCTGCCAGTCGGGCCGCCAGAAGCGGTGGAAAAGCTCGAATTGCCGCAGCGCCGGTTGCCAGCCGGCATAGGCGGCCAAAAGCGCCATGCCGGTTATCTGCACCGAAAGCGTCGCGATTGCGGCACCCTGCACGCCAAGTTCGGGCGCGCCCCAGTTGCCGAAGATCAGCATCCAGTTGAGGCAGAAGTTGAGCGCGACACTGACCAGCGTCACCGCCAGCACCACCTGGGTGCGCTCGAATGCGGCCAGGTAGCTTTTGAGCACCATGATCAAGAGCGCCGGGACCATGCCGAAGCCCGCGATGCGCAGATATTCCTGCGCCAGCGCCGCGACATCGGGCTGCTGCCCGGCGGCCAGAAGAATCGGCCCCGACCACCACATCAGCGGCATCACCGCGATGCCGTAAAAGCCCGAGAGCCAGAGCCCCATCCGGGTGTCGCGGCGCACCTGGGTGGTGTCGCCCGCGCCGAGCGCCGAGGAGACCAGCCCCATCACCGCGATGCCGAAGCCCGAGCCAAGGATGAAGACGATGAAGAAGGCCGAGGAGCCGAGCACCACCGCCGCCAGCGCGCTGACGCCATACCAGCCAAGCATCACCGTATCGGTGACATGCAGCAACATCTGCGCAAGGTGGCTGGCAATGAGCGGACCGCCGAGCACCAGAAGCGCGCGGGCATGGCCAGGGTAGCTGAGGGGGGCGCGGGCGCTCATCCGGTTTGATTAGCTGCGGCGCAGGGCCGAGGCAAGCCGGGCGAAGTAAGCTGACGCCGGGGCACGCCCTGACGGGGAGGTGCTGCGGCGGGGCCGCCCTTGGCGCGGCGGCGGCGGCCTTGGCAGCGGCCCCGGATCAGGGTTTGCGCGCCACGAAATCCACCAGCGCGGCGCGGCCTTGGTGCCCTTCGCCCTCGTCCAGGTCGGCGTCGTAATCGGCCGCGTGCTCGATCTGCCAGCCGGGGAAAGCCGCGCGCAGAAGCTCGAGCGTGTAGAGCTGCGCCGGGGCGCGCGGGCCGCCCGAGCGGTTGCCAAGCTGGCGGGGGGCGAAGCCGTGCAGCAACACCCGGCCACCGGGGCGCAGGGTTTGCGCCATGCCGGTGAATATCCGGTCGCGCAGGGCGGGCGGGGCGAACTGGATGAAGACCCCGAAAACCGCATCGAAGGCATCGGCCTGCCACTGCCAATCCTCGATCCGGGCGAGGTGAAACGCCGGGGCGGGGGTGATGCCCTCGGCCAGTGCCCGCGCCTTTGCCAGCGCCGTTTCCGAGCTGTCAAAGGCGGTAACATGGTGGCCAAGGCCGGCCAGATGCGCGGCATTGCGCCCTTCGCCTTCGGCCACCGAAAGCAGCCTTGAACCGGGGGCGAGCCGTGGTGCCAGGCGCGCGACGAAGGCGGCAGGCGCGGTGCCGAACAGATAGCCCGCGCCCGCGAAGCGTTCATTCCAGCCTGAGTTCATCGTCCACCCCTTTTCCTCTGGCCAAGTATCTCGTCCGCTGGCGCGATGCGCAAGCGGCTGCCTCTTTTCATTGCCGCGCCAAAGCGGCAGGATACGGGCAACCATCAGGGGGCTTTCATGCTGACGCTTTACGGGATCTACCGCTCGCGCGCGACGCGCAACATCTGGCTTCTGGCCGAATTGGGGGCAAGCTACCGGTTTCAGCCGGTGATTCAGGGATACCGCCTGCCCGACCCGGCAGCGAAGGACGCGCCCCTGAACACCACCTCGCCCGCGTTCCTTGCGATCAGCCCGGCGGGGGCGGTGCCGGTGCTCGACGACGACGGCTTCGTGCTGAGCGAGTCGCTGGCGATCAACCTCTATCTGGCGCGCAAGTTCGGCGGCACGCTGGCCCCCACGACCGCGCAGGAAGATGCGCGGATGCAGCAATGGGCGCTTTACGGGGTAAGCTCGATCGAAGGCCCGGCGCTTGATATTTCCTACGCCTATGCGCGCGGCGAGGACAAGACCGAGGCGGGCCGCGCGGTGATTGCGGCGGCGGCCGAGAAGTTGCAGCGCCCCTTCAAGGTGCTGGAAGCGCATCTTCTGCGCCAAGTCCAGATGGTTGGCGGGCGCTTTACCGTGGCCGATATCAACATGGCCGAAATGGTGCGCTACGCGCAGGCGCATGCGCCGCTGATGGATGCCTTTCCGGCGGTGAAAGGCTGGCTTGCCGCCTGTCAGGCGCGCCCGGCCTTCAAGGCGATGTGGGCAAGCCGGCTGGCGGAACCTGCATGAGCGGCGAGGTCACGCTTTACGGCATTCCCACCTGCGACATCTGCAAGAAGGCCGAGAAGGCGCTGGTGGCGGCGGGCTATGCGGTGCGTTTTCGCGATGTGCGTGCCGCGCCTTTGGACGAGGCCGAATGGGCCGAGTTGCTGGTCGAGTTCGGCGACCGGCTGGTGAACCGCAACTCGACCACCTGGCGGGGGCTGAACGACTGGATGAAGGCCGCCGAAGCCGATGCGCAACTGATCCGCCACCCCACGCTGATGCAGCGCCCGGTGCTGCGCGACCGCAGCCGCATGACGCTTGGCTGGGACGCGAAGGCGCAAGGCCTCTGGGGGCTCTGAGCGGGCGGCCGCTACGGGTAGCCCTAAACCTTCCGATCGGCTATTCTGGAAGCGCTGCAAGAAGGAGGTAGCGCATTCCAGGGGGGAGAAAGGCATGCGAATTCTTCAGTTTCGGAAGATCGTCTCGGTCGTAGCAATTCTCGCATTCGGGTCGGTTCCGGCAATCGCCCAGGATATGAGGCAGGCCATTGCAGCGGCACTCGAAACGCTCGGCGCGGGCTTCGAGGCCGGCGATCTGGCAGATTTCAATGCGGCGCTCGCCGCAGCACCCGCCGGGGTAAGCGGCGATACCTTCGGGCACCTGCTTTTCACCCGGCGGCAGTTTGACAAGGCGGCGTGGTTCTTTGGCACCGACGCGCTCGCCGACCCCGACGATGCGGCGAGCCTGAACAACATGGCAGCGATGCTGCTGGAGACCGCGGCAGCCGGGGCGGGCGCGCCAAGCTGGGCGCGGCCCGCACGCCTTGCCGCCGAAGCCGCGGTGGCGTTGCACCCGGAGGTTGCTGCCTACAACAACACGCTTGGCAATGCCGCCCGCGCGCAAGCCGACTGGGGCGCGGCAGTGGAGGCGGCCGGGCGCGCGACCGAGCTTGCACCCGACGAACCGCTTTACTGGGCCAACCTCGCGCGCGCGCTCGATGCTGCGGGCGATCCGGCGGCGGCGGCGGCGGCCTTGGCGCGCGCCCATGCGCTCGAACCGAACGGCGTGCCGGCGCTGCTGGCGGCCCGCACCCTGCCCGCTATCGGCACCGCCTACCGCGCGCAGCTCGGGCAAAGTTGCAAGGTCAATTTCCGCTGTCAGGAAATCTGTCCGCGCTCGATCATTGGCGGGCTTATGTCGGTCACTTGCGAAATCGAGAATGCCTCGGCACAAATGGCCTGCCAGGCGGGCGAACCCTATGCCACGGCCTATGATTGCCGCGAAGAGCTGCCCGAATACGGCATCCTCATTCCCGGCCTCAATGCCGGGTTTTCGCTCGCGGTACCGGGGTTTTCGGTGCATGTGCTGGTGAATGGCGAAGGCAAGGTCGATGTGCGCGCCGAGGCCGGGATCAGCGCCGGGCCACTTGGCGGCTATCTTCGCGGCGATGGGCATTATTCGCCCTCGAACGGCGCAAGCTTCGACAATCTCGGCGGCGGGGTGCGGGTCAGCATTCTGCCTGGCGCGGGGTCGAGCGAGGCGGCGCGGATTGCCTCGGCGCTGGGCCACCCACCGGCGCATATCGAAATGGAAACGCTCGACGGCGGCCCGGCCAAGGTGAATATTGAAACCTACAATGCCGGGGTGATCTCGTTCTAGGGGCCGCTGAATTGGTTCCGCACTGCACCTGATACCGGAAACGTTCCGGACCGGACGCCGGTTCGGGCGGATCAGGAAAAGCCCTGCTTTCCCCGCCCGTGTCGACCAGGCTTCAAAAGGGCCGTCGCCGCGCGCGCCACGAAAGGTCAGCGCCTGCCCTGGCGGGCGAGAAGCGCCCGCCGCGCCCTGGCCGGAGGCACGCCTGCGGCGTGACGGGGGCGGGTGCTGGCCGGGGGCTTTGGGCCCCCAGCCGCGACACCCCGGCGCGCGGCGCTTGGCCCCGGCGATGGCCTCGGCCAGGGCAGTCGTAGCAAAAACAGCTTCCTTCTTAGGGGTCAGCAACAGGTCATGTCATGGCTTCTTCAGCAACCTGCCAGGGGCTGGCGGCAGGGGCAATCAAGCGGTTGCCCCCGCGCCCCGGTTCAGCCACAATATGCGGCAATCAGAGCCGAGCAGGTGCCATGCCCCACGACCTTCTTTCCGCCCGACCGGAAACCTATGACGCATCCTCTATCGAGGTGCTGGAGGGGCTGGAGCCGGTGCGCAAGCGCCCGGGCATGTATATTGGCGGCACCGACGAGCGGGCGCTGCACCACCTCGTGGCCGAAATCCTTGACAATGCGATGGATGAGGCGGTGGCGGGGCACGCCAGCCGCATCGAGGTGGAGCTTGCCGCCGACCATACCGTGACCGTGCGCGACAATGGCCGTGGCATGCCGGTGGATGCGCATCCGAAGTTTCCCGGCAAGTCGGCGCTGGAAGTGATCTTGTGCATGCTGCATTCGGGCGGCAAGTTTTCGGGCGATACCTACCAGACCTCGGGCGGGCTGCACGGGGTTGGCGCGTCGGTCGTCAACGCGCTTTCCGATGCGATGGTGGTGCAGGTGGCGCGCGGGCGCGAACTTTGGGAGCAGCGGTTTTCGCGCGGGCTGCCGCTGGGACTGATCGAGCGCATCGGCACCGCCCCGAACCGGCGCGGCACCACGGTCAGCTTTCATGCCGACGAACAGATTTTCGGCCACAACCGGTTTCGCCCGGCACGGATGCTGAAGCTGGTACGCTCCAAGGCCTATCTGTTTTCCGGGGTGGAAATTCGCTGGAAAAGCGAGATCGCCGAGGGCGATACGCCGATGGAGGCGGTTTTCCACTTTCCCGGCGGTCTGGCCGACTACCTTGGCGAGCAATTGCAGGGGTGTTCGAACTACGCCGAGCGGCCTTTCGCGGGCAAGGTCGGGTTTGCGGAAAAGTTCGGGGTGCCGGGGTCGGTGGAATGGGCGATCAACTGGACACCTTCGCGCGACGGCTTCATTCAAAGCTATTGCAACACCGTGCCGACGCCCGAGGGCGGCACCCATGAGGCGGGTTTCTGGGCGGCGATCCTCAAGGGCATCCGCGCCTATGGCGAGTTGGTGAAGAACCGCAAGGCGGCCGAGATTACCCGCGACGACCTCGCCCTGGGCGGCTGCGCGCTGGTGTCAACCTTCATCCGCGAGCCGGAGTTTGTCGGCCAGACCAAGGACCGGCTCGCCAGCGCCGAAGCCGCGCGGCTGGTCGAGGGCGCGGTGCGCGACCATTTCGACAACTGGCTGGCGGCAGATACCCGCAGCGCCGGGGCGATTCTCGATTTCCTCGTGCTGCGTTCCGAAGAACGGCTGCGGCGGCGCCAGGAAAAGGAAACCGCGCGCAAGACCGCAACGAAAAAGCTGCGCCTGCCCGGCAAGCTGGTCGATTGTTCGGCCACCAACCGCGAGGGTACCGAGCTTTTCATTGTCGAGGGCGACAGCGCCGGGGGCAGCGCGAAAATGGCGCGCGAGCGCAAGAATCAGGCGTTACTGCCGCTGCGCGGCAAGATCCTGAACGTGCTCGGCGCGGCCAGCGCGAAGATGGGCGACAATGCCGAAATCGGCAACCTCAGCATGGCCCTTGGCGTGGGGCTTGGGGCGAAGTTCAGGCTTGATGATCTGCGCTATGAAAAGATCATCATCATGACCGATGCCGATGTGGACGGGGCGCATATTGCGGCGCTTCTGATGACCTTCTTCTTTACCCAGATGCGGCCCATGATCGACAAGGGGCACCTCTACCTCGCCTGCCCGCCGCTCTACCGCCTCACCCAGGGGGCCAGGCGGATGTATGTTTCCGACGACGCCGAGAAAGAGGCGGCGCTGGCGAAGGGCCTCGGCGGCAAGGGCAAGATCGACGTGCAACGCTTCAAGGGCCTTGGCGAAATGGACGCCAAGGACTTGAAGGATACCACGATGAACCCCCTGACGCGCAAGCTGATCCGGGTGAGCATTGACGATGAGCTTGGGGGTGAGACGGCGGAACTGGTGGAGCGGTTGATGGGGAAAAAGCCGGAATTGCGGTTCCAGTACATTCAGGAAAATGCGCGATTCGTGGAGGAGTTGGATGTTTAAGCGAATTTTCGAAAAACTGTCCGGCGAAAAGCGCCCAGAAGTCGAAATGCAGACAAGCGCTATTGAAGCAGTATATCAGGAGCTTGAGAAATACGAACTCCTGTATCGCGCTGCTGGCGTTGACCTACGTTTTCGCAGAATTGCGTCGGAGCAGGTTGTTAGCGACCTTCACAACCTCTCGGGCCACGTCCCAACAACGGTGCAGTTGGTTCGAGTTTTGCAGCAAAGCCAAGTCGCTAGAGGAATCGCCGATGCAATTGACACTGATCTTATTGAAGACGGGAAACGGATGGTTCAATCAGCGCGCGAACAATACCAATCAGCTAAGGAACGTCTGAAAAACCTGCCACTTTCCGCCTGATCTGATAGGCTTGGGCATCCCCACGAGGAGGCTTGCCGATGCTGAAACAACCCGCCTTTCCCGGCCTGCGCGATGCGATGAAGAAGAAGGTGACACGGCGCGA
>NZ_JAUXPI010000047.1 GCF_030684035.1 Phaeovulum sp. | reverse complement strand
CATGGCGCCATTAAGCGATGATCCAATGATCAGCCTGCCCGTCGTGGCGCGCTGATCAAGCAGGCCGACGCCCGAAATGGCGGCGATCTTCATGGCCAGCTACACCACGCTGTGGGACACGATCCCCAAACGCCCCATAACGCTTACCCTCTCCCCACGCTCTCCCAGGCATCGAACCCCGCCTTCTACGGCTTCCTGCCCGCGCAGATACTGCGCAAGGCTGCCATGCGCTGGGTGGCCCCGTCCGCCCACAATTCGCGTCATTCGGCAGGCCCCGGTTCGCCCAAAGCATCGCCAGCCTCGGAACGCACCGCCTCGATCTCGGCCTTGAGCGCCTCGTATTCCGCCATCTTGCGGCGCAGGAAGCGCCCGGTCAGCGCGGCCTTCTCGGCCAGGCCCTGTGGTGTGAGCACGTAGGCGTAGCGCAGCTTGTTGTTCGAGGCGCGGAAGTTGCGGACCTTGATCATGCCTTTTTCGGCCAGCGCGTGCAGGCAGTAGTTGACGCCGCCGAAGCTGACACCCAAGGCAGCCGAAATCTCGCGCTGGCTCAGTTCGGGGTTTTCCTGCAAGAGGCGCAGCACCCGAAAGCGCAGGTCTTCGTGAAAATCGGGGTTGGAGGGGGTCATCGCGGGCAGCATCCGGCTGGCGCGGCGCAGGCTACCGCACGGAAGCTCGCTGCCCGCAAACACCCGAAACTGGCACCACCCACCAGAGCACACAATTTCGCGCTCAAGATCATCGCTGATCGGTTAACCTTTTGGACAGGTCCGCGCAAGGCCCGGTATGGCGATTGCGGCAAAATCGCCCGACATATGTGGGCTGCCGGGGATCGGGTCGCGGCCTTGGCGAAAAACACCATCGCGCGCGCGGACCGGAAAGGGCTTAAACGCCGCCGCCGCGGGTGCTAGGGTGGCGCGTGACCTACGCAGCGGTGGACCGGATATGAGTGCGCAGATGACAGACGATCCCGCGCGGCGCTGGTATCTGGCGCAGATCAAGCCGAACGCCTTCCAGATTGCCGAGCGCAACCTGCGCCGGCAGGGGTTCGCGGTCTTTGCCCCGACGCTGGCGCAGACGGTGCGCCGCATGGGGCGGACCATCGCCGAGCAACGGCCGCTGTTCCCGGGCTATCTGTTCGTCGGTTTTGCCCCCGAAACCGCCCCCTGGCGGGCGATCAACGGCACCTACGGCGTCTCGCGGCTGGTCAGTTTCTCCACTGCTGTCCCCGCCGAAGTGCCGCTGGCCATCGTTTCCGGCCTGATCGCGCGCTGCGACGACGCGGCGCGCCTGTTGCCGCCGAAGGTGTTCGCGCCCGGCACCGAGGTGCAGTTGATCGGCGGCCCCTTCGCCGATTTCGTCGCCACCGTCGAAGCCATGGCCCCCGACCGCCGGGTCTGGGTGCTGCTTGAGTGCATGGGGCAAACGGCGCGGGTGGCGGTGCCCGTGGAGGGGCTGCGCGCGCGGTGATGCGGCATTTACGATTCGTTCCCGCCCGGTTCTGCGCCTTCCGTTTCGGGCTGATGCTGCGCCGACAAGCTGTCCGAATCGACAGGCTCCTGGTCTCAGCAAAAAACCGCTTGCCAATGGATATCTTGCAACACCTGCGCACCCCATTGCCGCTGGTGGTTGAAATGAATCATCTGGTAAAATTGTGCTGGAAAAGCAATGCGCTTGACAGCGCGCCAGGATGCGCGCGCATCGAGACTCGGGTCCGGCCGCGGCGAACGGCAGAACGATCAGTCTCATGAACGTTTTGTTAACATTTCCTTCGGGCCACCGATGCGCTACGCCGAGGGCAGTTAAGCGTTCAGGTATGTATTATGCTATTCCTTACGAGTGCGCCCGCGGGTGTGCTTTTCTTGATATCGTTCCTCATCTGCGGCGCGCTGGTGGCAACAAAGCGCCTGCACCTGCACCGAAGTTCGCGTGCCCATGATGGCGACGCAGTTCAGTCGGCCCATACCGCCCCGACGCCGCGGGTCGGCGGCATTGGGGTTGTCGCGGCGGTCCTGTTGGCATTCATCTGGATCCCACCCGAGCCACTGCGCCCGACCTTCGGCATGCTGGCGCTTTCGCTCTTGCCGATCTTCTTCGCCGGGCTGGCCGAGGACCTTGGGTTTGGTGTTTCAGCAAGCCGCAGGCTGTTCGCGGCCATGGCCTCGGCCACCCTCGCGGTGCTGATGCTACAGATCTGGGTTGACCGAGTTGATGTTCCGGTCGTTGACCACCTGTTCGAACTAGCCCCGCTTGCCATCGCCTTCACGGTCATCGCGTCGGCGGGTATATGCAACGCATTCAACCTGATCGATGGCCTGAACGGTTTGGCCGCCGCCACCGGCATCCTTGTGGCGCTCGGGCTTGGCGGCATCGCGTTGCAGGCGGGTGACCCCGGGCTGGCCAATGTCGCCTTTGCCCTGGTGCCTGCAATCCTCGGCTTTCTGGTGCTCAACTTCCCCTTCGGCAAGATCTTTCTGGGCGATGCCGGGGCCTACTCGATGGGCCATGCCCTGGTCTGGACGGCGATCGTTGTGGTGGCGCGGTCGGCTGAGGTCACGCCATGGGCGATCGTGCTGGTGTTCTTCTGGCCGATTTGCGACACGCTCTTTGCCATTTATCGGCGCAGCCGTTCTGGCAAGCACCTCGGGCAACCGGACCAGATGCATTTCCACCAACTGGTGATGCGCGGTATCGAGATTGCCATTGTCGGGCGCGGTCGGCGCCACATCGCAAACCCGCTTGCCGCGATCGCACTCCTGTTTTTCATCGGCATCCCGGTCACGGCTGGGGTATGGCTATGGGACCGGCCCGCTGCCGCCGCCGCTGCGGTG
The DNA here is from genome assembly GCF_030684035.1 of Phaeovulum sp. GTDB lineage: Bacteria > Pseudomonadota > Alphaproteobacteria > Rhodobacterales > Rhodobacteraceae > UBA6213. The sequence goes on along the minus strand of NZ_JAUXPI010000047.1, from coordinate 142,013 downwards.
GTCTTGTTCGCTGCGGTATTCGTTGGCGCCTATGCGCTCGGCCTTCGCTACTTCCGCAAATACGCCCGCGCGCACCGCAAGAACCGCCAGGTTTCGAAGTCCGAAAGACGTGCCAAAGCACGGGTGCGCTGACGCCGCGGCGAGCGTCTTTTATCTGATGATGCAATTTTTCAGATCGCCTGACGCTTCGATTCTTCGCTGGGCCGACGGTGCCCGACCGTGCCCACGTCTCGTGTCATGAGGTCGTTGGTTCGACAGGAAATAGTTAAGCAATTTGCGCAGTTATTGCGCCAAAAATTTCAAATTCTGCGCAATATTTTTGAGCACGATTTCTTGCCATATGGCTGATAATAAAGCTATTGTATTTCTTCATCGCGACTAGATTTCGCGCCATTGGCGCTACATTTTGCCTGCGCATAATGCAGAGTTTTCGCAAGAAATTGGTGTTCATGGGCGCTCTATGTTCGCTATATGTTCACGGCCAAACTGCCCCCAGAACCTTGGTTCCACACGATTTCGTATGAATTGCAAATCCGTGAAGACCGGTTCGATTCCGGTACCCGCCTCCAAACGGTTTCAGGGATTTAGCTGAATTTCGGGGCCGCTTTCGGCAAGCGGTTTCACTTCCGGTTTCAACTTTCCGCTTCGATTTTTTCTGTTCGGGGTCGAAAATGCCCTGCGGATTGCGAAGGTTGGGCGGCTGCGTTCGGGCCGTGAACCAGCGCGCCAGCCGGGCGGGCGGTGACCCACCGCAACCCCACTGCGTGCGGCGCTTTGGTGGAATCGCGGCACATCGCTGCTTACCCTCTTGCCAGACCACCGGATTTCTGCTCGGTTGAGCGGGCTGCTGCGTCGATTGTGCAGCAAGGCACCGCCGGACCAGTCCGGGCCTGGTGCTGTGCCACAAAGGGGAAACACTGGCAAATGACCATTGCGACCGACGCTTTTGCGGCGGGTGTGATGGGCGGCATGCAAGGATCGTCAGAGTAGTGCCGCAGTGGCGTCCGGAGAAGGCAAGGCGGCGCTGAAGCCGCAACTACTACAGCGGGCAGGGACGCGATGCTTGGTTATGAAACGAACGATGCAACATCACTGGCAGGGCTGGTAGCCTCGGGCGAGGTGACGCCGCACGAATTGCTCGACGCCGCGCTGGAGCGGGTTTCGGCGCTCAATCCGGCGCTGTGCGCGGTCACGCTGCTGCGTGAAGACGTGGCGCGCCGCGCGATTGACGCGGGCCTGCCGGACGGCCCCTTTCGTGGCGTGCCATTTCTGCTCAAAGACCTTGGTGCCGAGGCGGTGGATTTCCCCTCGCACAACGGCTCGAACCTGCTGCGCAACACGCGGTATGCAAGGGACAGCGCTTTGTATGAGCGCATCCGCGCGACCGGGCTTGTGACATTCGGGCGCACGACATCGCCCGAGGGCGGGATCGGGCCGACAACCGAAAGCGCCGTTTACGGCGCGCCAACCCGCAACCCCTGGAATCTGGAGCGCACCTCAGGCGGATCATCGGGCGGTGCCGGGGCTGTGGTCGCGGCCGGGATCGTGCCGATGGCGCATGGCTCGGACGGCGGCGGGTCGGTGCGAATTCCCGCCTCGTCCTGCGGGCTTTTCGGGTTCAAGGCTACGCGAGGGCGCTTTCCCGATGGCCCCGATGCCGGCGAGGGTTGGGCAGGCATGGCGATTGACGGGTTTCTAAGCCGCAGTGTGCGCGACAACGCCACGATCATGGATGCCTGCGCCGGCCCAGACCTTGGCGCGCCGTATTATGCGCCGCCGCTTCGCAAGGGCTATGCCGCCGCGATCTTGCGCCCGCCAAAGCGGTTGCGCGTGGCGCTGTGCACAACGCGGTTTTCCGGCGAAGCGGTCGATCCGTCGTGCCGGCTGGCCGCCGAAGAGGCGGGCGCGCTGCTCGAGAGCCTTGGCCATCATGTAGAACTTGCGCGCCCGGCCGCCGACCACGCCGGCATGATGTGCGCCTGGACCAGGATTGTCGCTTGCGGCACCGCGCTCTGGATCAGCAAAAGGCTCGGCGCGCTTGGTCGCGATCTGGCACCGGGCGATGTCGAGGGCGTCTCGCGGGGTGCCATTGCCTATGCGGCGCAGATCAGCGGGGCCGATTACCTGGATGCGGTCGGCAAGATTCACGCCTACGGGCGCGAGATGGCGGCGTTCATGGCGCGGTGGGATGTCGTGGTATCGCCGACGCTTGCCGAGCCCCCGGCCCGGATCGGCCGCTTTGCGCATGCCACCGAGGACTATGAGGCCTATCGCATCGGCCCCTATGGCGTGTTCGCCTATTCGCCCTACTGCGCGGTATTCAACGCAAGCGGCCAGCCCGCCGCCTCGCTGCCGCTGCACTGGACCGACGACGGGCTTCCGGTGGGCGTGCATCTGGGTGCCGCCTTTGGCGAGGATGAAATGCTCATCAGCCTGTGCCGCGAGCTGGAACTTGCCCGGCCCTGGTTTGACCGCCGCCCGCCGAACCGGCTGGGTGCGCTTGCGAAACCCAGCGCGCAGAGGCCGGCATCCGACAAGGTGCAGGGCGAACAGAATGGGTGAAACCTTTGCCGTTGAGGCGCGCGACGCCGTCAAGGTTTACGGTACGGGGGTCAATGCGATCACCGCGCTCGATCATGTTTCGGTCACGGTCAGCCGTGGCGAGTTCTTCACCCTGCTCGGGCCGTCAGGCTGTGGCAAGACCACCTTGTTGCGCTGCATCGCAGGGTTCGAAACGCCAACCTCGGGTGCGATCCTGCTTTCGGGGCAAGACATCACCGAAGAGCCGCCCTACCGCAGGCCGGTCAACACGGTGTTTCAATCCTATGCGCTGTTTCCGCACCTGACGGTTGCCAGAAACATCGGCTTCGGTCTGGAAATGATGGGAAAGCCGAAGGCCGAGATCGCCGAGACGGTGGCGCGGATGCTGGCCCTGGTTCGCCTTGAGGAATTTGCGGCGCGGCTGCCGCAGCAACTGTCGGGCGGGCAACAGCAGCGCGTCGCGCTGGCGCGCGCGCTGGCCCCGAAGCCGCAGGTGCTGCTGCTGGACGAGCCGCTTTCGGCGCTCGATCTGAAGCTGCGCAAGGAAATGCAGGGCGAATTGAAGCGGTTGCAGCTGGAAACCGGCATCACCTTCGTGTTCGTCACGCATGATCAGGAAGAGGCGCTGACGATGTCCGACCGGATCGGCGTCATGCGCGCCGGAAAATTGCAGCAAGTGGGCACGCCGCGCGACATCTATGATCGCCCTGCCAACCGCTATGTGGCCGATTTCATAGGTGAAACGAACTTCCTGACCGGCGTTGTCGAAGGCGGAGCGGTGCGGCTTGGTTCCGGCGATCTGGTGCGCGCTGCGCTGGGCGGGCAGACCGGGACGGTTACGCTTGCAGTGCGGCCCGAACAGATCCGCGTGGTGGCGACCAACGCCCCCGGTGCGATCCCGGCGCGCATCACCGGCAAGGTCTATTTCGGGACCGACACGCATTACCATTTCGCGCTCGTCGACGGCACCGAGGTAGTTGCGCGCCTGCAAAGCCGGGCGCAGGGCGAGGACGATTTGCCCAAGGGTGTCGAGGTCGGGCTGCAATTTGAGGACAGCTCCGTTCAGGTTCTGGGGCCCTGACACATGGGTATTGGAACCGAAGAGGGTCGCAAGAAACATCAGGCGCGCAGCGGCTGGCTGCTGTCGCTGCCGGCGCTGGTGTTGCTGCTGGTCGGGGCCAGCGGGCCACTGGTGATCGTGGCGGTCTATTCGTTCCTCAAACCCGGCGAATATTCCGGCGTGCAATGGATATTTTCGCTTGAGGCGTGGTTCAAGGTTCTGCTCGAAAAGGACATTTTCGACGGCACCATCTCGCTCGCCGACGCCCATCTGGCAATCTTCTGGCGCTCGGCGAAGCTGTCGCTGCTGACCACGGCGGTGACCCTTGTACTGGGCCTGCCCACCGCCTGGTTCATCGCAACGCGGCCTGCCAGATCGCGCGCGCTGTGGCTTTTCCTGATCACCATTCCGTTCTGGACCAACCTGCTGATCCGCACCTTCGCGATCATGGAGGTGATCCGCAACGAGGGCATTTTGAACACCGCGCTGCTGGCACTGGGGCTGATCGAGACCCCGATCCAGATACTCTATTCAGGCACCGCGGTGCTGATCGGCATGACCTATGTCTATCTGCCGTTGATGGTGCTGCCGCTTTTTGCCGCGATCGACCGGTTCGATTTCAGGCTGATCGAAGCCGGATACGACCTTTACGCCTCGCGCTGGCAGGTGCTGCGCCGGGTGATCTTGCCGATCATCCGGCCGGGCATCGTGGCGGGCTCGATCCTGGTGTTCGTGCCCTCGCTTGGTGCCTATGTCACGCCGCGGGTTCTTGGGGGCGGCAAGAACATGATGATCGGCAACTTCATCGAGTTGCAGTTTGGCCAGGGCCGAAACTGGCCGCTTGGGGCATCGCTTTCGATGGTGCTCTTGCTGATCGTGGTGGTGGCGCTGCTGATCTATGTGCGCACTGCGCCGCAGGAGGACCGGCATGACTGAACGGCGCAAACGCTTTGCGATCGAGACCTTGCCGGGCTTCACTGCAATAGCCATCGCGGCGTTCGTGATGCTCTACCTGCCGATTGTCACCCTGGTCGCCTATTCGTTCAACGGCGGCAGCTCGGTTGCGGTCTGGGGTGGCTTTTCACTGCATTGGTACGAGGTGGCATCGCAGAACGCGGCAGTGCAGGGGGCAGCGGCGCGATCATTCATCATCGCCGCGTCGGCGGCCGCGATTGCCACCACCGCCGCCACGATGGCAGCGCTTGGCACCACGCGGCGCGGCAAGTTCACGGGCCAGACTTTCATTTATCTGATGATCAACCAGCCGCTGATGGTGCCGGAAATCGTTACCGCGGTGGCGCTGCTGATCTTCTTTGCCTCGATCAAGGTTGCCACCGGGTATTCTGGGCTGGGATATCTGATTCTGGCGCATTCGGCGTTCTGCATTCCCTTTGCCTATCTGCCGATCCGCGCCAGGCTTGAAGGCATGGATGGCGCTATGGAAATCGCGGCGGCCGATCTTTACGCGAACCCGTGGCAGGTGTTTCGGCGCGTCACACTGCCGCTGCTGATGCCGGGGGTGGCGGCGGGCGCGATGCTGGCCTTTGTCATATCGCTTGATGATGTGGTGATCACCGAGTTCGTGAAATCCGCCGGGCAGGATACCTTGCCCACCTACATGCTGGGGCAATTGCGGCGTGCGGTCACGCCCGAGGTCAACGCGATCTCGACCGCGCTGCTGGGGATGACGGTGATCCTGCTAACCGCGTTCTTCTTACTGAGCAAGAAACGGGACTGAACCCGACCAAGACCAACACGAAAAACCAACATGGAGAGACCAATGAAGAAGATCCTATTGGCGACGGTTGCCATTCTGGCGACGGCCTCCTTCGCGAACGCCGGAGACACGCTTAACCTTTACAACTGGGGCAACTACACCAACCCCGATCTACTTGCCAAATTTGCTGCCGAAACCGGAATCACGGTGACCGTGACCGATTACGATTCCAACAGCTCCGCGCTTGCAAAGGTTGAGGCGGGCGGCTCGGGCTTTGATCTGGTGGTGCCGTCGGCCAACTATGTGCCGGTATTTGTTGCCAAGGGCCTGCTGCAGCCGCTCGACCACGCTCGGCTGGCCAATATCGGCAATATCGCGCCGGAATGGGTTGATGTTCCGTGGGACAATGGGCGTGCCCATACCGTTCCGTGGCAGTGGGGCACCACAGGCGTTGCGGTCAACACCTCGGTCTATTCGGGCGACCCGAACACCTCGGACATCTTCCTCAATCCGCCTGCCGAACTGGTCGGCAAGGTCAACGTGGTGCCCGAAATGGCCGACGTGATGGCCATGGCGATCATGCACGAGGGAGGCGTGCCCTGCACCGAAGACCTCACCGTGCTCAAGCGCGTGCGTGACCTGCTGGTTGCCGCCAAGCCCAAGTGGCGCTCGATGGACTATGGCATGACCGAGAAGATGTCGAACAACGATGTTCCCGCATCGGTGAACTGGAACGGCTCGACCATGCGGATCAGGGCCAACAACCCCGCCGTGGTCTACGGATACCCGCGCGAAGGCTACCCGGTCTGGATGGATTCGATCGGCATTCTTTCCGATGCCAAGAACGTGGACGAAGCCTACAAGTTCCTCGACTTCATCATGGTCCCGGAAAATGCGGCGATGATTTCCAGCTTCGCGCGCTATGCCAACGGCATTTCGGGGTCGGATGCGTTCATGCCGGAAGCGATGAAGACCGCGCCCGAGATCGTCGTGCCGGCCGAGTTCCTGTCCGCAGGGCAATTCCTGCCCACCTGCTCGGCATCGGCGGCCGCGCTGCAAACGGCGATTTGGACCGAATTGATGAAATAAGGCCCGCCACGCGCCTGACAGCGGGGCCCTGCGGGGCCCCGTTTCTTTTCGCACTGCGGTTTTCTGCAGAGCGCCTGCATAGAGCGGTCAGCGTGGCCCTGTTGCACAAATCCTGATGAGGGATTCATCTCGTGACTCCAGTGTGATAGCCGGGCGGCGCGAGCAGGCCCACACCCCCACCTGCAAGACCCGGAGCCGGCCAGCCTGTGCTGAGGCACTCAAGCGGCTTGGCTCGACCCCGAGATGACGTGGGAGGCCGGGCGAAAGAGGCCATGCGTTGAGCCGCCGGTCATCTGCGTCGCCGCGCCATCGGCGACTGCGCGAAGCATCAGGCCTTCTGGCCCTCGCCAGGCAAGGCTGGTGCCGCGCGCTGCGCTTCCGCCCGCGCCCGGGTGATTTCATCGTGCGCTGGCGCGGGCCGGAACCGTCGCACGTCGCAAGGCCGGCACCGCCCGTGCAACCCCGGGAAAGGACATCCGGTCGAGCGCGATGAACTTGGGGCTTCGGCATGGCAAGCCGCCGAACCCGTGGCAAATCCGGCACCGGCGCAAGATTGTTGCGCGGCTGATTCGTCGGCAAAAGACGGCGGAGGCGGGCGCGGACCGGGCTCGCGGGGTCAAATCCGCCCGGTCGCGCAGACGTGAATCGCGCTGTCGGAGGTTTTGACGCCGAATATGTACGGACATCCGGATACGAAAAATATGAGCCATTTCTTGATGATGCGAAAATAAGCGGCGCGACACAGTGGAATTTGTCACCTTGTACCGGCCAAATCGCGCCGCAACGCGGCGAATTCGATGCTGGACAGGCCAGATTTCCTATGCGTCACTATGCCACGCTAACTGCGTCAATATGTCGCATTTGGTGCTTGGCCTTGCCGACATCGCTATTGGTCAGGGTTGCCTACCCCGCTGAAATGTATGGGGTTCATCGCAGGAGACAGAAACGGTGAATTCACAGAACCGAAGCAGCACAAGAGCAGCTTCCCGCAGGCAAATCTCAGAATTTATCCGGATTTCCCTCGGCGTGTTCGTGCTTTGCGTGGCACCGCTTCACGCCGCCACAGCCCAGCAGATTTCGGTTCTCATGCCCGCGTCAGAGCCGCCTGCGCCCGAAATCGGTGCCTGGTATACCGACACGCAGGCTGATCGTGGCAAGCGCACCTATTCAAACTCGTGCGGTGGCTGCCATGGCACCAACATGATCGAGATCTTTTCGCTTTACGAAGATGCCGGTCGCTATTTCCGCTTTGTCTCAGGCTCGATGCCCGGGGACAATCCGGGCGGTCTGCCGACCGAGGACTACCTCGACATCATGGCATTTCTGATGCGGGAAATCGGCTACTCCGCCGGGACCGAGGAGCTTGAGGACGACCGTGCGCTGCTGGCGCGGATCAAGCCAAAAGCCTCGCTCGAAGCACTTGGCTATGCTGCCTATGACGAACAATACGACCCCGGCTATACGCCACCCGTGGGCAACCAGCCATGACGGGCGATCCAGATATCAACCCGCGCGCGCCACGGCAAAGCCCGTTTGCGCAAGCGCAACCATATGCGAACAAAGTGATTTCTGATCCGGGCTGCAGCGCCGGAAAGGCAGGTGCCGCACGCTTGTGAATAGCCGCTCTGGCAGCTGTGCTGGCGCGAAGGCTTGGGAGGGCCACACCGCGGCGCGGCATCAGTGCCAACAAAATGGACCGGATGGTGGCGCAAGCGCCGCGCATCCCTAGCGCCGAAACCGGCGGGTTCGACTTTCAGACGTGAAGCCAACGTCGCGATACCGGGGGGGAGAAGCCTCGCAGCGCGGCACCAACGGGAGGAATGGAAATGTCCAAGAAACCAGCAGAGGGCGACAAGGGTCGGGGGGGCTTGAGCCGTCGCGATTTCTTCAAGGCGGGTGCTGCGGCAGGGGTTGGGGCCGCTGCACTCGGCGCGCCGGCGGTTGCATTGGCGCAAGGTGCCGGTTCGAGCACCGCCAACATCACCTGGGATTACGAAGTCGATGTGCTGGTGCTCGGCGGCGGCTGCATGGGCCTGCCTTCGGCGATCCGGGCGCGCGACCTTGGCAATGAGGTGATGATCATCGATCAGAACTTCGACCTTGGCGGCAAGATGCTGCACTCGGGGTCGCTGGTTTCGCTTGGCGGCGGCGATCCACTGCAACTGCGCGACCTCGCGGGAGAGTTCGACAAGGAAGGCTTCATCAAGGTCGGCAAACTGCACACCGACGAGGAGTTGACCGAAGACACCGACCATCTGTTCCGCGATATGACCGACTGGTCGATCGTCGACAGTTCTGCCAACGCGCCCTACCGCTACAACGAGCGCGAATTGCACCGGGCTTGGGCGGACAACTGCTTTGACACACGCAACTTCCTGATCGACAACTACGTTCGCTTTACCCGGATCAGCGGCACCCATGGCAACGGCGGCATGACGCGCGCACGCCGCGCCTCGGCGTTCCTGATGCTGGGCGACAAGACCGACATCAAGGCCGGCACCGTGACGCGCGAAGATGCGGGCATCGCCAACGTCAGCTCCAGCCATTTTGCGCCGCGCACGATGTCCGACGTGAGCGCAACCGTGGCACCGGGCGCTGTTACCAACGGCGCGGCACTGTCGCGCGGGCTTGAGTTTTCGGCGCGCGAGAAGGGGGTGAAGATCATGCTTCACCGGCATTTCGACGACCTGATCCGTGATGAGGCGACGGGTCGGATCATCGGCGTCAGCGCCAGCTATTCGCCGCGCATGCAGCCCGGAACCAGCACCCCGATGCAAAGCTACTGGCAAAACGGCAATATCGATGAGCAGCGCGAGACGATCCATATTCGGGCGCGCAAGGCGGTGATCATGGGCACCGGTGGCCATGTCGGCAACCCGCAGGTCCGTTCGATGTTCTACCCGGCGATGCGCGAACCGGCCTGGGGCCCGAGCGCCCAGGCGCTGATCGGCGACCGCGCGGCGGATGGCAGCGCGATGAAAGCGGGCCTGAAGGTCGGGGCCAACCTGGCCGGGATGCAGCAGAACCTCTCCTATGGGGCGACGGCGCATATCCCGACGCGCCTTGCCACCCGCGACGCCTACACCGACATGCTTCCCGGGCACCCGACCTTCCCGTTCCGCGGCTCGACCGGTTTTCCGGCCAACGCCAACACCTTCGAGCATATCATCGCGGTGAACCAGGTCGGCAAGCGGTTCTTCAACGACATGAACCTGATGCGCGGCAACCAGGCGGGCACCGCCTTTCCCGGCGGCAACAACGTGCCGGCGCGGGGCGTCGATATCGTGCAGGCAGACTGGCGCAACTCCAGCCGCGACCATATCCGCGGCATGTACAACCGCCATGCCGGGCTTGATGCGGCGCTGCAGATCAACGAGGGGTCAACCGGTCCCGATTTCTTCTCGGGTCCGCTCTGGGCGATCTTCGACGCAGGCGCGGCGGAGCGCGCCGAGCTGAAGCTCGAATTCCCCTGGGTCGCCGACAACGGCTACTTCTTCTCGGCGGACACGCTGGAAGAATTGCAGGCAAAGATCAACGCCGGGCACAAGTATCAGCGGGTGCCGATGACGCATCTGGCCGATACGGTGGCGCGCTGGAACGGCTTTGTCGATGCCGGCGAAGATACCGACTTCGGCCGTGGTCCCGACGCGCCGATGCACAAGATCGAACAGCCCAAGTTCTACGCCGCCTCGATCGTCGTGGTCTGGCACGACAGCTACGGCGGGCTGCGGATCAACGGCAAATGCCAGGTGGTCGACATGGAAGGTGCGCCGATCCCCGGCCTTTATGCGGGCTGCGAAGCCAGTGGCGGCGGCAACCAGCATGGCCTCGGCCGCGGTCTGGTGCATGCCTACATAGCGGGCTCCAACGCGCACGAAGAACCGGCGACGTAATCGCTGCCGCCGCATGACAATCGGGCGGAGGCTTCGGCCTCCGCCCATAGCCCTGACGCATCGAAATGACCGAGTGGTTGACATGAACACCCGCCCAGACACCCTTGAGATCTCTTTCGACATGCTGATTGATGTCAGCCCCGCCGAAGTGCCAGCAGGCGGCGCGATGATGCTTCGCTGTGCCGCGCGCGCGACCCCGAAACGTGACCTGCGCGGCAAGCTGGTGCAGGTTTTCGATGCAACCGGCACCATTGTCGGCACGCTCGAATTTACCGGTCTCGAAGGAGCCACCAATACCACCGAAGCGGTGGGCTTTGTCGCCCCCGCCGCGCTTGGCCCGCAGCAGTGGCGCGCGGTGATTTCCGGCGTGTCCGAAGATGCCATGCAGGGACGCGGCGCATCGCATGATTTTGGCTTCGAGGTGGTGGCGCACAAGACCGGGCTTCTGGTCTGGGGCGCGCCCTCGGCGGTTGCCGTGGGCAGCGAGTTCGCGGTGACGATCGGCCTCAAATGTTCGGGCGGTTGTGCCATGACGGGGCACGCGGTGGATATTCACGATGCCTCGGGCGCAATGGTGGCGCGCGCCCGCATGGGCGAGGCCACGCTGCCGGGCAGCACCGGCCTGCACCAGATCACGCTGCCACTCAGGGCACCCGCCAAGATTTCGCGGCAGGTCTGGGAGGCGCGTTTTGCCGGTGATGACCGGGACTTGCCGCATTCGCCGGGGGTCAGCGCATTCAGCCTCAATTTCGTCGCGGCACCCGAGCACCGGATCACGATCAGCGTGCGTGACGCGCAAAGCAAGGCACCGATCAAGGGAGCGAGCGTGGTCGCACACCCGTTCCGCGGCATCGCCGATGCCGAGGGGGTTGCAACGTTGCAGGTCGCTTCGGGCAGCTACACCGTCTGGGTCAGCGCGCCCGGGCATGACCCGGTTTGCAAATACCTCGACATCGCGGCGGATCATGAATCGGTTGCCGAGCTTTCGCCCGAGATAAAGGAAGACCCGGACGCCATGTACCTCTGAAGCGCCCGGCAGGTTCCGATTGAAAGCCAGCGAAACACAGCGGGAGGAAGCAGTGAAAAACCCGAGCGCATGGCACAGGCCCGCCCCACGGACCGGTAGCGGCGGCCGCTCGGGTGCCACATCCGGGCGCTTGGCCATGCTTGTTGCGGCATGCTTCGCGGCGCTTTCGGCAACGACGGCCGCCGCCGCCCCGGGCGGCAGCGCCGCGACCGCCTGGTTCACCGAAGCGCAGGCGGATCAGGGGCAGCGCACCTTTATTGCCAACTGCGTCGCCTGCCACGGCACGTCGATGTATTCCATCTTCCGGCGTTACACGACTGCGGAGCGGTATTTCAACTTCATCTCCGGCTCAATGCCCAAGCACCTGCCCGGAAGCCTGCCGGAGCCGGAGTATCTCGGCATCGTCGCCTTCATGTTGCGCACCACCGGGTTTCCGGCGGGCGAGACCGCGCTGACATCCGAGCGCGTGCTGCTCAGGCAGATTCATCCGGCCGATGGCCTCGCAAAATGACCGCGACCGGGCATCGGACCTGAAAGGGAGGGCGAGGCAATGAGCAAACTCCGCCGCCCCGAAGGCTCTGCCCGCACCCGCCGCGACACCGCAGCCGGGCTTTCCGCCACGGTCTTCACCGTGGCATTGGTGCTCGTTGCCGCGCTTCCGGCAAAGCTTGCCGCCGCCGAGCAGCTTTTCACCGAAACACAGGCGGCACGCGGCGAGCGGGCTTTTCTGACCAATTGTGCGGGCTGTCACGGGTATTCGATGATCTCGATCTTCGCGCGCTATCGCAACGCCTTCGATTACTTCGGCGTCATCTCGACATCGATGCCGTGGGAAGATGCCGGGGCGCTGCCTATTCAGGACTATATCGACATCGTTGCCTACATGATGCGCGAAAACGGATACGCTTCGGGCGGCGCGGAGCTGCCCCCTGATCGCGCCGTTCTGGAACAGATCCAGCCCTAGCGGCAGGGCGGGCGGCAGGTGCGCTGGCTTGGCACCGCAAGGGAGGGAATTCATGCTGACACGACGCGGTTTGCTTGCCGGGGCCGGGGTGTTGGCGGGGGCCGGGGCGTTGGGGGTGATCGGGCGGGCAGAGCGGGCGCGGGCGGCGGGGGTTTCGGTGCCGCTGCCTGTTCCGGCGCTGATGGATGCGCGGCTCTCGGGCGGCGTGCTTTCGCTGGTGGCGGCTGCCGGGCGGCACCGTTTTGCCCCGGATCTGCCCGCCGTCGCCACCTATGGCTATTCGGCACCCTGCCTTGGCCCGGTGCTGCGGCTGCGCCGGGGCGACGCGGTCAAGGTTTCAGTCGAAAACCGGCTTGATGTGCCAACCACCGCGCATTGGCACGGGCTGCTGGTGCCTGCGCAGGTCGATGGCGGACCGCACCATCCGATCGCGCCCGGCGCAACCTGGCGGCCACGGCTTGAGGTCGATCAGGCCGAGGCGACATGCTGGTATCACGCGCATCCGCATGGCGATACCGGGCGGCAGGTCTATATGGGGCTTGCCGGGATGATGATCATCGAAGACGGCACTGGGGCCGAACTTGGCCTGCCGCAAAGCTACGGCGTCGATGACCTGCCGCTGATCTTGCAGGACAGGCTGTTTACCGAGGCGGGCGAGCTTAACTTCACCCACTTCGCGCGTGAACGCATCCTTGGCACCCGAGGCGACAAGCTGGTGGTGAACGGCGCGATCAGCCCGACGGCGCGGGTGCCCGCGGCACTGGTGCGGCTGCGGCTGCTCAATGCGGCCAACGCCCGCAACTTCCACCTCGGCTTCGATGATGGCCGCGCATTCCAGGTGATCGCCTCCGATGGCGGCTATCTTCCGGCACCGGTGCCGATGCAGGCGCTGACCGTAGCGCCCGGCGAGCGGTTCGAGGTTGTCGTCGATTTCTCTGACGGGCGCGATGCGGTGCTGGCCACAACGGGCGATCCACCGGACGACATGCCGCGAACGCCGGGCATGGGGTCGCTCACCAGCCGCGACCCATCCGGAGCGGCAAAAAGCGGCCCCGGCGCGCTTGTCACCTTACGCGTTGACCCCAGCCTTGCGGCACCGCGCTCGCGGCTGCCCGCCGGTCTGGTGCCGATTGCCGCGCCCGACGCCGGCCGCGCGGTCGAGCGCCGTACCATCACCCTCGACATGTGGCCCGGAATGGGTGGCGCGGTGGGTGCCGCAGGCGGCGAGGTTGGAATGGGTCGGCTGATGACGGCACCCGGCACCGGCCCGGCGATGGGAATGAACGGGCGGCGCTATGACATGCGCCGCATCGATTTCACCCCGAAGCTCGGCGGTGCCGAGATCTGGGAGGTGCGGCCTTTCCTGATGCCACACCCGTTCCATGTGCACGGCGCGTTTTTCCGCGTGCTTTCAATCGGCGGCGCGCCGCCGCCCGATCATCTCGCCGCCGAAAAGGATACGGTCCTGCTTGGCCAGCCTGCCGAGCTTCTGCTGCGCTTCAACCAGCCCGCGACCGAGGCGCACCCGTTCATGGTGCACTGCCATATTCTCGACCACGAGGACGGCGGGTTGATGGGGCAGTACAGCACCAACTGATCGCAGCTTGAAGCCTGCAAGACGGGTGGCTGCAGCGGCCGTTGGCAGATGCGACGCCCGGAAACGGCAAACGGCACCCGATGGGGTGCCGCCTGCAATCTTCTCTGGTGACGGATCAGAGCGCTTCGGTGATGAATTTGCAGGCGTCGCCAAAGGTCTGGATGGTTTCGGCGGCATCATCCGGAATCTCGATCCCGAATTCTTCCTCGAAAGCCATGACCAGTTCCACGGTGTCAAGGCTGTCGGCACCCAGATCGTCGATGAACGAGGCGGTTTCGGTCACCTTGTCCTCGTCAACACCCAGATGCTCCACAACGATCTTCTTCACCCGATCAGCGACGTCGCTCATAGTATTCCCTCACATACGCGGGCATGTGCCCTGCCAGTCCCTTGCTCGTTCGAGCGGCTCATGCCGCGCTTGCGCACGGCTTCCGGCGGGCGGTTGCCCCCCGGCCAGTCAACGCCCCCTTTAGCATAGTCGCACGGGGAAGCAATGGCTTTCGGTGTCGCCCCCGGGGCCGGTCAGAGCATCGCCATGCCGCCGTTCACATGCAGCGTGGCACCGGTCACATAACCCGCTTCCGGGCTGGAGAGATAGCGCACCGCAGCGGCAATATCGGCGGGCGAGCCCATCCGGCCGGCAGGAATGTCCTCAAGGATCCGGGCCTTCTGCGCATCGGTCAGGGCCTCGGTCATGGCGGTCGCGATGAAGCCGGGCGCGACGCAATTCACGGTGATGCCGCGCGAGGCGACCTCGAGCGCCAGGCTTTTCGACATGCCCACAAGCCCCGCCTTGGCCGCCGCATAATTCGCCTGGCCCGGGTTGCCGGTAGCGCCGACCACCGAGGTGATGGTGATGATCCGACCCCAGCGCGCCTTCATCATGCCGCGGATCGCGCCCTTGCAGAGCCGGAATGCAGAGGTGAGGTTGACGTTCAGCACCTCTTGCCAGTCGTCATCCGACATCCGCAGAAAAAGCTGGTCGCGGGTGATGCCGGCGTTGTTCACCAGAATGTCGAGCGAGCCCATCGCCGCCAGCGCCGCCTTGGGCAGCGCCTCGACCGAAGCGGCATCGGCAAGGTTGGCGGGCAGCACATGGGCGCGGCTGCCAAGCTCTGCCGCGAGTGCGTGCAACGGGGCTTCGCGGGTGCCCGAAAGCCCGACCACCGCCCCCGCCGCATGCAGGGCGCGGGCGATCTCGCCGCCGATGCCGCCTGATGCGCCGGTAATCAATGCCGCCTTGCCGGTCAGATCGAACATCCCCGCCTCCGTCGATGCCTTTGCCCCCCAATACCAGTGCGGGCGGCGGCGCGCCACCCTTTGCGCGCAGGGAAACGGTGCCGGTTGGCCGCGAAGGCCGGGGGCGCTGCCCCCGGACCCCCGGGATATTTGACCTGAAGCAGATGCGGGCGGGTGGCGGCGATCCGGCTCAGCCGCGCAGGGCTGCCACCTCTTCGGGGCTGCCGACGGCGCGGCACTCGGCCTCGCGCAGGATACGGCGGATCATGCCGCTGAGCGCCTTGCCCGCGCCGACCTCGACGAAATCGGTGACCCCCGCGGCCGCCATCCAGAGCACCGACTCGCGCCAGCGCACCGAGCCGGTGACCTGTTCGACCAGGAGCGCCCGGATCAGCGCCGGGTCGCTGACCGCCGCGGCGCGCACGTTGGCCACGAGCGGCACGCTCGGTGCCGCAATCGCCACCCCTGCCAGCGCCTCGGCCATTGCCTCGGCTGCGGGCTGCATCAGCGCGCAGTGAAAGGGGGCCGAGACCGGCAGCAGGAGCGCGCGCCTGGCACCGCGCGCCTTGGCGATTTCCAACGCGCGTTCCACTGCGCCCCGGTGACCGGACACCACCACCTGCGCCGGGTCGTTGTCATTCGCGGCCTGGCAGACCTCGCCCTCTGCGGCCTCCGCCGCAACCGCCGCGGCCGCCTCGAAATCCAGCCCCAGAAGCGCCGCCATCGCGCCGACGCCGACCGGAACCGCCGCCTGCATGGCGCGCCCGCGCAGCCGCAGCAGCCGCGCCGTATCGGCCAGGCTGAGCGCCCCCGCCGCGCAGAGCGCCGAGTATTCGCCGAGGCTGTGCCCGGCCACATAAGCGGCCGAAGTGAGCAGCACTCCCTCGGCCTCGAGCGCCCGCATCGCGGCCATCGATGTTGCCATCAGCGCGGGCTGGGCATTGGCGGTCAGTTGCAGATCCTCTGCCGCGCCTTCCCAGATCAGCGCGCTCAGCTTTTCGCCAAGCGCCGCATCGACCTCGTCAAACACCGCCTGCGCTGCCGGATAGGCCGCGGCAAGCGCCCGCCCCATGCCGATCGTCTGTGCGCCCTGCCCCGGAAAAACGAATGCGCGGGTCATGGTCTTCTTCCTCCTGCTGCCAGCACTTCACCGAAGCATCTAACTTGCGCCCGGGCATCGCACAACCGCCTCGGGCCTGCACCGGGCCAGGATCTGGCCCGGTGCAGGCGAAATACATGCAGGTGCCGCAGCCGCAGAAGCGTGCCAGACCGCGCTTGTATCGTCGATTGCCGATTGATATGCATCGGGAAACGACGATAGGCGAATGCGAGGGGCCCGGATGCTTGACGAAAGCCCGAATGGCGGGCGCGAGGCGGTGGACGGCGAAGCCGTCGCTGCCGTTGCCAAGGCGCTGGCGCATCCGGCGCGGGTGAAGATCATCGGCTTTCTTCTCAGCCGCGCGGGCTGCATTGGCGGCGACATCGTGGACGAGATCGGGCTGGCCCAATCCACGGTTTCCGAACATCTGCGCATTCTCAAGGCGGCGGGGCTGGTGGTCGGCACCATCGAGCGCCCGCGCATCTGCTATTCGCTCGACCCCTCGGTTCTGGCCCCGCTGCGCGCGCTGATTGCCAGTATCGAGGCACACGGCGGCCCGCAAACGGGCGCTGTCTGCGCCTGAACTCCGTGCTATCGAAACATCGCCTTGAAGGAGACCGCGAATGTCGCTTTTTGAACGCTATCTTACGCTTTGGGTTGCGCTCTGCATCGTTGCAGGGATTGCGTTCGGGCAGGTTTTCCCAGGGCTTTTCCATGCCATCGGCGGCATGGAGATAGCCAAGGTCAACCTGCCGGTGGCGGTGCTGATCTGGCTGATGATCATTCCGATGCTGCTGAAAATCGACTTCGCGGCGCTTGGCCGGGTGCGCGAGCATTGGCGCGGGGTTGGCGTGACCCTGTTCATCAACTGGGCGGTCAAGCCGTTTTCGATGGCGCTTCTGGGCTGGCTGTTTCTGGGTTGGCTGTTTCGGCCATGGCTGCCCGCCGATCAGATCCCGAGCTATATTGCCGGGCTGATCCTGCTGGCTGCCGCCCCCTGCACCGCAATGGTGTTCGTCTGGTCGAACCTTTCGAACGGCGAGCCGCATTTCACCCTCAGTCAGGTGGCGCTGAATGACGTGATCATGGTGTTCGCCTATGCGCCGGTGGTCGGGCTGCTGCTGGGCATCTCGGCCATAACCGTGCCTTGGGATACGCTGCTTCTGTCGGTCGCGCTTTACATCGTGGTGCCGGTGATCATGGCGCAGGTCATTCGTGGCCGCGTGCTTGCCGCAGGCGGCAAACCGGCGCTTGATGCCTTGCTCGGCAAGATCGGGCCGGTTTCGCTGCTGGCGTTGTTGACCACGCTGGTGCTGCTCTTTGGCTTTCAGGGCGAGCAGATCATCGCGCAGCCGATCATCATCGGGCTGATCGCGGTGCCGATCCTCATCCAGGTCTATTTCAATTCCGGCCTTGCCTATCTCCTGAACCGCGCCACCGGCGAGGCGCATTGCGTGGCAGGGCCTTCGGCGCTGATCGGGGCCTCGAACTTCTTTGAGCTGGCGGTGGCGGCGGCGATCAGCCTTTTCGGCTTTGCCTCGGGTGCGGCGCTGGCCACGGTGGTGGGGGTGCTGGTCGAAGTGCCGGTGATGCTTTCGGTGGTGAAAATCGTCAATGCCTCGAAGGGCTGGTATGAACGCGGCGCGGCGGTGCAGCGCGTGGCCGCGAAAGGAGCAAAATCGTGACCCGTATCCTGTTTCTCTGCGTTGCCAACTCGGCCCGCAGCCAGATTGCCGAGGGGCTTGGCCGCGCGCTGTTGCCCGCCTCCGTCGAAGTGGCCAGCGCCGAGTCGAACCCAGGAACGCTCAACCCGGCATCGGTGGCGGTCATGGCCGAAATCGGCTTCGACATTTCGGGCCATTACAGCAAGGGGCTGGATGCCGTGGCACCGGAAACCGCCGACCTGATCGTGACGCTCTGCGCCGAAGAGGTCTGCCCCTATGTGCCGGGCCATGTGCGCCGGTTGCACTGGCCGATCACCGATCCCGCCGTGCCGCCTGGCACCGCGATCACCGCCGACGACCTGCTGGCCCGTTTTCGCAGCGCGCGCGAAGATATCCGCGGCCGGATCGAGGCACTGGCCCCGCGGCTCGATCTGCCCGGCGGGCTCGACCGGGCTTGAGGCCGGGCGCAAGCCGTAACCTGACAGGTTACCGCCATGCTGGAATACCACGTCGCCGCCCGCCGGGGCCTGCCTTGCGGCGTAACGGCCGCCCGGCCTTGCCCGCCTGCGCAAGCTTCAGCCCTTGCCGCCGACCCCGGTTTCTTCCAGCAGCCCGAGCCGCTTCGCCTCATAGTAATAGCCGCGCGCATACCACTTGACCGCTGCCGCCTCGTCGCCGCCCGAAACCAGCCATGCGCCGCGCAAATAGCGGCCCGCGTAAAGCAGATTGGTCTCGGCATCGAGAAGCTCGGATGGATTGCCGCGAAAACCCATTTCGCGGGCGGTGGCGGGCAGGACCTGCATCAGACCGTAATAGGGGCCGGCCCGCAGATGCGCGCGGTAATCGCTTTCGCGCTGAATGACGCGGTGCAGCAGAGACTCGGGAATTTCGTGGATCACCGCGTATTTGCGGATCAGCGCCCGCATCTCGGGCGTTTCACCGGGGTAGAGCGGCGGCTGGGTTGTGGCCTCGGCAGGCCTGCGGCCGCAGCCGGCGGCGGCAACCATCAGCGCAATCGCATTGCGGCGGGTCAACTGGAACATGGGCACTCCGTTTCTCTTGCCGCCCGTTTAGCGCCAAAAGCCGGTTCCCGAAAGCGCGGCGGCCCGGCATCGGCGAAGCCCCGCCTGCGTGGTGCCAGCAACGGGCCTAGGTTGCGCAGCCAAATGCGAGCCTGTATCAAGGCGGGGAACAGGGATCTGCCGGAGGGGTCGCATGCGTCGCGTCGTTGTCACGGGCTTGGGTATGGTCACGCCACTTGCGTGCGGGGTCGAGGAAACCTGGGCGCGGCTGCTCGCTGGGCAGTCGGGTGCCGGTCAGATCACCCGGTTCGATGCCTCGAACCTGCTCACGCAATATGCCTGCGAATTGCCACGCGGCGATGGCAGCGACGGCACCTTCAACCCGAATGACTGGATGGAGCCGAAGGACCAGCGCAAGGTTGATGACTTCATCCTTTACGGGGTCGCCGCCGCAGCGCAGGCAGTACGCGACGCGGGCTGGGAGCCGCAGACCGACGAAGACCGCGAGCGCACCGGGGTGATGATCGGTTCCGGCATCGGCGGGCTTTCGGCAATTGCCGACACCGCAATTTTGATCAGGGAAAAGGGGCCAAGGCGGGTTTCGCCGTTCTTCATTCCCTCGGCGCTGATCAACCTCATCTCGGGGCACGTCTCGATCCGCTTCGGCTTCAGGGGGCCGAACCATGCGGTGGTCACCGCCTGCTCGACCGGCGCGCATGCCATTGGCGATGCGGCGCGGCTGATCCAGTGGGGCGATGCCGATGTCATGCTGGCGGGCGGTGCCGAAGCGCCGATTTCGGAGATCGGCATTGCCGGGTTCAACGCCTGCAAGGCGCTTTCCACCAAACGCGCCGATGACCCGACCAAGGCAAGCCGCCCCTATGACGCCGACCGTGACGGTTTCGTGATGGGCGAAGGCGCGGGCGTGGTGGTGCTTGAGGAATACGAACACGCCAAGGCGCGGGGCGCGCGCATCTATGCCGAGGTGCTGGGCTACGGCATGTCGGGCGACGCCTATCACATCACCGCGCCCGCCGAAGATGGCGACGGAGCCTTTCGCAGCATGCAGGCGGCGCTGAAGCGCGCCGGGATTGGCCCCGACGCGATCGACTACATCAACGCGCATGGCACCTCGACCATGGCCGACACGATCGAGCTTGCCGCGGTGGAGCGGCTGCTAGGCAATCATGCGGCAAATGTGACGATGTCTTCCACCAAATCCGCGATCGGCCATCTGCTCGGGGCCGCAGGCGCGGTCGAAGCGATCTTCTGCATTCTCGCGATCCGCGATCAGGTGGCCCCGCCGACGATCAACCTCGATACGCCCGCGGTCGCGACCCCTGTCGATCTGGCCCCGAACAAGGCGGTCTTGCGGCGCATCGACATCGCGCTTTCCAACAGCTTCGGCTTTGGCGGCACCAATGCGAGCCTCGTGCTTGGCCGGGTGCGCGACTGATGTGGCGGCACATCGTAGCGAATTTTCTCACCGTGCTGATCGTGCTCTTGGTGGCGGCGGCGGGGGCAGTGACCTGGGCGCAGCGCCAGTATGGCGGGCCGGGACCGCTGACCGCTTCGGTCTGCCTGCGGGTGGCACCGGGCGACAGTTTCCGCAAGGTTTCCGATGCGCTGGCAGCGCAGGGGGCGATTTCTTCGGGCTACATCTTCCGCACCGGGGCCGATCTGGCGGGCAAGGCGGGGTCGCTCAAGTTCGGCTCCTACCTGATCGCGCCGGGTGCCTCGATGCAGGAAATTGTCGCAACCGTCACCACCGGCGGCCCGTCAACCTGCGGTTCCGAGATCAACTTCCGCATCGGCGTGAACGTGACCGACGTGATCTTGCGCGAGCTGGACCCGGCCACGGCGCGCTATGTGGAGCGGGTGAAGTTCGACCCCGCAGCGACCGCGGCACCGGCTGAATACCTTGATGCGGCGGGCAAGCCCGACGTTCGGCTGCGGGTGACCCTGGCCGAAGGCGCCACCGTCTGGCAGGTCATCGAAGCGCTCAAGCGCGCCGATTTTCTTACCGGCGAGGTGAAGGAGCTGCCCGCCGAAGGCAGCCTTGCCCCCGATAGCTACGAGGTTACCCGCGGATCGGCCCGCACGGCGCTTCTGGCCGAGATGATGCGCCGTCAGGATGCGGTGCTGGCCGAAGCCTGGGCGGCGCGGGCCGAAGGCCTGCCCTATGCGAACCCTGCCGAGGCGCTGGTGATGGCCTCGATCGTGGAGAAGGAAACCGGCGTGCCCGATGAGCGCCGCCAGGTGGCGAGCGTGTTCATCAACCGGCTTGAGCAAGGCATCCGGCTGCAGACCGACCCGACGGTGATCTATGGCGTGACCGACGGCAAGGGCGCGCTCGGGCGCGGCCTCAGGCAAAGCGAGTTGCAGCGCCAGACCCCCTACAACACCTATCTGATCGACGGCCTGCCCCCGACGCCGATCGCCAATCCCGGCCGGGCCAGCATCGAGGCGGCGCTGAACCCCGCGGACACCAACTTCATCTTCTTCGTCGCCGATGGTACCGGCGGCCATGCCTTTGCTGCGACCCTTGCCGAACACAACCGCAACGTCGAGCGCTGGCGCGCCATCGAAGCGGCGCGACCACCGGCGGGAAACTGAGCCGAGGCTGCTGTGGGCCTTGGCTGAAACACCTCCGCCGGTGGCGCTTGCGGCGCGCGCCGAGGCCTCCGGCGGGGGTATTTGGGCGATGAAGAAGCCCTGGTCTTTCTGCGTCAGAGCGCCCGCCAGCCGATGTCGCGGCGGCAAAAACCCTCGGGCCAGGCGATGCGATCGACCATTGCATAGGCGCGCGCATGCGCCTCGGCCAGCGTTGCGCCGCGGGCTGAAACGTTCAGCACCCTGCCACCGTTGGCGACAATCTTGCCGTCGCGGCTGGCGGTTCCGGCATGAAAGACCATTTCGCGCGAGCTTTGCGGCAGCGCCTCAAGGCCGCCGATCACCGATCCCTTGCCATAGCTGCCGGGGTAGCCCCGTGCCGCCATCACCACGCAGAGCGCGTGGTCATCGGCCCAGTTCACCGCTGCCTCGGCAAGCCGACCCTCGGCCGTGGCCAGCAACAGATCCAGCACCTGCGCCCCAAGCCGCAGCATCAGCACCTGGGCTTCGGGGTCGCCGAAGCGGCAGTTGAATTCCACCAGTCGGGCCTGGTCGTTTTCGATCATCAGCCCGGCAAAGAGCACTCCCCTGTAGGGGGTGCCGCGACGGACCATCTCGGCAAGGCAGGGCCGGATGATCTCGCCCAGCGCCTGCGCGGCAATGGCATCGGTCAGCACCGGGGCGGGCGAATAGGCCCCCATGCCGCCGGTATTGGGGCCACTGTCGCCCTCGCCGACGCGCTTGTGGTCCTGGGCGGTGCCGATCGGCAGCACGGCCTCGCCATCGCAGAGCACGAAAAAGCTCGCCTCTTCGCCGGTCATGAACTCTTCGATCACCACCTCGGCACCTGCGGCACCCAGCGCGCCGCCAAACATCTCGTCAATCGCCGCAACCGCTTCGGCCTCGGTCATCGCCACCACCACGCCCTTGCCCGCCGCCAGCCCATCGGCCTTGACCACGATCGGCGCGCCTTGCGCCCGAACATAGGCGCGCGCCGGGGCGGCTTCGGCGAACCGCGCCCAGGTGGCGGTCGGGGCACCGCAGGCATCGCAGACCTCTTTGGTGAAGGCCTTGGAAGCCTCAAGCCGTGCGGCGGCCGCCGAGGGGCCGAAGGCGAGGATGCCCGCCCCGGCCAGCGCATCCGCCACGCCTGCGGCGAGCGGGGCCTCGGGGCCGATCACCACGAAGTCGATGGAGTTTTCCTCGCAGAAGGTCACCACGGTCGCGCCGGAGAGAATGTCGATATCGGCCACTTCGGCGATCGCCGCGATGCCCGCATTGCCCGGTGCCACGATCAGTCGGTCGCACTTCGGGTTCTGCTTGATCGCCCATGCCAGCGCATGTTCGCGCCCGCCGCCGCCCAGGATCAGGATGTTCATTCATTGCCCCCGAAATGCTTGGCCGTTGCCGCCCCGCGTTCTAGAGTCTGGGCCAAGGCGGCACAAGTGCAGAGAGGATCGACAGCCATGACCGAAGCCCCCGCAGCACCCGATCCGGCACTTTGGGCAAGGGTCGTGGCCGCCACGCCCGAGGACGCAGCGGCGGGCGCAAGCGCCGAGGCAATCACCGAGGCGCGGCGGTTTCTCTACCTGGCGATGGGCACGAAGCTGCGGTTGCTGCCGCCGCCGTTGGCACCGATGGTTGCGGCGTGGCGCAGCGCTGCCGAAGCGACTGCGCTTGGCATCGCACCGTTCAAGACACCGGCGAAGCCGCTGCGCAACCCCGGCTATATCCGCGCCCGCGCGCTTTACATGCAGACCTTCGGCTCCGCCCCTCCGCCCGCGCACTGGCCGCCCGCCAAAAGCCCGCCGCTGGAATTGCCCGCGCTGGCAATGATCGTGGTGGGTGTGGGTCTGGCGATTTTCGGCATGTTTCCGTTCGTGCTGCTGGCCTTTGCCGGGCTGGCGACGGGGATGCTCTTTTGTGGCTGGCGCGGGGTCGGCAACGGCGCTGGCCAGCAATCGAGCGACGCCTACGCCAGCGGCGGCGATTGACCGCGATGCCGGGCGGTGCCTGCCGGGGCTACTTCCTGGGTTCGCACGCCACCCCGTCGCCATCGCGGTCGAGCTTATAGACATCGGGGCCGACCACATAGACCGGGCCTGTCACATAGACCGGACCGTTGCCGCCACCGCCCGCGCAATCGACATCCGAAGCGATGGGAACGCAGACACCGGCATAGCTCGGGTGGCAGCTCTGCGCGGGCAGAGGTGTAGCGGCAAGGGCAAGGAGAATTGCGGCAAGGCAGGCTCGCAGCATGGCGGGGGCCTTTCGGGTCGGGCGGCGGCGCAGGCGGCACGCGGAAAGGTTAACAAAATCTGCCGCCCGATGCGAGCGGAGGATGGCCTAGCGGAAATGCGGCAAGACCGGGTGCGCTCTCGCGTTGCGCCGGGGGCGGGGATGGGGCACAAATTGCCATGGACCTGATCGACGACGACACCCCCACCGCCGGTGGCAATGCCCCCGAATTCACCGTTTCGGAAATTTCCGGCGCGGTGAAGCGGGTGCTGGAGGGTGAGTTTGCACGGGTGCGGGTGCGCGGCGAGGTGGGGCGGGTGTCGCGGCCCGCCTCGGGGCATCTTTACTTCGACCTCAAGGATGACCGTTCCGTGCTGGCCGCGGTCAGCTGGAAGGGGCAGGTCGCGCGCATGGCGGTGCGCCCCGAAGAGGGCATGGAGGTGATCGCCACCGGGCGGCTGACCACCTTCCCCGGCCAGTCGAAATATCAGCTGATCGTCGAGGACGTGGAACCGGCAGGTGCCGGCGCGCTGATGGCAATGCTGGAAAAGCGGCGGGTTGCGCTGGCGGCCGAGGGGTTGTTTGACGCGGCAAGGAAGCAGCGCATTCCCTACCTGCCCGAGGTGATTGCGGTGGTCACCTCACCCACCGGCGCGGTGATCCGCGATATTCTGCACCGCTTGCGCGACCGCTTTCCGCGCCGGGTGCTGATCTGGCCGGTGGCGGTGCAGGGGCAGGCCTGTGCCCCCGAAGTGGCGGCGGCAATTCGCGGCCTGAACGCATTTCCTACGGGCGGCTTGCCACGGCCTGACCTTATCATCGTGGCGCGCGGCGGCGGCAGCCTTGAGGATCTCTGGGGCTTCAACGAGGAAATTGTGGTGCGGGCGGCGGCGGAAAGCCGGATTCCGCTGATTTCGGCGGTCGGGCACGAAACCGATACCACGCTGATCGACTTTGCCGCCGATCTGCGCGCCCCCACGCCCACGGCGGCGGCGGAAATGGCGGTTCCGGTGCGCATGGAACTGATCGCCTGGGCGGGCGAGCAGGGCGCGCGGCTGGCGCGCGCGGTGGCGCAGCGGGGCGACGCGCGGCGGCAGCGGTTGACCGATCTTGGGCGCGGCCTCGGGCGACCCGGCGCGCTGACCCTCGCGTCGCGGCAACGCTTCGATCTTTGGGCGGAACGGCTGGGACCGGCGCTGAGCGGCTTTGCGGCGCGCAAGCGCAACGCCTTCGGCCCGGTGGCAGCGCTGGTGCGGCCCGATTTGTTGCGCCGCTTCCTGCGCAAGGAGCGCGAAACGCTGGAAGCGCGCTGGCCGCGCCTGCCGCTGGCATTCGGCGCGCGCACCATGCGGCAGCGGCAACGGCTAGACGACTGGTCTGGCCGCCTTGCCCCGGCATTCGGCCGCAACCGGGCCGACGCACTTCGGCTGATCGCGCTCAACCACGCGCGGGTCAAAGCGCTGCACGACAGGCTTGCCGCAGCCCCGCGCGCGCGGCTGCTGGCGCTTGCCGAAAGGCTGGCGCGGCTCGACCGGGTGCGGGTGACGCTCGGCTATACCGAGACCTTGCGGCGTGGCTTTGCGCTGGTCTGGGCGGGCGACGAGCTTGTAACCTCACGCGAGGCGGCGCGGCGCGGCGCGGCGCTGGAGATCGAGTTTCACGATGGCCGCCTGCCGGTGCAGACCCTCGCGCCGGGCACCGCCGCGCCCGTTGCCGCGCCACCGAAACCGCGCAAGCCAAGGGGCGAACCCGGCGGTCAGGGCAGCCTGTTCTGAAGCCGCAGGCTCAAACGCCCACGTCGGGACCGGCGCAGGCCAGTGGCAGCGGGCTTTCGCGGAGCGCCACCAACGGGTCGCCCTCTGCATCGCCCATGAACCGGGCCACCAGCCCGGCATCGGTTTCGGTGAAGGTCCAGCATTGCAGATCGGACCTCGTGTCATAGGCAAAGCAGATGTAGCTTTCGCGCTGAAACCAGCTGCCCTCCTTGCAACTACCGCCGGTAAAGGCCCAACGAACCCGCCGCCCGGGCAGGTATTCCTCGGTGCCGTAAACCTCGCCCAAGCGGCTGTAGGTAATGGTGCGCCCAAGCGTGCGCGCATCGAACTGATCGGCGTCAAGCGTGTCCTCTGCCGCTGCGGCAAGCGGCGCGATCACGAGTATTGCAGCGAGCAAAAGACGCATACTGATCGCCCTCCTGGCACCAGCCTGCCAGATCGCGCGCCTGCGCGATAGCCCCGACCCGATCACGCCTGCTGGAGCGCGCGCACGCGGTGGTCCATTACCCGGCGCCAGAGCGGCGGGAACAGCGCCAGCGCAGCCATCGTGGGCAGCGAGCGCGGCAGGATCGGGCGATCCGCACCGAGGGTGCCAAGTTGCAGCGCCGGATAGGGCCGTGCCGGGTGCGCGTGGTGGTCGGAATGGCGCGGCGCATTCAGCATCCAGAGCGACGAGGCGGGGTGCGGCGCATCCCAGCTATGCGCAAGCCCGATCGGCTCGGGGCGTCCATCGGGGCCGGTCCGCCGCCGCAGACCGTAGTGCTGCACATAATCGGACAGCAGCAGTTGCAGTTGCGCATAGGCCACCAGTGCCAGCCAGGCCAGAAACCCGCGCCAGCCGAATGCCAGCGTCACCGCCACCGCCACCGCGCCGGCACCGCCGAGATAAAGCGGATAGGGGTTGCGCCGCGCGCTGCCGATGCTGCGCGCCCGCAGCCCCTCTTCCATCTCGTAGCCCGCAACGAATCCGCCCTTCCAGGCGCGCGGCGCAAAAGCCCAGAAACCTTCGCCCAGCGCCGCCGAACTCGGGTCATCTTCGGTGGCGGCAAAGCGGTGGTGCACCAGTCGATGCGCCGAGGTATGGTGGCCGAAGGCAAGCGAAATATAGACCCACATGCCCAGCCAGAAGAGCCTGCGGTCGGCGCGGTGGATCAGTTCATGCGCATTGGCATTGCTGACCTGGCCGAAGAACAGGCCAAAGCCGAGATAGACCGCAACCGAACTTGCAACGCCAAGCCCGGTTCCCCCCGAAAGCGCAAAAACCACCAGCGCCAGCGCCGCGAAATGCGCCAGCGCCAAGGCCACCGAAAGCGTGTCGGCGGCGGGAAAGGCGCGCCCCTCGGGGGCATCCGGGGTGGGCAGCGCCGCCAGTTCATCCAGCGCGAAGGTCACCAGCGTGATCAGCGCCAGCGCCCCCCACGCCCAGGCGCCGCCGAAAAAGGCACCCAGCACCAGAAGCGGCAGCGGTGCCAGCGTGGCGATGGCAAAGGCCGAAACCTCGGGCACGCGGCGGGTGAAACGGGCAAGCGGGGATAGGGGCATCGGGCACCTCCGGGCAGCATTCTAGTCATCCGGGCCGGTAATTTGCAGTATTGTTTTTCGGGCGCAGCAAAGGTTCGGACCCGACCCCGAGGCTCGGCGCGGCTTGGCAGGCGGTTTGAGCACGGCAAAAGCGCCGCAATCCGGGAAAATGCACGGTGGTTGCGCGCCCCGTCGGGGGGTGGGTGCCCCGCGCAGCGCCGGACCTCTTGTCTGCACCACTTGCCCGTGCTGCGGCATTGCCGCGGCCTGCATTTCGGGGCAGGATTGCGCCACTCCGGGCGGGGGCGCGATGGGTAACGCAACAGCATTCATCCTGGCGGCGGCGAGCCTCGCGCTCGTCTATGAATTTCGCTGGGCAAGCGGCGCTTGCGCATCCTGGCCGCGCAGTGCCGCCAAGACCGCCTCGGTGGCGCTGCTGGCGCTGGCGGGCTGGGCGGCTGCGGTGCCCTGGCTGGTCGTCGCGGGGCTGGCGTTCGGGGCGGCTGGCGATCTGGCGCTGTCGCGCCCTGGCCCGCAGGCGTTTCTGGCAGGGATGGGGGCGTTTGCCGCCGGGCATCTCGCCTATGCGCTGGCTTTCGCGGCAGCGCCGCTTTTCCACCTCGCGGGGCTGGCGGGCGGCAGTGCCTGGGCCCCCGCGCCTTCCGACCTCGCTGCTCTGGCGCTGCTTGGCCTGTTGCTCGCCTCGACCGAGCTCTGGCTCGCGCCGCGAACCGGCGCGCTTCGGGGACCGGTGCGGGCCTATGTGGGGGTGATCGGGCTGATGGCGGCGGCGGCACTGGTGGCCGCCGGACCGGGCAAAGATGCGCTGCGGCTCGGGGTTGCGCTGTTCGTCGCCTCCGACCTGATGCTGGCGCTCGAACGCTTCGTGATCGCTGCCCCCGCCGCCCGCCGGGCCCTGGCGCTGGCACTCTGGCCCGCCTACTGGGCGGGGCAGGCGCTGATCCTTCTGGGCAGCCTGAAAGATGGGGGCATCTGGTGGCTGATCGCCAAAGGCTAGAGTCCGTCAGGTGACAAAACCGGAGTCCAAGTTTGCCGGGCAGGCTCTGGGCCTTTCCAGGCGCGCCGCGATTGATTAGGTGAGGGGCAACCGAAAGGGCTGCCGATGTCGTTTTTTGCCAAGCTCAAGTCCCGCCTCGTCCGATCGTCGGAGAAACTCGACGAAGGCCTTGCCGCAATCGTCACCGAAGCGCCGCAGCCCGCCGATGCCGAAGCCACGGCCAGACCCGGCCTGTTCGGCCGCATCCTCGGGCGTGGCGACGAAGCCGCCCCGCGCCGTGTGCTCGACGCTGCCATGCTCGAAAGCCTCGAAGATCTGCTGATCGCCGCCGACATGGGGGTAAGCACCGCCGCAAGGGTGACCGCGAACCTTGCCGAAGGACGGATCGGCAAACGGCTGTCGCTGCCCGAGATCAAATCGGCGCTGGCCGCCGAGATTGCCCGCATCATGGCACCGGTAGCGCGCCCGTTGCCGCTTTATCCGCAAAGGCCGCAGGTGGTGCTGGTGGTGGGGGTGAATGGCTCAGGCAAGACCACCACCATCGGCAAGCTCGCCGCCCAGCTGAGCGCGGCAGGCAAGACCGTGGTGATCGCGGCGGGCGATACCTTTCGCGCCGCCGCGGTGGAGCAGTTGCAGATCTGGGGCCAGCGCGCCGGGGTGCCGGTGCTGACCGCGCCCGAAGGCTCTGACCCCGCCAGCCTCGCCTTTGACGCGATGACCAGGGCGCAGGCAGACGGTGCCGACCTCTTGCTGATCGACACCGCGGGCCGGCTGCAAAATCGCGCCGACCTGATGGAGGAACTGGCCAAGATCGTCCGGGTGATCCGCAAGAAAGACCCCTCGGCACCGCACAATACGCTTTTGGTGCTCGACGCCACAACCGGCCAGAACGCGCTCAACCAGGTCGAGATCTTCCGCAAGCTCGCCGATGTCTCGGGCCTGGTGATGACCAAGCTCGACGGCACCGCCAAGGGCGGCGTGCTGGTGGCGCTGGCCGACCGCTTCGGCCTGCCGATCCACGCGATCGGCATTGGCGAACAGATCGACGATCTCGCCGCTTTCGACCCGGATGATTTTGCCCGCGCACTGGTAGGTTCCGAAAGCTGATGCCCTTGCGTGTCTTCAACGTCCAAATACCCTCGGGGGGTGCGGGGGGCAGAAGGCCCCCCGCCAACGCCCGCCGCAGGCGCATGGCACCATGAGCGCCTGGCTGATCGGCCTCGAAGGCACGGCTGCGGGCCACCAACTGGCGCTGGTGCTGGCGCTGGTTGCCGCCTTCCTGCACGCGGTCTTCGGCGCGCTGCAAAAGGGCCGTCACGACCCCTGGATCAGCCGCGCGGCGATCGACGCAAGCTACGGCCTTCTCGCCGCGCCGTTCGCGCTGTTCGTGGTGCCGTGGCCCGAACCGCATATGTGGCCGATCTTCGCCGGCGCGTTCTTCATCCACGCGGGCTACAAGCTGGCGCAGGCAATGACCTACCAGCGCGGAGCCTATACCGTGGTCTATCCGGTGGTGCGCGGCACCGGCCCGCTGTTCGCGGTCCTCGGTGCGGGGTTGATCTTTGGCGAGCATTTCAACGCGGGGCAGTGGGCCGGGCTGGCAATGCTCCTGTCGGGGATCTTCGGGCTCGCGATCTACAATCTGCGCAATGTCACGCTGGCGCGTGACACGCTTGGCCCCGCCCTGGGCCTCGCGGTGCTGACCGGTGCCTTCGTGGCGCTTTACACCACCTACGATGCCTACGGCATCCGCGCCACCGCCGACCCCTTCACCTTTCTGGCGTGGTTCTTTTTCATCGACGGCTGGTTCATGCCCGCGCTCACGTTTCGCCGCTGGCGCGGGCTGGCGGCGGCAGAGGTGTTGCCGCTGGCCAAGCGCGGCGTGCTAGGCGCATTTGTCGCCTTTTTCTCCTTCGGCGCAATCATGCTGGCGACGCGACTGGACAAGGTTGGCGAGGCGGCTGTATTGCGCGAAACCTCGACAGTGTTCGCGGCCTTGATCGGATGGGTCATTCTGGGTGAGCGGACCGGGCCGCGCCGCGTTACGCTGATGGCGCTGATCGCGGCAGGCGCGGTGGTGGTGGAAATGGCGGGATAGAGACATGGCAGGCAGAAAGATCAACCCGTGGCTGAAATTCGGGCTGGAGTTCGGGCCGCTCTTGGCGTTTTTCATCGCTTTCGGGCGGCTGAAGGCACGCAGCTTCAGCTTCGCGGGCACCGAGTATTCGGGCTTCATCCTTGCCACCGCGCTCTTTGTGCCGCTGATGGTGGCTTCGACCCTTGTTCTCTGGCGGCTCACCGGGCGGCTTTCGCCGATGCAGGTGGCAACGCTGGTGCTGGTGGTGGTGTTCGGCGGGCTGACGATCTGGCTCAATGACCCCCGGTTCCTCAAGATGAAGGTGACGATCATCTACCTCATGTTTGCCGGCATCCTTGGCCTTGGCATGGCGCTGGGAAAATCCTGGCTGGCGCTGGTGATGGAAGAGGTGCTGCCGCTGACGCCCGTGGGCTGGCGGATTCTGACCTGGCGGCTGATTGCCTTCTTTCTCGGGCTTGCGGTGCTCAACGAAGCGATCGCCCGCACGATGTCGGACCAGGCCTGGGTGAACTTCAAGACCTTCGGTCTCACCGTGCTGGTCTTTGGCTTCTTCATGGCGCAGGCGCGTCTCTTCGCCCGCCACGCCGCCCCAAAGCAGGACTGAGCGGCAGCCATTTCGCTTGCGTCGGCTGGGGGGGGCCTATATGAAGCCGCATCTTCCGCATTCACGTAATTGGCTGAGCCTCTCGTGGCGGGTCGCGGAAGTGTTCGCCCGCCTATGAAGCCGCCTGAGAAGACAGGAGTTTGCATGCCGCTATACGAGCATGTGCTGATCGCGCGTCAGGACCTTTCCAACGCGCAGGCCGAAGGCCTTATCGAACATTTCTCCACGGTGATCGCGGATAACGGCGGCAAGGTCGTTGAACACGAATACTGGGGCGTCAAGACGATGGCCTACAAGATCAACAAGAACCGCAAGGGCCACTACGCCTTTCTCAAATCGGATGCCCCCGCGGGTGCCGTGCAGGAGATGGAGCGTCTGGCGCGGCTGCACGACGACGTCATGCGGGTGCTGACCATCAAGGTCGATGCCCATGAAGACGGCCCTTCGGTGCAGATGCAAAAGCGCGACGAGCGCAGCGAGCGTGGCGACCGCCCCGACCGCGGCGACCGTGACCGTGGCGACCGTGGCGACCGCGGCGATCGTGGTGGTGACCGTGGCGGCGAACGCCGCGGCGGTTTCGACCGTCGTTGATCTGGCAGCTGGAAAGGACATAAACCATGGCGAACAAACCGTTTTTCCGCCGCCGCAAGGTCTGCCCGTTCTCGGGCGACAACGCGCCGAAGATCGACTACAAGGACGTGCGGCTGCTGCAGCGCTACATTTCCGAGCGCGGCAAGATCGTGCCCGCGCGAATCACCGCCGTTTCGGCGATCAAGCAGCGTGAACTGGCCCGCGCGATCAAGCGCGCGCGCTTTCTCGCCCTGCTGCCCTACGCCGTGAAATAAGGAGCGCGCACATGCAAGTCATCCT
This sequence comes from Phaeovulum sp., assembly GCF_030684035.1. GTDB lineage: Bacteria > Pseudomonadota > Alphaproteobacteria > Rhodobacterales > Rhodobacteraceae > UBA6213. The sequence continues at coordinate 110,364 of NZ_JAUXPI010000047.1, read as the reverse complement.
TCTGGAACGTGTGGCCAAGCTTGGCCAGATGGGCGAAGTGGTCAAGGTCAAAGACGGCTACGCGCGCAACTTCCTGTTGCCGCAAGGCAAGGCGCTCAGGGCCTCTGATGCCAACATCAAGAGTTTCGAGACCCGCAAGGCGCAGCTTGAAGCGCGCAACCTCGAAACCCGCAAAGAGGCCGAGGCGGCCGGCGAGAAGCTCGCCGGGCAGAAGTTCATCGTGATCCGCTCGGCCTCAGACGCCGGGGCGCTTTACGGTTCGGTCACCGCGCGCGACGTTGCCGAAGCGGCGACCGCCGCAGGCTTCAGCGTTGACCGCAAGCAGGTGGTGATTGATTCGCCGATCAAGGAGCTTGGGCTGCACGACGTTTCCGTGGTGCTGCACCCCGAGGTCGCGATAACGATCACCATGAACGTGGCACGCTCGGCAGAAGAAGCCGAGTTGCAGGCCGCAGGCAAATCGATCCAGCAGCTCGCCGCCGAGGCGGAAGCTGCCGCAGACTTCGAAATCGCCGAGCTGTTCGACGATATCGGTGCCGCCAACGAAGACGGCGAAGACCTCTGATACCAGCGCCTTGCTGAAATGAATCCGCGCCCGGGCAACCGGACGCGGATTTTTTCATGCCGCCTTGACGCAGGTCAGCGCGGCTCAGCCCGGCCCGTGGCAGACTCTCCGCACTGGCATTTTAACAGGGGGTTGCGATGAACATGAATGTTGTTCCCCGTCTGGACACCAGCACCAACACCACCGGCTGTTGCGCGAAATTCAACCCGGAAGGCTGGGACGGTGCCGAGGTGCATTTCCGCGACAAGGCGTTCTTGCGCGCATTGACCCGCAGCGTCATGCATATTCCGCTGAACTGGGGCACGGTCTTCGGCAGGGTTCTGGGCAAGCTCGACGCGGGCGCGGCGGTGGAACCCGAGGGTTTCGTGGTGCTGAGCCGCGAGCTTTCGCCCTGGAGCGCCGAGCACCTTTTCGCTATCCGCGCCGCGGTGCCCGGCGAAGAGGTGACGACACTCAGCGGCGATTTCGTGACCAAGGTGTTCGAAGGCAGCTTCGCCGAGGCGCGGCATTGGCACGAGGCGCTGCAGGCAATATCGGCGGCGCATGGAAAACCGGATGGGCAGGCGTATTTCTATTACACCACCTGCCCGAAATGCGCCAAGGCCTACGGCAAGAACTACGTTGTGGGCTTTGCCGAGGTGTGACGACCGCGCAATGCAACCCCGGCGCGAACACGCGCCGGGGCAGGTGCGCCCGGTCTTGCGCTGCCGCAGGCGCATGCGGCGGGCGTTGTGTAGCAGCGCGGAGGAAATTCGCGCTGGATAACGGCGTCGGCATAGGCCAAACCTGTGCCCGAAGCGGTCTTTAGCGCAGCGGAAAGCGATGCCTGAAACAAATCTCATCCACCCTGTCATTCTCTGCGGCGGCGCGGGAACGCGGCTTTGGCCGCTTTCGCGCAAGGGCTACCCCAAGCAGTTCGCCCGGCTGATCGGCGCGCAGAGCCTGTTTCAGGCCTCGGCGCAGCGGCTTTCGGCACCGGGCTATGCTCCCCCCGTGGTTGTGACCGGCGAGGCCTTTCGCTTCATCGTGACCGAGCAGCTTGCGGCCATCGAGGTGGCGGCAGCGGCGGTGCTGATCGAGCCGGAGGGCCGCAACACCGCGCCTGCGGTGCTGGCAGCGGCGCTGTGGCTGGCATCGCGCGCGCCCGGGGCGCTGATGCTGGTGGTGCCTTCGGACCATGTCATTGCTGATGCGGCGGCCTTTCGGGCGGCGGTAGCGGCGGCGGTGCCACGGGCACGCGCCGGTGACCTCGTGACCTTCGGCATCACCCCCACCCGCGCCGAAACCGGCTATGGCTGGCTTGAACTTGCCGCGGGGGCCGATGCGGCGGCGGCAGTGCCGCAGCCGCTGGCGCGGTTCGTGGAAAAGCCCGATGCGGGGCGCGCCGCGGCAATGCTGGCGGCGGGGAACTACCTCTGGAACGCCGGCATCTTCCTCTTTACCGCCGAGGCGCTGATTGCCGCCTACCGCGCCCATGCGCCGCAACTGATGGCGGGGGTCGAGGCGGCGCTGGCGGGTGCCATGAGCGATCTCGGCTTCACCCGGCTTGCGGCCGGGCCTTGGGCCGGGCTGGAAGATGTCTCGATCGATTTCGCAATCATGGAGCACGCCCGGAACCTCGCGGTAATGCCCTATGGCGCGGGCTGGTCCGACCTGGGCGGCTGGGAGGCGGTCTGGCTGGAAGGCGGTCCCGACGGCGCGGGCAACGTGACCTCGGACCGCGCCACCGCCATTGACTGCCGCGACACGCTGCTGCGTTCGGAAACCGAGGGGCTGGAGCTGGTCGGCGTCGGGCTTGACGGCATCGTTGCGGTGGCAATGGGCGACGCGGTGCTTGTGGCGCGCAAGGCCGAAGGCCAGCGGGTGAAAGAGGTGGTAGCGGCGCTGCGGGCCAAGGGTGCGCGCCAGGCCGAGGCCTTTCCGATCGACCACCGCCCCTGGGGCTGGTTCGAAAGCCTCGCCATCGCCGCGCGCTTTCAGGTCAAGCGCATCGTGGTAAACCCCGGTGCCGCGCTTTCGCTGCAAAGCCACCACCACCGATCCGAACACTGGATCGTGGTTGCAGGCACAGCGCGGGTCACGATTGACGGCGCAGTGCAGCTTCTGAGCGAAAACCAGTCGGTCTACATTCCGCTTGGCGCCATGCACCGGCTGGAAAACCCTGGCAAATTGCCGATGGTGCTGATCGAGGTGCAGACCGGAGCCTATCTCGGCGAGGACGACATCATCCGCTACGAAGACGTCTATGCCCGCAAATGATACCGTCTGGCCAAATGGTGGTGCTGCAATGGCACGGGCGGTGTTTCTGCGCTAGAAAGTGGTTGAGCCCGTTTGATCCCTTGAGGCCGCGATGATCGTCGAGCGAACCCGCCTTTCCGGTGTCCTGGTCCTGACCCCGCGCCGCTTTACCGATGACCGTGGGTGGTTCTGCGAGACGTGGAACCGGCGCGATCTGGCTTTGGCGGGAATTACGGTTGATTTCGTGCAGGACAATCATTCGATGTCGGCTGCGGCGGGCACGCTGCGGGGCCTGCATTATCAGCGACCGCCGCAGGCGCAGGCCAAGCTCGTGGGCTGCACACGGGGGGTGGTGTTTGATGTGGCGGTGGATGTGCGGGCGGGTTCGGCCAGTTACGGGCAGTGGGTTGGAGTGGAGTTGAGTGCAGAGAACGGGCGGCAACTCTTCATTCCGGCGGGGTTTCTGCATGGGTTCGTGACCCGCGCACCTGACACCGAGGTGCAATACAAATGCTCGGCCTATTACGCGCCCGAATGTGATGGCGCGGTGCGGTGGGATAGCCTCGGCATCGACTGGGGGCTGACCGGTGCGCCGGTGCTTTCGGCCAAGGATGCCGCAGCGCCTGCCTTTGACGGGTGGCAATCGCCCTTCAGCATGGAGACCCCGACATGAAGATACTGGTCACCGGCGGCGCGGGCTTCATCGGCTCGGCGGTGGTGCGGCTGGCGGTGGCGCGGGGGCATGAGGTGGTCAACCTCGATGCGCTGACCTATGCCGCCTGCCTCGAGAATGTGGCGAGTGTCGCCACCAGCCCGCTTTACGCCTTTGAGCAGGCCGACATCCGCGACCGCGCGGCAATCGATGCGGTGCTGGCGCGCCATTCCCCCGACGCGATCATGCACCTTGCCGCGGAAAGCCATGTCGACCGCAGCATCGACGCCCCCGGCGAATTCATCGAGACCAATGTCAGCGGCACCTACAATCTGCTCGAGGCGGCGCGGGATTACTGGTCGCGGCAGGGGCGGCCCGAGGGGTTCCGGCTGCACCACATCTCGACAGACGAGGTGTTCGGCAGCCTCGGGCCCGAACGCAAGTTCACCGAGACCACCCCCTACGCCCCGCGCAGCCCCTATGCGGCCAGCAAGGCGGCAAGCGACCATCTGGTGCGGGCCTGGCACGAGACCTACGGCCTGCCGGTCGTGCTCAGCAATTGCTCCAACAACTACGGGCCCTACCATTTCCCCGAAAAGCTCATTCCTGTGGTGATCCTGCACGCGCTGGCGGGAAAGCCGATCCCGGTTTACGGCACCGGCGCGAACGTGCGCGACTGGCTTTATGTCGAGGACCACGCCGAGGCGCTGCTGGCGGTGCTAAGCCGTGGCACGCTGGGGCAAAGCTACAATATCGGCGGCGAGGCCGAGGCGCGCAATATCGACCTCGTGCGGATGCTCTGCGCGCTACTGGACGAGAGGCACCCCGAAGGCGCGCCGCACGACCGCCTCATCCGCTTTGTCGCCGACCGGCCGGGGCATGATGCGCGCTATGCCATCGACCCCGCACGCATTCGCGCCGATCTGGGCTGGCGGCCTTCGGTGACGCTGGCCGAGGGGCTGCGGCGCACGGTGGCGTGGTATCTGGGCAATGAGGCCTGGTGGCGGCCGTTGCAGGGCCGCGCCGGGGTGGGCGAGCGGCTGGGAACAAGGGCATGAGCGGCGGCGGCACCCTCGTTTTCGGCAGCACCGGGCAACTGGCGCGGGCGCTGGCAGTTCATCCGGGGGTGCGCACCATTGCCCGCGCCGAGGCCGATCTGGCCGACGCCGCCGCCTGCGCCGCGCTGATCGCCGCCACCCGGCCCGGCGCGGTGATCAACGCCGCCGCCTATACCGCCGTCGATCGTGCCGAGGCGGAGGAGCCGCTGGCGCGGCGGATCAACGCCGAGGCCCCGGGTGCGATGGCGCGGGCCTGCGCGGGCCTTGGCATTCCATTCGTGCAGGTCTCCACCGATTACGTTTTCGACGGCTCGGGGGCGGCACCCTGGGCGACAGACGCCCCGCCCGCGCCGCTCAATGCCTATGGCCGCTCGAAACTGGCGGGCGAGGTGGCGGTGCGCGCGGCGGGCGGGGTGCAGGCTATCTTGCGCACGGCTTGGGTGTTTTCGGGCAGTGGCGCGAATTTTCTGCGCTCCATGCTGCGGCTTGGGGCCGAGCGGGGCGAGGTGCGCGTGGTGGCCGACCAGATCGGCGGGCCGACCCCGGCCGATGCGCTGGCCGAGGCCTGCCTCACCATCGCCGCAGCGCTTGCCGCCGAGCCCGGCAAAAGCGGCACCTACCATTTTGCGGGCGCGCCAGAGGCAAGCTGGGCCGGGTTTGCGCGCGAGATCTTTGCGCAGGCGGGGCTGGCTTGCGCGGTGCGCGAAATTGCCAGCGCCGATTACCCGACCTCGGCCCACCGCCCGAGAAATTCGCGGCTCGATTGCCGGGCGACAGGGGCGGCCTTCGGGCTGGCGCAACCCGACTGGCGCGCCGGTGTGGCGCGGGCTTTGCGAGAATTGCACAGTTACGAGGTGAAACCATGACGGCACGCAAGGGCATCATTCTGGCGGGCGGTTCGGGCACGCGGCTTTATCCGGTGACACTCGGCATTTCCAAGCAACTGCTGCCGATCTACGACAAGCCGATGGTCTATTACCCGCTCTCGGTCTTGATGCTGGCGGGCATCCGCGAAATTGCGGTGATCACCACCCCCGAAGATCAGCCGCAGTTCCGCCGCCTGATGGGCGATGGCAGCCAGTGGGGGGTGCGCCTGCGCTTCATCGTGCAGCCAAGCCCCGATGGCCTCGCGCAGGCCTTTCTTCTGGTCGAGGATTTCCTTGCCGGTGCAGCCTCGGCGCTGGTTCTGGGCGACAACATCTTTTTCGGCCACGGGCTGGTCGATCTGTTGCACGCAGCCAGCGCCAGCCCCGCCCCCGCCACCGTCTTCGCCTATCAGGTCGCCGATCCCGAGCGCTATGGCGTGGTCGATTTTGCCGCCGACGGCCGCGCCCGCAGCATCGTCGAGAAGCCAGCGCATCCCGCCTCCAACCACGCCGTCACCGGGCTTTACTTTGTCGATGCTACCGCCCCCGACCGCGCCCGCACCCTGCGCCCCTCGGCGCGCGGCGAGCTGGAGATTACCGCGCTCTTGCAAACCTACCTTGCCGACGGCGGCCTAGACGTGCAACGCATGGGCCGCGGCTACGCCTGGCTCGACACCGGCACCCATGCGAGCCTGCTCGACGCCGGCAACTTCGTGCGCACCATCTCGCTGCGCCAGGGCCAACAGATCGGTTGCCCCGAGGAGATCGCCTTCCGCCAGGGCTGGATAACCCGCGAGATGTTGGCCGACACCGCGGCGCGGTACCTCAAGAGCGAGTACGGGCGGTATCTCGACACGCTCTGAAGCGCCCTGTCGCGCGGCACTCCCCATTTCACGGAAGGCAAGGGCCTGTTAGCTGGAGACGGTCTTGCGAGCGCAGGCATCGGGGGTGTAGCACTCGCGCTGCAAGAGACCCCCACCGGAAAGCTGTTCTGCCTTTGGTTGTGCTTCAAGCCGACGCATAGCGGCGAAGGCTTTTTGTCGGCGCGGGCGCGAAACCGAGCGCGGGTAGTGGCGCGCACGGGAAATTTATACTAAACGGCTGGCAAGATTTCATCCGACCGGGGTTTTCATTGCTTTTCCCGATACTCAAGACCGCAGTGAAGAAGGGCATTCCCGGACGCTGGATCGATGCCGAGGCGCGCCAGACCGTGCGCGCAAGACCCCGCGATGACGCTGCCTTTTCCGACCCGCACGCAGCGCTTGACCAGATGCTGGCGCATGAGCTGGTCAGCTTTGATCTTTTCGATACCGTGGTGCGGCGGCGGATGGCGCTCGATCTGGTTCATGCCAGGACTGCGGATTTCGCCGATCAGTTCTTGCGCGGCGACAATGGCCCGCTGCCGCGCGGGCTGATTGCCCGAGCCCGCCACCGCCTGCAAGCAGAGGTCAAGGCGCGAACTATCGCCAACTCGGGCGGCGCGCGCAACGAAGTGGACCTCGCCGATGTGTTCGACACCGCTCTGACCCCGTTTCTGGCCAACCCCGTGGCGCGCGCGCGCGCCGTAAAGGGCCTGATCGCGCAAGAGGTCGGAACCGAAAAGGCGGTGCTGAGCGTTGATCCGGCAATGCGCGACGTGATCGGGCAATTGCGCCGCGCCGGGCGCAAGGTGATCCTGATTTCCGACATGTATCTGCAAGGCGAGCATGTTGAAGAGCTTCTCGATGCGTTGGGCCTGCGCCCGCTTTTCGATCACGCCTTTGTCTCGGCCAGCACCGGCGTGACCAAGGCAAGCGGCGCGATGTTTGCCCATGTCGATAGCGTGCTCGGGCTCGCGGGCGTGGCGCGGCTGCATGTGGGAGACAACCTGCATGGCGATGTCTGGCAACCGCGGCAGATGGGCTGGGACGCGCTGCATTACCACAACCCGGCGCAGGAAGAACGGCGCGAGGCGGCACAGATAAGGGCATGGCTTGGAACCGCGCATCATCCGCAGGCCTTTCGCGCGCTGACCCAAGCCTATCCGGTGCGCGGCGCGCAGGGGTTCGAGCGGTTGACGGCGGCTGCCTTCTCGGCCTTCGCGCGGCAGGTTCTGAGCCGCGCGGTGCAGGGCAGCTATGACCGGGTGCTGTTCCTGACCCGCGACGGAACCCGGTTTCTCCGCGCCATCGAAGCGTTGCTGCAAGGGCAGCTTGCGGGTGCAGCCACAAGTTGCCCGCAAATGGCGGATATGGCGTTCAGTCGCCGGGCCGGGGTGCTGCTGGGCTACCCAGAAATGGATCAGCCGGGGTGGCACCAGTTTCTTGCCGACAATGTCTGGTGGCTGCACCACACACCGCTTTCGATCCGCACGATCATGCGTTGCTTTTCGATTGCCGTGGAGGAGTTGCCGGGGCTCTCGTCCGCGCTCGGCGCCGAGGTCGAAGGCTATCTGGCGGGCGATGACCCCGCGACCGATTTGGGCTTTGACGGGCTGCTGGCGCGGCCAGACCTGCTTGAACCGCTGCACGCCGCACTCGTGGCCAAGCGCGACAGGGTGCGCGCCTATCTTGAAAGCCTCGGGCTTTTCGACCGCGACGAGCGCATTCTGCTGGTCGATATCGGTTATTCCGGCACCGCGCTGATCGCGATCTCGGAGCACATGTTCGCCCGCGAGCGCATGGGGCAACCGGTTCGTGCGCGGCTCGATCTGATGCTGCTTGCGGCAAATCGCTACCACCGCGCAAACCTGGGCCGGATGCACCCGCGGGCAACGCTGCTGCCCGGCGTTCTGATCGGAACCGAGAATTGGCGGCACCGCGCCGCTGCCACGAATTTTGGCTGGCTCGAACCGTTTGCGGTTGATCGAAGCCGGGGCAGCCTGCGCGATTACCGGGCCGATGCCACGGGGCGGTTGCAGCCGGTTTTCGCGCCCGCCGAGGATGACGCAACTCACGGCGCGCTGGCGACGCGCATGGAGGGCTTCGCGGCGGAATACGCGCGGGCATTGCTGCTGGCGGAACTGCCCGCCGAGGAAGCCGACCGGCGGATGCTCGAACTCTGGATTTCCGAGGTGCTCCACCCCTCGCGTGCAACCGTCGAGGAAATCCGCATGCTCTGCCACCACGGCGGACTTGCCGAGGTCACATCGCAGCCGGTCTTGGCGCGTATCCGCCTTTGGGCACCGGTTCAGGATATCCTGCGTTGCATCGCCGATGACCGCTGGTTGCAGGGCAGCCTGCGCCACAGCGGGCTGCAATTCATGATCCCGTTTGCCAACCGCATTGCCGCGGCGGAGTCGCGATGAGGATCCTGTTTTACAACTGGGCGCAGTTCGACGATGCGGGCATGGCGGGTGGCGGGGTCACGGTCTATCTGCGCAACGTGATTGAAGAGCTGCTGCGCCGCGAGGGGGTCGAGGTCTGGTTTCTCTCGTCCGGGCACCTCTATCGAAACTTCGACCGCCGGGTGCGGATCGTGCCCACCCCCAACGCCTACGATCACCCGCGCCTGAAAACCTTCGCCCTGCTCAATTCGCCGATCAAGGCCCCCGCGCATGATGCGTTCTATGCGATCGACCGCTGGGCATCGGACGATGTATCAGTCGGCGTGATCCGGGAATTCCTGCGCGCGAACGGGCCGTTCGACGTGGTGCACCTGCACAATCTCGAAGGGGTCGGTGCCGGGGTGCTGCGGTTGCCAAGGGGCGAGGATGCGAAGCGGTTGTTTTACACCTTGCACAACTGCATGGCGTTCTGCCCGCAGGTCGAACTGCTCTATGATGGCCGACAACGGTGTACCGACTACCGCGAAGGTTACCGCTGCGTGGGCTGCCTTGGTTATGAAACCCGCATGTTTGACCTGATCGCAATGGCGCGGGCGGCCAGCGTGGTCAATCTCGGTCGGTTGGCCGGGCATCCGTTGGGTTGGTTTGTTTTCGGCATGCAAAGCGCCGCACAAACAGCCTACCGGGCTGTTCGCAACCTGTTCAAGGACCTGCGGCATGGCTTCAGGACGCGCTTCGGACACTGGCAACTGGGTGCGCGCAAGGGTTCGGGAAAGCGGTATGACTGGCGCGCTACGCCAGATACACCGCGGCTTCGCGCGCAGCCGCTCGACCGCCGCGCCGGACTTGCACTCGGATATCGCAATTGGCGGCAGAAGAACGCGGCGGCGCTGGCGGAAAACCTTGACGGTTTGTTCGCCGTTTCCGACCTGTTGCGGAGTGTCGCGCTGCCACTGCTGCCCGAGGGCACCAATGTTGAAACCTTGGCCCTGCCGATAGATATAGAGACCACGGCCGAAGATCGCGCCGGGCTTCGTGCCCGAAGGGTCGAGGCAACCGAGGTAACGCTTTCCTTCGTGGGTTATGATACCGCCGCGAAGGGCCTCGCGTTCCTGATTGAGGCGCTGACTGACCTCGATGATCCATTCTACCGCGAAAAGGTGAACCTGCTGGTTGTCGCACGGCTCGGCTCGCACCGGGCGCGGCAACTCTATCAGCTGGAGCGGCAGTTCAAATCGGTTCGCGTCATAAGGGGCTACAGGCGCGACCAGTTGCAGGAACTGTCGGGGATGATCGATCTGAACGTGGTGCCCTCGATTTGTTGGGAAACCTTCAATCAGGTGACGGTGGAACTTGCCCGGCTCGGGGTGCCGTCGCTCCTGTCCTCGACTGTCGGAGCAAAGCAGGCGATAGCCGATCAGGAAACCTTCGTGTTCGAAAGCGGCGATGCCGCCGATTTCCGCCGCAAGCTTGATGCCCTGGTAAAAAATGGCACGCTTCGGGCGCGGTTTTTCGAAACCGAACTCGCAATTCCCTCGGTGCGCGAGCATGTGGATTTGTTGTTGGCGCGCTACGCCAGAGAATGAAGGGGCTATTGAGGGGCGATACGCAGTCGACCGAAAATCAGATCGAGCGCCGGTCCTACCTCCAGATTTTTCTCCAGATGGTGGATGTTTGGTGCTTGCGAGTGATAATCGAGGTTGGGCAAGAGATCATCATGGCGCAATTCTTTGCGCCGCGAGGTAACTGCAGCATTCACGTTGGCGAAGCGTTCGGTGATTTCGCTGGCAAGCGCTGCCCCTATCTGCAGACGCTCGGTGCTTGGCAGCGACGAGACGAAACCGCACACCAGTTCCCGCGCAGGTGGTTTGAGACTGTTAAGAATGTGCATGTAGCGCCAGTCCATGAAGCCGTTTTTTCGCGGTTCAGCTTTGAAATCAGCAGGTTCCAGGCCAATTGTCGAACAGAAGGCGGGTATCGCGCGTGGCATGCGCTTGTAAGGCATGACCTGCACCGCTTCGGTGCCGAACACATGCTCCCACATTGAGAGTATGCGATCATAGTTGTAGCGGTGGTTTTCCGGCGTGACGTTTTTTCTGAACCATTTGGCATCAATCCGAAACCCGTGTCGCGCTATCGTCGATGCCAGCGACACAGCGTAATCAACCTGCGGCCGCAGCCCGATCAGAATTTTGACACTGCTAAAATGTCTTTCGGCAAAAGCCTTTACGCGCTGAATCTCCGCCTCATTGCGCAGCACCGCCTGGCAACCCTCGTCTGAACCGATGCAGGTATGGCACGACGCTGCAATCGGGCTGCTCAGTTCTTCGTCAAGGCGCGTCTCGACGACATCGGCGAATTCGCGAAGTTGCTCTTCGCTTGAAATGTTCCGTTGCCGCAGCGCGATCACATCGCTGTTTTCGAAATCGGCAGCGATCATCGAGACGTGCAGCGAGCGACCTGCTCCGAGCGCGGTGGGAAACAGGAATCCGCGTTGCGCCAATTCCACCCTGTTTGCCGCCAGCCAACTTTGTAGCGATGTCGTGCCGGTCTTTTCAGTGCCTACGTGAAGAATGAGGTCCAATGGAGGCTCCCGAAGATGTCTGGAATTTCGGCGCAAAGGGTCAGTTCGCCAGCCCGTCAAGCCTTTCGCCCAAGGTCAACCCAAGATTGAACAACCCGATCAGTTTGCCCAGTTGCACCGACTCGGCGTTGGCAACATAAAGCGCGTCCTTATCGGCGAGCAGAAATGACTGCGCCAGAAACTGGGTCGCCGGGTCGCGCATGTCGAAGCGGAAGACTGTCGGAATGCCGCGTGCGGACTGAGGATAGGGTGCAAGATCGGCCCTGCCGATCGCGCGCAGCCGATCGGGGCTTTCGTAGCGGAACAGGAACACCCCCGTCGCATCGGCGCGCGCGTCAAGCAGGCCGCCCGCCGCTGAAACCGCTTCCAGCACCGAATAGTCAGCGGTGGCAAGCGCATAGGTGCCGGGGCGCGATACCGAACCGGTCAGCGTATAGCGCGGCGGCTCATGGGTCAGCACGATCAGATCATCGCGCTGCACGCGAATGTCGTTGGCAGGCTTGAGCAGGATCTCGCTCAGAAAGGAGCTGCCCGAGCGCCCGCCCCGCACCACGCTCACCCGGGTTTCATGCGCGGGAAAGCGGCTTCCGCCCGATGCGGCGATCGCCTGCGACAGCCGGTCACCGCGCAATGACAGGCGGTATACGCCGGGCGCGCCGACATCGCCTGCCACGGTGGCCCGGTTGTTTTCAGACTGGGTGATGCTGACCAGCGCCTGTGGCTCGATCGCCTTCCCGGCGAGCCTCTCGACAATCTTGCGCTGAATCTCGTCCGGCGTGTCGCCGAAAACCTCGATCTCGCCAACGTAGGGAAGCGAAATGCGCCCGGCACGGTCAACCACGACTCCGGGAAAATCGGTGCCGCCCGCGCCGCCTTGACCGATGGCAAAAAGCCCGCCCGCCCCCGCCTCAAGCACGCGCACATGCAGCACGTCACCATGCCCGACCGCGTTCGATGGCTCGGCGGCGGCGGCGGATTGCAGCGCGGTAAGCGCGTTGCGGCGCGGCAGGCCAAGGCTGCGCGCCACCTTCACATCGACATTGACCAGCAGAAAATCCAGCGCCTCTGCCCCGGCCTCGACCGCCGCACTATCCGGCCCCTGCTGCGGCAGCGCGCAGGCCGCGACTGTCGCGACGCCGCCCAAGAGCACAAAGCGGCGGGGCACAACCGGAACGACTGTGCGCGAGCGGCTTTTGTTGGTGAGTGGCACGCGAATAACCTGCAAGGAGGGCATCGGGAAAGGGGGCGGGGGAAAGCACGGATCGATGCTTCGGAATCTATGGGATACGACCCGCTGTGTCCAGCCTGCGCAAAGATACAAGGTTTTGGTTGTGGCCCTGCGCGCGAAGCGCCATCCTGCGGGCATTGGAGTGGGCGGGACAGGAAACCGATGCGCGACGCCGAGGGTGCCATTTTCGTGACCGGCGGATCGAGCGGCATCGGTCTGGCGACCGCGCGGCGGCTGGCGCGGGCCGCTGCCGCCCCCAAGCTGGCGCTGTTCGCGCGCAATCCGGCCCGGCTAGAACAAGCCGCGGCGCTGCTGCGCACCGATCTGCCGCAGGCAGATATCCGCACATTCGTGCTTGACGTGACCGATACCGCAGCGGTGGAGGCTGCCGTAGCCGCCGCCGCCGCGGCGCTTGGGTCGCCGCATCGGGTTGTGCTTTCGGCGGGCATCACCTTGACGGGACGCCTTGATACAGTCGATCTTGCAGAGCAGCGCGGGGTGATGGAGGTCAATTACTTCGGCAGTCTCAACATGGTCCGTGCGCTCGTGCCACGGATGCAGGCTGGGGCAAAGCTCGCGCTGGTCGGCTCTGCCGCAGGGTTGCATGGGGTCTATGGCTATGGCGGCTACGCGCCGTCCAAGTTCGCGCTGCGCGGGCTGGCCGAGGTGTTACGGGTGGAATTGCAGCCGCGCGGCATCGGCGTGACGCTCTGCCTTCCCCCCGACACCGATACGCCGATGCTCGAAGCTGAAGTGCCGCTGCGCCCGGCCGTTACCAGCCACATTTCCGCCGCCGCACCCGCGATGTCGGCCGAGGCTGTTGCGGCGGCCTTGGTGCGGGGCATGGAGGCGGGGCGGTTTCTGGTCTTGCCGGGGCTGTCGGTCAAGCTGCTCTATCTCTTCGCACCCTGGATCGCGCCACTGCTGCGGTGGCACCAGCAGCGGCTGATCCGCAGACTTGGCGAATAGGCCGGCCTTTCAGCTGAGGTGCTCGCGCACGATCTGGATGAACATCGTGGTCACCCCCCAGATCAGGAATGCCACCACTGCAATCAGCGCCAGCGATGACTTGACCTGCGGATAAATCGCCTCCTCCGGGAACGAGGGCAACACAAAGGCCGCCACATAGCGCTGCTGCCGGTCTGCCTCGACCCGCGCCAATTCCAGCGACGCAAGCGCGGAAAGGTAGGTTCGCTGGCGGAATTCGAGATCGACGATCAATTCCTCGTACTGTGCCACGGCGGAATTGAGCGAGAGGCCGGGGCTGGCCGTGCCGTTCGCGGTCGCGCCACCCGCTCCAAGCTGTGCCCTCTCGGCGATGATCTGCCGCTCGATCGAATCGATCTGGCTGCGCAACACCCGCACGCTGGGCGCATCTTCAGCAAGAAATTCGCGCAGGCTGCTCATTTCGGTCAGGGTGCGGGAAAGCTGCCCCTGTAGCTGCGCCAGCACGTTTTCCTGCGCCGCCACGGTGCTGGTGGGGTCAATCTGCTGTTCGGTCTCGCGAAACAGTGCAATTGCCGCGCGCTGCGCCTTGAGCGCGGCTTCGGCGCGGGCAAGTTCGGCTTCGGCCAGCCGCACCGTATCTTGCCGCGCCCGTTCGGAAACCATGTTGATCAACTCACTGGTCGCGGCAATGACCGCCTCGGTCATCGCCTGGGCATCCTCGGGGCTGAACGCCTGCGCCTCGACGGTAATGATCTGCGAGGTGCTGTCGTAATAGGCCGAAAGCATCCGCCGCAGGTATTTGACCTGCTGTTCCCGCGTCGCATCTGCTGGCATCCGCATCAGGAAATCGGCCCTGTCGGTGGCGTAGGTGGCTTTCAGGTCCAGCCGCTTCGATAACGCGTCAAGAAACTGGCGGCTCTTGATGAAATCGACAACCATGTAGGAATCCGCCTGCGTGCTTCCTGCGGTGGTGGCTCCGGTAACCATGCCGAGCAGGTCTGGCGTCGGCAGGCCGCCGGGCGAGCGGATCGCGAATTTCACTTCGACTGCATAGCGGTCGGCGGCGACATAGGCGAAATAGTACCCGGCGATGGCCACCGGCAGCAGCACGAAAAGCACGAAGGTGGCGATGGCAAGGCCACTGAAAAGGCGGCGCGAGCCGACGCTGGGCACCTCGATCGGGCCCGCAAGGAAGCTTTGCGCCGGGGGTGGCGGCGCACCGTTTGCGGGTTGCAGCGGCACCGGGCGCGGTGCCGGTTGCTGCATCTTCATCGGCCTGGCCACGGCGGCGACAGCTGCGGCTTGGGCTTTCGGGGCGTTTTCGCTGGCGTTGGTCACGTGCACATGCTCCGCATTGCTGGTCTTTGCGCCACCTCAGGCGTTTTGCGCGTTATAGGCTTCAATCGCATCGTCAAGCCGGTCAAAAAGCACTGCCGTGCCGTTGCTGACCAGCAATCCGCAGTCACAATATTCGCGCAACGCCGCGACCGAATGCGAGACCATGATCATCCGCGAGCGCGACAGCAGATCGTTGAAGGCGGCTTTCGACTTTTTCTGGAATCGCGCGTCACCGACGCTGAGCAACTCATCCACCAGGTAGGTATCAAATTTCAGCGCCATGCTGAGGCCAAAGGCAAGCCTCGCGCCCATGCCGGAAGAATAGGTGTGCACCGGTTCGTTCATGAAGGGGCCGATCTCGGCGAAGGCCGCGACACTGTCGATAACCGCCTTCTCCTCGACGCCATAGACCCGCGCCACAAAGCGGATATTCTCAAGCCCGGTCAACTGGCCGTGAAAGCTGCCGCGAAAGCCAATCGGCCAGGAAACGCGCACGTCGCGCCGCACCCTGCCCCAGTCTGGGTCAAGAATACCGGCGATAAGCTGGAGCAGGGTCGATTTTCCCGCGCCATTGCGGCCGAGCACACCGATATTGCGGTGCGGCAACGTCAGCGTCAGGTTGCTGAGAACCTGGCGGCGCGCACCGCCGCGAAGCCGGTAATTCTTGGAGACGCCCTCGAAGTGGATCAATTCCGATCCCTCCGGCTGACCATGAGCTGCAACATGCCGACGAACAGCAAGACGAGGCCGACGAAGTAAAGATAGCTCAGGCTGACATGCTGGTCCGAATAGATCGGGTAGTAGCCAGCGCGAAAGGCCTCGATGCCGTGAATGATCGGGTTCCAGACCAGCAGCAAGCGGTACTCGGGTGCCACGCTCTCGATGGAAAAGAACAGGCCCGAAATGAAGAACGCCGGGGTCATCACCATGTTGTAGATGTAATGGGTCATGGAAAAACGGCGTTGCAGCACCGCAATGTTCAGCCCGACGCCCAGCGCCAGAAGCCCGAGCCCGCCATAGGCGATCAGCATCTTGCCGACATCCACGGGCACTCTGGCCGAGAACACCGCCATCATGAAACAGAAAACCAGCACCACGATGACCAGCGAGGTGATGGTTTCCAGCATCAGCCGTGCCAGCGCCGCATCGAATTCGCGAACCGTAGGATAGTTGAACAGCGGCATGTTGGCCTCTAGCGCCATGCCGATGAACGACGATGAGTGGCGAAAATACTGGAACGGCAGCACCCCGGTCGCAAAGAAGATCGGAAATTCGGAGGAAAGCGGCCCGCCGCGGCCAAGACCGGCAAAAAACAGCGTCATCACCGATATCACCGCGAACGGCTCGAAAATCGCCCAGGCATAGCCGATGCGCGAACGGCCGTGCCGCACCCGCGCCTCGCGCAGGATCAGCGCATACTGGGTGCGCAGCACCGCCTTGAGGCCTGCCACCAACCTCTGCGCCTCGCCCAGCCCTGCCAGCCGCGATTCGATTCCCAGGCCATCCCCCGTTGGCTTCACCATGCGCACGTCACCAGGAAAGTTTCCTTGCGGTAATTTTGCTGTCGGGCCGGGCGTGCCATTCTACGCGACTCATCTCTCCGGGCACGGCCGACTTCACCCGGCCGAGGCGGAACAGCGGCGCTCTACCGTCCGGCGCGGCATCGGAAAATGCTAGAGCAATTCGCAAAACAACACAACCTCTGCGGGTGATTGGCTTTTGCCGCGAAAACCTGCCGCCGGGCGGCCCCGGCTTGCACCACGGCGTGCGGCACCGCCCCGCTGGCGGAATTTCGCCGCAATCGCGCTGCTGCTGCTGCGCAAGCGCCAATCGCCTCAAAGCCATTGGCATCGCCGGATTTGCCAGATATCGTGAAATTTACGTGGCATAACGGCAAAATGAGCGGGCGGTTGCAAAAGCAGATCTTCATCACGGGCCGATCCTGCCGCCTTCCCGGGGCCGCGAATGTGGCCGCCCTGGCCGATGTGATCTTCAAGAATCGCGATACCGTAACCGAGATTCCGCACAATCGCTGGCTGCATGACTACTTTTTGCACCCGGTACCGGGAACCAAGGGCAAGACCTATACCTTTGCCGCAGGCGTGGTGGACGGGATCTGGGATTTCGAGCCCGCGGTGTTCGGCATTTCGCCCCGCGAGGCGGGGCAGATGGACCCGCAGCAACGCCTGCTGCTGCATGTCGCCTGGGAGGCGCTGGAAGACGCGGGAATTCCGCCAAGGCAGCTGGCAGGCAAGAATGTGGGCGTCTATGTCGGCTGCTCGGCGCTTGCCCATGCCGCGCGGCTTTCGCAAGACGCGGGCATCACCGACGCCTATCTGATGACCGGCAACACGCTGGCGCTGGTTTCCAACCGCATCTCGCATGCGCTCGATCTGCGCGGGCCGTCACTGACCATTGATACCGCCTGTTCATCCTCGCTCTTCGCGCTGAAACAGGCCGAAGTGGCCCTGCTGGCAGGCGAGATCGACATGGCGATTGTCGCCGGTGCGAATGCGCTGCTTGATCCGATACCGTTTGTCGGCTTTTCGGCGGCGCGCATGCTTTCGCCGGGCGGGCGATGCCGGCCGTTCTCGGCCACGGCTGATGGCTATGTGCGCGCCGAGGGCGCGGTGGCGCTGGTGCTTGAACGCGCAACCCGCAAGGCGCTGGGATTGCGCAGGCCCTACGCGGCGCTGGTCGCGGTCGAAACCAATGCGAACGGGCGCACGGTCAACGTCGCGCTGCCTTCCGCCGAAGGCCAGGCCGCTTTACTGCGCCGGGTCTATGACCGCGCCAAGGTTGACCCGGATGATCTGGCCTTCATCGAGGCGCATGGCACCGGCACGCTGGTGGGCGACCCTGCCGAGGCCGAGGCGCTCGGCCGGGTGCTTGGGCAGCGACGCAAGGCAGCGCTGCCGATCGGCTCGATCAAATCGAATATCGGGCATCTGGAACCCGCCTCGGGCCTTGCCGGAGTGCTGAAGGCGCTTCTGGCGCTGGAACATGGCGTGTTTCCCGCCTCGTTGCATGCCGAAGCGCTGAACCCGGCGATTCCCTTCGAGGCGCTCAATCTGGCGGTGGCCCGCGAAAACCTGCCGCTGCCACAGACCGACGGGGTGCGTTACGCCGGGGTCAGTTCCTTCGGTTTCGGCGGTGCCAATGCGCATGCAATTCTGGCATCCGTCGCCGATGCACCCAAGCCCGCGCCCCGGCGCAAAGGAACCCAAGAGGGGGCAATTCTTCTCGCCTCGGCGTTCGCGCCGGAATCGCTGCGCGCCACGCTGGCGGACTATCGGCGACTGATCGGCTCTGCCGACGCCGATGCGGCATCGCTTGAAGAAATCTGCGCTGAGGCCGTGCGGTTTCGCGATCTCTACCCGCAGCGCGTCGCCGTTCTGTGCGACGGCGCAGCCTCGGCCATGGCCGCGCTGACCAGTGCCGAGGCGGGCGCTTCGGATGCGCGGGTGCTGGGCGCAAGGTCAGACCTGACCGACGCCCCGACGGCATTCGTCTTTTCCGGCAACGGCTCGCAATATGCGGGCATGGGGCTTGCGGCGCTGGCTACCGACCCGGCCTATGCGCGCGCGCTGCGGCGCATCGACCGTGCCTTCGCGCAGATTGCAGGCTGGTCGATCATCAAGACCCTGCGTCGCCCTGACCTTGACCAGGCGCTGCGCGATTGCGACGTGGCGCAACCGCTGCTTTTCGCCGATCAGATGGCGCTGGTTGCGGCGCTGGCCGCGCGCGGGCTGCGGCCTGCCGCCGTGATGGGCCATTCTGGCGGCGAGGTGGCGGCGGCTTGCGCTGCGGGTGCGCTATCGCTTGACGATGCACTGTTGCTCATCCATCAGCGCAGCCTTCATCTGCAACACCTGCGCGGGCGCGGCACGATGGCCGCGGTCCAAGCCCCCGCAGCGCAGGTCGCTGAAGCAATAGCAGAATTCGGCGGCGGCATCGAGATTGCTGCCGAAAACAGCCCCAAGAGCGTGTCGATTGTCGGCGCGGCGGGGCGGATCGACGATTTCATCCGGCTTGCACGGCGCTCCAGACGTTGGGCCGCCGTGCGGCTTGCGATCGACTATCCATTTCACGGTGCCGCAGTGGACGAGGTGACGGGAGCGCTGCGCGCAGCAATCGCTGGCATCGTTCCCGCGTCCTGCACGGTTCCCTTCGTTTCCTCGGTAACCGGTCAGATCTGCGCAGGTGCCGCACTTGATGCCGATTACTGGTGTGCCAATGTGCGCCGCCCGGTCGCCTATTCCGCCGCGGTCGAAACGCTCAAGGCAATGGGGTTCAAGGCGGTTCTGGAAATTGGCCCGGCACCGGTTCTGGGCAATTACACGGTTGACAGCCTTGGCGGTTCCGATGGCACGGTGGTCATCAACAGCTTCGAGATGCGCGATGCCGCCGAGGTCAATCCGGTTGCGCGGACCATCGCGCGCGCCCTTGTCCACGGAATTCGGATCGACCTTGCGCGGATGCTGCCAGCGCCGCGCCAGTATCGTCGCGATCTGCCCCGCTACCACTGGAACTGCACCGAGCTGCGCATCGACCGCACACCGACCCTGCTGAACCGATACGGCAATCCCGATGACAGCCACCCGCTGCTCGGGCGCGAGGAGGGGGTCGAGGCGGGCCTCTGGCTCGGCGAGATTGATCAGCATGTCATGCCACAGTTCTGCGACCACCGGGTTGGCGGCAAGGTGGTGGCACCGGGCACCGCGCTTGCGGAAATGGCGCTGGCGGCGGCCCGCGCCACGCTTGCCACCGACCTTGTGGAACTGCGCGATGCCGATATCGTGGCACCGCTGCTGCTTGGGCGCGATGCACTTTACGAAATCCGCACCCGGATCGCGCCCGATCAGACCAGCCTAAGGGTTTCCGGGCGGCACCGGGGCACCGGCGGGGCGCAGCGAACCCACCTTTCGACACGGTTCTACCGCGCCTCGATCGAGCACATGCCCGAACCCGCGCCTGACCCGGAACTGCGGCAGGGCGACCGCGACGGCGCGCGCCTTTACGCGGCTGCAAGGCGGATCGGGCTTGATTATGGCCCGGCCTTCGCGCTGGTCGAAAGGTTGCGCCGGGTCGAACCGGGCGTTGTCGAGGTTTTCCTGCGCGAAAGTGGTTCGATAGGCGGCAGCGCCAACCCGACGCTGATCGACGTGATCGGCGCGGATGCGGCCTTTCACGGGGTGATCGCCGCGCTGGAAGATACCGAGGCGGCGCGGGGTGGCATGGGCTATGTGCCCATTCGCATTGCCCGGCTGTGTGTGCTCCTGCCCTGGGCCAAGGTTGCCTCGGCGCGGGTTCGGATCGAGCGGATCGGGCAGCGCACGGTGCTGGCCTCGTTTCAGCTTTACGATGCGGCAGGCGCGGGGGTCGCGGTTTTCGAGGGCGTGCGCTTTAAGGCGATGCGTCTGGTGCGCGAAATCAGCCTTGACCACCATGCCTTCAGCCAAGTTCTGGTGCCGCTCGGCGCTGCCTGTGCCGATGCGGCCACGCTTGCCCCGCACGACATTGGCGTGGCGCGTCTGCATCCGCTGTTCGCGACAACAGAAGAAACCCATTTCCTGATTGAAGCGGCGGCGCAGGCAATCGCGGTCGAGGTATTGGCAAGACTGGCGGATGATACCGGGGTCATTCGGCCAAAGGCCGAGACCAGATCGCCCTATCTCGCGGCGCTGGTCGGCATGGGCAAACGCGCTGATCTGGTCGCCGCTGGTCCGCAGGGCATGCAACTGACCGCGCGCGCCGCCGAAAGCAGCCCCGGCCCGCTGCTCGATCTGCTGGCCCACGAACACCCCGGGATGGTTGCCGAGCTGGCGCTGCTCGCGCATGCGCGCGCCACCCTGCCCGATCTCATCGCCAGCGGCACCGCCCTGCCGACGACGCTGGCGCATTTCGGGCGCGAGGCGCTGGCCAATCTGGCGGAAGGATCGGCCTCCGAGCGCCTGCAGGTGGCGGCGCTGGCCGAAGCGGTGCTGGCGCTGGTCGCCAGATGGCCGAAGAACCGGGCGCTGCGGATTGCCGAGCTTTCGGATGGCGCGGCGCGCATTCTGCCGCAGTTGCTGCGGGCTTTGCCCACCGATCGGGCAAGCTTTTTCGAAATCACGGTGCCGACGCTCGATGAACCCGGTGCCGCAGCGCAGCTGCCGATGGATCGGGTCACGCTGCTTGAGGCGAAGCCAGAGGTCTTGAAGGTTGCCGGGCCGTTCGATCTGGTTCTCGCGGCAGGAATTCTCAACCGGATGGAATCTTCGGAAGCCGTCCTTTCCATGCTTGGAGCGGCACTGAGCGAACGCGGGCAGATCGTCATGGTCGAACCTGCGCCTTCGGATTTCGCCGATCTGGTGTTCGGCCTCGGCCCCGACTGGTTCGTAGCCTCTGCCAAACCTTCTGACCCGGTTTCGCGGCGCTACGGCCCCGATGATCTGAGGTCGCTAGCCCGTCGGGCGGGGTTGACCGAGGTCGAAACGACGCCGCTTGCCGAAGGCTGCGCCGCGGCAAGCGTGCTCTTGGCGCGCAGTGCGTTGCGGCTCGCCGCCCTGCCCGCGCCCGAACCCGAACATGCCGATCTCATCGCCCGGCTGCTCGACGAGGGCGCTCATACAGAAACAGGCGAAGCGCCGCCGCCCGGCATGCAATTCGCCCGTGCCGAGGGGTCGGTGCCGCGGCTTTATGCGTATTTCCGGCGGGGTGCCGGGGCCGATGATCCGCAGCGCCTTACCGCCGCACGGTTGCTGGCGCTGAAAGAGTTGATGCCGACACTCGCGGCGGAAGGCGGAAGGCTGGTGGCGTTGGTGCCCGGCGGCACCGGGCAAGGCGGCGGCGCGGTCGATCCGTGCCAGACCGCGCTTTGGGCGCTGCTGCGCACGGTGGCGAATGAATACCCGGCGGTGAGCGTGGTTTGTTACGATATCGCCCCCGACCTTGGCCCCGAAGCCGCGGCACGGCGCATTGCCGAACGCGAGGCCGCGACGGACGGAGAAACCGAATTGGTGCTTAGCGTCGAGGGCCATGCCGCGCTTCGCGTCATCCACGGGCCGGGCGTGCAGCGGGGCGAAATTGCAGCTACGGCGATGCGGCAGGTGCTTGAAGTGCCCGCGTCGGGCAAGCTTGATGATCTGCGTTGGGTTGCGCAGCCGCGCCGCACTCCGGGCGCGGGCGAGGTTGAAATCGAGGTTGCGGCAAGCGGGCTCAACTACCGCGACGTGATGTGGGCGATGGGTCTTTTGCCCGAAGAGGCGCTTGAAAACGGCTTCGCCGGGCCGACACTTGGCATCGAATGCGCTGGCACCGTGCTGCGCGCCGGCCCCGGCGTGACCACGCTCCGGCCCGGTGACCGGGTGCTTGGCTTTGGCCCGCAAAGCTTCGCCTCGCATCTGGTGGTTCCTGAGGCCATGGCGACGCAGCTTCCCGATGGCCTCGATCTTGAGGCAGCGGCGACGGTGCCGGTAACCTTTTTCACCGCGTGGTATGCGCTGATCACACTGGCGGCGCTGAAACCCGGCGAATGGGTGCTGATCCACGGCGGCGCGGGCGGGGTCGGGCTGGCCGCAGTGCAGATCGCGCGGCATTTCGGGGCGCGGGTGATCGCCACCGCAGGTTCGCCGGTGAAGCGGTCGTTCCTTCAGGCCGCCGGGGCGGAGCATGTGCTCGACAGCCGCTCGCTGGGCTTTGCCGAGGCGGTGATGCAGCTTACCGGCAATCGCGGCGTCGATGTGGTGCTTAACGGCCTTGCTGGTGCGGCGATGGAGCGCAGCCTGAATTGCCTCGCGCCTTTCGGTCGCTTTCTGGAACTCGGCAAACAGGATTTCTACGCCAACACCGCGGTCGGCCTGCGCCCGCTCAAAAAGAACATCGCCTATCACGGCATTGACGTTGACGAACTGATGGCTTTGCGCCCCGCGCAGGCTCGGGCGATCTATGCCGACATGCTGGCGGAATTCGGCAAGGGTTCATTCCGTGCCCTGCCGTTCCGCGCCTTTGAAGGTGCCGAGGTGGTGAGTGCCTTCCGGCTGATGCAGAAGTCTGGCCATATCGGCAAGATCCTGGTGCGCCCGCCGCAGAAGCTGGCGCTTGACGCAGCCCTGGCCGACACTGGGGCCGCGCCTTTTGACCGCAACGCCACGCAATTGGTGGTCGGAGGGCTTGGCGGGCTCGGGTTTGAAATCGCCGATTGGCTGGTTGCCGGGGGCGCGCGGGTGCTCGCACTCCTTGGGCGGCGGGCCGAGCCTTCTCCCGAAGTCGCGGCGCGCATCGGGCACTGGCGCGCCGATGGGGTGGAGATCGAAGTCATCGGTTGCGATGTGGCCGATGCGGCGGCACTCGATCAGGCGTTGACCCGGCTGCGCGCCCGCCGCCCGATTGCCGGGGTGATCCATTCTGCGATGGTGCTGGAAGACATGCCACTTTCGGCGCTGACCCCCGAGGTGCTGGCGCGCACACTTCCCGCCAAGATCGCGGGCGCGGCCAACCTCGACCGGTTGACCCGGGGCGACAATCTCGGGCATTTCGTGCTTTTCTCCTCAATCGCCACGCTGATCGGCAACCACGGCCAGGCGAGCTATGTTGCCGCCAACGGGTTTCTGGAAGGCCTCGCCCAGAGCCGTCGCGCCGAGGGCCTGCCGGGACTTGCCGTCGGTTGGGGTCCGGTCAGCGACGTGGGCTATCTTTCGCGCAACACCGAAAAGGCGCTGCTGGTCAAGCGGATGTCAGGCAACATCGATTTCACCAGCCTGCAACTTACCCGGGTGCTGGAGCGGCTTCTGGCGCTCGGCTCCGCCGCGGCACCCGTGGTGCATGTTTCGCCCATGTCGTGGAACACACCTGCGGCCACGCTCAGAACGCTTGCCGCACCCGCCTTCCGGCTGCTCAAACTGCTCGGCCAGCGCAGCGAGGCCGAAACCGGCGAAGAGGATCTGCGCGCCACCCTGCTTGGCCTGCCTGCTGCGCGGGCCGAGGAAAAGCTGACAAATTACCTTGTCGAAAAGATCGCGCATATCCTGCAAATCGCCGAAAAATCGGTCAGCCTGCACAAACCGATGAATGAGCTCGGCATCGATTCCCTGATGGGCGTCGAACTTGCGCTGACCCTGCAAGACGGCCTTGGCGATGATATCCCGGTGACCTCGGTTTCCGAGGCGGTCAGCATCAGCGAGGTTGCCCTGCGCATCATTTCCCACCTGCACGGTACCCCGGAGGATGCGGGGCTGCACAGCGACGATGCCCGGCTCGCCCTGCAACACCTGTCGCTGGCACATGAAGACATGCTGCAAACCGAGCGGGCGGCAGAATGAATTCCCGAAACGACCCCAAGGCACGCGCCATCGCCGCCGCACGGGCCGCCGCAGGGCACCGCCCCGGCCGCGCAGAACCTGCGGTGGGTGGCGATGGCTGGCCGGAGGCGGCGAATTTCGCGCAGCTCGCCGATTACCGCAATATCGAGCGCATGCGCATGGCCGGATCGGCAATGGGCGTCGCCAACCCCTATTTTCGCCTGCATGACGGCCACGCGACCGCGCAGACGGTGATCGACGGGCGCGAGACGATCAATTTCGCCTCCTACGATTACGTCGGGCTGAACGCCGACCCGCGCACCGCAGCGGCCGCCAAGGAAGCGATTGACCGCTACGGCGTTTCGCCTTCGGGCAGCCGCCTCGTATCAGGCGCGCGCCCGGTGCACCTCGGGCTCGAAGCGGCGCTGGCGCGGCACTATGGGGCGGCGGCGGCGATCTGCTTTGTCAGCGGCCATTCCACCAATGTCTCGACCATCGGCTGCCTGATGACCGAGGGCGACCTGATCGTGCAGGACACGCTCGTGCACAACAGCATTCAGGTTGGGGCCAGGCTTTCCGGCGCGGCGCGGCGCAGTTTTGCGCATAACTCGATGGCCGCGCTCGAAGCCCTGCTGATCGAGAACCGGGCGCGCTACCGCAACGCGCTGATCGTGGTCGAAGGCCATTACTCGATGGACGGAGACACCGCCCCTCTGGCGCAACTGGTTGCGCTGAAACGCAAATACGGCTGCTGGCTGATGGTGGACGAGGCCCATGCGCTGGGCTGTGTCGGGGCCACCGGCAAGGGCGTGTTCGAGCACACAGGTGTCGACCCGACCGAGGTCGATATCTGGATGGGAACGCTCTCGAAAACACTTGCGTCAACCGGCGGCTATATCGCGGGCAGCGCTGCGCTGATCGATCTCTTGATGGCGCATGCCTCGGGCTACGTCTATTCGGTGGCACTTGCGCCTGCGCTTGCGGCCTCGGCGCTCACCGCGCTGGAACTGCTGGAGGCAGAGCCTTGGCGGGTGCGCAAATTGCAGGACAACACCGCGCTCTTCATCAGGTCCGCCCGCGCCGCCGGGCTCGATACCGGGGCCGCCGAACCGTTTTCGATCGTGCCGATCATGGTGGGCGATTCCCTTGTGGCTGCCAAGCTTTCCGAACGGCTGCTGGCGCGCGGTATCAATGCGCTGCCGGTGATCTTTCCGGCGGTGCCGATGCAGGGCGCGCGTTTGCGCTTTTTTCTCACCGCACTGCATGATGCGGCGCTGATCAGAGCCGCCGTAGAGGCCACGGCCGAGGAATTGCAGAAGCTGCGCGATGACCAGTTCGGAACGGCGATTCCGCTGGCGCTGCTGAATCTATGACGCGCCGGGAAAGAGGTTCTTGCAAGGGCGCGCCACAATGAGGATCCGCGTCGTAGGTGCCGGTTTCAGCGGCGCGGTGATCGCGCGCGAACTGGCCGAGGCTGGCCATGCCGTAACCGTGCTGGATGAGCGCCCGGCGGTGGCAGGCAACTGCCGAACCGAGCGCGACCCGGCGACGGGCGTCATGCTGCACCTGCACGGACCACATATCCTGCACACCGATAACGAGGTGGTCTGGGCCTATCTTTGCCGCTTTGCCCAGATGATGCCGTTCCGGCACCGGGTAGTGGCGCGGGTCGGCGCGCGGGCGTTCGCGCTGCCAATGAACCTGCTGACCCTCAACCAGTTCTTCGATACCGCGCTTTCGCCCGACGAGGCGCGCGCCTTTCTGGCCGAACGCGCCTTGCCACCGCCACCCGAAGGCGCGCGCAACATGGAAGAAGCGGCACTTGCAGGCATGGGCGAAGCACTTTACCGCGCGTTTTTCGAGGGCTACACGCGCAAGCAATGGGGGGTCGAGCCGCGCGCGCTTCCGGCCAGCATCCTCAAGCGGTTGCCGTTGCGCTTTACCTATGAAAGCGACTATTTCTCGCATCGCTTTCAGGCAATTCCACGGGCGGGCTACACCGACCTCGTGGCGCGGATGCTTGACCACCGCAACATCGCGCTCTGCCTTGGCCAAACCGCCGAGGCGCCAGCGGATGGTTTCGATCACACCGTCTGGTCAGGCCCGCTCGATCGCTACTACCGCAACGAATTCGGACCGCTCTCGTATCGCACGCTCGAATTCGAGAGGTTCGAGTTTGCGGGCGATTATCAGGGGGTGGCGGTGATGAATTTCTGCGATGCCGAGGTGCCCTTCACGCGGATCACCGAACATCGCCATTTCGCGCCCTGGGAACCCGCACCGGCGCGCTCGGTCTGCTTTCGTGAATTCAGCCGCGATGCCGGGCCCGGTGACACGCCCTATTACCCGCTGCATCTGGTGGGCGATCAGCACAGACTGGCGCGCTATGTGGCCCGTGCGCGCGCAGACAGTGGTGTAACCTTTGTCGGGCGGCTCGGCACCTACAGCTACATCGACATGGATGTTTGCGTGGCGCGCGCGCTTGAAACCGCCGCCGCGCTCAACACCAGTCTTGCGGCGGGCGCGCCGCCCCCGGTTTTCGTTCATGCCCCGATCTGACGCACCTGCAAGCCCTGCGGTGGAGGTGCTGCAAGCCGTGCTCTCGGCGCATCCCGGGGCACCGGACGCGCTTTATTTCGCCGCCACCTCGGCGCGGGTCGAAACCGGTGCGGCGGGTGCTTTGGTCCTGCCCGAAGGCGGTGTTCTGAGCACCGATTCCTACTTCAACGCCTTCTTCCTCGATTTCTGGCGCGCCCGCACGCCGATTGCCCGGCTAGGGGTGGCTTGCATTGCGCTGGGGCCGCTGGCGCTCCGGGCGGTGGCGCATCTGCCGGGCGGGGGCAGCGAAACCCTGGCAAGCTGGCACCACGAAGGGCAGCGGCACGAGGCGCTGCACTGGGTCTGGGCGCGCAAAGACGCGCCGGGCACCGCAGCGATCGGGCGAATTCACCTTGAGGTCGAGGCCCCGCCCGGCACGGTGATCGAAAGCCTCGCCTATGTCACCGACCTCGCGCCGCCAAACCCGGTCACGCTATCTGTCGGGCTTTGCACCTTCGAGCGCGAAATCCATTTCGAGAAAACCGTCGAGATTCTGCACGCGTTGCTTGAGAGCGCCGATCTGGCGAGGGTCCATGTGGTCAACCAGGGTCGAAGCTTTCATCGCCCGAGGCTTCTGGAGCGGCTGCGCCACCCGGCATTCTCGGTGATCGAGCAGGCCAATCTTGGCGGCACCGGGGGTTTTTGCCGCGCCATGCTGGAGGCCTCCGGCAGCGCCGAGCAGCCAACCCATCTTCTCATCATGGATGACGACATCGAGCTTGATCCCCGCATCGTGCTGCGCGCCAAAACCTTTGCCAGCTATGCGGTGCCTGCTTGCGTGATCGGCGGCCAGGCGATCGAGCTTGAATCGCGCACCCGCTTGCAGGAAGTGGGTGGCCTGCTTGGGCCGGACTGGATGACCCGAACCCTTGGCCGCGACGCCGACCTTGCCGAGCCCGCCACCTTGGAAATCTGGGACCAGAGCTTTACGGTCGATTACAACGCCTGGTGGTTTTGCCTGATGCCGATGGCGGCAATCGCGCGCTGCGGCCTGCCCGCGCCGGTATTCCTGCATGGCGACGATATCGAATATGGCTGCCGTCTGGGTGAGGCGGGCATTGAAATCGTGCCCTTGCCGGGGCTTGGGGTCTGGCATTCGTCGTTTCGCTACAAGCATGCAGGGCAGATCAGTTACTATGATCTGCGCAACATGCTGATCAACGCCGCAAGCCACCCGAATGTGTCCAACCTGCCCGGCCCGGTTTTCGTGCTGGGCTGGGTGATGCATGGGCTGCTGGTGCACCGCTACCGCGCCGCGCTGTCAAGCATGATCGCGCTCGACGATTTTCTGGCCGGGCCGGATGCCGCGCTGGGGCCCGACGGCCTGAGCCGGCATCTGCGGCTCTGCGATCAGATCAACGCCGTGCCGCCACCTGTGCTGCGCAAGGGCGTGGTGCAGGCGTCGCTCACGCTCGCCCCGGCCGCGCAGGCCGACCCCTCGGTGCTGCGCCAGGCGGTGCTTTACTTCCGGCTGTTCTGGCGCATCCTGCTTTGGCCCACGGCGCGCGCGCCGCAGTTGCTGGTCAAGGGTCAGCCGCTGCCGGAAAACACCCTCGGGCATTCCTACCTGCTGGCGACGGGTCCGGGAGCCGAGCACTGTCTGGTGCTGCGCCCAAGGCGTTTGCGGCTGGTGGCGATGACCGTGCAGGCGCTCTGGCTGGCGCTTCGCTACGGCCTTTGCCGCCGCGCCGCCGCGCGGCGCTGGCTTGGCGCGATCGATAGCCTGCGCGCCCCCGCGCATTGGGAGCGGGAATTTGCCCGCGCGCGCGAATGACCGCGCGAATGACCGCGATAAGGCGGCGATCAGGGCTTGCAGAGGACCGCAGCAAAATCGGCCCGCTTGCCGGTCACATATTCCTCGTATTCGGCGCTGCCGGGCATGTCGGCCCATTTCCAGCCGTAGGCCCGAAACGGCCAGGGCACACGCTTCAGCTTTTCGATCCGGCGTGGAATGTCGGCCTCAAGCGCGGCGAACGTGTGTGGCGTGATGTTGGCATAGCGGATGAAGCGCAAACCCCGGTCCTGCGCCGCCGAGCGCAACTCGGCCTCGATCACCGCGTGCTCACCTTGCCGGTAGCCGCCGGAAAAAGCGATGATTCCGCCTGGGCGGCAGACCCTTGCGGCTTCGGCCACAAAGCGGGTCAGGCCGAAATAGGTGGGCGCGCCGACGCTCAGCACGAAATCGAAGCTGGCGTCGGCAAAGGCGATCTCGTCCTTGCCGCCGCCCTTTACAAAGCGGCACCCCGGCACCCCGGCAAGGTTGCGCCTGGCAAGGCGGGTGACGGTGCCGTTGCGGTCGGTTCCCGCCAGTTCCGCCACCGGATAGAGGCAATGGGCATAAAGCAGCCCGCCGCCCTGACCACAGCCGACATCGACCAGTGCCGCGGGTCTTGGGTCAAGGTCAGCGACCATGCTGCGCAAGAGAAGGTGATACATCATCGCATTCGGTTCCTCGCCCGCGACCGCGGGGCAGGCGACCATGTCGGCAGCCAGCGGCAGGTAGCCGCCGTTGAAAAAGAGGTGATTGCGCACCGGCGAAAAGCGGTAAAGCACCTCGTAGGCCGCAAGGTCGAAAAGATGCAGCGCGATGCGGATCGGCGCGGCGGCCCCGGAATGGCGAATGCGAACCAGATCTGGCATGAAATCGTGCCCCTCGTCGTTTCAACCGCGCGCTACCCCGCCAGAATACGGCGGGGTCTTCGTCCAAAGACCACACTCGGCCAGCGGCAGCAATGGCGGCGGGCGGCATGAGAATCTTGTTCCTGCAGGGCCACCCGTCGTTTTTTGCCCGCGATCTTGGCCGCGCCTTGATGGCGCGGGGGCACCATGTGCAGCGCATCAACTTCTGCGTCGGTGACTGGCTCTTTTGGCGTGGGCCGGAATGTTCGTTCTTTCGCGGCAGCCTGACCCGCTGGGAGGTCGAAGTCGAGGCGCTGATGCGGCGCGAGGCAATCACCCATCTGGTCTATTTCGCCGACCGCCACCCCTACCATCTGGCCGCCCAGCGCGCTGCGCAGCGGCTTGGCGTGATCTCGGTCTCGCATGAATTCGGCTATCTGCGGCCCGACTGGATTTTGGTCGAGGAGGGAGGCCAGTCGGCGTTTTCGCATTTTCCCGATCAGCTCGCGGTCATTCTCGCGGCGACCACGGCCCTGCCGCCGCCTGACATGACGCGGCTTTACATTCACCCGTTCTGGCAGGAGGCGTTGCAGGAGGTGGCCTATAACCTTGGCAACTTCCTGCTCTGGCCGCTGCATCCGCGTTTCGTGGCGGACCGCGCGCATGTGCCGCTGCTCGAATATCTCGCCTATCTGCCGCGGCAGTGGCGCGGGCGGCGGGCGGCCGCTCCGGCGCGCGCGTTGGTGGCGGCAAGGCTGGCCGACGACGCGCCATTTTTTCTGCTCGCGTTGCAGATGCAGGGCGATTACCAGATCCGGCACAATTCGCGCTACCGTGACATGCGCGATTTCGTGCGCGAAGTGCTCGGCTCATTCGCCAAGCACGCACCCGGAACGGCGCGGCTGGTGGTCAAGCTGCACCCGATGGACAACGGCCTGACCAACTGGGCGCGCGTGGTGCGCACCGAGGCGGCTGCGGCAGGAATTGGCGCTCGGGTCGATTTTCTCGATGGCGGCGATCTTGCGGCGCTGCTCGGCAGGGCGGCGGGGTGCGTCGTGGTAAACAGCACCGTTGGGCTGCACGCGCTGCAAGCCGCCTGCCCGGTCAAATGCATGGGGATTGCCAGCTTTGATATTGCCGGGCTCACCCATCAAGGCCCGCTCGACAGCTTCTGGTCCGCCCCCGAACGGCCGGACTGCGAGGGGGTCGCGGCGCTGGTGCGGCTGATGGCTGCCGCCGTGCATGTGCGCGGCGAGTTCTTTTCGCCGCAGGGCCGGGCAGCGGCGGTCAACGGTTTCGTGCGACTGCTCGAAGCCGGTCTGGCCCGGCCCTTCGGGGCATTTACCCCGGTTCCGCCCCGGCTGAAGCGGGCGCAGGCCGAGGGCATATCAACCGAACCCTGGGACTGAGGCGGCTGGGCACCACGCTCACCGCCCGGTCATCGCCAGCACAACGCTGACAGTGCGCAGCAGCAAGCCAAGGTCGGTTCCCGGCGAACAGGCGCAGTGATAGGTTTCGTCGAAGCGAACCCGGTTGTCAAAGCGGGTGTCGGTTCGGCCAAACACCTGCCACAGCCCGGTTATGCCCGGCCGCATCTGAAAATACGCCCGACCGCCCGCATCGAGATAGAGCCGCAACTGGTCGGGGGTAAAGGGGCGCGGCCCGACAAAGCTCATCTCGCCAGCAACAATGTTCCAGATCTGCGGCAACTCATCGAGGCTCGATTTGCGCAGAAACCTGCCGAGCCGGGTAATCCGCGGGTCATTGCGCAGCTTCTGTGTCTCGCGCCATTCGCGCGCCGCGGCCTCGTCACCCGCGATCTGCGCCTGCAACCAGACCTCCGCATCCGGCACCATGGTTCTGAGCTTCCAGCAGCGAAACGCGCGGCCATTGCGGCCGACCCGCAGGTGCCCGAAAAAGCCCGGCCCGCCGTCGAGCCTGACAAGGCACCAGAGCAGAGCGATCAGCGGCGCAAGGATCGGCAGCATGCAAAGACCAAGCACGATATCGCCAATGCGCTTGCCAAAGTAGCCAGCGGCACCGGAACCGATCTGGCGCAGAGGCACCACATCCTGAAGTTCCTGCCGGTCGACATACATTGCGCACCTCCGCCGCGCGTGTCGCGGCCCTGTGGCATCCTTGATGAGCGCGACAGCGGGTTTGCCAGCAGTCGCCCCATCCTTGCGTACAGGAATGTAAATACAACTGTAAAGCGAATTCTATGCATCGGAAAATATGCTAGTATCTGTTAATAATAGTTAATTTTCGGATATTGTGCGCAGGGTGCGTGAGCAGGAACACAACCCCTGGCTGAAAACGCTCCGCGACTTTGACCTGGAGGATCGCTGGCAGGGCGCTACCCGGTCAGATCCGGGTGCCGCCGATAAGTGCGGCAAGCTCGGCCACGCGCGCCGCGAGCAATGACGCATCGCCCCGGCTTTCCACGTTCAGCCGCAACAGCGGCTCGGTGTTGGAAGCGCGCAAATTCAGCCGCCAGTTCGGGAACGCAAGGCTAAGCCCGTCGTTCTCGTCACAGGCCGGGTGCAAAGGCGCAAAGGCGGCGCGAACCCGGGTGATGACAGCAGCCGCATCGTCCACGCGAAAATTGATCTCTCCGGATGAAGGGAAATCGCTGCGCATTGCCGCCAGCAATTCCGCCAGCGACCTGCCGCTGCGCGATACCAGTTCGGCAATCAGCAGCCAGGGAATCATGCCGCTGTCACAGCACATGAAGTCGCGGAAATAGTGATGCGCCGACATCTCGCCGCCGTAGATCGCGCCGCTCTCGCGCATCGACTGCTTGAGATAGGCGTGGCCGGTGCGGCTTTCGATCGCGCGCCCCCCCGCCGCCGCCACGATGCTGCGGGTGCCGAGCACCACCCGCGGATCATGCACGATCCCGGCACCGGGGGTTTTCAACAAGAAGATCTGCGCCAGCAGACCAACGACATATTCGCCCGCCACGAACGCGCCTTCTGCATCGAAAAAGAAGCAGCGGTCGAAATCGCCATCCCACGCCACGCCAAAATCGGCTGCGGAGGCGCGCACTGCCCGGGCGGTCGCGGGCTGGTTTTCGGGCAGAAGCGGGTTCGGAATGCCATTGGGAAAGCTGCCGTCGGGCGCGTGGTGCATGCGCACAAAACGCAAGGGCGCACCGCGCGCCTCCAGCGCTTCGGCGATTGCGTCAAAGCTCGGCCCGGCCGTGCCATTGCCTGCATTGACCAGTATCGTCAGCGGCCTGAGCGCAGCCACATCAACGAAGGACAGCACCTTTTGCACATAGGCACCGCGCACCTCCGGGCATGTGGTCAGCCCGCCGCGCCTTGCAGCAGCGAAATTGCCGGTCTCCGCCAGCGCCTTCACCGCAGCAAGCTCGGTTTCCGGGTCAAGCGGGCGCGCGCCCGGCCCGACCAGCTTCATGCCGTTGTAATCGATCGGGTTGTGCGAGGCGGTCACCTCGATGCCGCCATCGGCACCCAGATGCGCGGTGGCAAAATACACCTCTTCGGTGCCCGCAAGCCCGATGTCCAGCACCTCTGCGCCACCATCGCGCAGCCCCCGGGTCACCGCCGCAGCGAGAGTTTCAGACGAAGCCCGACAGTCGCGGCCAACGACCACGCGCCCTGCCTTCCGGACCTCGGCAAAAGCGCGCCCGATCCGCCAGGCGATGTCGTCATCAAGCTCCACCCCAAGCCGCCCGCGCACATCATAGGCCTTGAAGCACGTCAATCGCGGCATCGGCTCTGGTCCTGCTCTTCAAAGAGAATGCCGGGCCCGGTGCCCCGGTCGTTCAAACAGCTTGGCTTTCTACACCCGCCACCAGGTTTCGGGGCGGGGCGACAGCCCCTCAATACAATGCGCTAGCCCCGATGAAAAGTTCGACCGGAGCCGGAGTTGCCACCCCCCCGCGCCGCCATAGCCAAAACAAAAGGGCGCGAGGTTGCCCCGCGCCCCTGCAAATTGCGTTTCCTTGCAGCTCAGACCTCGATGGTCTCAACCGCCTTCGCCTCAAGCGTGTCGGAACGGCCGATCTCGATCCGGCGCGGCTTCAGCGCCTCGGGAATTTCCCGCAGAAGGTCGATGTGCAGCATGCCATCGGCATGGCTCGCGCCCTTCACCCGCACATGCTCGGCCAGCGCGAAACGGCGCTCGAAAGCGCGGGTGGCAATGCCGCGGTGCAGGTAGTTGCGCGCGGGCTCTTCAGCTGCCTTGCGCGCCGCGACGATCAGCGCCCCATCGCGCAGCTCTACCGTCAGGTCATCGGCACCAAAGCCCGCCACGGCGATCGAGATGCGATAGGCATCTTCGCCGAGCTTCTCGATATTGTAGGGTGGATAGGTCGGCTGGCCGATATCGGCCGAAAGCGCGCGGTCCATCAGGTCTGCCAGATGGTCGAAACCGACGGTGGCACGGTAGAGCGGAGTAAAGTCGAAATTGCGCATGATGCATCCTCTCAAGAGCGATGTTGCTGGTATGCCCGCCCCATCCGGGGCCGGGCCGCTGCCGCCGGAACCCGCTTGCGCGGCACCCCGACTGCGCAAATCTGGGCAGGCAGGCGCGGTCTTTCAAGGCCGCTGCCGCCTCAGGGTCGCACGAATTTTGCGCCCGTTGTCGCCGCCATCTGCCCGCCGCTGCCTGCGCTGCCGGTACTGCCGCGATCTGCATCAAGCACCGCCCGCAGCGCCGCCACGCCCGCGACCGATACCGCGAGCGACACCTTGCGCCCTTCCGCGTCGGCCATCGCCGAGACCACCGAAACGATGCTCGGCACA
The DNA here is from genome assembly GCF_030684035.1 of Phaeovulum sp. Classification (GTDB taxonomy): domain Bacteria; phylum Pseudomonadota; class Alphaproteobacteria; order Rhodobacterales; family Rhodobacteraceae; genus UBA6213. Next base: position 76,352 of record NZ_JAUXPI010000047.1, on the reverse strand, counting down.
CCGCCGCGAAGCACGAACACCGGTGCCCCCGAGGCACCGAAATCCGCCTCGCAACTCAGCATCAGCACCTCGCCGGCGCGCTCCAGAACCTGGCAGAGCGATTGCAGGCTTGGCGCCCCCTCGCGGTCGCGCGCGTAGGAGACCACGCCCACATCGGTACCGGCGCGCGGCAGCGCAGCCATGGCAAAGGGCATGACCGTAGGCAGCCGGATCGGCTGGTCAAGCTCGATCAGCGCGATGTCGCCCTCGATCCGGTCGATCTTGTCGCTGTCGCCATAGCGGTAGCCTGCGGGCACCACCGCCCGCCGCGCGCCGCGATAGGCAATGGCGCTGCCATTGCGCCAGCCCGCCAGAAAGTTGATCTGGTCGGTTCCGATCATCGCCCCGGAGCGGCTTGAAAACAGGCAATGCGCAGCCGTCAGCACCAGATCTGGCGCAATCAGCGCCCCGGTGCAGAACGCTTCATTGCCCAGATCGACGCGCCCCACCGCCTCCCAGCCGCGCCCCTGGTCGCCGGTCACCAGTGCGCGCAGCGCCTCGTCAGCCGCCGCCGGGGCCGTTGCCAGCATCAGGCCCAAAGCCGCTTTTGCAAGGGTCAATAGGCGCATCGCCGCTCCCCGAGGTTTCACCGTCCCGGCAAAGCTAGGCGGCGGATGCGGCGGGATTATGGCGCATCGGCCCCGGCCAGCGCGCGCGGCACTGGCCCGCCTGTCGCCCAGTCGAGCAATTCGACCGTATGCACCACCGGAAGGCGGGTGCCGCCGCCGATCTGCACCATGCAGCCAATATTGCCCGCCGCGATCACCTGCGGCTGCCGCGCCACCAGCGTTGCCACCTTGCGCCGCCCCAGTTCGGCAGCGATGGCCGGTTGCAGCAGGTTGTAGGTGCCCGCCGAACCGCAGCAAAGATGTGCATCCTCGGGCTCGACCACTTCGAACCCCGCCTGCTTCAGCAACGCCTTCGGTGCAGTTTTCACCTGCTGGCCATGCTGCAACGAACAGGCCGCATGATAGGCGACCCGCAGCCCTTTTGGTGCCCCCGCAGGAAGGCCGATGCGCTCCAGAAACTCGGTCACATCCAGTGTCAGCGCCGAGATTTCCACCGCCTCGACGGCCAGCGCGCTGCCCGCCAGCATCGCCCCGTAATCCTTCACCGTGGTGCCGCAGCCCGAGGCGTTGATGATGACCGCATCCAGCCCCCCTGTGGCCTTCGCGGCACCCCAGGCGCGAATGTTGGCCGCCGCCTGCGCGTGGCTTTCCGCCACCCGCCCCATATGGTGCGTCAACGCCCCGCAGCAGCCCATGCCGCGGGCAATCACCACCTCGCAGCCGAGCCGCCGCAACAGGCGAATGGTGGCATCGTTGATATCGGTATTGAGCGCCTTTTGCGCGCATCCGGTCAGCAAGGCCACCCGGTAGCGCCGCACCCCAATTGCGGCAAACACCTGTGCATCGTCATTGCGGCTTACCGGCGGGATCGGCACCGCGGCCATTTCCAGCATGGCGCGCAGCCGCGCATCCGGCACCAGGCGGCGGAACGGACGGGCAAGCTTGGCGGCCCCCATCGCAAGGCGAAACCTCATCGGATGCGGCACTACCCGCGCCAGCACCCAGCGCAACAGCCGGTCATGCCAGGGCCGCCGGTAGCTGGCTTCCACATAGGCCCGCGCCTGGTCGATCAGATGCATGTAATGCACCCCCGAGGGGCAGGTGGTCATGCAGGCAAGGCAGGAAAGGCAACGGTCGATATGCTTCACGGTGCGCGCATCTGCGGGCCGCCCGCTTTCCAGCATCTCCTTGATCAGGTAGATGCGCCCGCGCGGGCTGTCGAGCTCGTCCCCCAGCACCTGATAGCTCGGGCAGGTCGCGGTGCAAAAGCCGCAATGAACGCAGGCCCGCAAGATCTCGTTGGCGCGCGCCAGACCGGGGTCGGCAAGCTGTTCGGAGGTGAAAGAGGTCTGCACCTCATGCCCCCCCGACCAGCAACCACGCAACCGCGATGAACAGCGGCAGCCCGGCCAGCGCCACATAGCCGCCGCGCGAAAGCTGCGCCCCCAGCAGCGCCCGGATGCCCTGCACCAGTGCCGCCGCCGCCAGCCCGGGCACCGCCACCGCCACCAGCGGCCGCATCGAGGCCGCACCAATCCACGCCAGCGCGCAGACAATCGCCGCAAAGCCGATGCCGATCAGCGCCCCGCGCCCGGCGGGCAACTGGCAGAGCGACAGATAGACCACCACCGGCACCAGCAGCGGCACCGCATTCAGACCTTCAAGCATCATGCCCCCAATCCTTCGCCGAATATCCCGCGCGGGTCGAACTTGGCCCGCAGCGCCTCGCCCAGTTCCGCGACGCCGGGTGCCTCAGGCTCGCTCGCCACGCCGCAGCCCCGCATCAGGGTGGCGTGGCCGCTATAGGGTGCCGCCATGGCGCGGGCATTGGTGCCCTCGGGAAGTACCGCCCAGATCAGCCCGCCGCCCCAGTCCAGCACCACCGGAACGCCAAGCCGCGCGACTATCCCCGGCGCTTCCGACGGCTTCACCGAAAATCGCCAGACATCGCCAGCGCAATGATGCAATGGTGCCACCTCGCCCAGATCCCGCCAAAGCGCCGCCGAGCCTGCGCGCTCGATGCGCGGCGTGGCGAAGCGCTGCATCAGTTCGCCAAGCCGACCAACCCGGTAGCCAACCGATTCCGCCAACCCCTCCAGCCGCAGCATCGCGCCCAGCCCCGGCATCCAGCCCGCGCCGCTTACCTCATAGGGGCTGCCGAGCGCCGCAGCCATCGCCGCCACCGCATCCCCCACCCCGATCCCTTCCAGCAGAAGCGTCGCCTCGCTCGCCGCTGCGGGCATGAGCTTGAAGGCTACCTCGCTCAACACCCCAAGCCTGCCCCGGCTTCCAGCCATCAGCTTCACCAGATCATAGCCGGTGACGTTCTTCATCACCCGCCCGCCGCTCTTGATGACCTCGCCGCGCCCGTCAACGAACCGCACCCCGATCAGCGCATCGCGGGCGGCCCCTGCCCGCACCCGCCTTGGCCCCGACACATTGGCCGCAACAACGCCGCCGATCGTGCTCTCGCCCGAAGCACCGAGCAACGGGCCCCAGCGCACCGGCTCGAACCCCAGCCGCTGGCCTTCGCCCGCCAGCAACGCCTCGACCTCGGCCAAGGGCGTGCCCGCCCCCACTACCAGCGTCAGCGCCGCAGGCTCGTAAAGCCGCACACCGCAAAGCCCGGTGGTATCAAGCACCTCGCCCGCGCCCACCAGCCCGCGCGTGCCGCCGCCCTGCACCCTGAGCGGCCCCGCCGCATCCCGGATCGCCGCCGCCAATTCGCGCTCATCTTGCGGTCTCATCGCAGCCCCTGCTTCTTCATCGCCCAAATACCCTCGGGGGGTCCGGGGGGCAGAAGGCCCCCCGGCTCAGCCCCGCCGCGCAGCGCTCACCTCCAGCGGGAACACCTTGGCAGGGTTCAAAAGCCAACCCGGGTCGAACACATCCTTCACCCGCATCTGCGCCTCCATATCTGCCCGCGTGAACTGCGCCGACATCAACTCGCGTTTTTCAATGCCCACGCCATGCTCACCGGACAGGCAGCCGCCCACCTCGACGCAGAGCCGCAGGATATCCGCCCCCAAAGCCTCGCAGCGCTCCAGATCGCCTTCGCGGTTGGCGTCATAGAGGATCAGCGGATGCATGTTGCCGTCGCCGGCATGAAACACATTCGCCACCTCCAGCCCCGCCGCAGCCGCCATCTCGCCGATCCGGCGCAGGGTTTGCGGCAAGGCGCTGACCGGAATAGTGCCATCAAGGCAGACGTAATCGTTGATCTGCCCCATCGCGCCAAAGGCAGATTTCCGCCCCAGCCAGATGCGCTTCGCCTCCTCGTCCGATTGCGCCTCGCGAAATTCCACCGGCGCGTGGCGCATGGCTATTTGCCGGATCAGCCCAAGCTGTTCGTCTATCTCCGCCTCGGCCCCCTCGACCTCGACGATCAGCAGGGCCTCGCAATCGGGATAACCGGGCTGCGCAAATGCCTCGGTGGCGCGGATGCAGGGCCGGTCCATGAACTCGATCGCCACCGGCAGCACCCCGGCACGGATGATGTCGGCAACGCAGGCCCCGGCCACCTCGCTGCTGTCGAACCCGATCAGCACCGGGCGCGCGCCCTCGGGCTTCGGCAATATCCGCAAGGTCGCCTCCGTCACCACCCCCAATTGGCCTTCCGAGCCGCAGATCACCCCCAGAAGGTCAAGCCCCCCGGCATCGGCATAGGGCCCGCCGATCTCCAGCACCTCGCCCGCCATCGTCACCAGCGTCACCCCCATCAGGTTGTTGGTGGTGACCCCGTATTTGAGGCAATGCGCGCCGCCCGAATTCATCGCAATGTTGCCCGCGATCAGGCAGGCAAGCTGGCTGGAAGGGTCGGGCGCATAAAAGAACCCCTCGCCCTCGACCGCCGCACTGACCGCAAGGTTGGTGCGCCCGGCCTCGACGCGCACGAAGCGGTTGGCGGTGTCCACCTCCAGCACCGCGCTCATCCGCGCCACGCCAAGGATCACCGCATCGGCGCTGGGCATCGCGCCACCGGCAAGGCTGGTGCCCGCACCGCGCGGCACCACCGGCACGCCGTGGCGGTGGCAAACCTTCAGCGCCGCTGCCACCTCGGAGGTCGAACGTGGCAGCACCACCGCCAGCGGCCGGGTGCGATAGGCCGCAAGCGCGTCGCATTCATAGGCCCGGGTCTCGAAAGGGTCGTCGATGACCGCATCGGCTGGAAGTACCGCGCGCAACGCCGCCACAATGGCCGCCTTCTTCGCCAGAATCGCCGGGTCAGGAACGGGCATCTGCATGACACTTCTCCTCATTTGGTAAAAAAATATAACCAATTCGTGCGGTGAGCAAGCAAAATTGGTTTACCGCGACAAAATACCTGCGCCGCGTCGCCACCGTTTGACCTGCCTCAACGCACCCCGGCGACATCGGCACTAGTATTGTCGCGCGCCCAGGTGGCGGCCCTTGCGTTTTGACCGCCCGGAAGTGGCGCTGAAGGAGGGCATCATGAAACGCCGCACAACATATGCGCTGGCAGCGTCCGTTCTGGCTCTGCTTGTCGCCGCAGGTGTCGCGGTGCAGGCAGCGTCGTGGGACAGCATCACGCTGAAGATGAACCCGGTGAAGGGCGAGGCGGTCGCCTATGACCGCTCCGATTGCACCGCGCCCGGGGCGCAGGGCTATTTCGTCTTCATCGACAAGCCCGGCGTCACCTACACGTCGGTCGGCTGGTTCAACGACAAGGCAAGCTGCATCACGCTTGGCCCGAAGACCCGGGTGCGCATCTACCAGCACATCAACTTCAAGGGCTCGACAAAGGACATCGAAAACCCCGATTCCGATGTCGCAAAGACGGTCGAGTTGTCGGGCTGGTGGAATGACACGCTGAGCTCGATCAAGGTCTGGACAATGCCATGAGCAGTGGCACCGACCGCGCTGAAACTGGCGTGCCACGCGCGATAGCCGCTGCGGCGCTGCTTCTGGGTGCCGCAGTCCCGGCGGTTGCCGCGCCGTTGCCGCCGGTTCCGCCGTTCGACGTCTGCGGCACCGTTGTCGCGCTCAGTTGGCTGCCCGCGCATAGCGAGCCCGCGATCAAGGGCATGTCCGGCAGCGCCGGGGTTGACCGGAGCTGGCCGGAGCGGTTGGCGGTGGTCCTTGACCGCGCCTGCACCGATGACCCCGAAGCTCTGGCGCTGAGCAACATGTTCCAAAGCGGCACCGCAGGCAGCACCGGCCGCGACCTCGCCGAAGGACAAGCGTTGCTGGTGCTGCCCGAGGTGGATATCGGCGCAGTGACGCTTGGGCGCGGGATTTGCGTCAGCGGTTTCAAGGTCAGCGGCGATGAGGGCGGCACCTGGACCCGGTTTGGCGCGCTGGTGCAATTGCCGCAGGCCTGCGCACCGGGCTGTGCGCCGTAATGGCTTCAGGCGCGGCGCAGGCCCCTGCGCCGCCGCCCCTCGATCAGCCACGCCGCAACGCTCAACGTTGCGGCAAGCAGCAGCCACGCCCAGCCGGGCAGCAGCGGGCGCAGGCGAATGTCGATCGTCGCCGCGGCACCTCGCGGCGTGATGCCGATCCAGCCGCGCCCGGCAGTCGGCCGCCCGGCGCGCACCTGCCGCAGCTCAGGCAGCCCGCCTTCAAGCGCGGTCACCGCGCCGCCGCTTGCCGCCACCGCCGCCGAAAGCGGGTCGGGGCTGGCTACCGGTGCCTCGTATTCGCGCGGCGATGCCGGGCCAAGCGCCACCACCCGCTCCAGATCACCGGCGCTGAGCCGGTAAAGCCCCGGTGCCGGGGCCAGCCAGCGCGCGGTAAAGCGGCCCGGCGCGGTTTCTGCAAGTTCCAGCGCCACCCCGGCACCGTCTGGCCCGGTCACCGTGACCGTTCCTGCCGCCTCGGCCATGCTGCGCCGCACCACGGTCAGCGCCAGCGCCCCCGGTTCCACCTCGGCCAGCAGCGCTTCTTCCTCCAGTTCCGGCTCGGCCATTGCCCAATGCGCGATCCGGCGCAGCAGTTCCGCCTGCGGCCCGCCACCTTCGTAGCCCCGATCCCAGAGCCAGGCCTGATCCGAGGCGAGAAGCGCCAGCCGCCCTTCGCCGACGCGGTCAAGCAGCAGCAGCGGCGCGCCACCAAGCCCGGACAGCACCACCTGCCCCTGCGGCGCGGTATCCAGCGCCACTTGCCGCAGCCAACGTCCCCAACTTGGGTCTGCCCCCGGCCCGGTCGGCCCGCCGGGCAGCGCCGTGGTTACCGGGTGGCGCAGCCCAAGCTCGGTCGGGCGCGGCAGAAACGCCCCTTCAAGCACCCGCCCCGACGGCCAGGCGGGCAGGATTTCGCCCAGACTGGTATAGGCAAGGCTTTCGGCGGTGGCGAATTCCGGCCCCGCCGCCACCAGCACCGCGCCGCCACGCTGCACATAATCACGGATATTGCCGAAATAGGCGGCGGGCAGAATGCCGCGCACCCGGTAGCGGTCGAAAATGATCAGGTCGAACTCGTCGATCTTCTCGACAAACAGCTCTTGCGTCGGAAACGCGATCAGCGACAGCTCATCCACCGGCACCCCGTCCTGCTTTTCCGGTGGCCGAAGAATGGTGAAATGCACAAGGTCCACCGCCGAGTCGGATTTCAGCAGGTTGCGCCAGGTCCGCTCGCCCGCATGCGGCTCGCCCGAAACCAGCAGCACCCGCAGCCTGTCGCGCACCCCGTTCACCTGCACCACGGCAGAGTTGTTGCGCGTTGTCAGCTCCCCCGGTGTCTCGATCAACTCGAACTGCACCACGTTCTGGCCGCCGTGTTCAAGCATCAGCGGCAGTTCCAGATCAACGCCGACCGGCACCTCATAGGCCTCGGCCGCGCCACCCTCGATGGCGATGCGCAACCCGGCAGTGGCGGCCACGGTACCGGGCACCGCGCCAAGGTCGTCAATGCGAAGCTGCACCTTTACCGGCTCGCCGATGATGCCGAATGCGGGTGCGGTTCTTATCAGCAGCCGCCGGTCCCAGTCGGTGGCGCGCCCGGTCATCAGCAAGTGCAAAGGCGCTGGCAGCGCGGGCACCAGCGCCGCATCATGCACCTGCCCGTCGCTCAGCACGATGACCCCGGCGATCCTGTCGCGCGGTTCGGCGGCAAGCGCCTCGGCAAGTGCGGCGGCGATCAGCGTTCCCGCATTGGCCTCGCCGTCACCCAGACGGACCCTGCGAAATTCGGTGTTCGGCAGCGCCGCAATCTCTGCCTCGAGATGCGCCAACGCCGCATCGGTCTGGCTTTCGCGCCCCGGCAGGCTTTGGCTGGCGCTGCGATCTTCAAGCACGATCACGATATCGCTCAGCCCCTCTCGAAGCTCGGTCTGCACCCCCGGCCCGGCCAAAGCGGCCAAAAGCACCGCCGCCGCCATCGCGCGCAAGGCCCAGCCGCGCAGCCCCCGCCAAAGCGCCAGCGCCACCGCGACCGCGGCCAGCGCCGCCCCCGCCCAGATCACCGGCCAGGGCACCAGCGGCGCGAAGATCAGGCTCAACCCGCTCATTGCCCAAGCCTTTCGAGAAGCGCGGGCACATGCACCTGATCCGATTTGTAGTTGCCGGTCAGCACATGCATGATCAGGTTGACGCCAAAGCGATAGGCAATCTCGCGCTGCCGCTCGCCGGTCTGGCCGCGCCCCACCGGCAGAAGCGGCGCGCCAAAGCCATCGACCGCCCATGCCGCCGCCCAATCGTTGCCACCAATGACCACCGGCGTCACGCCGTCATTGAGGTTGCGAAACGGCATCCCCTCAGCCAGTTCCGCGTCAGGCGGTGCCGCCTCGACCCAGATGCCGCGCCCCTCGAAGCGGCCCGGAAAGTCCTGCAAAAGGTAAAAGGCGCGGGTCAGAACATGGTCACGCGGGATCGGTTCCAGCGGTGGAATATCAAGCGGGGCCGCCAGCGCCTGCAACCGCCGCCCCTCGGGCGTGGCGGTCCCGAACCCGGCAAAATCGGCATCGCGGGTATCGAACAGGATCATCCCGCCAGCGCGCAGGTAGCGGTTGAGCCGGGCATAGGCAGTGGGCGAAGGCACCAGGGCATCGGCGGTGACAGGCCAGTAAAGAAAGGTGAAAAGCGCCAGCTCGTCGGCTTCAAGATCAACTGCCACGGGCGCTGCCGGTTCAACCGAACTGCGCGCGTAAAGCACCTGCGAAAGGCCAAGCAACCCCGCCGCCGCGATCCGGTCCACCTCGGCAGAGCCCGATGGCACATAGGCAAGAACCACATCCCCCGCCACCATCATTGCGCGCGCAGTGTCCATTTCCGCCCGCGCCGCCTGGGGCGCTGCGGGCAGGAGCGCCAACACCAGCAGAGCCGCCAGCGCCCGCCCGCCACCGAGCCGCCCCGAAACCGCCAGCGAACCCAGAACATCGGCAATCAGCAGCGCCAGCGCCAGCGCCAGCAGCGCGCCTTTCAGCGGCAGCGACTGCGCCACCTCGGCGCCGGTCTCGACCGGCACATCGGCGGGCCACTCCACCGGGGCCAATGCCCGCCCCGGCGCGATCACGTTCAGCGCCGCCCGCCGCTCGCCCGCCGCATAAAGCCCCGGCGGCAGTGCCGGGCCGAGCGCCCGCGCCGCCAGCGCCTCGCCGCTCACCCCTGCCACCGCGCCCGCTGGACGCAGCACCCCAAAGCCGTCCAGCACCCGCTCGGCGACCCAGGTTGCGCCCGCCAGATCGGCCGAGGCTCCGGCGGCGGGCCGGGTCGAGACCGCAAGCCGTTCAAGCATCTGCACGAACAGCCCCGAAAGCGGCAGCGTTGACCATTCGGCATTGGCCGAGACGTGGAACAGCACCACCCAGCCCTCGCCCAGCCGGGCACGGGTCACCAGCGGCGTGCCATCTTCCAGCGCGGCAATGGTGCGCCCGGCCAGTTCCGGCGCGGGTTCGGCCAGCACCTGCGCGCGCACGGTCACGTCATCGGGCACGGCAAGGCCTGCAAACGGACCGTCAGGCGCGAAGGATGCAAGGCTGCGCGGAGCGCCCCAGCTCATCGTGCCGCCCACCTCGCGCCCGCCCGCGCGCAACCGCACCGGCAGCAAGGGGTCATCGGCACCGCTCGTTCCCGCTGCCAGCCTTGGCCCGGCGAAACGGATCAGCAGGCCGCCCTTTGCCACCCAATCCGCCAGCCGCTCCGGCTCGGCCACCTGCGCGACATCCGCCAGTATCACCACATCGGGGGCGGCCAGCAGCATATCCTCGGGCGTGCCTTCAAGGATCTCGGCGCTCGGGGCCAGCGCCTGGCGCAGGTAATGGGTCGGGGCCAGAAGCTCCAGCCCCTCGCGCGCCGAGCTGGCCGCGATCAGCGCCACTTTGCGCCGCTTGAGGCTGTCATCGGTCAGCGCCACCGCCCCGGCACCGCGCAGCCCGGCAATCTCGAAACGGGTGATCCGGTTGCGCAGTTCGGGCGGCAGTGCAAATACCGCCTCGCCGCCCGGCGCGGCCGCCACCCGGGCCAGATCGCGCTCGATCCCTGACGGATCAAGGCCTAGCGCCACCACCTCCACCGGGCCCGCCGCGCCATTTGCCAATAGCGGCACCCGCAGCGCGCCATCCAGCAGGTGCGGCGCGCCAAGCGCCAGCACCGTGCCCGCAGGCTGCACCACCTGCACCGCGCCGCGCGCCGCCACCGTCTGCAAAAGCCCCGCCCGCATTTCGCGCGCCAGACCATCGGAAAGCCAGAGCGTGTCAAACGCGCCTTCCGGCAGCAGCGCCGCCCAATCGGATGCCCCCGGCTCCCAGCCGCGCGGCACAAGGCCCGGCAGGGTCTCGGCGACCGCGTCGGCACTGGCAAAGACCAACCGCCCGCCGGGCGGATCGCTGAGCGCCAGCAGCGCCACCGGGCGGCCTGCACCCCGCGCCTCGTCAAGCGCGCGCGCGGCGCGATCCTGCGTCCGTGCCCAGACCGGGGCCTGCGCCCAGCTTGCATCCAGCATCACCAGCAGCGGTGCCGAACCCGCTGCCCGCTGCGCCGGGTTCAGCACCGGCCCGGCAAAGCCTGCAATTGCCGCCGCCAGCGCCGCCATGCGCAATGCCAGCAGCCACCAGGGCGTGCGTTCGGCCTGCACCTCGCGGTCGGGCAACCCCAGCAGCAGCGCCACCCCGGGAAACCGCCGCCAGAGCGGCGCGGGCGGCATTGCGCGCAGCACGAACCAGAGCACCGGCAGCGCCAGAAGCGCAGCCAGCAACCACGGCGAGGCAAATCCCAGAGCACCGAATACGGCCATCAGCGCCCCCGCTCCAGCGCCGCATAAAGCCACAAAAGCGCCAGCGCCGCAGGCTGCCCGGTGTGGCTGGTGCCAAACTGCCAGCCCGCCGCCCGCGCCAGCCCGCCCAAAAGCGCGCGCCGCGCCGCCAGCCGTTCCAGATAGCGGGCCCGCAGATCGCCCGCCTGCCGGGTCTCGTGGCGCAAGGTGCCGCCCATGCTTTCAAAAATCACCCGCCCATCATAGGGAAAGGCTTCTTCGTCGGGGTCAAGCACCTGCATCAGCACGCCCCGCACCCCACGGCCCGCGGCGGCGGCAAGCGCGGCTTCGACCGGCCCGGTATCGCCCAGAAAATCCGAAAGGAACACCGCGCGCGCATGCGCCGCGATGCCGGTTGCACCTGGGGTGCCATAATCGCCCGCCACAGCCCCCGGCGCGGCAAGCAGGGCGGCAAGCTGCAACAGCTGCGCCCGACCCGGGCGCGGCGGCAAGGGCGGCGCAAGCAGCCCCACCCGCTCGCCCGCGCGTACCATCAGCACCGCCAGCGCCAGCGCCAGAAGCTGCGCCTGCGCGGCCTTGGGCACCCGAGAAGGCGCGCCGCTGAACTGCATCGAGGCCGCGCCATCAACCCAGAGGTGCACCGATTGCGCTGCCTGCCATTCCCGCTCGCGCACATATTGCGCATCCGACCGGGCCGAGCGTCGCCAGTCGATGCTGCGCGCGGTATCGCCCGCAGCGGCGGCGCGAAACTGCCAGAACTCATCGCCCGCCCCGGCCCGGCGGCGGCCGTGGCCACCGATCTGCACGGCGGCTGCCAGATGTTCGGCGGCAACCAGCAAGGGCGGCAGGGGGGCCGCCAGCGCCTCGGCCTCGCGGCGCAGCGAAAGGGCGGCCGAAAGGCTCACGCGGCCTTACCTTTCTTCTGCGCTTCGGCGTCTGCTGTTCCCTTGGTTTGATCCGGGGGTGGCAGGGAAGCGGGGATGGATGTCATGCTGGCTGCCCGCGATGGTTCAGGTCGCATCTCCGCCCGCTTAAGACGCCCGTCTCGACCGCTGATTAGGCTGCGCGATCCATCGCCCTGTAAGGCGACGACGGCGAGGGCGGGGTGCCTTATGGGAGAACTGCGACGGAGGGAGGAATGGATGTCTTCATCGGGATCGACGTGGCCATGGAGGTCCGCCGGGCCTGCGCCATGTACCGCAATGCGCGGGTGCTGTGCAGCCATGCGGTCGACAACGATCCGGCCGCTCTTGGGGCTTTGATCGGCGAGATCGAGGGGCTGGAGGCCCGCTGCACGCGGACCGCCGTCGACATGCTCGGCGGCGCTGCGAGCCTGCTCTGCGCCATGCTGGCCGAGGCCGGGCTGCCGGTTGTCCATACGCCGGGGCGCGCGGTGAACCGCGCGCGCCAGGGCATCCGGGGCGGCGAGCGCAAGTCCGATCCGAAGGGCGCGGCCGTCATCGCCGAGCCGGCGCGCACAAGGGCCGACCTGCGCGCCGCGGACCCGCCCGAACCGCTCGACGCCGAGATCCGTCTGCTGGTTTCCCGCCGCCGCGAGCTCGTCACCGAGCAGACCCGGCGCGCCGGACGCCTGCGCGACCTGCTGTGCGGCCTCTTTCCGGCGCTGGAGCGGCGCATCGACCCGACGACCCGCACGGGCCTCGTGTTTCTCAGCCACTATGGCGCGCCCGAAGACATCCGCGCTGCCGGCGTGAAACGCATCGTCCGCAAGCTGGCCAGGGCCGCGACCGGCCTGCGTGGCCTTGAGGCGCTGGCCGCCCGCGACCGGCTCAAGGCGACCGACCAGGCGATCCGGGAGCGGCTCGCAGCCCACCCTGACGCGGCCCTCATCCTCTCGATGCCGGGGATGGGGGCGACGCTGACCGCCGTGCTCATCGCACTGGTCGGCCGCATCGACCGCTTCGACGGCGCAGATGCTCTGGCCGCCGCCGCAGGCCTCGCCCCGGTGCTGCGCCAGTCCGGGAAGACCCGCTTCCTGCGTCGCGCAGCCGGTCGCGACAAGGCCCTGAAGCGCGTCTTCTATCAGGCCGCCTTCACCCACCTCGGAAGCCCCGACAGCCGCGCCTTCAACGACCGCAAACGCGCCGAGGGAAAACGCCACCACCAAGCCATCATCGCCCTCGCAAGACGACGCGTGAACATGCTCTGGGCCATTCTCCAAAACCGAGAGCCTTTCCGCGAAAACGTCAAACTGGCCGCTTGACTGGCGCATTAGGCTGCCGCCTCGCTGCGGGTCACTTCGGCGGCTATCCGGTCGATGATGGCCGCCAGCGTCTCGCCCCGCGCCCGGGCCGAGAAACTGAGCGCCATGCGGTGCACAAGCACCGGTCGCGCCAGCGCCAGCACATCCTCTGCCGATGGGGCAAGCCGCCCGGTCAGGAGCGCCCGCGCCCGCACCCCAAGCATCAGCGCCTGCGCGGCGCGCGGCCCCGGCCCCCAGGCCAGCGCATCGCCAAGCCCCGCCCCCGCCTCGGCAGAGCCGGGGCGGCAGGCGCGCACCAGATCAAGAATGGTTTCCACCACAGCCTCGCCCACCGGCATCTGCCGCACCAGCCCCTGCGCCGCGATCAGCTCATCGGCGGTGAAGACCTGATGCGAAACCGCCTGCGTCGCGCCGGTGGTGGCCAGAAGAATGTCGCGCTCGGTGGCGCGGCTGGGGTAATCGACATCGATCTGCACCAGGAACCGGTCAAGCTGCGCCTCGGGCAAGGGGTAGGTGCCCTCCTGCTCGATCGGGTTCTGCGTGGCGAGAACGTGAAACGGGCGGCCAAGCGGGCGATGCACCCCGGCCACCGTCACCTCGCGCTCCTGCATTGCCTGCAACAGCGCCGATTGGGTGCGGGGGCTGGCGCGGTTGATCTCGTCCGCCATCAGCAACTGGCAAAACACCGGGCCTTCGATGAAGCGAAAGGCGCGGCTGCCATCAGCCGCCGTTTCCAGCACCTCCGAGCCCAGAATATCGGCGGGCATGAGATCGGGGGTGAACTGAATACGGCTCGCCTTCAGCCCCATGACGGTGCCGAGCGTATCGACCAGCATGGTCTTGCCCAGCCCCGGCAAACCGACCAGCAGCCCATGCCCACCCGACAGAAGCGCCACCAGCGCCAGTTCCACCACCCGCTCCTGCCCGATGAAGCGGCGGTCGATCGAAATCCGCGCGGCAGCAAGCTTTTGCCCCAGCGCTTCGTATGCGGCAACCGGACCCTCGGACGTGGCCATGACAAAACTCCCCTGATGCGTTACCCTAGGCTCGCAGATAACACCCGCAAACCCAATGACAAAGCAGTGATGCCCGAGAATCCGCCCGCACAAAACCCCGTGAAGCCCACCGCCGAGGGTCTGGTCGCCGCCGCAGGCGGTTTCCGGCGCAAGGGACCGCCGCCGCTGCACCTGTGGCACCCGCCCTTTTGCGGCGATATCGACATGAAGATCGCCCGCGATGGCACCTGGTTCTACCTCGGCACGCCGATCGGCCGTGCGCCCCTGGTTCGGCTTTTTGCCTCGATCCTGCGGCGCGAAGGCGATGCCTATTTCCTCGTCACCCCGGTCGAAAAGGTCGGTATCCGGGTTGAAGACGCTCCCTTCATCGCCATTGATGCCGAATGGCGCGGCGAAGGTGCGGCGCAGGACATCGTCTTCACTACCAATGTCGGTGATGCCGTCGCCGCCGGCCCCGCACATCCGATCCGTTGCCCGCGCGACGCCCTGACCGGCGAGCCGTCGCCTTATGTGATGGTGCGCGACGGGCTGGAGGCGCGCATCGACCGCAAGACCTTTTACCGCCTTGTGGAAATCGCCCGCCCGGCGCGCCATGAAGGCGCTGACTGGCTTGGGCTCTGGTCCGGCGGCGCATTCTTCCCGCTGATCCCGGCGGCCGAGCTGCCCTGAAGCCGCGCTCCGCGGGGGATATTTGGACCAAAGCAGGGCGGCAGGGTCAGTGCGCCTCGGCCCAGTTGGCACCCTCGCCCGCATCTACGACCAGCGGCACCGTGAGCTTTACCGCAGGTTCCGCCGCCCCCGCCATGACCGCGCGGGCGCGGGTGATGAGCTCTGGCACCGCGCCCGCCTCGACCTCGAAAACCAGTTCGTCATGCACCTGCAACAGCATCTGTGCGGGAAGCCCGGCGATTGCCGCGGGCATCCGGATCATGGCGCGGCGAATGATATCGGCCGCCGCGCCCTGAATCGGCGCATTGATCGCGGCGCGCTTGGCAAAGCCCGCGCCGGGGCCTTTGGCGTTGATCTCGGGAGTGTGGATCTTGCGGCCAAAGAGGGTTTGCACATAGCCATTGGCACGCGCGAAAGCCACGGTATCATCCATGTATTGGCGGATGCCGGGAAAGCGTTCGAAATACCGGTCGATAAAGCCCTGCGCCTCGGCGCGCGGTATGCGCAGGTTACGCGCGAGGCCATAGCCCGAAATGCCGTAGATGACGCCAAAATTGATCGCCTTGGCGCGGCGGCGCACCTCGGGCGTCATCTCCTCCATCGGCACGTTGAACATTTCCGAGGCGGTCATGGCGTGAATGTCGTGGCCCTGCAGGAACGCCTCTTTCAGCGCCGGAATATCGGCGACATGCGCCAGAATGCGCAGCTCGATCTGGCTGTAATCGAGGCTGACCAGGCGCATTCCCGGACCGGCAACGAAGGCCTCGCGGATGCGGCGGCCTTCATCAGAGCGCACCGGGATGTTTTGCAGGTTCGGGTCGGTCGAGGCAAGCCGCCCGGTATTGGCCCCGGCGATCGAATAGGAGGTATGCACCCGCCCGGTTTCCGGGTTCACATGGCCCTGAAGCGCATCGGTATAGGTCGATTTCAGCTTCGAGAGCTGGCGCCAGTCAAGCACCCGAGCCGCAAGCTCGCTGCCTTCCGCGGCGAGGTCTTCAAGCACATCCGCCCCGGTCGCATAGGCCCCGGTCTTGCCCTTCTCGCCACCCGCCAAGCCGAGCTTGTCGAACAGGATTTCTCCCAGCTGCTTTGGCGAGCCGACGTTGAAGGGCTGACCGGCGAGGCCGTGAATTTCTGCCTCAAGCCCCGCCATCCGTTGCGCGAAAACGTTGGACATCCGCATGAGGGTGGCGGCATCGACCCGCACCCCGGCCATTTCCATCTCTGCCAGCACCGGCACCAGCGGCCTTTCGAGCGTTTCGTAAACGCTTGTCACCTGCGCGCGGTGCAGTTGCGGCTTGAAAAGCTGCCAAAGGCGCAGCGTTACATCGGCATCTTCGGCGGCATATTTCACCGCCTCGTCGATCGGCACCAGATCAAAGGTGATCGCCGCCTTGCCGCCGCCCAAGAGATCCTTGATCGGAATCGGCGTGTGGCGCAGGTATTTCGCGCTCAGCGCATCCATGCCATGCGTATTCAACCCCGCCTGCATCGCGTAGGACATCAGCATGGTGTCGTCGAAGGGTGCCACGCGGATGCCTTGGCGGGCGAAGATCTTCCAGTCATATTTCATGTTCTGGCCGATCTTGAGGACGCTTTCATCCTCCAGCAGCGGTTTCAGCATTGCCAGTGCTTCGTCGAGCGGCAACTGACCCGGCGCAAGGCTCCGCGCCCCGAAAAGATCGCCGCCGCCAAGCTTGTGGCCAAGCGGCATGTAGCCGGCCTGCCCCGGTTCGGTGCACAGCGACACGCCGACCAGTTCGGCCTGCATCTCGTCAAGGCTTGTGGTCTCGGTATCGACCGCGACCCAGCCACGGGCATGGGCCGCCACGATGAACCCCGCCAGCGTTTCCGCATCGCGGATGCAGGTATAGGCGGCGTGGTCAAAGGCGGCCGCTTTGGCAGCGGGCGCGCCCACCGGTTCGGCGTCGCCGCTGCCACTGGCGGCGGGCGCGGGCGCGGGCGGAGGTGCCACCCCGAACTTGTCGGCAATGCGGCGGGCAAGGTTGGCAAATTCCATCTGGGCGAGAAAGCCGAGCAGCACCTGCGGATCGGGTTCGCGTACCGCAAGGCTTTCGAGGCTGAAATCGAGCGGCGTATGCGCATCAAGCGTCACCAGCCGCATCGACATGCGGATCTGTTCGGCATTGTCCAGCAGCGCCGCGCGGCGCTTGGGCTGCGTTATTTCTCCGGCCCGCGCCAGCAGGGTTTCCAGGTCTCCATATTCGTTGATAAGCAGCGCCGCGGTTTTGATGCCGATCCCCGGCGCGCCGGGGATGTTATCGACGGCATCGCCCGCCAACGCCTGCACATCGACCACCCTTTCAGGGCCCACGCCGAATTTTTCAACCACCTCGTCAGGGCCGATCCGCTGCCCCTTCATCGCATCAAGCATTTCCACGCCGCCGCCGACAAGCTGCATCAGGTCCTTGTCCGAGGAGATGATGGTGCAGCGCCCGCCCGCCTCGCGCGCCTGCCGTGCCAGTGTCGCAATGATGTCGTCGGCCTCGAAATTGGCCATTTCGATGCTGGCGAGGTTGAACGCCCGCGTCGCCTCGCGGGTGAGCGGAAATTGCGGCCGCAGATCTTCTGGCAGTTCGGGGCGGTTCGCCTTGTAGGCGGGAAAGATCTCGTTGCGGAAGGTCTTGGCCGAATGGTCGAAAATCACCGCCGCGTGGGTGGGGGCATCGGCCCCTTTCGCATCTTCGATATAGCGCAGGATCATGTTGGCAAAGCCCGCCACCGCGCCCACCGGCAGCCCGTCAGACCGGCGGGTAAGCTGTGGCAGCGCGTGATAGGCGCGAAAGATGAAGGCCGAGCCGTCGATCAGATGCAGATGGCAGCCTTTGCCGAAACTCATGGGCTTCCCCTCCCTCGGGTTGCGCTCGGCGGGCCGCCCCACGCCTCAGTGGTCGGCTTGGGCGTGTTCGCGGTCGATCACGAAGCGCTTGCCGCAATAGCCGCAGGTAACCTCGCCGGTGCCTGGCGGGATCACCAGATACACCCGCGGATGCCCGTCCGCGCCGGTTCCGCCACTGCAGGCAACGGTCCAGGAGGTGACTTTCTCGGTTTCGGGGCAAAGGGTCATCGGGCAGGCTCCATTGGCATTCTGGCGCGAATTGCGCGGATCGGCCCCATGATAGCGACTGCGGCGGGCCGGGCAAGCGGCAACGGGCAGGCGGGACAGATGCGCGCCACTTGCCCTTGGCGGCATCTGGGTCTTCGCGGTCATGTTCATGGCAATGGCAAGCGGAGGGCAAGATGCGAAAGGCATGGTTACCTGCGACGATCTTCACCGCCTTGCTCGGCGCACAGGATGCGGCGGCCGATCTTGCCGCCGGGCTCGCGGCCTATACCGCGGGCGATACTGCAACAGCACCGGCAGAATGGGCACCGCTTGCGGCAGCAGGCGACCGCGAGGCGCAGTTTCGCCTCGGCATCCTGCTTGAATATGGCCGCGGCGTGCCACAAGACCCGGCCGAGGCGGCGCGGCTCTACCGGCTCGCCGCCGCGCAGGGCCATGTGCTGGCGCAGCGCAACCTCGCCACACTCTTGCATCTGGGCCGGGTGCTGGCACGCGATCCGGTCCGCGCCCAGATTTGGGCGCGCATCGCCGCCGATGCTGGCGATTCCGCTGCCGCGGCGCTCAGCGAGAGCATTGCCGCCACCATGACCGAGCCCGACCTCGCAGAGGCACAGCGGCGGGCGCGCGCCTGTCTCGCCTCGGGCTACCTTGCCTGCGAGTAACGTTTTCGCGCATGGCACCCTGCACGGGAGCGCAGTAGTTTCGCCGCAACGAGTCGCGCGCGAAAGGGCAGAGCATGGCACGAAGGGTCTGGGCAATGGCGCTGGCACTGGCGGTATCGCTTGCCGCGCAGTCCGCCGCCGCCGACTACCGCGAGGGTCGTGCCGCCTATTTGCGCCGCGATTTCGCCGCCGCAATCGCCGCCTGGGTGCCACTTGCCGAGGCAGGCGATGTTGATGCGCAGTTCAGCCTCGGGCTGCTTGCGGAAAACGGCGAAGGGTCAGAGCCAGACCCGGTGCTTGCGGCGCGCTGGTACCGCATGGCCGCCGCGCAGGGCGATACCCGATCACAATCAAATCTCGGCGCAGTTCTCGCCACAGGCGCGGGCTCCGAGGCCAATTATGCCGAAGCCCGGCACTGGCTGGCGCTTGCCATCGCCGACGGCGATCTGACCGCGCTTTATCACCTTGGCGTGCTTTCGGAAAACGGTCGGGGCGGTGTCAGGGATGAAGCCGAGGCGCTGCGGCTTTTTGGCCTCGCCGCCGCCAGGGACCACCCCGGCGCGCAGTTCGCGCTTGGCGGTATGCATGCGGTGGGGCGCGGCGTGGCGGCTGACCCTAGCGCCGCGCTCGGCTGGTATCGGCAAGCCGCCACGCAAGCCCATCCCGGCGCATTGGTGGCGCTGATACATGCCTATGCAGAAGGCCGGGGCACGACAAAAAGCGATATCACCGCGCTTTTGTGGGCAACCCTCGCCGCTTCACGCGGCATCCCCGAGGCAATCGCCTGGCGCGAACGGCTTGAGGCGGCACTGCCCGAAGCCGATATTGCCGAGGCCCGCCGCCGCGTCGGCATCTGCGTGATGTCGCGTTTTGCCAACTGCGAATAGCCACCCGCGCGCGCCGCAACCGCAGGCTGATGCCAGCGCGCCCGCCGCGTGCTATGCTCCGGCTCAGAGGCCTCGGGCGGGGAGGGGAGCACGGAATGGGCAGACACGGGCGGTTTCTGGCTTCGGTTCTCGCGTCGGTGCTGGCGGGCACGCTGGCCGCAGGTGCCGTGCGCGCAGCAGATTTTCAGGCCGGGCTCAGCGCCTATACCGCTGGCGATTTCGCCACCGCGCTGGCGGAGTGGCAGCCGTTGGCCGAGGCGGGTGACGCGGTTGCGCAGTTCAACCTTGGCGTCATGCACCAGTTTGCCAAAGGCATCGCGCAAGATGATGCGGCGGCGGTGCACTGGTATGCGCTTGCCGCCGCGCAGGGCTATGCGATGGCGCAATCAAGCCTTGGCGTGATGCACGATTTCGGCCTCGGCACCGCCAGTAACGATGCCGAGGCGGCGCGCTGGTATGCGCTGGCGGCGGCGCAGGGCGTGGCCAAGGCGCAAAACAACCTCGGCCTGCTGCATGAGACCGGGCGGGGCGTGCCGCAGGATCTGGCCGAGGCAGAGCGGCTCTACCGCCTCGCGGCAGATCAGGGCTATGCCAAGGGCCAGCTCAATCTCGGGCGGCTCCACGAGGCGGGCCGGGGGCTGCCGAAGGATTTTGCCGAGGCGCGGCGGCTTTACCTGCTTGCCGCCGCGCAGGGCGACGCCGAGGCGCAGTTCCTGCTCGGTGCCATGCACGATGCCGGGCGCGGTGTGACGCAGGATTTTGCCGAGGCGGCGCGGCTTTACCGCCTCGCCGCCGATCAGGGCAACGCCGAGGCACAGTTCAACCTTGGGGCCATGCATGAGGCGGGCGAGGGTGTCGCCAAAGACCCCGCCGAGGCGGCGCGGTGGTATCGGCTTGCGGTGGCAGAGGGCCACGCGCGGGCCATGACCAACCTTGGCGTGCTGCATGCGGCGGGTCGCGGGGTGGCACAGGACGAAGCCGAGGCGGTGCGGCTTTACGCAATGGCGGCGCGGCTTGGCAACGCCACCGCGCAAGGCAACCTTTCAGGCAAATACGAACGCGGCGAGGGGGTCGCGGCAGACCCGGTCACGGCGCTTGTCTGGGCCATTCTCGGGGCCGAGGGCGGCAACCCCCGCGCCATCGCCGCCCGCGACAGGCTCGCGGCAATGCTGCCCGAAGCCGAGGCCGCCAAGGCCCGCCGCCGCGCCGACGACTGTCTTGCCTCGGGTTATACGGCCTGCAACTAGGTCTCGCGGGTTCTTGCCGGGGTGGCAGAGTGACGATAGGCTCCGCTTTGGCGAAAGGGCAGCGACGAGGGCACCTATGGCGCAGGCGGCATGGCTGTTAATGGCGGCATTTGCTCTGTTGGCTGCGCCAGGGCGGGCAAGTGCTGCGGATTTTCTGCAAGGCCTCGCAGCGCTGATGGCGGGCGACTATCAGGCTGCGCGCGCCGAATGGGAACCGCTGGCGCGCGAAGGCAATGCCTTGGCCCAGTTCAATCTCGGTGTAATGTACGAGCAAGGCACCGGCATGGATCCCGACCTGCCGGGCGCGGCGCGACTCTACCGCCTTGCTGCCGACCAAGGTGATGCAAAAGCCCAGGTCAATCTCGCCATTCTGCTGGCCGAAGGTCGCGGTTTGCCGCAGGACCTTGCCGAGGCGGTGCGCCTGTTTCGTCTGGCCGCCGAGCAGGGCGATGCGCTGTCGCAGACGCGCCTTGGGCAGCTCCACGCTACAGGCCAGGGTGTGCCGCAGGATTTCGCCCAGGCCGCCATGCTTTACCGCCGCGCCGCCGATCAGGGCATTGCCGCTGCGCAGTTCAACCTCGGGGTGATGCACGCCGAGGGCCAGGGCATGCCACAAGACCACGTCGAGGCGGTGCGCATGTTCCGCCTTGCCGCCGGGCAGGGTCATGCCGAGGCGCAGTTCAATCTGGGCGTGATGAGCGCGCAGGGCATGGGGATGGCAGCAGACCCGGAAACTGCCGCGCGTCAGTACGGCCTCGCGGCCAGCCAGGGCCACCCGCGCGCGCAGTTCAACCTTGGCCTCATGTTTTCCGACGGCATGGGCGTGCCGCAGGACCATGCCGAGGCCGCCCGTCTGTGGCACCTTGCCGCCGGGCAGGGTCATGCCGGCGCGATGAACAGTCTCGGATGGGCGCATGTCGATGGGCTTGGCGTGGCGCAGGACTATGCCGAGGCCGCGCGGTTCTTCCGCGCCGCCGCAGGGCTGGGGCTGGCCGATGCGCAATATGTTCTGGCGATCCTGCACCTTGACGGCATCGGCGTACCACATGCCCCCATGACCGCCCACATGTGGGCCAATATCGCGAGCACCAACGGCAACGAGACCGCCCCCACCCTGCGCGACGAAATCGCCGCCACCCTCTCCCCCGCCGACCTGACCGAGGCCCAGCGCCGCGCGCGGGAGTGCCTCGCCGCCGCCTACACACGCTGCGACTGAGCCCCCGGCCCCGCTCCAGCCGACACTGGCAACAGTTGTTGCGGGCCGCGCGGATGTGCTCATGGGCGAAGCCGAGGCCGACAAGGCCCGCCGCCGCGCCGCAAGCTGCGCTTTGTCGGGCTTCGTGACCTGCTGAGGCGCGGTTGCAGCGGCATTCAGCGATTTGCACGAGGGGCGGCGGCGGGGTAGCCTTGCGGCCATGGCGGCGGCGGAGGGGGTGCGATGCGCAGGGCGTGGGTTTTGGCGGGCGTGATCGGGCTGGGGCTTCTGGCGCAGGGGGCAAGGGCGGATTTCGCGGCGGGTGTGGCGGCGTATGAGAGGGGCGACTACAGGGCCGCAGTCGCGGAATGGTCATCGCTGGCCGAAAGCGGCGATGCAGAGGGGCAATTCTTCCTTGGTCTCATGTATGCGGAAGGAAAGGGAGTGCCGCTGGATTATGCAGAGGCGGCACGACTCTACCGCCTCGCGGCGGAACAGGGCTTTGCCCTTGCGCAATACAACCTCGGCGTAAGTTTTGCGAACGGCTTGGGCGTGCCGCAAGATCACACGGAAGCGGCCCGGCTCTATCGGCTTGCTGCCGATCAGGGCTTTCCCCAAGCGCAAACCAGCCTCGCCGTCATGTACGACATCGGCCAGGGCGTCGCGCAAGACTACGCCGAAGCTGCGCGGCTTTACCGATTGGCCGCCGATCAGGGCGATGCCGGTGCGCAAAACAACTTGGCGCTTATGTACGACGACGGCAAAGGCGTGCCGCAGGACTATGCCGAGGCCGCGCGGCTCTACCGTCTGGCCGCTGATCAGGGCAACGCTGAGGCCCAGAAAAACCTCTCGCGTTTGTACCTCTTGGGCTGGGGTGCCCTGCAAGACCCCATCGCCGCCCACATGTGGGCCAACATCGCGGGTGCAAATGGCAGCTCCATTGCCCCCGCCCTGCGCGACCTCCTTGCCGCAAGTATGACCCCCGCTGACATCTCCGAGGCCCAGCGGCGGGCGCGGGAATGCCTTGCCTCCAACTATACCCGTTGCGATTGACCCCCTACCCCCGCTCCACCCGGCACTGGTAGCAGTTGTTCCGCGCCGAGCGGATGTGCACATAGGCAATCGCAGGATCGGCCAGCAGCTCCGCCGCCCGTGCCGCGATGGCCTCGCGCGCCACCACGCCGCCGCTGCCATAAACGATGCGGTCATTCGTGCCATAGCCACGCAGGATGTAGTCCGGCGAGGCGAGGATTTGCGGCAGTTCGTGGCCGGGTGTGGCGGGCTCGCAGGGCCCGGCATGCAGGAAGATCGGGCCGATTTCCGCATAGGGCTGGGGCTTCGGAAACGGGCGATACGCCAGTATCAGCATCGGCGCGCCCTCTGCGATCAGCCGCAGGCAATGGCGGCAGGGGTTTCCGCCGCCCTCCGCCAGCACCCGCTCGGGCGGCTGGCCGTTGGCATCCGGGCCACCCGCCTGCAAGGCACGGACGGCGGCAGTGGGCAGGGCGACAAATCTGATGCGGGTCATGGCTACTCCGGTTTGCAAGCTCCGCGCCACCCTGCCCGCCGCAGCAGTCCGGCGCGACCCGGAACCTGCGCAATCCTGCCTCGCCGCCGCGTGGCGCGCGCTCGGTTGCCGGCAACAGGTTCACTCCCTGGTGCCCGGAACGTCTATCCTGCAATTTCAACGTGTTGAAAGTTCGCCAGCACCCAGCCGCCACGCGCCGCCGCCCTTTCCCCGCCCGACGCCATCGCCTAGACTGCCCGCATGTCGCCGCTTCCTGCCCCCCTTGCCCGCTGGCTCGCCACCCGAGGTTGGCAGCTTCACCCGCATCAGGCGGCAATGCTGGCGTGCGCGGGGCGGCCGGCAACACTGCTCATCGCCCCCACCGGCAGCGGCAAAACCCTTGCCGGGTTCCTGCCAAGCCTCGCAGAGCTCGGGGCCCAGCCGGAGCCCGGCCTGCACACCCTCTACATTTCGCCGCTGAAGGCTTTGGCGGTCGATATTCGCCGCAACCTGACCGCGCCGGTCGCCGAAATGGGCCTGGCCATCCGCATTGAAGACCGCACCGGCGACACCTCGGCCCACAGCCGCCGGAACCAGCGCGCCGCCCCGCCGCATATCCTGCTGACCACGCCCGAAAGCCTTGCCTTGCTGCTCAGCTACCCCGATGCACCGCGTATTTTTGGCGGCCTCAGGCGGGTGGTGGTTGATGAAATCCACGCGCTCGCCGAAAGCAAGCGCGGCGATCAGTTGATGCTTGGCCTCGCGCGGCTGCAAGGCCTCGCGCCCGGTTTGCGCCGGGTCGGGCTGTCGGCGACCGTTGAAGACCCCGCTGCCCTCGCCCGCTTTTTCGCGCCCGTAGGCTGCGAGGTGCTGGCCGCCGATCCTGGCCCCGAGCCCGATATCGCGATGCTTGCCACCGCCCCGCCGCCCTGGGCGGGCGGCGGCGGGCGCTACGCGATTGCCGAGATTCTGGCCGAGGTCAGGGCGCACCGCACCACCATCATCTTCCACAACACCCGCGCCCAGGCGGAACTTTTCTTCCATGCGCTCTGGCTGGCCAACAGCGAGAACCTGCCGATCGGCATTCACCATGGCAGCCTTGACCGCGAGGCGCGCGCGCTCACCGAGGCGGCAATGGCGGCGGGAGAGTTGCGCGCGGTTGTGGCCACCGGAAGCCTCGATCTCGGGCTTGACTGGGGCGCGGTGGATCTTGTCATTCAGGTGGGCGCGCCGAAAAACGTGAAGCGACTGGTGCAGCGGATCGGGCGGGCCAATCACCGCGCCGGAGCCCCTTCAAAGGCCTTCCTCGTGCCCGCCAACCGCTTTGAAGTGATCGAATGCTGGGCCGCACTTGCCGCCGTGCGGGCGCGCGAGCTTGACGGCGAGCCGCGCCCTCCCGGCGCGCTCGACGTGCTCTGCCAGCACCTCGCACTGACCGCTTGCGCCGGGCCATTCGACGCCGAGGCGCTTTTTGCCGAACTGCGCCGGGCCGGGCCCTATGCGGCGCTCAGCCGCGCCGATTTCGATGCCTGCCTCGATTTCTGCGCCACCGGCGGCTACGCCCTGCGCGCCTATGACCGCTGGCACCGGCTGATGCAGCGCGATGGCCGCTGGACCCTGCGCGACCCGCGCAGCGCCCGCGATCTGCGCATGAACATCGGCACCATAGTGGAAACCGAGACGATGAAGGTCCGGATGCGGCGCGGCGGCACCCCCCTGGGCGAGATCGAGGAAGCCTTTGCCGCCACCCTTTCGCCCGGCGACAGCTTTCTGATCGGCGGTCAGGTGGTTCGCTTCGAGGGATTGAACGAGCTGACCGTGGAGGTCAGCCATTCCGCCGCGCGCCGGCCGAAGATCGCGGTTTTCTCAGGGTCGAAGTTTTCCACCTCCACGCGGCTTTCGGCGCGAATTCTTGAGCTGATCGGCGCGCGGGACCCGGATTTGCCCGCCCACACCCGCGACTGGCTGGCGCTGCAAGCCGAGGTTTCCGCTTTGCCGGATGCCGCGTCCATGCTGGTCGAGAGTTTCCCGCATGAGGGGCTCGAATACGCCTGCTTCTGGGGTTTTGCCGGGCGCGGAGCCATGCAGACGCTTGGCATGGTGCTGACCCGGCGGATGGAGGCGCTTGGTCTGGCACCCTTGGGTTTCGTCGCATCGGATTGCGCGGTGCTGATCTGGGGTCTGGAACCTCTGCGCGACGCCGCGCGCCTCATGCAACCGGAAGCGCTGCGCGAGGGGTTGGCGGAGTGGTTCGAGCAAACCTCGGTGATGAAACGCGCCTTTCGGCCGGTGGCGACCGTGGCGGGGCTGATTCAGCGCAACCTGCCCGGCAAACGCAAGAGCGGGCGGCAGGCCGCCTTTTCGTCGGATATTCTTTACGACACGCTCGCCCGCCATGACCCCGGCCACCTGATGCTGCGCATCGCCCGCGACGCGGCGCTTGTCGGTATGGTCGATGCGGGGCGTCTGGAAGCGATGCTGGCGCAGTTTGCCGGGCGGGTTGAGTTGCGGCGCATCGCGCGGGTGCCGCCGCTTGCCGCACCGCTGCTGCTCGAGATGGGCAAGGTGGCGGTTCAGGGCGCGGGGCGCGAGCGGCTGATGGAGGCAGAAGCGGCGCGGCTGATGGCAGCGGCGGGGTTGCAGTAGGGGGGGCTTTCCAAACCCCGCAGGGTGTTTTGCCAAGGCAGGCCATGCCGGGCGTGGAACTCTGCGGTCTTCGGGAGTATCGCGGTGGCAGGTGCAGGGGCGGGAATGCGCGGATACCGGTTCGAACTGGCGGGGACGGCGCTTTTGGCGCGGGGCACGGGCACGCTCTGGTGGGAGGCGCAGCGGCTTCTGGTAGTATCGGACCTGCATTTCGGCAAAGCCGAGCGTATTGCCCGACGCGGCGGGGCGCTGCTTCCCCCCTATGACACCGCAGCGACGCTGGCGCGGCTTGATGCCGAGATTGCGGCGCTTGATCCCGCCGGTGTTGTCTGCCTTGGCGACAGTTTCGACGATCTGGAGGCGGCGGACATGCCCGCGCCCGAGGCGCTCTGGCTGGCGCGACTTATGGCGGGGCGGGAATGGGTCTGGGTCGCGGGCAACCATGACCCCGGACCACTGGCAATCGGCGGAACCCATGTGGCCGAGCTGGCGCGCGGGTCGCTGCAATTTCGGCACATTGCCGAGGCCGAAGCTGCGGCAGGCGAAGTTTCAGGGCATTTTCACCCCAAGGCGCGGCTTGGTGGCACCCAGCGCCCCTGTTTCCTGATCGACCAGCGGCGCGTCATCATGCCCGCTTTCGGTGCCTATACCGGCGGGCTGAGATGCACCGACCCGGTTCTGACAGGGCTGATGCAGCCAGGCACCGTGGCCGTGCTGACCGGGGCACAGGCGCTTGTGCTGCCGATGCCGATGCCGAGACCCGGCTGACGCTGCGATGCAGGTTCAGCTGCCGCCCGCTCCGATGCCATCGAGCATCACCTGCACCGCCGCCCGATAGGTTTTGGATACCGGCACCTTGCTGCCATCGCTGAGCTGCAACACCGCCTTGCCCGAAGCCGACGTGGAAAGCCTGACCGCCGACGCCGCAACCCAATGCGAGCGGTGCACCCGGGTGCCAGGAATGCCCCCGACCTCGGTGATTGCATCACCCAACCGGATCAGCACCGCGGTGGTGCCGGCCTCGGTCACCACATCCACATAATGATCGCGCACAGAAAGACGCAGCAGCGGCGCGCGCATCTCCACCGGCAAGCGGGCATAAAGGCGCGGTTCGCCCGCCCCGGAGGGCGGCGCAACGACGTTTTTCTGCGGTGCCAGCGCAAACCGGATGGCGCTGACGCCCATCGATGCGGCAAAAACGAGAAGCGATAGCTCGACCAGCCCGGGTGCCGGGGTGATTTCGCTGTCAACCAGCTCGGCAGCGATAGATTGCAACGGCGGCGCGAGCAGCAGCGTTACCAGAGCCGCCAGCACCGGTGCCTGTGCGGCAAAATGCCGCAGTCCGAAAACACTCTCCACCAGCGTGCGCACGCCTGTGCCAAGCAAAATCGCAACAGCGATCAGTCCCGGCCAGAACACCAGCCGAAGTTCCAGCGACAGCGAGTTGAGGGTTCCGAACGGCCCGGCGATAATGCCAAAAAACGAAATCGCAGCCCAGATTACGGGCGCCGCCGGGAAAAGCAGATTTGCTTTCCATTGTTGAAAAAAAGAGGCCATCAACCTCGAGCTCAAATGCATTGCCCTGCAACTGTGCTACTCGTTCGCTCACAATCGCGCAACACTGTTGCCAGCACGCGCCGCCGGGGCTTTGATCGCGGTAGCTGCAAGGAGCCCGCCATGCCCTACCCCGTTTTGCCACGCATCGCCGCCAGTTTCGCCCAGCAGGCAATGATGCGCACGATCGGCGCGCAGATTGTCGCGGCGGAAAGCGGGTGCTGCGAAATCTCGGCGCCGCTCTTGCCGCAGATGGGCCAGCAGCATGGCGCGGGTCATGCCGGTGTGACCTTCGCGCTTGGCGACACGGCGGCGGGCTATGCGGCGCTGACGGTGATGGAACCGGAGCGCGAAGTGATGACCGCCGAGATGAAGATCAACCTTGTGGCACCCGCGGTGGGGGTGCGGCTGATCGCGCGCGGGCGGGTGGTCAAGGCGGGGCGGAGGCTGGACGTGGTGACCGCCGAGGTCGAAGCTGAGGCCGCGGACGGATGCCGCAGGCTGGTTGCGGTATTGCAAGGCACGATGGTGCCGGTAGATCAGGCGTGAGCGGTGTTACCGCGCTCAGGCGGTCAGCCCCTCGGGTTCGGGAAGGTCATTGGCGCGGCAGGCGGCGGTGACGGTATTGGCCAGAAGGCAAGCAATGGTCATCGGGCCAACGCCGCCCGGCACCGGGGTGATCGCCCCTGCCACCTGCACCGCGCTGGCAAAATCGACATCACCCACAAGCCGGGTCTTGCCCTCGTGTGTCACGCGGTTGATGCCGACGTCGATCACCGTAGCGCCGGGTCTGATGAAATCGCCGGTGATCATCTGCGGCCGTCCTACCGCCGCCACCAGAATGTCGGCACCCCGGCAAACCGAAGCAAGCTCGCGGGTGCGCGAATGCGCGATGGTCACGGTGCAACTTTCGCGCAACAAAAGCTGCGCCATCGGCTTGCCGACAAGGTTCGAGCGGCCAACGACCACGGCGTTCATGCCCGAAAGGCTGCCAAGCTGGTCGCGCAGGAGCATCAGGCAGCCAAGCGGGGTGCAGGAAACCATCGCCTTGCCGCCCGAGGCCAGGAGCCCCGCGTTGAGAATATGCAGCCCGTCCACATCCTTGGCAGGGTCGATCCGTGCCACGATCTCGGTTTCGCTCAAATGCGCGGGAACCGGGAACTGCACCAGAATGCCGTGCACGGTCGGGTCGGCGTTCAGCCGGTCGATCAGCGCATAAAGGGCTGCGGTGGTGACATCGGCGGGCAATTTGTGCTCGAAGCTGTTCATCCCGGTTTCGCGCGAAGCAATGCCCTTGTTACGCACATAGACCTCGGAGGCCGGATCGGTGCCCACCAGCACCACCGCAAGCCCCGGCGCAATGCCGAAATCGGCCTTCAGCCGCGCGACGTGCTCGGCCACCTTGCCCCGCAGCTTTGCCGCAAAGGCCTTGCCGTCGATAATGGTTGCGCTCATGCGTCTTTTCCCCTTGCCAGAGCTTCTTCCTCGCGGGCAATCGCCCAGTCGATGATCTGTCGCCAGAGCGCCTCGGCCAGAGCCGGGTCGAGGCCGCGCGCCACGGCTTCGCTTCGCACATGCGCCAGCACCTCGGCCACCCGTTCCGGCACCAGCGCCGCCATGCCCTCGGCACGCTTCAGCTCTGCCGCGCGGTCGATCAGCCGCGCGCGATCCGCGAGTGCCGCCACCAATGCGGCATCGAGCAGGTCGATCTCGGCGCGCAATTCGGCCATGCTGGCAATCTGGGCGGGCGATTTCATCGGCAGGCTCCCGAGACTTCGGATGCGGGGCTAATGCCCGGTTTCCGCCGCAGGCTCAAGCCCCGCGCCTCAGAACAGGCCCACCACCAGCCCTGTGTCATCAAGCCCGATGGTCTCGGCCGAGGGCACCTTGGGCAGGCCCGGCATGGTCATGATCTCGCCGCAGATCACCACGATGAAGCCCGCACCGGCGGAAAGCCGGACTTCGCGGATCGGCAGGGTGTGCCCGGAGGGGGCCCCGCGCAGGTTCGGGTCGGTCGAGAAGCTGTATTGCGTCTTTGCCATGCAGACCGGAAAGTGCCCGTAGCCCGCCGCTTCCCATGCCCGCAACTGGTCGCGGATCGACTTGTCGGCGATTACTTCGCCCGCGTGGTAGATGCGCCGCGCGATGGTGTCGATCTTGTCAAAGAGCCCCATTTCATCGGGGTAAAGCGGGGCAAAGGCACCGGCACCGCTCTCGGCCAGCGCCACCACCTTTTGCGCCAGTTCCTCGGCACCCTCGCCGCCCTTGGCCCAGTGGTGGCAAAGCACCGCCTCGGCACCCTGACGGGCGACATATTCCTTTACCGCCGCAATCTCGGCCTCGGTGTCGGAGGTGAAATGGTTGATCGCCACCACAACCGGCACGCCAAAGCCTTTGACGTTGGCAATATGGCGGCCAAGGTTCGGGCAGCCCTTGGTCACGGCGGCCACGTTTTCGGCCCCGAGGTCGGCCTTGGCGACGCCACCGTTCATCTTCATCGCCCGCACGGTGGCGACAATCACCGCCGCCGCAGGTTTCAGCCCGGCCTTGCGACACTTGATGTCAAAGAACTTCTCGGCACCAAGGTCGGCACCGAAGCCCGCCTCGGTCACCACATAGTCGGCCAACCGAAGTGCCGTCTGGGTGGCGATGACCGAGTTGCAGCCATGCGCGATGTTGGCAAACGGGCCGCCGTGTACAAAGGCGGGGGTGTTTTCCAGCGTCTGCACGAGGTTCGGCTGCATCGCATCCTTGAGCAAGACCGTCATCGCGCCATCGGCCTTGATGTCGCGGCAGTAAACCGGGGACTTGTCGCGCCGATAGGCCACCACGATGCGACCAAGGCGCTCTTGCAGGTCTTCAAGGTCGTTCGACAGGCACAGAATCGCCATCACTTCGGAAGCCACGGTGATGTCAAATCCGGTTTGCCGCGCAAAGCCGTTGGAAACCCCGCCAAGCCCCACAACCATGTCACGCAGCGCGCGGTCGTTCATGTCCATCACCCGCCGCCAGACAATGCGGCGCTCGTCGATTTCCAGCGAATTTCCCCAGTAGATGTGGTTGTCGATCATCGCCGTCAGCAGGTTGTGCGCCGAGGTGATCGCGTGAAAATCGCCGGTGAAATGCAGGTTCATCTCTTCCATCGGCACGATCTGCGCATAGCCGCCGCCCGCCGCGCCGCCCTTCATGCCGAAGTTGGGGCCAAGGCTTGCCTCGCGGATGCAGATGGCGGATTTCTTGCCGATCCGCGCCAGCGCATCGCCAAGCCCGACGGTGGTGGTGGTCTTGCCCTCGCCCGCCGGGGTCGGGTTGATCGCGGTGACAAGGATCAGCTTGCCCTCTGCGCGCCCTTCCAGCCCGGCGATGAATTCGCGGTCCACCTTGGCCTTGTCGTGACCATAGGGAATGAGCGATTCCACGGGAATGCCAAGTTTCGCGCCGATCTGGGAGATCGGGAGTTTCTTCGCGGCGCGGGCAATTTCGATGTCGGTTTTGACGGTCACGGGGGAAGCCCTCCAGAGGCATCGGGGTTTGGCGCAGACTAGCCAGTTACAGGCCGCAGGAAAGCGCGTTTGCGACATGAAAGCGAAAGGATGCGCCGCCCGCCGGAAACCCTCTACACGGTCAGAACAAAGAACAGGCGGCGAAACGGCATGAACACCGACCCATCAGCCTCGGCCGGGTAAGCCAGTGCCAGTGCCGCCTCGTAGCGCGCGACAAAAGCGGCCTGTTCGGCAGGGCCCAGCTTTTCGGCCATGGGTCGCATCGCGGTGGATTGGGTAAAGATCCGCACCGGGTGGGCGCTCGCTTCAGCCGCTAGGCGTTGGGTGTATTCGCTCTCCCACACCTCCGCGCGGCCAAGGGCGGCGAGCAGGCGGGCATAGTCAGGTGCGGCCATCACCGGCGGCTTCCAGAGCGAAAAATCGAAGCGGTCGGGGAACATCTCGGCAGCAATCGCACGCAGCAGACGGTGGCTTGGCGCATCGTGCTGGCGCGGCATCTGCACCGCCAGAACCCCGCCCGGCGGCAGCAAGGCGGCAAGCCGCGGCATCAGCGCGGCGTGGTCGGGCAGCCAGTGCAGCGCTGCGTTGGAAAAGATCAGTGCCGGGGGTCTGGCGGGGTGCCATATGGCAATATCGTCGGCGTCGCACCGCTTGTAGGCACCGGTTGCCGCCGCCTCTGACAGCATCGCAGGCGAGGTATCAATGCCAATGATCCTGCGGTCTTCAAACCGCGCAGCCAGCGCCGGGCCAACAGCGCCACTGCCGCAGCCGAGGTCTATCACGTCGCCCTTTGGCAGCCTGCCCACCTGCTCCAGCAGATCGAGCGCGGGACGGAGGCGCAGCCCGCGAAAACGGGCATAGGCCTCGGGGTTCCAATCGCTCACAACCAGCCTTTACGCTTGAAATAGAGGTAGGGCAGCACCGCCGACAGCACCTGTAGCCCGAGCGCGAAAGGATAGCCCAATTGCCAGTCGAGTTCGGGCATGAAGCGGAAGTTCATGCCGTAGATCGAGGCGATCAGCGTGGGCGGCAGGAATACCACCGCAGCCACCGAGAAAATCTTGATGATGCCGTTTTGCTCGATGTTGACCATGCCAAGTGTCGCATCGAGCAGAAAGGTGATCTTCTGGGTCTGCGCATTGGCGTAATCGGCAAGCGAACGCAGGTCGCGCGCGACGGTCTTGATGCGCGAGCGCCGATCTGCGGCACCCTTCTTGGCATCGGGTGCCAGCGAGAAAAAGCCGATCACCCGATCGAGCGTGGCGAGGCTTTCCTTGATCTTGGCGTTCATGTCTTCGGCCTGACCGATGCGCTCCAGTATCTGCGAAAGCTGGTTGCGCTGTTCCGGGCTGCGCGCACCGGAAACGAAAACGTCGCGCGAGATATCGTCGTGCCGCCGGGCTGCGGCCTCCAGAATGTCGGCGAGGCGGTCGGTGACGGTTTCGAAGATCGCAATCAAAAGCGTCGTGCCGGAGCGGATGCCAAGATCAGCCTTGGCGGCGCGCTGGCGGAACGTGGCGAACGAGCGCGGCGCGTGATAGCGCACCGTCACCAGCCGGTTTCCCGAAAGAATGAAGGTGACGGGGGCCAGTTGCGGGGCTTCGCTATGCGCGTTGGCAACCACGCTGGCGGTCAGAAAGAAGGCACCGCCTTCGGTGTAAAGCCGCGAGGAAGCTTCGATCTCTTCCATCTCCTCGCGGGTGGGGATCTCGACACCGAGCAGGGTCTCAAGCTGGTGCTCTTCCTCAAGCGTGGGGGCCTGCATGTCGTGCCAGAGCACCTCGTCGGCGGCGAGAATCGCCCCGGGCGGGCCGTCATAGGTGGTCAGCAGGCCGTTGCGCACAATATAGGTGGTGATCATCGCGCCCTCCTCCGCCGTTGCTCCGGCCTGCGGGCACCCGGCTTGGGGCAGGAACCGCTGGCAAACGCCCCCTAACCGGGCGCGCGCCCGCTGTCCAGCCCCTCAGGCATGGGCCGGCGCTTCGCGCTGGCGAATGGCTTCAGGCGCTGGGTTCGGGGGCGTGGCCGCTGCCCTTGGGCGCGGTGGGCTTGGTACGCGGAACCGCCATAACCGACGGCACGTTGCCGGTCGGCGGCTGCGCGCTCGTGTCATCGCCACCAAGCGTCTCGCCGCGGGTGATGCGCGCGATTTCTTCGCCGGTCAGGGTTTCGTATTCGAGCAGGCCTTTGGCCAGCCGCTCCCATTCCTCGGCCTTCTCGATCAGAATGGCGCGCGCCGCCGTATAGCCCTCATCGATCAGATCCTTCACTTCGGTCTCGATCAGCTCCTTGGTCGCCGCCGACACCGAGAAGCCGCCGGTAGAGCCGGAATAGCCTTCGTGCGCCTCGGCGTAGTCGATGCTGCCAACCTTGTCGGACATGCCCCAGCGCATCACCATGGCACGCGCCAGCTGGCTGGCCTGCTGAATGTCACCCGCCGGGCCGTTCGAAACCCCCTCTTCGCCGTATTTGATGATTTCGGCGGCCTTGCCTGCCATGGTCATCGCGATGCGCTGCTTGGCCTCATCCTTGTGCATGTTCAGCCGGTCCATCTCGGGCAGGCTGACAACCATGCCAAGTGCTGCACCGCGCGGAATGATCGTGGCCTTGTAAACCGGGTCGCATTTCGGCATCGCCATGCCGACAACGGCGTGGCCAGCCTCATGGTAGGCGGTCTTTTCCTTCTGCTCGGGTGTGAGCACCATCGAGCGGCGCTCGACCCCCAGCATCACCTTGTCCTTCGCCTGCTCGAAGTCTTCCATCGTCACGAACCGCCGCCCGATCCGCGCCGCCATCAGCGCCGCTTCGTTGACCAGGTTGGCAAGGTCGGCACCGGAAAAGCCGGGGGTGCCACGGGCGATCAGCCGCAGTTCCACATCGGGCCCCTGCGGCACCTTGCGGGCGTGCACCTGCAGGATTTTCTCGCGGCCCTTGATGTCGGGGTTCGGCACATGGATCTGGCGGTCAAAGCGGCCGGGGCGCAGCAGCGCCGGGTCGAGCACATCCTTGCGGTTGGTGGCGGCCACGATGATCACACCCTCGTTGGCCTCGAACCCGTCCATTTCGACCAGAAGCTGGTTCAGCGTCTGTTCGCGTTCGTCATTGCCGCCGCCAATGCCGATGCCGCGCGAACGGCCCACCGCGTCGATTTCGTCTATGAACACGATGCAGGGCGCGTTCTTCTTGGCCTGTTCGAACATGTCGCGCACCCGGCTTGCGCCGACGCCTACGAACATTTCGACAAAATCGGAACCGGAAATGGTGAAGAATGGCACCCCCGCCTCGCCCGCGATGGCGCGGGCCAGCAGGGTCTTGCCGGTGCCGGGCGGGCCCACAAGCAGCGCCCCCTTGGGGATCTTGCCGCCGAGCCGCGAAAATTTCTGCGGGTTGCGCAGAAACTCGACGATCTCCTCAAGTTCTTCCTTGGCCTCGTCAATGCCTGCAACATCATCAAAGGTGACTCGCCCGTTCTTCTCGGTCAAGAGCTTGGCCTTGGATTTGCCAAAGCCCATCGCGCCGCCTTTGCCGCCACCCTGCATCCGGTTCATGAAAAATATCCAGATGCCGATCAGCACCAGAAAGGGCAACCAGACGCCAAGGATCGACATGAAGCCCGATTGCTTTTGCGCCTCGACCTTCACCTCGATGCCGTTGGCGATCAGCTTTTCAGTGATCTGGTCGGCTTCGGGCTTGATGGTGGTGTATTGCACCCCGTCCTTGCCGCGGAAAACCACCTGCTCGCCATCGAGCACCACGCTTTCCACGCCGCCGGTCTGCACTCGGGTCAGAAAGTCGGAATAGCTGACCGAGCGCGCGCTCAGGGTGCCCTGCCCGCCGCTGAACAGGTTGAACAAGGCAAGTATCAGCAAGAACAGCACGACCCAGAAGGCGATGTTGCGCACGTTACCCAATGGGTATCCTCCCATGTACCTGGCGCACACCCGTGGCGCGCGTCCGTTGCAAGTGAAAATAGGCATTCGGCCAGAAGGTTCAATGCACGAAAAGCGAAGCGAGGAAATCATCGCCGTTGCGGGCGGGTTCTGCGCGCCAGCCATTGGCGAAACCGGCAAGCGGAGCCGCCACCAGATCCGGCCCACGCCAAAGCGCAGGATCGGCGGCAAGGGCGGCACGCGGGCGGCGTGATGCGCGCCAGTCGGGGCAAAGCCGCAGCCCCGCCTCGCCAAGCGCGCGCACCTCGCAGCCGGGGGCGTCCGGCCCGGTGATGCGCCAGCGCCCGTCCCAAAGCGCCCCCGGTGGCACCGCGCCCGAAGCGGCGGACGCCTCGCGGCAGAGCCGCAGCAGCGGCCCCTCGGGCAGAGCCAGGCAGCCGTGCAGCGTGGCGGTGGTACCGGCACCCGCAGCCTCGGCGAACCCGGCCAGCGCCGGGCCGCGCGGCGCGTATTCGCTGCCCGCGATCCAGCGCAGGGCATGGGCAAGCAGGCGGCGTCGCACCTCGGCGGGCAGCGCCTCCAGCCCGGCACGGTCGATCAGCACCTCGACCGCCTCGACGCGCGCCAAAGCCGCCGCTGCGGCGTGCGTTTGCACCACCAGCGCCGCGCGCACCTCGCGCAAATGCTGGGTCACTTCGGCGACTCCGGTGGCGGTAATGCCGAGCGGCGCAAGGGCTGCGAGCGCGGCGCGGGCGCGAATCCGTTCGTATGCCGCGTTTTCGTTGCTGGGGTCATCAACCCAACCGAGTCCACGCGCCCCAAGCCAGCCGCGCAATTCGGCCCGGGTACTCTCCAAGAGCGGCCGCAGCCAGAGCATGCCCTCAGCAACCCGCTCGGAGGCCATGCCCGAAAGCCCGTCAACCCCGGCCCCGCGCGCCAGCCGCATGAAGAAGGTCTCGGCCTGGTCGTCGGCGGTATGGCCCAGTGCCACGGCGGGCAGGCCCTCGTCGCGTGCCCAATCGGCGATCAGCCGGTAGCGCGCGCGCCGCGCCGCCTGCATCAGGTTGCCGTGCCCGTCCCATCCGCGCCAGACCAGCGCCCGGTGCACCAGCCCAAGCGCCGCCGCGGCGCGCATCACCCCGGCCACCTCTGCCGCGGCCTCGGGCCGCAAACCGTGGTCGAGCGAAACCACCACCGGCTCGGGGCCACCTGCGGCGCGATGCTCTGCCAGAAGGTGCATCAGCGCGATGCTGTCGCCGCCCCCTGAAACCGCAACGCCCAGCCGCGCAAAGCGACCGGGCGGCAGAGCGGCGGCAAGGCGCGCCGCAAGCGGCAGCGCGGGCAACTGGGTCACTGGCAGTTCAGCGTGCGCATCATCGCGCCCGCCTCGGTCGCGGCAGCGGCTCCGGGAAAGCGCAAGCCGACCTCGGTCAGCATCGCGCAGGCCTCGGGCACCTGTTGCAGATCGGCAAGCGCCCGGCCGAGCATCAACAGGCTTTCCGGCGCGCGCGGCCCGTCGGGTGCCCCGGCAAAGCCTTCGAGCCAGGCGCGCGCGGCCCCCGCAACATCGCCCGCAGCCTGCAACGCCTGGCCACGATAGAATTGCGCGTCGGCAGTCAGCGGACCGCCGGTGTAAGTGGTGTTGAACACAGCAAACAACTCGGCTGCGCGCGCGTATTCGCCCGCATCGAGCGCCGCCTTGGCGCGGTCGAAATCGGCCTGCTCGCTCATTGCCAGCGCCGGGGCCGATCCGGTCACCCCCGCGCCAGAGGCACCGCCGCCATTTGCCGCCACCGCACCGCCACCCAAAAGCGGCGTCGCTCCGACCTTGGAAATATCGCAGCCGGGTTCCAGTTCGCAAAGCCGGAACTCCAGATCGCCAAGCCGGTTGGTGCCATCGGCGACCACCCGGTTGATGCGGTTCTCCAGCGCCTCGCTTTGCGCCGTCAGCCGCACCAGCGCCGCCTCGATCGCGTCCATCCGCGCCAGCGCACCAACGCCGCCCGCCGCGACGAGCCCGGCACCACCACCGCCGATCAACTCGGCGCGCAGACCCTCAAGCGCGGTGGCAAGCGCGCCCAGTTCGGCGCGAATGGAGGCCAGCGACTGGGCATTGCCTTGCGCCAACGCCGGTGAGGCCAGCGCAAGACAGACCGCAAGCACGCCCAATCGCCGCATCTTCACCCCCTCAAACGCCCGCGCCAAGCGAAACCACGGTCAGCGCGCGGCGGTTCTGCGCGTAGCAACTTTCGGTCGAACATACCGCCAGCGGGCGCTCCTTGCCATAGGACACGGTGCGCAGGCGGTTCGGCGCAACGCCTTGCGAAATCAGGAATTCCTGCACCGCATTTGCGCGCCGCGCGCCAAGGGCGAGGTTGTATTCGCGGGTGCCCTGCTCGTCGGCATGGCCTTCGATGATCGCCGAATATTGCGGGTTCTGGGTCAGCCAAAGCGCCTGCCCGGAAAGGATGTTGCGCGCTTCGGGGGCCAGCGTCGATTGATCGACCGCGAACAGCACCTTGTCGCCCACCGTCTGCATGAAATAGGCCGGCGAGCGCGGATCTGACGGATTGCCGAGCGGCGAGGTCGAAATGCCGCCCGCGCCGCCAGCGCCAGCGCCGGTGCCGAAACGGTCAGGGTTGTTGCACGCCGCCAGCCCGAGGGCGGCGACGATCAGAAGCGATTTGGTGATCAGGGTCATGGTGGTTCCGCCTTGTTTCTTGTTGGCTCGATTGCAGTCAGTCTAACAGGTTGGCGCAGGCTTGGAAATCCGGCGCGGGGTCAGGGTTGTAACGGCGACCAGGCCGGGTCGGATGCCGGGCCGGGGGTGGGCACCAGCTTGAGGTTGCGCCCCGAGATATCGACCGAATAAAGCCGCACCTCGCCCGCCGCACCGGGGGTTTCGCGGGTGAACATGATGACCCGGCCATTCGGTGCCCAGGTCGGCCCCTCGTCGAGGAAAGAGGCGGTCAACAGCCGCTCTTCGCTGCCATCGGTGCGCATTACGCCGATGTGGAAACGGCCCGGCGTTTGCTTGGTAAAGGCGATGAGGTCGCCACGCGGCGACCAGACCGGGGTGCTGTAGCGACCATCCCCAAACGAGATTCGCGCCGCCTCGCCACCTGCAACCGGCATGATGTAAAGCTGCTGGGTGCCCGAGCGATCGGATTCGAACACGATCTGGCTGCCATCGGGTGACAGCGACGGCGCGGTTTCAATGCCCGGCGTGTTGGTCAGCCGCGAGGCAGCGCCCGAAGCGATGTCCATCACCCAAAGGTCGGTATTGCCGCCTTGTTCAAGCGAATAGACCACCCGCGCGCCATCGGGCGAGAACCGCGGGGAAAAGGTCATGGTGCCGGGCTGATCGGCCAGAAACCGCCCCGAAACCGCCGCCACATCGATCAGCTTGATGCGCGGGAAGCCGGTTTCGAAGGTGGTGTAGAGCACCCTGTCGCCGGTGGGCGAAAACCGTGGCGAAAGCACGATGGTGCTTGAATCGGTCAGGTATTGCAGGTTGGCACCATCGTAATCCATCACCGCCAGCCGCTTTTGCCGCGCCCCCTTGGCCCCGGTTTCAGAGACGAAGACCACCCGGCTGTCGAAATAGGCCCCCTCTCCGGTGATTGCCGAATAGGCGGCATCGGCCACCTTGTGCGCAATCCGCCGCCAGCTTGTCGCCGAGCCACCAAGCTGCTGGCCGACCATTTCGGTGCCCGAAAACACGTCGTACAGGCGGAATTTCACCGTCACCCGCCCGTTCGACACCGATACCGCGCCAACGACCAGCGCCTGTGCATTGATCGCTTTCCAGTCTGCATAGGCGACCGGCGCGTCAAAACTGGTGATCCGGGCGATATGGGCGCTGGCGGGAATGTCGCGGAAAAGGCCGGTTCCGGTCAGATCGCTTGTCACCACCGCGGTGATGTCTGCGGCATATTGCGCGGCATCCGGGGTTTCGGCAATGAACAGCGGCACTGCATAGGGCAAAGGCTCGATCACACCTTCGGTGATTTCGATGCGCAGCGGCCCGCTTTGGGCCAGCGCGACG
Organism: Phaeovulum sp.; assembly: GCF_030684035.1. Classification (GTDB taxonomy): domain Bacteria; phylum Pseudomonadota; class Alphaproteobacteria; order Rhodobacterales; family Rhodobacteraceae; genus UBA6213. The sequence goes on along the minus strand of NZ_JAUXPI010000047.1, from coordinate 37,441 downwards.
GGAGCCGGGGCCAGCGCCACAAGGGCGAGCACGATGAAAAGCAGGGGGCCGAGGTGCATCAGGCAAATCCCTTTTGTCGGGTTGGGTCGGTTGGTGCCACTATGGCCGGGTCCGCGCATCACTTCATCCTCATTTTTTCGGGATTGAAGACGATTTCAATTGTCGCCCACTGGTCGTATTTCTCGCTGGGCAGCGCGAAGCCGTTCGCACCGCAGCGCAGAATGGCGCGGCGACCGGCATCGAATGCCAAGGCCGCCGAGGCTTCGGTGCCGCCCTCCGCCGAAATCCGCCGGATCGAGGCGGCGTTCGGGCGGCCGTCGGGCTGCATGTCAACACTGATCGTCACCGTGGTGCGCAGCGCATCGGTGGAAAGCGCGCCAACGTTCCAGCACGCCTTCACCGCCAGCACCAGCGCATCCTTTTCGCCCGCGGTCAACGGCGGGCCGGTTGGCGCGCGGCCAACACCGCCGGTGCCGGTCGCGGCGGGCGCGGCCATCGCCTCGGCAAGGGCTGCCGCCACCGCATCGGGTGCGGCCGGGCGCGGCGGCGCGGGCGTTGCCGCTGCGACTGCGGCAGGGGGGCGCTTTGGTCTTGCCTGCGGGCGTGGCGCGCTGAGCGGCGCGGAACTGAGCGGCTCGGCCTCGGTCGGCGTCGCCTCGGTGACAATCTCGGTGGTCGCCTCGGGCGGTGCCGCGGCGGCTTGCGGCGGGTCGGGCACCGGCTCTGCCGCCGGGTTCTCCTCCGGCGTAACGGCGGCCACGGGGATATCGGCAACCGCCGCGTCGGGCGGCGGCGCGGCGGCGGGCGTGGGTGCCACCCGCGTCACCGGGCGCTGCTCGGGCACCGGGCTGACCTCGGGGGTCAACCGCGGCGAGGCGACCTCGACCGGAGGCAAGGGCGGCGCGGGCGGCGCATCGGGCACCTCGGCCAGTTGCGGCAGCGGCTCGGGCGGGGTTGGCAGCGGTTCGGCCAGCGGTTCGGCCAAAGGCTCGGCAAGGCCCGGGGTCGGCGGCGGGGCCTCTGCCGTCGGTGGCGGCGATGCGGCATCGGCCTGCGGCACCTGTGGCTCGGTTGCCGGTGCCTCCGCCAGCCTTGGCGCGGCGGCGGTCATCGCCATGAATTCGGCCTCGGACATCACCGAAACCTCGGTCATCTGCACCGGTGGCGCATGGCGCGGGCGCAGCAGGGCACCGCCAAAGGCAACCCAGGCGATCACCCCGATATGGAGCGCCGCCGAGAGGCCCGTGCCGATCCTGTCCGCCTTGTCCATCGGCATTCGCTGCCCTTGCCCGCCCTAGTTGCCCGGCGCGGTCTGCCCGGCAAAGCCCGGGCCGCCCGCATCGGTCACCAGCACGATGTTGGAATAGCCCGCGTTGTTCAAAGCCCCCATCACCTGCACCACGCGCTCATAGGGAATGGCACCGTCTGCGCGCAGAAAGAGTTTGTCGCTGACGCGCTCCGCCGCCACTGCGCGCAACCGCCCGATCAGTTCGGCGTCCGGCACCGGCGTGTTCATCACCATGATCTGCCCGTCGAGGGTCAGCGAAATCGTCAGCGGTTCTTCCTGCTCGGCGGGCACGGCGCGGGCGGCGGTCTTGGGCAGTTCCAGCGGCACCCCCACGGTCAGCAGCGGTGCCGCAACCATGAAGATGATCAGGAGCACCAGCATCACATCGACGAACGGGGTCACGTTGATCTCGCTCATCGCGGCATGACGACGGTGCCCAGACCGCCGCCTGCGCCTCCCGCCGCCCGCCTTTTTCATCACGCCCGCGCCCATCGCCTAGTCCGCGTCCAGCTGGCGCGACAGGATGGTGGCGAATTCGTCGGCAAACGCCTCGTAGCCCGAGGTGATGCGGTCGCTGTCTGCCGAAAGCTTGTTGTAGGCGACCACTGCCGGAATTGCCGCCAGCAAGCCAAGACCGGTTGCCATCAGCGCCTCGGAAATGCCCGGTGCCACCACCGCCAATGAGGTGTTTTGCGAAATCGCGATGCCCTCGAACGCCACCTTGATGCCCCAGACGGTGCCGAAAAGCCCGACGAATGGCGCGGTGGAACCGACCGTGGCCAGAAACGGCAGCCCGGCGTTCAGATGCTCGCTTTCCTTGGCAATCGCCACATCCATCGAGCGGTCGATGCGCGCCTGCGCCCCGGCAATCAGCCCGCCGTCTTGGCGGTGGCTGCGCCGCCATTCGAGCATGCCCGCCGCGAAGATCTTTTGCGACGCCCCCGCAGGTGCCGCGCCGATCGCGTCGAACAACTCATCCAGCGGCTCGCCCGACCAGAAGGCGCGGTCGAACACCCCCGCCTCGCGCCGCGCCAGACGATAGGAGATGAACTTGCGGATGATGATCGACCACGACCAGAAGCTGGCCAGTGTCAGCAACAGCATCACCAGCTGAACGGTCAGTGACGCGCGGGCGAAAATCGCCAGCAACGAAAAATCGATCTCTTGCGCTGCGGCAAGGGTGCTTGGTTCCATCGGTCTCTGCTCGCCTTATGGGCCGCGTTATCTGCGGCTCTGATTGGCAGGCAAATTACACGCGGGGAAGGGGAAAGCCAACACATCTGCGTCAGATGCGCGCCAAGATGCCGCCTCAGCCGAGATCCTGCGCCAATCTTTGGCGAATTTCCGCCGGAATCCGCGCGGCAGCGCCACTTGCGCCGATGCAGACGCAGGTGACATCGGCGGCAAACAGCACCGCGTCGCCGCGCCGCACCTGCTGCGCCATCTCGAAGCGCGCGCCGCTGACGGCGGTCAGGCGGCTGGTGACGGTCAGCACCTCGCCGAAATGCGCGGGCTTGAGGTAGTCTGCCACCACCCGGCGCACCGCGAACACCACCCCCTGATCGCGCCGGAGCGCCATCTGATCGACCCCGAGCGCCGCGATCCACTCGCTGCGGCCGCGCTCGATGAACTTGAGGTAATTGGCGTAATAGACGATGCCCGCAAGGTCGGTATCTTCGTAATAGACGCGGATCGAAAGCGTATGGGTCATTTGCTGTCCATCTTGATAAGCCCCGAAAACCCGGCCACGGCAAGCAGCGTCAGCCCCCAGCCCGCGGCAATGTGCAGCCAAAGGTAAACCCGCGCCGCAGCACCCCGCGCCGAGCTGTCATCGGGGATCCAGTAGCTTTGCATCTCGAGCGCGACCACCGGGATCAGCGTATCGGCGGAATAGACGAAGGCGCTGAAGCGCGGATAAGCCCGCCCCTCGGGCTGGCGCTGGAAACAGGCAAGCTGGGTTTCGCCCGGTGCCGCCCGGCCCGAAACGATGCGCCCGAGGCTCGGAACATGCCGCCGCGCATCACTGGCAAACCCGCAGAGCACCCATTCCGGCGCGCGCTGAATTTGCGGCAGGTTCGGCTTGATCGCTCCAGCGCTTGCGGCATAGCCAAATGCGCCCCAGCCGATCAGGAGTATGCCCGCAAGCCAGGCAAATGCCCAAAGCGGCTCGCGGCCATAGCGAACGGTGATGGCCAGCAATGCGTCGGCCACCAGATAGGCCCAACGTTTCGGGTGAAAGCGGTTGATCCGCGCCCGCCGCGCCCGGCGCTGCAACCGTTCCTTCTCGATCAATATCTTGCGGGCATCACCCTGATGCCCCATCTCGCGCAGCACCCGCGCGCATTCCTCATAGGGCTGCGGCCAGAACTCCTGTTTGAACCGCGCCGGGTCTTGCAGCGCCAGCCAACGCAGACGCGTTTTTGCATCGACTGGGGCTTTCCCGGTAAATGCCCCGTAGCGGCAGCGATCAAGGACCAGATTGCCCGGCCCCGGCCAGCACGCGGGGTCGTCAACGATGATCCCGATTTCGGCAGCGGTCAGGTCGAGCCGGCCTTTGACCTTCGCGCCTTCACGCAGAAAAAACACACCGGTTATCTGCGCACCTTGCACGGTCAGCGCCCGCCCGTCCTTGCTCGCCGAGAACTCCGCCGCTGAGCAATCAAGATCGCCGCCGAGCTTCGCCCCCAGCAGCCGCACTTCGCCTTTTGCTTTCACGGAGCTCAGAAGCGCACGTCGCGCCTCAATCCCGTCGGCGTTCAGCGCCTCGCCACCCTCGCCCGCCGTGAACTGCGCCCCCGTGCAGTCAAGGTCGCCGCCGAGCTTCGCCCCCAGCAGCCGCACTTCGCCCGTCGCTTTCACGCCGCGCAAAAACACCCCGCCCCGCGCCTCAAGCCCATCGCCGCCAAGCCCCTGCGCCAGCACCGATCCATTGAGGAACAGGCTTTGCAGCCGCGCCCCGCGCAGCAGAACCATGTCGGCGAAGTGGCAATGAAACAGCCCCAGATCGCCCGCCAGCGTGCAGCCTTCAAGGTCAAGCCCGCGCGTCTCGGCCCCCTCCGGCCCGTCGCCCTCGATCACCGCACCCCAAACCCGCAGCCCCTTTTCCGAAACCTTGCAATCCTCGAACCCGCCCAGCGCCAGCGCCCGCAGGAACGAGGCGCGCAGCCGCGCCTCGCGCGGTGCATCCGGCCCCGGCAGCGCGGGCGACACCACGAACGCCTCGCGGTTGCCCGCCTGCAACCACGCCACCAGCCGCTGCTCGGCCGGCCACAATTCCCCGAACCCGGCCAGATCGCTCACCCCGCACCCCCCTGAACCGCCACCCGCGCCGCCAGCCGCAGCGCGTGGCTGGGATCACGCGCGGCGGCGGGCAGTGCCGCATCATAGCCCGCCCGGATCAGCGCCGCCACCGGCGCGCGCAACACTGCCACCCCCCGCACCTCGGCCAGCGCCGGGCGCAGGGCAAAGGCCCCCTCGCCCCAGGCTAGGATCATCTGCACCGCCTGCCCGAGCGCCAGGGTTTCGGCGGGCAGCGCGGCAAGCGCCGCATCCATCCGCACGAAGGCAAAACCGGCCTTGATCGCGCCGCCGCTGTCGAAACGGAAGCTTCGATACTGGTTCGCCGCCTGCGCGTTCAGCCGCGCCACCAGCGCAGGCACATCGCCCAGCATTGCCGCCAGCCCCGGCACCGCCAGCAACTCTTCCCAGTCGCGCAGGAAAAACAGCATCAGGTTGGCACCAAGATCCGGGTCGGTTTCGGCCATCCGGTGCCGGGCCAGCGCCACCACCGCCTCGATCGCGCCCTTGACCACGGCAAGCGTCGCGTCATCGACCCCGAAAACCACCGGCACGATCGGCCGCCCCCAGCGCGCGAACCTGTAGCCCCCGTCGCCGTGCCGGAAATGCGCCTCGACCTCGCCTGCCTGCACCGCCGCCCCCGCTGCTTCAGCCCAAATATCCACGCCCCGGCCCGGCCCCCGCGCCACGGCCATCATCGCGCCTGCGGCAGCGGCGGCGGGCGCGCGGCCCCGGCGGGGCCCAAGCCCGCCGCCCCGCGCTTCAGATCAACCCGTGGCTGCGGAACATCGCCTTCACGTCGGTTTCCGGGCGCGCGCCGAAATGGCTGATGACCTCGCTGGCGGCAAGGCAGCCCATGCGGCCCGCGACAGCCAGGTGTTGCCCCGAAGCGTAGCCGTAAAGGAACCCCGCCGCGAACTGATCGCCCGCCCCGGTGGCATCAACCGGCACCACCCGGTGCACCGGCACCGTCACCCGCTCGCCCTGCCCGATCAGCACCACATCAGCCCCCGACCGGGTGCAGACCACCATCGCGCAATCGCTTGCCGCCTGCGCCAGCGCGGCATCAAGGCCGCACTGATAAAGCGCCTCCCATTCATGCTCGTTGCCGATCACGTAATCCATCTCGTCGCGCACCAGGCGGCGAAAATCGGCGCGGTGGCGGTCAACGCAGAACGGGTCTGAAAGCGCGACACCGGCGCGACCACCGCCGCCATGGCAGGCCTTGACCGCCTTGAGAAAGGCCGCCTTGCCCTTGTCCTTGTCGAACAGATACCCCTCCAGAAACAGCAGTTGCGCGCTGCCTGCCACTACTTCTGCAACATCATCGGGGCCAAGCTCGGCTGAAATGCCAAGGTAGGTATTCATCGACCGCTCGCCGTCGGCGGTCACGAAGATCATGCTGCGCGAGGTCGGCAACTCGCCCCCCGCCACCGGTGCGTTGACAAAATCGGTGCCCTCGCCCGCCATCGAGCGGGCGTAAAAGCGGCCCAGGGCATCATCGCGCACCCGCCCGATGAAGGCGGTGGAAAGCCCGAGGTTGCCAAGCCCCGCAAGCGTGTTGGCGACCGATCCGCCGGGTGCCTGGGTGCGCGCATCCATCGCGGCATAAAGCGCCTCGGCGCGCTCGCGTTCGATCAACTGCATCACACCTTTGGTGATGCCCATGTGTTCAAGAAAGTCATCGTCGGTCTGGCTGAGCACATCGACGATGGCATTGCCGATGCCGACCACCTGATACCGGGTCACGGGGTCTTCTCCTCGAAAAGGCAGATGTCGGAGATCGGGCAGCTGCCACAGCGCGGCTGGCGGGCGGTGCAGATATAGCGCCCGTGCAGGATCAGCCAGTGGTGCGCGTGGCGCTGAAACTGCACCGGCAGGTTATCCTCCAGCGCCCGCTCAACCGCCAGCACGTCGCGCCCCGGCGCTATGCCGGTGCGGTTGGCGACCCGGAAAACATGCGTATCGACCGCTTGCGCGGGGTGACGGAAGGCGATGTTCAGCACCACGTTGGCGGTCTTGCGGCCGACGCCGGGAAGCGCCTGCAAGGCTGCGCGCGAATCCGGCACCGTGCCCGCGTAGCGCTCGATCAGGATCTGGCTGAGCGCGATGACATTGCGCGCCTTTTGCCGGAACAGCCCGATCGTCCTGATCGCCTCGACCAGCCGCTCTTCGCCAAGCGCGACCATTGCCGCAGGTGTCGCGGCGCGCGCGAAAAGCCCGCGCGTGGCCTTGTTCACGCCCGCATCGGTGGCCTGGGCGCTGAGCACAACGGCAACCAGAAGCGTGAAGGCATCGGCATGTTCCAGCTCGCCCGCAGGTGCCGGATTGGCCGCCTGAAAGCGGCGGAAAATTTCTGTCTGGCGGGCGAAATCAAGGGCTCGGCGCATCTGCCCCCTATGCCGCCCGATGCCGCCGCTGGCAAGGGCCACGCGTGTTTTCAGCAAATTGCGCACGTTCTTTTTTTCGGCATTAACCGGCGCTTCGGCGTGGTGCCCGATGTTGCAAACAGGCGTGGTGGCAAGGGGCGGGTGCCGATGCATATCTGCTATCCGAGGGGCGCGCTGCAACGCGACCCCGTTTTCGGTTCTTGGGTATTCGACCCGGGCTTTGGTCTGGCCTCGGTTGCGCTGAAACTGGAGAAGGTAACTCCGGGCGGGGTTAGCGTGCTGCGTGATGCGCAGGGGCGCGAACGCGCACGCGGGGCGCTGAGCTATGACACGCCGCTGCGCCTGCTGCGGGGAAATGGCGGCTGCATCGGGGTGGAGCGGGTCGAGATCGGCGCGGTTACCGTCATTGTGCCAACAGAACCGCTTGAACCGGGGTTTGCCTACATGCAGGCCGAGGCACCCGCCCCGCCGCTGTTGCGGTTTGGTGCCGCCGCGCTGGCGCAACTTGCGGCGCTTGGGGCAGGTGCGATGATCGCCACCAAACAAGGCGCTCTGCCGGTCGAATGGCTTCGCCCCGGCGACAAGGTGCTTACCCGCGACCACGGTTATCGGCCCTTGCTTTCTGTGGCGCGGCTGGAAGGCGTGGATGCGCGCGCAGAAGCGGTGCCGTTCTGGCTGCCTGCCGACGCTTTCGGCGCGCATAAACCGCAGCGTCCCTTGCTGGTAACGCCCGGGCAAAGGGTGCTGATCGCGGCTCCCGAATTGCGGCTGATGTTTGGCGAAGGCGAGATGTTGGCGCGCGTCGATACACTGGCGGCAACCTTCGGCATTGCCCCCGAGCCGCGCGCGCTGGTGCCACGTCTTTTCGTGCTCATCTGTGCCGCGCAGGAAGTGGTTCTGGTTGACGGCCTCTGGTTTGATACCGCGCTTGCCACGCCCGATCTGCTTGCGGCGTTTCCGCCCTCTGACCGGGCAACACTGGCCCAAACCCTTGGCGCCGACCACGCGACCCCTGCCCGCAACGGGCTCGACGCCCGGGGGCTTGCCGCGCTCGCCTGCCCGGCATTGCCCGGGCGGCGCTGGCTGGCCGCCTGAAACCACAGCTTTCGGGTCGCGCGCCCGCGCGCCACCGCCTATCATGGGGCGGAAAGGACCAGCCATGCGCGCCGTCGAGGACCATTACCATTACCGCGTGATCGCCCGGGCGCTGGCGCTGATCGATGCTGCGCCCGCCCCCGGCCCCTCGCTGGAAGAACTGGCTGCTGCCCTTGGCATGAGCGCTGCACATTTCCAGAAGGTATTCTCGGCCTGGGTCGGGGTTTCGCCCAAGCGCTACCAGCAATACCTGACGCTCGACCATGCGCGGGCGTTGATCGCGAAGCGCCTTCCGCTTGATGCGGTGGCCGACCTCGCCGGGCTTTCGGGAACCGGCCGCCTGCACGACCTCTTTCTGCGTTGGGAGGCGATGAGCCCCGGCGAATATGCGCAGGGCGGCGCGGGGCTGGAGATCCGGCACGGCAGCTTTGCCTCGCCCTTTGGCGAGGTGGTGGCGATGGGCACCGAGCGCGGGCTTTGCGGCCTGGCCTTTGCTGCCGAGGTCGGCGCGCAGGCGGCTTTTGCCGATCTTGCCCGTCGCTGGCCAGCGGCGCGTCTGGCACCCGCCCCGGAGGCGATTGCGCATTGGGTCGAGGCGGCGCTTGCGCAGCGGGGAGAGGCGGCACTGCATCTGATCGGCGCGCCATTCCAGATCAAGGTCTGGGAAGCGCTGCTGTCGATACCTTCGGGACAGGTCACCACCTATGGCGACATTGCCGGGGCCATTGGCGCGCCACGCGCCCTGCGCGCGGTGGGAACGGCGGTCGGACGCAACCCGCTGGCCTTTGTCATTCCCTGCCACCGGGCGCTGCGCAAATCTGGCGCGATGGGCGGCTACCACTGGGGATTGCCGGTCAAACGTGCCATGCTTGCCTGGGAATCGGCGCGGGCGGAGGCAGTTCCCGGCAGGCTGGCACGAACGTGATGCGCAAAAACCTGCCGGTGCCCCAAGCCTGCGTGGAACTCGGTCGCAGAGTGGCGTTATACTCGCGCCAAGGCCCCGCCAGGGGGCTTCGGGCATGAGGTGTGACATGAGCGGTAAACGGATAATCCTGACGGTAGCCTGCAGTGCGGTTCTGGTTGCATCCTGCACCAACCCCGAAGGCGCGCTTGCGCCCAACCGCACGCAAGGCGGTGCCACCATCGGTGCCATGCTCGGCGGCTTTTTTGGCGCAACACGCGGCGGCAATGACGCGCTTGGCAAGGCGGCTGTTGGTGCGGTTGCCGGTGCCGCCATCGGCGGGCTGATCGGGCAGGCTCTTGACAAGCAGGCAGCCGAACTTGACCGCGATCTCGGCAATGGTGTTGGCGTGGTCAATACCGGCAGCGCCTTGGTGGTGACAATGCCGCAGGATCTGCTTTTTACCACCGACAGCACCGCGCTGCGCCCCGAGTTGCAGCGCGATCTGCAAACCCTTGCCACAAGCCTGCTGCGCTACCCGGATACAATGGTCGAGGTTGTCGGCCATACCGACAACACCGGCGCGGCGGGCTACAACCAGACCCTGTCGCAGGGCCGCGCGAATACCGTGGCGGGGGTGCTCGCCAATTCCGGGGTGCCCTTCAGCCGCATCACCGCCTACGGCCGCGGCGAGGATCAGCCGATTGCCTCGAACCTGACACCGGAAGGTCGCGCGCAAAACCGCCGTGTCGAGATCATTATTCGGCCCAATAGCTGAAGCTCGGCAAAGCTCCGCACGGAAGCCGGGCGAGCCGCACCGCTTTGTCTTGCGCATCGGGTGATGTGGTCATAGATTTTGACCAAATCCGGGGGTGCGATGCCTTATCAGAAGATCGAGTCGGAAAAACTCAGCCAGGCAGTGGTGCGCCAGATCGAAGTGCTCATCCTGCAAGGTGTGTTGCGCCCTGGCGAGCGGCTGCCTTCCGAGCGCGAGCTTTCCGAGCGGCTCGGCGTATCGCGCCCGAGCCTGCGCGAAGCGGTGGCGGAATTGCAGGAAGCCGGGCTGCTGGTCACCCGCGCCGGGGCGGGCATATTCGTGGCCGATGTGCTGAGTGCTGCGTTTTCGCCTGCGCTGATCCGGCTTTTTGCAAGCCACGATCAGGCGGTGTTCGACTATCTCTCGTTTCGCCGCGACATGGAGGGGCTGGCGGCCGAGCGCGCGGCAAGGCTCGGCTCGGATACCGACCTCAAGGTGATCGACACGCTTTTCTCCCGCATGGAGACCGCGCACCAGAAACGCAACCCCGCCGACGAGGCGGCGCTTGATGCCGAGTTTCACATGGCGATTGTCGAGGCGAGCCATAATGTCATCATGCTGCACATGATGCGCGCGATGTTCGGGCTCTTGCTTGAGGGGGTATTTTACAACCGCAACGTCATGTTTCGCCAGCGCACCACGCGCGATTCGCTGCTCGATCAACACCGCGCGATCAACGCAGCCCTGCAGGCGCGCAATGCGCCAGCGGCAAAGGCCGCGATCGAGACCCATCTGAGCTTTGTCGAAGCGGCTTTGCTTGACCAGCAAAAGGCAGACCGCCACGAGGCGCTGGCGCAATTGCGCTTGCAGCACGAGGCTGAGCGCGCATGAAAAGCCCGGCCGCGACGGGCCGGGTTTTCATACTGCACCGGGTCAGGCTTCAGTTCAGCCGTGCCGCGACTTCGCCGATTGCGGCATCGGTCAGCTTCGACTTCGCATCTGCGCCAAGCTGCGCCGCCAAAAGCTCGGATGCTGCGGCCACCGCAACGTTCACCGCGCGGTCCTTGACATCGCGCAGCGCCGCCGCTTCGGCCGAAGCAATCTGCTCTTCCGCCGCTTTCAACCGCCGCGCAATCGACACCTTCAGCTCGGCCTTCGCCGCCTCGGCCGCCGTCATCGCATCACGCCGCGCCGTGGCCACGATCAGATCGGCGGTTTCCTGAACTTCGCGGCTCTTGCGCTCGTAGTTGGCCAGCAACGCCTGCGCCTCTTCGCGCAAGGTGCGCGCCTCTTCGAGGTCGGCCTTGATGCCCGCCGCGCGTTTGTCGAGCATGCCGCCCAGCATCGCCGGAACCTTGTAGTAAAACAGCACGCCCACAAACAGCAGGAACGCCAGTGTCACGATGAAGTCGGTGTTCTTCAGCGAAAAGAACGGGCCAGTGGCCGCAAAGGCCGGGCTGGCAGCAAACACCAGAACCGCCGAGAGCTTTTTCATCCTGTCACCCTTTCAGCCGTGCATCGACGGCTTTGGCAACCGCCTTGGCATCGGCCTTGCCGCCCATTGCCGCAACGATGTCGGCTGCCGCCTCGCGCGCCACCGCCACCACCGCTTCCATTGCCCCGGCACGAATTTCGCCAATCCGGCGTTCAGATTCGCTGGCGCGTGCGGCGATTTCGGCATCGGCGTGGGCCGTCGCCGCATCGAGGTCTTTCTGGATCTCGGCGCGTGCCTGCCCGACAATCTTTTGCGCGTCGGAACGGGCCTCGACCAGGGCGCGCTCATAAGCGGCCTCGGCTTCCTTGGCACGCAGCTTGAATTCCTCGGCGGCGGTCAGATCGCCGGTGATGGCGCTCTGGCGATCTGCCAGAACCCCGCCAATACGCGGCAGCGCGATGCGCGAAAGCACCCAGTAAATCGCCACCAGCGTCACCACGAGCCAGAATATCTGGTTCGGGAAGCTGGCAAAGTCGAGCTGCGGCATACCTGCGGATTCCGCGGCATGTCCCGCGGCGGCACCCGCTGCGTCGTGCGTAGTTGTTGCCATGTCGTCCCCCTCGGACCCTTCAAGAACCCGGATGGGCCCGAACCTCAGGCCCACCCGACCGCAAGGATGCGAGCAGGTCTCAGACGGCGAACATCAGCAGAAGTGCGACGAGGAACGAGAAGATCCCCAGCGCTTCGGCGAATGCGATGCCGATGAACAGCGTCGCGGTCTGGCCAGCGGCGGCCGAGGGGTTGCGCAGCGCGCCCGACAGGAAGTTGCCGGCAACGTTGCCCACACCAACCGCAGCCCCACCCATGCCCATGCAGGCAAGACCAGCGCCGATGTACGCACCCATTTGAACGATATCGCCTTCCATGTTCGTCACTCCTTGAGGTTGGAATTGGCTGAATTGGTTGTTGGTTGAACCTGCCTAGTGGTGCGGATGCAGCGCATCCTTGAGATACACACAAGTCAGGATCGTGAAGACATAGGCCTGGATGAAGGACACCAGAATTTCGAGCCCGTACATCGCGGTGATAGCCACGATGGATAGCGGCGAGATCACCGCGACTGCGGCAAAACCCGCGAAAACCTTGATCACGGCATGCCCGGCCATCATGTTGCCCGCAAGCCGGATCGAATGGCTGACCGGGCGCACGAAATAACTGATCAGCTCGATCAGCGCCAGCACCGGGCGCAGCGCCAGCGGTGCCGAGGAAACCCAGAACAGGCCGAGGAAGGCAGCGCCGTTCTTGACAAAGCCAAGAATGGTCACGGTCAGGAACACCGCCATCGCCAGCACCGCCGTAACCGCAATGTGGCTGGTGGGGGTGAAGGCGCGCGGCAGCAGGCCGAGGAAGTTGGCGAATACGATGAACATGAACAGCGTGAAGATGTAGGGGAAATAGCGCAGCCCGTCCTTGCCGGTCACGTCTTCCACCATCTTGTGAACGAAGCCGTAAGCGAGTTCCGCGATCGACTGCATCCGGGTCGGGATCACCGCGCGTCCACGGGTGCCCACCACCAGCAGCAGATAAATTCCGACAACGGCAAGCGCCATCCAGAGCGTGACGTTGGTGGGCGTGTACCAGTTGATCGGACCGTCGCCGAAAAGCGGCTTCACGATGAACTGATCCATCGGGTGGAATGAAAGTGCGCTGCCTGCTTCTTCCGTCGCCACGTCTATGTTTCCTCTTTCCGCGCAGATTGCTCTGCCAGCCGCTCGCCCTCAACTTCGCGGGCCGTGCGCAGCATCACCCGCACCCCGGCCGCAAAGCCCAGAAGCGTGAAGATCACCAGCAGCAACGGCATCGTGCCAAACAGAATGTCCAGCCCGTACCCGATGCCGAAGCCGATCCCCAGCCCCGAAACCATCTCGATCACCATCCGCCAGGCGATATTGGCCTGGCTGAAGTGCTCGTCCGCGCGCGGCCCCGGCATCAGCGCCCGTTTCTTCTCTGCAATCCGGTCCTCCAGCGCGCGCAACCGCGCCGGGTCCGGACCGTCAGGGGGAGCAACAGGCATGTTTGGGGCCCCGCACAAAGTCGCCGTCTTCCTATGCGGCAACGCCCCCCGAGTCAAGCCCGGCGAAATCGGCCTACAGCCTTGATATGTAATGGCTTTAATTCATCTGTATCGCATGCGCCAGGCCGCACGCGCGGAGGATGTTCAACCGGATGGTTGACGATTGCGAGGTGTTTGCGCTAATTCGCCGCATGCCCGCCGCCGCCCCTGACCTTGACCAGCTTTTCGCCGCCCTTGCCGACCCGACCCGGCGCGCGATCCTCACCATGCTGCTTGAAGATGACATGGCGGTCAGTGATGTCGCCGCCCCCTTTGCCATGTCGCTCGCGGCAATCTCCAAACATCTGGGCATTCTCGCCGATGCCGGCCTGATCAGCCAGGAAAGGCGCGGTCGGCTCAGGTGGTGCAAACTCGAACCCGGCAGCCTGCGCGCTGCCACCACCTGGATGCAGGGCTTCGGCCAGTTTGACCCGATCGATCTCGACGACTTCGAGCGGTTTCTGGAAGCGGAATTCGCCGACCCGGCTTCTTCTTTGTGAAAATACCCTGCGGGGGTCCGGGGGTGCGAGACCCCCGGCCTTACCACCCATGGCTGCGGTCATAGCCGCTCACCTTTGGTGCAACCCAACCCGGCGGCGCGACCCTTGGGCAAAACACCTCAACCGAAAGCGGATGGCAGGCGGCGGTATCGCTTGAATGCTCGGCACTGCAATCGCCGCCGGGGCAGGCCGAAAGCGCCCCCAACAGGTCGATTTCCGCGAAGAATTCGAGGTAATCGCCCGCCCGCACCGGGCTTGCCTTCATCACATATTGCCCGGTGGCGCGGTCGAACCCGGTGCACATGAAGACATTGAGCACGTCATGCACCGCCGCCTCGGCCTCAAGCAGGGTCAGCCCGCGCGCCTCGGCCAGTGCCCGCGTCAGGTTCGAATGGCAGCAGTGATGATACTGGCCGCCGCCGGAAAGCAGGCTGTGCGTGTAGGGGTCGCAGCGGGTGCCGATCACGTCGTGGACCGAGCAGCCGAAAGCATCAAACCCATACCAGTCGAGCGTATCCGCGGTGATCGTCGCCATCGGCCGCAGGTAGGGAAAGCCAGACCACATCCGGTCGCCGCGCCCCAGATGGGTGCCATGCAGCGCGCGGGTCTTGCCGGAATAGAACCGCTCGGCAAGGTCGGCGGCGTTCCAGAGGTTGAGATCGCCCACCTGCGCACCCGCGGGGCAACCGATGCGAAAGAAATGCCCCGCGGGAACTTCGAATGTGCGCGCCTCGCGCGGCGGCACCAGAAGCGCGGCGGTCATTTCCCAGTCGGCGCGGGCTTCGTCGAGCGCGGCAAGGTCAGGCACCGGCAGCCCGGCTACCGGGTAGCAGATCACCGGCGGCACCGCGCGGCGGGCTTCGGCATCTTCGGGCGCGGGGCCAAGCGGGGCAGGTTTCATCGCGGTCTCCTCGTGCCCGGCGGGGCACCTGCCAAGCCTCCATCGAAGCGGGCGAAAAGAAAAGCCCCGTCGCCCTGCCCTCGCATTTGCGCAACAGGGTGCGCGGCGCGCGCAGTCGCGGGGCAGTGCGGCGCTTGATGATCGGCTGCGGCTGTGGCAGTCCTTGGCGCGAGTTTGCCCGCGGCTGCGGGCTTGGGTTGGCTGCGGGCATCGGGTGATTGCCCGCGCCGGCCGATGCCGGGGGTCGCGGCCCCCCGATCAGGATAGGGCTTGGGCAATGGACATGGCGCGCAGGTTTCGAGGCATTCTTGCCGGGCTGCTGATCGCGGTTGTCGCTGGCTGTTCTGCCAGCACGCCACCAATCGGACCTGCCGATCTTGCGCTGGTGGGCACCCCGCTTGAGGGGTGTTGCCGCGAGACCGAAGTCTATGCGCCGGTGCTGATCGCGCTGATCGAACCGTTTGCGCCGCTGTTGGGAAACGCCGTGGGCGCAAGCGTGTATCGTTCCGGCTATCTTGCCGACGAAAGGGTGCAGGCACAGGTGTTGCAGGTCGTCCGCCCACTGGATGTGGTTCTGCTCTCGAACAAGCATCGCGCCTCGGGCAACACGATCCCGGGGCTGTTCGGGCATCTGGCGGTCTATCTCGGCACCGAGGCCGAATTGCGCGCGCTCGGCATGTGGAACCACGCCACCGTGGTGCCGCATCAGGCCGAAATCCGGGCTGGCATGACCTTCATCGAATCGGACCGGCTCGGTGTTCACCTGTCGCTGCCTGAAGAAATTCTCAATACCGACCGTGTGGTTCTCACCCGGCCGCAGCTCGCCTCCAACGCAAGGCGGCGCGAGGTGGTGGCGGGATTCGCGCAACGTCTGGGAATGAAATTCGATTATCACTTCGACAATGCCACCCCCGACGAACTCTATTGTGCCGAGCTTGTCTCGATCGTCATGCCGGAGCTCAGACTGCCCACCCGCATCATCTACGGGCGGGAGACGATTCTGCCCGATGACGTGGCAGCGCAGGCCTCGACCGGGCGCATCCCGCTGGCGGTTGCTGCCTATTTCCGGGGCAAGCCCGAAGTGTGGGAACGCTCTGACCGGGCCGGGTTGATCACTGACCTGGCCGATTGGTGGCAGCGCGGCAGGAACGAAAAGCCCGCCGCCGGAGCGCCGGGCGTATAGGCGGGCCAATCGCTGGCCGTAAGCCCCCGGCGCGCCGCGCCAGAAGGCCTCAGACCACCCGCTCCAGCATCATCTTCCTGATCTCGGCAATCGCCTTGGCGGGGTTCAGGCCTTTCGGACAGGTCTTGGTGCAGTTCATGATGGTGTGGCAGCGGTAGAGCTTGAACGGGTCTTCAAGCGCATCGAGCCGTTCGGGCGTAGCCTCATCGCGGCTGTCGATGATCCAACGATAGGCGTGCAGCAGGGCGGCCGGGCCAAGGTAGCGGTCGGCGTTCCACCAGTAGCTCGGGCACGAGGTCGAGCAGCTTGCGCACATCACGCATTCATAAAGCCCGTCGAGCTTCTTGCGGTCTTCAATCGACTGGCGCCATTCCTTGGCCGGGCGGTTGGTCTTGGTTTCAAGCCACGGCATGATGCTGGCGTGCTGGGCGTAGAAATGCGTGAGGTCCGGGATCAGGTCTTTCACCACCGCCATATGCGGCAGCGGGTAGATTTTCACATCACCCTTGATCTCGTCGAGGCCGTAGATGCAGGCCAGCGTGTTGATACCGTCAATGTTCATCGCGCAGGACCCACAAATGCCCTCGCGGCAGGAACGGCGGAATGTCAGTGTCGGGTCGATATCGGTCTTGATCTTGATCAGCGCATCAAGAACCATCGGGCCGCAGCTGTCCATATCGACGAAATAGGTATCGACCCGCGGGTTTTCGCCCGTATCGGGATCCCAGCGGTAGATGCGGAACTTGCGGACATTCTTGCCCTCGGGCTTCGGCCAGGTCTTGCCGACGCGGATTTTCGAGTTTTTCGGCAGGGTGAACTGAACCATGATTATCCCTTCCAGTCTGAGCGGGAATAGAGCGGCTGCGACGGGCGCTGGCCGGATTTGTTGATGACGCAGGCGTCGAATACCGCCGCGGGGTCGCGCCCCAGGAGGTAGTCCGACGAGATGGTGATGTTGGCGAAACCGCCGGCACCGCCGGTGCCCGCGCCGAAACCGACCTCGCCGCGCGGCTGTGCGGCCAGACGGGCCTCTTCGAGGCATTCGGTTTCGGCCTGATGCAACGGAACGGGACCGCAGGCGGCCAGCAGCAACAGCGCGATCAGGGCAAGGCGATTCATGCGGCAGCCCCTGCGTTGATATGGTTGCTGCGGTATAGCTTGCGCACCACCAGCTTCAGCCCCGACCAGACGGCATCGACCGCGCAGACCTTCACATCGACCAGAACATCTGCCAGGGCGCGATCACGAATGAGGTTTTCGCTGACATCACTCGCAATCCCGGCGGCCTTCTTGGGCCAGGAAATCCAGATCATGCCATCAGGCGTGATACCGTCGCGCAGCGCGGGCAGCGCCTCGCTCAGGTTCGCGGCGCTGGTGGTGAACAGGTGGATCGCATCGCGCGCGGCAGGTGGCAGCGCGCGCCAGTCTGCCACCTGCTCGACCGACCGAAACGCCCGGCAGGTCGCCAGATAGGCAAGGCTCTCGGGCAGGGTGGCAAAGGCGACTGCCTGCCCGTCCCGATACCCCAGCTTGTCAGGCAGGGGTGTGCCTGAATATCCGGCGGCACACATCAGTAGACACGCTTTTTCGGGGCGATCATCTTCGGGTCGATGCCACCGTCTGCCAGCGAGGTCAGCGGCTCGGTGTGCACCGGCCGATAGCTGAGATCAACCTTTGCGCCATTGACGCGCGCGATGGTGTGCTTGCGCCAGTTCTTGTCGTCGCGCTCGGGGTAATCCTCATGCGCATGCGCGCCCCGGCTTTCCTTGCGGGCAGCGGCACCGGTGATGGTCGCCAGCGCGTTCGGCATCAGGTTGGTCAGTTCGAGCGTTTCCATCAGATCCGAGTTCCAGATCAGCGAGCGGTCGGTAACCTTGATGTCGCTCATCTTGCCGGCAATGGCTGTCATCAGTTCAACGCCCTCGGCCAGCACTTTTTCGGTGCGGAACACGGCGGCGTTATCCTGCATCGCCCGCTGCATTTCCAGCCGCAGATCGGCGGTGGCAATCGTGCCCTTGGCGTGGCGCAGCGCATCGAACCGCGCCAGCGAAGCATCGACCGAAGCGGTGTTGAGCACCGGGTTCGGGGCCGCGGCATCGACTACCTTGCCTGCCCGGATCGAGGCGGCGCGGCCAAGCACCACAAGGTCGATCAAGCTGTTGGCACCAAGACGGTTGGCACCGTGCAGGCTGGCGCAGGCAGCCTCGCCCACCGCCATCAGCCCCGGCACCACCGCGTCGGGTTCCGCCTCGGTCGGGTTCAGCACCTCGCCCCAGTAATTGGTTGGAACGCCGCCCATGTTGTAATGCACCGTCGGCAGTACCGGAATCGGCTGCTTGGTCACATCAACACCGGCAAAGATCTTGGCGGATTCGGAAATGCCCGGCAGCCGCTCGGCCAAAAGCTCCGGCGGCAGGTGCGAAAGGTTGAGGTGGATATGGTCCTTGTTCGGGCCAACGCCGCGGCCTTCACGAATTTCCAGCGTCATGCAGCGCGAAACCACGTCGCGGCTGGCCAGATCCTTGAAGGTCGGGGCGTAGCGCTCCATGAACCGCTCACCCTGGCTGTTGGTAAGGTAGCCGCCTTCGCCGCGTGCGCCTTCGGTAATCAGCATGCCGGGGCCAAAGATGCCTGTCGGGTGGAACTGCACAAACTCCATATCCTGAAGCGGAAGCCCGGCGCGCGCCACCATGCCGCCGCCGTCGCCGGTGCAGGTATGCGCCGAGGTGCAGTTGAAGTAGGCGCGGCCATAGCCGCCGGTGGCCAGAACCACCATTTTCGCGTTGAAGACGTGCAGCGTGCCGTCGTCAAGCTTCCATGCCACCAGACCCTGGCATTTGCCATCGTCCGACATGATCAGGTCGAGTGCGAAATATTCGATGAAAAACTCAGCGTTGTTCTTCAGGCTCTGGCCATAAAGCGTGTGCAGCATGGCGTGGCCGGTGCGGTCGGCGGCGGCGCAGACCCGCTGCACCGGCACGCCTTCGCCGTATTCGGTGGTATGGCCGCCGAACGGGCGCTGGTAGATCTTGCCGTCTTCGGTGCGGCTGAACGGCACGCCGTAATGTTCCAGTTCGTAAACCGCCTTCGGTGCTTCGCGCGCGACATATTCCATCGTGTCCATGTCGCCGAGCCAGTCCGAGCCCTTCACGGTGTCGAACATGTGCCATTGCCAGCTGTCCGGGCCCATGTTGCCAAGGCTTGCGGCAATCCCGCCCTGGGCTGCAACCGTGTGGCTGCGGGTCGGGAACACCTTGGTCACGCAGGCGGTGCGCAGCCCCTGTTCCGCCATGCCGAGCGTCGCGCGCAGTCCGGCACCACCGGCCCCCACCACGACCACGTCGTATTCATGCGTCTCATATGCGTAGGCAGCCATATCAGTTCCCCAGAGCGATGCGGGCAAGCGCGTAAAGCCCCGTGGCGGTAATCACCCAGGACAGCGAGATAGCGAACATGACCAGCCCCTTGCGCAGCGAGCCGTGCGAATAGTCCTCGATCATCACGGTTGCACCCTTGGCAAAGTGGCGCATCGCGACAACCAGCACGAGCCCGGTAAGAATCGCCGGGAACGGCCGCGAGAAGGTTGCAAGCACCTCGTCGCGGGTGCCGCCCAGGGCCGAGCCGAAAACGTAAAGGAAGGTCGGCACCATGAATGCCAGCGCCACGGCGCTGACATGCATCGACCAGTAATGTTCGGTGCCGGTCTTTGCCGAGCCTTTGCCGACGGCGCGCTTGCGGTCAGTGATATAACGCATCGTGGCCTCCCTCAGATCAGGATCAGGGTTATCGCGGTCAGCACCGGAGCGCCGATTGCACAAGCCCAGCCGAGCAATTCGGCGGTCTTGAGATCGAGCCCGCGGCCCGCATCAAAGTAGAGGTGTCGCAGCCCCGCGAGGAAGTGATACCAGATCGCCAGCAGCGAGAAGGCAAAGACCAGATCGCCAAGCCACGAGGTCAGCACCCAGTCGGCCAGCGCAAATTGTTCTGGCCCCATCGCGGCGGCCAACAGCCACCAGACGCCGAGGATGAACGCCGCCGGAAGTGCGTTGCCGGTTATGCGGTGCATCATCGAGGCGAACGAGGTGATCTGTGGTCGCCAGACGATGCGGTAGATGGTCAGATGGGGGGAAAGAGGCCGGTCAATCCGGTTTGCGTCCGCCATGTTGGGTCCCTCTGTCGCTTGCGCGCCCGCAAGGCGGAGTATGCCTCCGCAGCGGGGTTGCCCTAATGATGCACCCTCAATAGCGCGTTTTTTCGCCAAGTCACGCCCTGGCGCGCAGGTGCGGCGATTTTTCCGGGGGGAAACCATGCTGATCGGGAAATGTGATCACAAATTCGCACGTCTGGCTCCGCTGCTGCCGCTCACGCAGATGTGAACCCGGTTCAGGTCGGCATCAGCGCCCAGTAATCGAGGTCGAGCAAGACCTCGGGCGCGTATTTTCCGTTCTCGCCACGAAATGCAAAAGGCGCTGCCCCGTCTTTCACCGCCACCAGCCGCAGCCTGATCGCCCCGACGCCCGGCGCAGCAGTTTCGGCGCGGTCAAGCACCTCTGACCAGGCCCGTACCGTATCGCCCGCAAAACAGGGGTTAGCGTGGACGCCCGCGTTCAGCGCCACGATCATCTGCGCGTTTGCCAGCCCGTTGAACGAAAGCGCCCGCGCCAGGCTGATGACATGGCCGCCATAAATCAGCCTGCGCCCGTCTGGCTGTTGGGTGGCATCGAAATGCACCTTGGCGGTGTTCTGCCAGAGCCGGGTCGCGATCATGTGCTCGGCCTCTTCGATGGTCACGCCATCGACATGGTCGATGCGCTCGCCCGGCGCATAATCGCCCCAGCGGTGCGGCTCTCCCGCCAGCGCGAAATCGTAGCGGCTGAAATCAAGCCCCTCCGGAAGCACCAGATCGGCCGCCGCCACCGCACTTGCCAGATCAGGCACCACTGAAACCGGCGCGGGCGCATCGGCATGGCGCTTGCGGACCATCACCCAGCGCACATATTCCAGCACCGCCTCGCCGCGCTGGTTCAGCCCCCGTGTGCGCACCCAGACAACGCCCGAAGTGCCATTCGAATTCTCCCGCAGCCCGATCACCGTCGACTCGGCGGCCAGCGTATCGCCCGGCCAGACCGGCTTCAGCCAGCGCCCCTCGGCATAGCCAAGGTTCGCCACCGCATTCAGGCTGATGTCGGGCACGGTTTTGCCGAACACCAGATGGAACGCGGCAAGGTCATCAATCGGTGCCGCCGCCAAACCGCAGGCGCGGGCAAACTCGTCGGATGAATAAAGCGCCCCGCGCGCAGGATAGAGTGCGTGATAAAGCGCCCTTTCCCCCCCCGAGACGGTCCGCGGCACCGCATGGCGGATAAGCTCGCCCAAGCGGTAATCCTCGAAGAAGCGCCCCGGGTTGGTCTTCATCTACTGCTCTCCCAGCCTCATTTCGGGGTGGTAGGGGGTGGGCACATCCTTCACCACCGCCTGCGCGCAGCGCATCACGCCACGCGCCGCATCAAAGGCATAGGCGGGGCTGCCATGCAGCGCCCAGCCCTTCGACAGCGCCAGCGAAACCTTGTGGCAAAAGGCCTGCGTGTCGTCGTCGCTCAGCAGCCGGTAGATCAGCATCAGAGCACCGCCACAAAGGGGTTGTGGCCCAGCCAGTAGTGAATGCCGGAGATGACCGCATAAAGCAGCACGGTCGCGGCAAGGTTTTTCGCGTCGCCCGAAATGCTGCCCTTTGCCGGGCGTTTCCACGCAGCGGCGCGGTTGATCAGCACCATTTCCGCCACCGCCCAAAGCCCAAGCCCGCCGAACAACACCACCGACGCCTGATCGCCGTTCACCATCAGATGCGACACTGCCCAGACCAGAACCCCGGCCAGCATCGGGTGGCGCATCTTGTCCACCAGCAGGCCCTTGGTGGACCCGGCACCGAGCAGAAAAATCGCCACCAGCATCAGCGCGTTGTTCGCATGCAGCGCCCAGGCGGGGGTATGGTAAAGCTGCACCACCTCGGCGCTGCGGAACCCCAGCACCATCAGCACGATGGCCATGATCGACAGCCCGGCGACCATCGCCTTGCCGCGATCGCCCATGCTGGCGCGGGCCTTGGGGGCAAGACGTTTGAACAGATGAGCACCAACCCACAACAACAGACCCAAAAGCAGTACCGCCATGACGCCCTCTCAGTTTGCGTTCAATGCGGCAATCGCCCCGGCTTTCGCCAGCACCTGCCGCGCGGTGACGATATGCAGGTTTTCGACAATCTTTCCATCCACAACCGCAACGCCCTGCCCTGCCGTCATTGCCGCATCAAAAGCGGCGATCTGACGGCGGGCGAGGTCAAGCTCTGCCTCCGAGGGGGCAAAAGCGGCATTGGCAATGGCCAGCTGCGCCGGGTGGATCAGGGTCTTGCCGTCAAAACCCATGTCGCGGCCCTGCGCACATTCGGCGCGCAGACCTTCCTCGTCCTTGAAGGCGTTGTAGACGCCATCGACAATGGTCAGCCCATGCGCCTTGGCGGCCAGCAGACAAAGACCAAGCCCGGCGATGAGCGGTAAGCGGTCGGCGCGAAAGCGGCTGCCAAGCTCCTTCGCCAGATCGTTGGTGCCCATCACCATGCCGCAGAGGCGCGGGTGCGCGGCAATCTCGGCAGCGTTCAGCATGCCCAGCGCGGTCTCCATCATCGCCCAGAGCGGCAACCCGGCAATGCGGCCCGCCACCGCCTGCACATCGGCCGCCGAGGAAACCTTGGGAATCAGCAGCGCGTCGATATCTGTGCCCGCAAAGGCCGCAATGTCGTCGGCACCCCAGGGCGTATCAAGCCCGTTCACCCGCACGATGCGGGCGCGCGGCCCGAAATCCGTGCTGGCAAGAACCTCGCGCAACAGCGCTCGCGCGGCGGGCTTTTCTTCCGGTGCTACCGCGTCTTCAAGGTCGAAAATGATCGCATCCGCCGCCAGATCACGCGCCTTTTCCAGCGCACGCCCTTTCGATCCGGGAATGTAGAGCACCGAGCGGTAGGGGCGCGCAGCCGAGTCCATGATTCTCTCCCTCGCAACAATCTTTCGCCAAGGACCACATTTTCGGCATATTCGGCAAGCCCGGATTTGCCGCAGCGCAGAATTTCCGCTGGGGCAGAGCAGGAACGCGCGCCCGCTTTACCCGGCTTTGCCAGTGCCCGCGCAGCCTAGGCAGAAATCTGCCCATCGCAAAGGTGCCCCATGTCACAAAAAACGCTTCTCGCCGCGCTCGGATTTGGCGCGCTCATACTTGCCGCGCCACAGGTGCATGCCGAGGCCACCAGTTGCGGGCCGCGCGCGCAGGTCCTTGCGGAACTGGCAATGCGCTACGGCGAAAGCCGCCGTGCGGCAGGGCTTGCCTCGAACCAGGCACTGGTCGAACTGTTCGCCTCGGAAGAAACCGGCAGCTGGACCATCACGCTCACGCTGGCCTCCGGGCTGACCTGCCTTCTGGTCGCAGGCGAGGCCTATGAGGCGCTTTCGGTAATACCCGGCAGCGGGGCCTGAACCTCAGACCGCTTTCCAGAGCAGACTGAGCGACATTGCCAAGAGGGCCCAGGTGACAATGCGGAAGAACTTGTCCTGCGGGATCACCCGCACCAGCCGCACCCCGGTCAGCACCGCCAGCGCCGCCGGGGCCATCAGCAGCACCGCGAGCCTCAGGCTTTCGCCCGATAACTGGCCAAGCGCATAATACGGCACCAGTTTCACCGCGTTGATCCAGGCAAAGAGAATGGTCGAGGTGCCCGCGAAAACCAGCTTGTCCATGCCCAAGGGCAGCGCATAGATCTGCCAGGGCGGGCCGCCGGAGTGGCTGACGAAGCTGGTGAATCCGGCAATCGTTCCCCAGAAGATACCCGGCCCCGGACGCGCCTCGCGGGCCCCGCCGATCCGAGGCCGAATGATCGCGTTAAGCGCGAAAAGCGTACCGATCAGCCCCACCAGACCGCCCACCATGCGGTCGGAAACCATGCTCGCGGTCGCCCAGCCCAAGCCGATGCCCAGCACCGCTGCCGGCGCCACGATCGCCAGAACCCTGCGATCATAGGCCTTTCGCCACGCCCAGAGGCCGAACATGTCGGAAACCACATAGACCGGCAGCAGCAGGCCCGCCGCTGCAACCGGGCTCATCACCAGCGCCAACATCGGCACGGCAAGCATTGAGACGACCGGCAGGCCACCCTTGGACAACCCCACCAGCACCGCCGCCGCGACCGCCAACACCCAACCCGCCGCCGAAAGATCCATTGCGCCCCCCGCCTCGGGGGGGCTTTAGCGCAAACCTTGGCGCAACGGAATGCCCAGCGGCATTGCTGCGTTGCAGCGGGCTTGCACGAAGCCACTCAAGCGGCTAGGCACTTGCCCGTCAGTCTTTTCGCAAACCCCCTGACCTCGGAGGAATTCATGGCCAGACCCAAGATCGCGCTGATCGGCGCGGGGCAGATCGGCGGCACGCTCGCCCATCTTGCCGCGATCAAGGAACTCGGTGACGTTGTTCTGTTCGACATCGCCGAAGGCACACCGCAAGGCAAAGCGCTCGACATTGCCGAATCTGGCCCCTCCGAGGGCTTTGACGCGGTGCTCAAGGGCACCAACAGCTATGACGACCTTGCCGGGGCCGACGTCTGCATCGTCACCGCCGGGGTGCCGCGCAAGCCGGGGATGAGCCGCGATGACCTTCTGGGCATCAACCTGAAGGTGATGAAAGCGGTCGGCGAGGGCATCAAGACGCATTGCCCCGACGCCTTCGTGATCTGCATCACCAACCCGCTCGACGCGATGGTCTGGGCGCTGCGCGAATTCTCGGGCCTGCCGCACAACAAGGTGGTCGGCATGGCGGGCGTGCTCGATTCCGCGCGTTTCCGGCACTTCCTTTCGGTTGAATTCAATGTCTCGATGCGCGATGTCACCGCTTTCGTGCTCGGCGGCCACGGCGACACCATGGTGCCGCTGGTCCGCTATTCCGCCGTTGGCGGTGTGCCCCTGCCCGACCTTGTGAAGATGGGCTGGACCTCGCAGGACCGGCTTGACGCGATCGTGCAGCGCACCCGTGATGGCGGGGCCGAGATTGTCGGCCTGCTGAAAACCGGCTCCGCCTTCTACGCGCCCGCGACCTCGGCTATCGAAATGGCCGAAGCCTATCTCAAGGACCAGAAGCGGCTCTTGCCCTGCGCCGCATGGGTTGATGGCGCGCTCGGGCTGAAGGGCATGTATGTGGGGGTGCCCACGGTGATCGGTGCCGCTGGCGTGGAGCGCATCGTCGATATCTCGCTCAACAAGGACGAACAGGCGATGTTCGACAAGTCGGTTGAATCCGTGCAGGGGCTGGTCGCCGCCTGCAAGGCAATCGACCCCTCGCTGAGCTGAACCTGTAACAATCCACAACTGGGCGCGCCCCGCCAGGTGCGCCCAGTTCCTTTTCGGGGCCTCGAATCGCTACCCCGGCCCGACAGGTGATTTATTGTGATCACACCATTGAATGCTGTGATCACAAATCTCAGATTTCCGCCACCGCAACCGCATTTGCGGCATTTAGCGTTTTGAATGCGCCCGTTTCCGTGGCAGAGACTGCGCCAAACGCAGCCACACGGGACATTGGCCATGAATATCCACGAATACCAGGCGAAGGCGCTGCTGCGCAGCTACGGCTGCCCGGTTTCTGACGGGCGCGTTGTTTTGCGTGCCGAAGATGCCAAGACGGCAGCAGGCGGCCTTGATGG
Organism: Phaeovulum sp.; assembly: GCF_030684035.1. GTDB lineage: Bacteria > Pseudomonadota > Alphaproteobacteria > Rhodobacterales > Rhodobacteraceae > UBA6213. The sequence continues at coordinate 11,845 of NZ_JAUXPI010000047.1, read as the reverse complement.
CCCGCTCTGGGTGGTCAAGGCACAGATCCACGCGGGCGGACGCGGCAAGGGCAGCTTCAAGGAACCCGAAGCGGGGCTGAAGGGTGGCGTGCGGCTGGCGCGTTCGGTGGAAGAGGCCGAAGTGCTGACCAAGCAGATGCTGGGGCGCACGCTGGTCACGCACCAGACCGGCCCGGCGGGCAAGCAGGTCAACCGCATCTACATCGAGGATGGTTCCGACATCGCACGCGAACTTTACCTCGCGCTGCTGGTTGATCGCGGCACCAGCCGGGTTTCCTTCGTGGTCTCCACCGAAGGCGGCATGGACATTGAAGAAGTCGCCGCCAAGACGCCCGAAAAGATCCTGTCGTTCTCGGTCGATCCGGCCTCGGGTCTCTCCGATTTCCACGGCCGCCGGGTCGCCTTTGCGCTTGGGCTGGAGGGCGCGCAGGTCAAGCAATGCGTGGCGCTGATCCGCAATCTCTACCGCTGCTTTGTCGAAAAGGACATGGAGATGCTGGAGATCAACCCGCTGATCGTCACCCCCGAGGGCAATCTCAAATGCCTCGATGCCAAGATGGGTTTCGACAATAACGCGCTATACCGCCAGCAGGACATTCTGGCGTTGCGTGACGAGACCGAGGAAGACCCGAAGGAACTCGCCGCCTCCAAGTTCGACCTGAACTACATCGCGCTTGATGGCGAGATCGGCTGCATGGTGAACGGCGCGGGCCTTGCCATGGCGACGATGGACATCATCAAGCTCTACGGCTCCGAGCCCGCCAACTTCCTCGACGTGGGCGGCGGTGCCAGCAAGGAAAAGGTCACCGAGGCGTTCAAGATCATCACCTCCGACCCCAACGTCAAAGGCATCCTCGTCAACATTTTCGGCGGCATCATGCGCTGCGACATCATCGCCGAGGGCGTGATTTCGGCGGTCAAAGAGGTCGGCCTGCAAGTGCCGCTGGTGGTGCGGCTGGAAGGCACCAACGTGGAGCTGGGCAAGGACATCATCCGGGGCTCGGGGCTCAATGTGATCGCAGGGGATAACCTCGCCGATGCAGCGCAGAAGATTGTGAAGGCGGTAAGGGGGTAAGCAGGTGCCTGCCGTGGAAATTGCAGCGAAGGATTGGCTTGAGGATCACAGTGGGCGAATTGCTCAAGAATGTGCTGTTCGGCTCTGCCTCGCCTGCTGTGCAGTTCTTCCCTCCGACCGTGCCTTTGCGAAACTCGTGGACGAACAAGTTCTCGCCGACCTGCTTGAACTGGCATTTCACGGTCGTCGCGTTATGGAGCGGCGCCAGCTAAAGTCCGCGACAATCGGCAGTGATCCACTTTGGCCTCCCTCTAGCAAAGCGCCTCCAAACGGCAACCTGTGGGACGCCTTCGGGATAATCATCCACGCCGAAAGCCTGACATTGGTATGGGAGACGCCGGACCTTGAAGGGAACCCCTACCAAAGCAGCGGACGTAAACCAAAATTCGCAGGCAGCCTAACTGCCAAATCAGACCAAGGGGAAGTGAAACTACCCATTGGAGCAATCGCAGCATCGTTCATCGGTTCCGTGCTCAATCAAATGGCCGGCACCGCGAAGTAAGGAGGCCCCATGGCCATTCTCGTCAACGAAACCACCCGCGTCATCTGCCAGGGCTTCACCGGCTCTCAGGGCACCTTCCACTCCGAACAGGCCATCGCCTATGGCACCAAGATGGTCGGCGGCGTGACGCCGGGCAAGGGCGGCACGCTGCACCTCAACCTGCCCGTGTTCAACTCGGTGCACGAGGCGCGCGCCGTCACCGGTGCCAACGCCACCGCGATCTATGTGCCTCCGCCGTTTGCCGCCGACAGCATCCTTGAGGCGATCGACGCCGAGATGGAGCTGATCGTCTGCATCACCGAAGGCATTCCGGTGTTGGATATGATGAAGGTGAAGCGCGCGCTGGAAGGTTCCAAGTCGCGCCTGATCGGGCCGAACTGCCCCGGCGTGATCACCCCCAACGCCTGCAAGATCGGCATCATGCCGGGCCACATCCACCGTCGCGGCACTTGCGGAGTTGTCAGCCGCTCGGGCACGCTGACCTATGAGGCGGTAAAGCAGACCTCGGACCTCGGGCTTGGCCAATCGACCGCAGTGGGCATCGGCGGCGACCCGATCAAGGGCACCGAGCACCTCGACATTCTGGAGATGTTCCTCGCCGACCCCGAGACCACCTCGATCATCATGATCGGCGAAATCGGCGGTGCCGCCGAAGAGGACGCGGCGCAGTTTCTGGCCGATGAGAAAAAGCGTGGCCGCTGGAAGCCGACCGCCGGTTTCATTGCCGGTCGCACCGCGCCCAAAGGCCGCCGCATGGGCCATGCGGGTGCCATCGTCTCGGGCGGCAAGGGCGATGCGGAATCGAAGATCGAAGCAATGCGCCGCGCCGGGATCGTGGTTGCCGACAGCCCGGCGGGGCTTGGGGAAGCGGTGCTGAAGGCGATCGGGGGCTGACCCATGCCAGTGGCGGCGCGCAACAAGCGGGTGGCCTACGCGATCATCGCCGTCTTTGGCGGCGTGATCGCTTACGCCGCCCTTACCCTCCGCACGACCGATGACCCGCAGGTCATCGCGAAACTGCGCTGCGCGGCGAAATCCGTGGCCCTGCATCAGCAGGTGTTTGCCCAGACCGAAGCGGGCGAACCCTTCCCCGCCTTCCAGGACGAGCTTGAGGCCCGCGTGAACCGCCTCCACCGCTTCGTGCGCGGGCTCACGCAGTCGAACGACCGCCATTCCGTCGCCTACCGACCCATCATGATCGCAGAGGAGGCGGCCCGCGATGCCGCCGTTGCGGAAAACGCCGAGGGCTATGTGCGCGGCACCTGGGCCGAGGTGCAAGCCTGCGACACTCTCCATAACGGCGACCTCCCGGCGTGAACCGCTTTCCCCCTATCCTCTCAAAGGGACCAGAAACATGACCGACCAGACCCCGAACGACGCCTTTCACGCCTCAAGTTTCCTGCAAGGTGCCAATGCGGCTTATGTCGAGAACCTTTATGCCCGCTTTGCCGCCGACCCCGGCTCGGTCGATGCGGCCTGGGCGGCGTTTTTCCATTCGCTGGGCGAAGCCGAGCTGGATGTAAAGCGGCAGGCCAAGGGGGCCAGTTGGGACCGGCCTGACTGGCCGCCGATGCCTGCGGATGATCTGACCGCAGCGCTGACCGGCGAATGGCCGGTCGCCAAGGAAGCCAAGGGCGCGGGCGACAGGATCCGCGCGCGCGCAGCCGAAGCCGGGGTGAAGGTTTCCGACGAGTCGCTGAAACGCGCCGTGCTCGATTCGGTGCGCGCGCTGATGATCATCCGCGCCTTCCGCATTCGCGGCCACCTTGCCGCCGACCTCGATCCGCTCGGACTTGCCGGACAGGCCGATCACCCCGAGCTTGACCCCAAGGCCTACGGTTTCGGCGATGCCGACATGGATCGCCCGATCTTCATCGACAACGTTCTGGGCCTCGAAATCGCCTCGATGCGGCAGATCATCGACATCGTGAAACGCACCTATTGCGGCACCTTCGCGCTGCAATACATGCATATTTCAGACCCCGAACAGGCGGGCTGGCTGAAAGAGCGGATCGAGGGCTACGGCAAGGAGATTACCTTCACCCGTGAAGGCCGCCGCGCCATCCTCAACAAACTTGTCGAGGCCGAGGGCTTCGAGAAATTCCTGCACGTCAAATACATGGGCACCAAGCGCTTCGGCCTCGACGGCGGTGAATCGCTGATCCCGGCGATGGAAGCGATCATCAAGCGCGGCGGTGCGCTTGGGGTAGAGGAAATCGTTATCGGCATGCCGCACCGGGGCCGCCTTTCGGTGCTCTCCAATGTGATGAGCAAACCCTATCGCGCAATCTTCCACGAGTTTCAAGGCGGTAGCTACAAACCCGAGGAGGTGGATGGCTCGGGCGATGTGAAATACCACCTCGGTGCCTCAAGCGACCGCGAGTTTGATGGCAACAAGGTTCACCTGTCGCTGACCGCCAACCCCAGCCACCTCGAAGCGGTGAACCCGGTGGTACTGGGCAAGGTGCGCGCCAAGCAGGAACAGCTGGGCGACAAGACCCGGCATCAGGTTCTGCCGGTGCTTTTGCACGGCGATGCCGCCTTTGCCGGTCAAGGCGTGGTTGCCGAATGTTTCGGCCTTTCGGGTCTGGTCGGGCACCGCACCGGCGGCACCATCCATATCGTCGTAAACAACCAGATCGGCTTTACCACCGCCCCGCATTTCAGCCGCTCCAGCCCCTACCCGACCGATCTCGCGCTGATGGTGGAAGCGCCGATTTTCCACGTCAACGGCGACGACCCCGAGGCGGTGGTGCATGCTGCCAAGGTGGCGACCGAATTCCGGCAGAAGTTCCACAAGGACGTGGTGCTCGACATCTTCTGCTATCGCCGCTTCGGGCATAACGAAGGCGATGAGCCGATGTTCACCAACCCCTTGATGTACAAGGCGATCAAGGGACACAAGACGACCTTGCAGCTTTATACGGAGCGCCTAGTGGCCGATGGCCTGATCCCCGAGGGCGAGATCGAGGACATGAAGGCGGCATTTCAGGCCAAGCTGAACGAGGAATTCGAAGCGGGCAAGAACTTCCGCCCGAACAAGGCCGACTGGCTCGACGGCCGCTGGAAACACCTCGACCGCGAGCGCAGCGAATACGATGCGGGTTCCACCACAATTTCGCCCGATCTCATGGCCGAGGTCGGGCGTGGCCTGACCCGCACCCCGCAGAGCTTTGATCTGCACAAGACAGTCGCGCGCCAGCTTGAAGCCAAGGCCGAAATGTTCCGATCGGGCAAGGGCTTCGACTGGGCCACAGGCGAGGCGCTGGCGTTCGGCAGCCTCGTGGCCGAGGGCTATGGCGTGCGCCTTTCGGGGCAGGATGCGACGCGCGGCACCTTCAGCCAGCGGCATTCCGCGCTGGTCGACCAGACCACTGAGGAACGCTACTACCCGCTCAATCACATCAAGCCGGGGCAGGCGCGCTATGAGGTGATCGATTCGAGCCTCAGCGAATATGCGGTGCTCGGCTTCGAATACGGTTTCAGCTCTGCCGAACCGAACACCCTGACCATGTGGGAGGCGCAGTTCGGTGATTTTGCCAATGGCGCGCAGATCATGTTCGATCAGTTCGTCAGCTCGGGCGAGCGCAAATGGCTGCGGATGTCGGGTCTCGTCATGCTGCTGCCGCACGGCTATGAGGGGCAGGGCCCCGAGCATAGCTCGGCGCGCCTGGAACGCTTCCTGCAACTCAGCGCCGAAGATAACTGGATCGTCGCCAATGTCTCGACCCCGGCCAACTACTTCCACATCCTGCGCCGCCAGATTCACCGCCCCTTCCGCAAACCGCTGGTGCTGATGACGCCGAAGTCGCTGCTGCGGCACCCGAATTGCATCTCGCCAGCCGAGGATTTCTGCACCGGCAGTTTCTTCCGCCGCGTGCTTTGGGATGATGCGCAGCGCGGCCGATCGGAAACGAAACTGCTGGCGGATGACAAGATCCGCCGCGTCGTCGTCTGCTCGGGCAAGGTCTACTACGATCTTCTGGCCGAACGCGACAAGCGCGGCATCGAAGATGTCTATCTGCTGCGGCTCGAACAGTTCTACCCGTTTCCGGCCCATACAATGGTGACCGAGCTTGGCCGCTTCAAACAGGCCGAAATCGTCTGGTGCCAGGAAGAACCGAAGAACCAGGGGGCATGGACCTTTGTCGAGCCCAACCTCGAATGGGTGCTGAACCGCATCGGTGCCGCCTATGGCCGCCCCCGCTTTGCCGGACGCAACGCCTCGGCCTCGCCCGCCACCGGCCTCGCTTCACGCCACAAGGCCGAGCAGGAGGCGCTGGTGAATGACGCGCTGAGCTTCGGCTAAGCTACCCGCGGCGCGACCACGCGCCGACCGAACACATCACCGCGGCAGGCCCTGCCCGCCCGGCACCCGAAACGAAAACTGGCAGCGGCTCCGCGCAGGGGTCCAGGCCGCAAGTCAACGAGGTCAAGATGACAGATGTAATGGTCCCCTCTCTGGGTGAAAGCGTGTCGGAGGCCACCGTCGCCACCTGGTTCAAGAAGGTCGGCGATGCCGTGGCGATCGATGAAATGCTCTGCGAGCTGGAAACCGACAAGGTTTCGGTCGAGGTGCCTTCGCCGGTGGCCGGTGTGCTGAGCGAAATCCTCGCCGCCGAAGGGGCCACGGTCGATGCAAAAGCCCGCCTTGCGATCATCACCGAAGGTGCTACCGCCGCGCCTGGCAAACCAGCGGCCACCCCCGCCGCCCCGGCAAAAGCCGCGAAGGACGTGGAAGATGCGCCCGCCGCGAAAAAGGCGATGGCCGAGGCCGGCATTTCGCGCGACGCCGTGCAAGCTTCGGGCCGCGATGGCCGGGTGATGAAAGCCGATGTCGCCGCCGCCGTTTCCGCCGCCGCCCAGGTCGCCCCCGCAGTCGCCGCGGCGGTGCCAGCCCCGGCCGCGGCCCCCCGCGCCCCGATCCCGGTCGAAGATGCCGCCCGGGAAGAGCGGGTCAAGATGACCCGCCTGCGCGCCACCATCGCGCGCCGCCTGAAAGACGCGCAGAACACCGCCGCGATGCTCACGACCTACAACGAGGTCGATATGTCGGGCATCATGGAGCTGCGCAACACCTACAAGGACCAGTTCGAGAAAAAGCACGGCGTCAAGCTTGGCTTCATGGGCTTTTTCGTGAAGGCCTGTGTGCACGCGCTGAAAGAAGTGCCCGAGGTCAATGCCGAAATCGACGGTGGCGATATCGTCTACAAGAACTTCGTGCATATGGGCGTGGCGGTCGGCACCCCCACCGGGCTCGTGGTGCCGGTGGTGCGCGACGCCGACCAGATGTCCTTCGCCGCGATCGAAAAGAAGATCGCCGAACTTGGCCTGCGCGCCCGCGACGGCAAGCTGAGCATGCCCGAGTTGCAGGGCGGCTCCTTCACCATCTCGAACGGCGGCGTCTATGGCTCGCTGATGTCCTCGCCCATCCTCAACCCGCCGCAATCGGGCATCCTCGGCATGCACAAGATCCAGGACCGCCCGGTGGTCGTGGCAGGCCAGATCGTGATCCGCCCGATGATGTACCTCGCGCTTTCCTACGACCACCGCGTGGTCGATGGCAAAGGCGCGGTGACCTTCCTCGTGCGGGTGAAAGAGGCGCTGGAAGACCCGCGGCGGTTGCTGATGGATTTGTGAGGATAACCTATGCGTATTGCATTGATCTTGCTTCTTGTCGGTCTGTTGATTTGGTTTGGATCAACTATCGTGAAGCTGGAAAACTTGCGTTACGCAAACTCCTTAGGGATTTGCGCCGAGTATAGTCCGCTGCAAGTCGCTGAAAGAAACGCTTGCTTGGAAAATGTCGAAACCAGAACAAGTTGGGCTTGGCATCTGTATTATGCGTTCGTATCCCCATGACCCTCCGCTACCCAAACCCAGACCCCCGCCCCACCCCTCTGACCATGCTTCTTCAACGCCTGAATACCCCCGGGGGGTTCGGGGGGCAGGCATCCCCCCGGCCCCCGCCAGCCAAGGAGACCCGACATGTCCAGCTTTGACGTCATCATCATCGGCGGTGGCCCCGGCGGCTATGTCTGCGCCATCCGTTGCGCCCAACTCGGGCTGAAAACGGCACTGGTGGAGGGCCGCGAGACGCTCGGCGGCACCTGCCTCAACGTCGGCTGCATCCCCTCGAAGGCGCTCTTGCACGCCACCCATTCCCTGCACGAGGTGCATGAGAACTTCGAGAAGATGGGGCTCATGGGCGGCGCGCCGAAAGTGGATTGGGCGAAGATGCAGGCCTACAAGACCGATGTCGTGGCGGGCAACACCAAGGGCATCGAGTTTCTGTTCAAGAAGAACAAGATCACCTGGCTGAAAGGCTGGGGCTCGATTGCCGCGCCCGGCAAGGTCAAGGTCGGCGACGAGGTGCACGAAGCGAAGAACATCGTCATCGCCACCGGCTCCGAGCCCTCGTCGCTGCCCGGTGTCACCGTGGACGAAAAGACCGTGCTCACCTCGACCGGCGCGCTCGCCCTTGGCAAGATCCCGAAAACCAGGGTGGTGATCGGTGCCGGGGTGATCGGGCTGGAGCTTGGCTCGGTCTATGCCCGCCTTGGCGCGCAAGTGACCGTGGTTGAATACCTCGACGCCATCACCCCCGGCATGGACGGCGAAGTGGCCAAGTCGCTGCAACGCATCCTTGCCAAGCAAGGTCTGAAATTCATCCTCGGCGCCGCGGTGCAGGGCGTCGAGGTTGCCAAAGTCAGCGCCACCACCCGCTACAAGCTCCGCAAGGACGAGAGCGAAGCCAGCCTTGCCTCCGAGGTGGTGCTGGTCGCCACCGGGCGCAAACCCTACACCGAAGGCCTCGGGCTGGAAGCGGCTGGGGTAGACCTGCTGCCCCGTGGCCAGATCAGGACCGACGCGCATTTTGCAACCTCGCAACCCGGTATCTACGCAATCGGCGATGCCATCACCGGCCCGATGCTGGCGCACAAGGCCGAGGACGAAGGCATGGCGCTGGCCGAAATCCTCGCCGGCCGCGCGGGCCACGTGAATTACGACGCGATCCCCGGCGTCATCTACACCACCCCCGAAGTCGCCTCGGTCGGCAAGACCGAAGAGGTGCTGAAACAGGAAGGCCGCGCCTACAAGGTCGGCAAGTTCTCCTTCATGGGCAACGCACGGGCGAAAGCGGTGTTTCAAGGCGAAGGCTTCGTCAAGATCCTTGCCGACAAGACCACCGACCGCATCCTCGGTGCCCATATCATCGGACCTGCTGCGGGCGAACTCATTCACGAGATCTGCGTGGCGATGGAATTCGGTGCCTCGGCCGAAGACCTCGCCCTCACCTGCCACGCCCACCCGACCTATTCGGAAGCGGTGCGCGAAGCCGCCCTCGCCTGCGGCGACGGTGCTATTCACGCCTGAGGCGAGGCCGGGGGCTCTGCCCATTCACCCCCGGGGATATTTGCACAAAGAAGAAGCCCGACCCGATTTCTTCTTTGTGCAAATACCCTCGGGGGTGAATGGGCCGCAAGGCCCAGAGGGGGGCTGAGGCCCCCCTTCCTGCCCGCCGCAGGCGTGCTTTACCCCGCCAGGTGCCGCAACCCTTGCGTCACGTCGGTGCGCACCGCCAGCCTGAGGCCTGGCTCGTCCCCCGCCCGCAGCGCTGCCAGTATCAGCCGGTGGTGGCGCGGTGGCTCGTTATGCGCGATGCGCGAATAAAGCGCGGCCATCGTCGGGCCAAGTTGCAGCCAGACCGTTTCGATGATCGCCAGCATCGCCGGGGCCTGGGCACGCAGATAGAGCGTACGGTGAAATTCGAGGTTGCTGCGCACATAGGCCACCGCATCGTGCTTGGCCACCGCCTCGGCATTGGCGGTGTTGATCGCTGAAAGCCGGTCGATCAGCGCCAGATGCGCACGCGGCAGGGCCCGGCTGGCAAGCTCTGGCTCGATCAGCGCGCGCAGCGCCGCCAGTTCCTCGATCCGCTCCTGGCTCAGCTCCGGCGTCGCCACCCGCCCCGAGGACGAGAGCATCAGCGCGCCCTCGGCCACCAGTCGGCGCAATGCTTCGCGGGCGGGCGTCATCGATACGCCATAAGCCTTGCCGAGCCCGCGCAGCGTCAGCGCCTGCCCGGGTTTCATCTCGCCATGCATGATCTGTTGGCGCAGGCCGCGGTAAATGCGGTCATGCGCAGCAAGCGCGGTGTCGGAAGGGCGCGCATTCAGCGTCATCACGGCAAGGGACCATAGCCGCCGCTTGCGGTCAATCGCCGAACTGATAGGCGTGCAAAGCCTGCCCATGCGCCTTGAGCCAGGCCCGCGGTGCGGCGTAGCCGGGACAAAGCCGCGCAACCACCGCCCAGAAGGCGGGCGCGTGGTTCATTTCGGCCAGATGCGCCACCTCATGCGCTGCGACATAGTCGAGCACCTCCGGCGGTGCCAGAATCAGCCGCCAGGAAAACATCAGGCTGCCATCAGGCGCGCAAGAGCCCCAGCGCGAACGGGTATCGCGCAGCGTGATCCGCGCAAAGGGCCGCCCAAGCGCCTCGGCATGGCGGGCGCAGGCAAGCTCAAGCCGCTGCCGGGCAGCTAGCCGCAGGAACGCCACCAGCCGCGGGTTCAGCCGCGCCGCGTCGGGCGGCAGCAGCAATTCGTCCCCCGCAACGCGCGGTGCCCGCACCGGCCCCGCCGTCAGCGCCAGCATGCGGCCCTCGAAAGGCAGTGACGCACCAAAGCCGAGCGGCGCTGGCCGCACCATCCGCGCCAGTGCCGCACTGACCCAAGCGCTCTTGGCGCGCGCAAATGCCATCGCCTCGGCCTCGGCTGCCCAGGTTGGCAGGGTCAGCGTGACCTGTCCGTTACGCCGTGATACCCGCAGGCTGAACCGCCGCGCGCGGCCGGAACGACGCAGCGTCACATGAACCTCCGGCGGACCGGGCAGCAACAGGCGGCGCATCATGCTCCTTTCCGGGCAGGGCTGTGGCGGCGGGGCGCGCAAAAGCCTTTGACACCCCGCATGGGTTGTGGCAGTTGGCTTCGACTCTCGATTACCAGAGCGATGCCAGGAGTTTTCCATGCCGAAAGAGGAATGGGGCGTCAAGCGCCTCTGCCCGCATTGTGCGAGCCGCTTCTACGACCTTGCGCGCGACCCGATGACCTGCCCGGTCTGCGCCAGCAGCTTCAGCGTTGAAAGCCTCACCGCCGGACGCGGGCGGGTGATGATCGCCGACAAGGCGAGCGTGCGCGAGCGCGAGCAAAATGTCGAAGATCTCGATGCCGAAGAGGATATCGACGCAGATACGGGCGATGTCGATCTTGACGACGACTTGCTGGAAGATGACGAAGACGACAGCGTTTCGCTTGACGACATCGCCGATGTCGCAGTGGGCGAAGAGGAAGTCTGAGCCGGTTCCGCACCGTCACAAAGCCTTTCGGGCACGGGGAAACCCGTGCCCTTTGGTTTGCCAGAAACCGCCATCCAGGCCGCGTCGCCACACCTCATTTTCCACTTGCGTGGCCCCGAGCAACTGCCTATACGACCCTGCACGCGGGCCCCCAGACCCGCAGATAACGTGGGGTCATAGCTCAGTTGGGAGAGCGCTTGAATGGCATTCAAGAGGTCGACGGTTCGATCCCGTCTGGCTCCACCAAAATTCCCATCTAAGAAATTGAAAACATTGGACAAGCGATTTTTGCTTCCCCCAATGCTTCCCCCAGCGCACGGCGGAAGCCCCCGGCTTTTGCGGGAATGAAGGGGGGCGAGCCTGCTTTGCCGTCCAGCGCCGCAAGCCCATTTTTTCGCTGATAAGCGCATACGGTGCCACGCTTCGCATGGCCGAAGTTTAACACGATTGCGGGCTGCACCGACAACCCAAGTAACCCTTGACGCGGCAATAGCTGCCGGCCGGTTTCGCGCCGATCTCTACTGGCGGCTGAATGTCATTCACATTCCGATACCGCCGCTGCGCAAGCGACCTGACGACATCCTGTTTCTGGCGCGGCGGTTCGTGGCCGAGCAGGCAGCGGCGATGGAGCGCCCGATCCTCGGGCTTTCAGCGGCCGCCGAGGCATGGCTGGCGCGGCTCGACTACCCCGGCAACGTGCGCGAGCTTCGCAACATGGTCGAGCGGGCGGTGGCACTTTCCGCCGGGCCACGGTTGCAGGAGTACGACCTGAAGGGCGAAGCCCCGCCCGAAGCCGGGGTCGAGGCCGTTGCGCCCAAGCTGAATTTGAAAGCGCAGGTCGAAGATGCCGAGCGCATCGCCATCTTGCGCGCGCTTGAAGAGGCAAACGGCGTTCTGCAGGATGCAGCCG
>NZ_JAUXPI010000027.1 GCF_030684035.1 Phaeovulum sp. | reverse complement strand
CCCGGCAAGGCCGGGGGTTCTGCACCCCCGGACCCCCGCAGGGTATTTCGGCGATGGAGAAGCGAAAAGCGAAAAAGCGGGGCCTGCCACGGGCGGGCAACGCGGGGCCGGGTTTTTGCGCCAGCGCCGCCTTGGCGGGTGCCTGAACAGGCGCGGGCGCGGCCGTGGCTAACCGCCGGATCGCTCTTCCAGCGCCAGCCACTCCGCTTCGGCGGCGTCGAGCGCCGTTTGCCGTTCGGCCAAAGCTTCGGAGGCGCGGCGGAACTTGTCGGGGGCGGTGGCAAACAGCGCCGGGTCGGACAGGAGGTCGGCAAGCTTGCCGATCTCTGCCTCCAGCCGCGCGATGATGGCGGGAAGCGCGTCAAGCCGGTGGCGCTCGGTGAAACTCAGGCCCGGCGCGGGGCGCGCGCGGGTTGCCGCGCGTGGTGCCTCTGCCCGGGCCCGGGTGCCGGTCTGGCCGCCGCTGGTTGCGGGGGCGACAGCGCCAGACGCCGCGCCTTCGGCCTTTTGCGCCTGATAATCCGACCAGCCGCCGGCATAGACGGTGGCGCGGCCGTCGCCTTCCATCGCCACGGTTGTCGTTGCGACCCGGTCGATGAAATCGCGATCGTGGCTGACCAGAAGCACGGTGCCGTCGTACTCGCCAAGCACGTCTTGCAGGAGGTCGAGGGTTTCCACATCGAGATCATTGGTCGGCTCGTCGAGAATCAGCAGGTTCGATGGTTTTGCCATGATCCGCGCCAGCAGAAGCCGCGCCCTTTCGCCGCCGGAAAGCGAGCCGATCGGGGCGCGGGCTTGGCTTTCGTCAAACAGGAAATCCTTGAGATAGGCCACCACATGGCGCGGCTGGCCGCGCACCATCACCTGATCGGAGCGCCCCGATACCCGCATGTCGGGATCGTTCACCAGACCGTCCCAGAGCGACATCGAGAAGTCGAGCGTCGCGCGGGCCTGATCGAATACCGCAATGTCAAGGTTGGTGCCAAGGCTGACCGTGCCCGCATCGGGGGCGATCTCGCCGGTCAGCATTTTCAGAACCGTGGTCTTGCCCACCCCGTTCGGGCCGACAAAGGCGATGCGGTCGCCGCGCAGCACCCGCAGATCGAACCCCTTGACCAGTTGCCTGCCGCCATAGGCCTTGGCCAGACCGCGCGCCTCGATCACCTTCTTGCCCGATGTCGTGCCGCCCTCGAGCGCCATTTCGGCGGTGCCCTGACGGCGGATCATCGCGCCGCGCTCTGCGCGCAGGGCGGCGAGCGCGCGCACCCTGCCCTGATTGCGCTTGCGCCGCGCCGAGATCCCCTCGACCGCCCAGCGCGCTTCCGACTTGATCTTGCGTTCCAGCTTGTGGCGGGCTTCGTCTTCCTCGGCCCAGACGGTATCGCGCCAATCCTCGAACCCGTCGAAGCCGCGTTCGAGCCGGCGCACCTGGCCACGGTCGATCCAGAGCGTGCCGCGCGTCAAGCGGCGCAGAAAGGTGCGGTCATGGCTGATCAGCACGAAGGCGGTGCGGGTCTGCGCCAATTCCGCCTCGAGCCAGCCGATCGCCTGAATGTCGAGGTGGTTGGTCGGCTCGTCAAGCAACATCAGGTCCGGCGCTTCGGCCAGAAGCTTGGCCAGTGCCGCACGCCGCCGCTCGCCGCCGGAAGCTGTCGCCACCGGTGCCGCGGGGTCGAAATGCAGCCCCTCTGCGACCATGGCCACGCGGTAGGCCTGATCGTCGTCTAGCGCCGATGCGGCAAAATCGCCCAAGGTGGCAAAGGCTGCAAGGTCGGGTTCCTGCTCCATGTAGCCGACGACGGTGCCGGGCGGCACCACGCGGGCCCCGGCATCGGCTTCCACCAGCCCCGCCATGACCTTCATCAGCGTCGATTTGCCGGATCCGTTGCGCCCGACCAGCGCCAGCCGGTCGCCCGGTTGCACCACAAGATCAAGCGCCGCGAAAAGCGGGTTGCCGCCGAAGCCGAGGCTGATGCCGGAGAGTTGCAGAAGCGGTGCGCGTGCCATGGGCTGCGGGCTAGCGGGCGGCGGGCGAAAGGTCAACGGGGGGCGGTTGTCGTGATGCTGGCGCGGCAGGGTGCCCGCAGGTCGTTCCAGCATCCTAGCAGCGGCCCGGAAACCTTCTGGGCAAATCGTCAGGGATTGTCAGGCAAGGGCATGCGCGGGCGCATCGGCGGCAAGCGCGCGCAGCAGGCGGGCGCGGCCGGGGGGTATGGAGGCGATCTCGACACCGGTAAAGACGTGCAGCGTGTTCATCTCGCTGTCGCGGACCGCGTGGTCCGAGACCCAGCCACCCATGGCAAGGTAGCTGCGCAGAAGCGGCGGAATTTGCGGCGGCATCGGTGCCGCGTGGTCGGCGCGTCGCCCTCGGGCAAAGCGGAATACCTCGGCGGCCTTCGGTGCCGGCATCCAGCAGGGCGGCGCAAGATGGTGCGCCGCAAGATGCGCAAACGCTGCGCCGTAAGCCGCGGCGTCGGTGCCTGCGAAGGACGAGGCACCGAACAGCATTGCCACGCCGCCCGCATCGACGAGCCGCGTCAGCGCGCCCCAGGCGAGGCGCAGCACATCCGGGTCGCTGGCACCCGGACGGGTGCAGAAGCGCCCGACCTCGAGCATCGGCGCGGGGTAGCGGGCAAGCCGCGCAAGGTCATAGAACTGCGCCGAGTAACTGGTGCCGATCTCGGCACCCGAACCGAGCGCCAGCAGGCGGCAACAGGCCAGAAGCGCGCCACCCGGGCTGGCCTCTTCGACCAGAAGATGCGCGCAGCGCGGATCAAACGCATCGGCATCAAAGCCCGCTTCGGTCTGGCCACCCTGCCCCGCCTTCCGGAACGCGCGCCAGCGCAGCGCCTGGGCGCGCGCCACATCGGCGCTGGTTTCGGCAAGGCGCGCGATCAGGCGGCCCTTGCGGAGTGGCAGCATCTCTCGGTCCTCGCATCTGGCGGCGGCGCGGGCGCGACCTATATGGAAGGGGCACCCGGCTGGCAGGCTATGCCAGAGGCGCGGCAAGCGGAAGGAGGCACAATGACCCGAACCCCGGACGAACGCGATGCAGAATGGCGCGCACGGCTTTCGCCGCTCGCCTATGCCGTAACCCGGCGCGCGGCGACCGAAGCGCCATTCAGCCACCAGGGCTTTGCCCCCGGCCCCGGCACCTTTACCTGCGTCTGCTGCGGAGCGCCGCTGTTTGCCACCGCATCCAAGTTCGAATCGGGTTGCGGCTGGCCGGCCTTCAGCGCGCCCTTGCCCGAGGCTCCGGTGGCGGAAGCGCGCGATGCGAGCCACGGCATGCTGCGTACCGAGGTGCGATGCGCCGAATGTGACGCGCATCTGGGCCATGTCTTCGACGATGGGCCGGGGCCAGGGGGGCTGCGCTATTGCATCAATGGCGTGGCGCTCGACTTCGCACCTGACGAGGGCTGACGCCGCGCCGGGGGTGCCCGTGCGCCTATGGCAGGTCAGTTGAAAAACTGCCCGGGCAGGACATTGCCGATGTTGCCCATCATCTGGCGGATGAAGCTCACCCCCTTGATGTTGCTGTCGGTGACGCGGCGCGAGAGGGTCACCACCTCGCCCTTTTCCAGCCCGAAACGCTCGACATTGCTCACCACCCCGCGGGCGTTGAAGCTGATTGCCACCACCTGCCGCTCGATCTCCTTGGGCGCGAACGGGCCAAGGTGCTTCCAGCGGCTGCCGACATAGTACCAGGCCGAGCCTTGCAGCAGCCCTTCGGCCGAAGGCCTGCCAACCGCCGCTGCGGCCTGTTCGCGGGTGGTCTTGCCGACAACGACCTTGGCAAGGTCTTCATCGGTGGGCACATAGCCGTGGTTGCGATAGACCGCCGAGCAGGCCGCCGGAAAGGCAAGCGCCGCGAGCGCAAGGACCAGCGCGCCGCGCCGTGTGACGGAACCGTTGCTCACCCGAACCCCCCTCTTGCCTTGCGGCACCAAGCCTTTTATCCCGATTACATCAGACGCGGCCTGCCCTCAAGGACGCAGTGACCGAAATTCCGCCGGGGGCCCGTTCGGCGCTGCCTTGCGCCGCCCCTGCCGCCCGCGCCCGTTGCCAAGGAGCCGCCCGTGCCCGATCTGCCGCCACCCTTCAGCCACCCGCTGCGCCTTTCCGATCTGGCGCAGCGCAAGCCCACGCGCTTTGCGCTTGCCCCTGATGCCGAGACCCGCAGGCGCATTGCCGAATGGGCGGGCATCGAGGCATTGCCGAGGCTGCGGTTTGCGGGCGCGCTCTGCCCGCGCGGGCGGCGCGACTGGCAGCTTGAGGCAGAGCTTGACGCGGTGGTGGTGCAGGCTTGCGTTGTCACCCTTGCTCCCGTCAGCACCAAGATTGCCGAGGCGGTGGCACGGCGCTGGCTGGCCGATCTGCCCGCGCCGGTGGCGGATGAGGCCGAGATCCCCGAAGACGTCAGCACCGAGGCGCTGCCCGAGGTGATCGATCTCGGCGCGGTGATGCTTGAGGCGCTGGAACTGGCGTTGCCACTTTACCCGCGCGCGCCGGGGGCGGAATTTGGCGCGGCAGAGGTGACCGAGGCCGGGCTTGCACCGATGCGGAACGAGGCACCGCGGCCCTTTGCCGGGCTTGCGGCAATGCTCAAGGGCAAGGCGGGCGACAGCGATCAGGAGTGAACGCGCGGCGGTGCCGCCTTGCCGCACCGGTCCGCTGCCTGTGCCAGCTCCTTGGCAAGGCCCGCTGGTGCCCAAGAAAGGGCTTGCGCCCCGGCAGAATCGCAGTATGTTCCCGGCCTCGTTCAGAGATTGGGTTCGCACCGGAGCCGCCCCGCGGCGCGCGTGTCGATACCCCTGGAAATGCAGGGCCAAAGGCCCCCGAAACCCGAGGTTGAGACATGGCCGTCCCACAGAACCGCACCACCCGATCGCGCCGCGACATGCGCCGCTCGCATGACGCCCTGGTCGCCGCGAACCCCGCCGAATGCCCGAACTGCGGCGAGTTGAAGCGCCCGCACCACGTTTGCGGTGCCTGCGGTCACTATGACTCGCGCGAAGTGATCGCGCAGGCTGCCGTCGCTGCCGACGACGACGCGGCGTAAGCCGCAAGGGCCCCTCCGGCCATGCCTGCGATGCAGGACCCCCGAACCATTGTTTCCCAGCCCTCCGGGGCGGGAAATGTTGTCATTTCGGTTGATGCCATGGGCGGCGACCATGGTGCGGCGGCCGTGGTCGCGGGGGTGGCGCTTGCTGCCGCCGATCTCGCATCTGCGCATTTCGTCCTGCACGGCCCCGAGGCCGAACTTGTACCGCTGGTTGCGCGCCACCCGGGCCTTGCCGGACGCTGCACGCTGCGCCACGCCGCCGAAGCCGTCACCATGGCGGACAAACCGAGCCAGGTGATGCGCTCGGGTCAGGCCACGTCGATGTGGTCGGCGATTGAATCGGTGCGCGAGGGCGAGGCACCGGTTGCGGTTTCTTGCGGCAATACCGGGGCGTTGATGGCGGTGGCAATGATCCGGCTGCGTCGCCTGCCGGGGGTCAAGCGCCCGGCAATCGCCTGCCTCTGGCCCTCCTACAACCCCTCGGGTTTCAACGTCATGCTTGATGTCGGGGCCGATGTGAAGGCCGATGCCGACGATCTTATGCAATACGCGATGATGGGGGCCTCGTATGCGCGCAACGGGCTTGGGGTGACGCGGCCGCGCGTTGGCCTGCTGAATGTCGGCACTGAAGAGCACAAGGGCCGCCCCGAACTGAAGGCCGCCGCCGAGTTGCTTGCCAATGCCGCCGAGGCCGGCGGGTTCGACTATGTGGGCTTTGTCGAGGGCGGTGACCTGCCTTCGGACCGTGTCGATGTGATCGTGACCGATGGTTTCACTGGCAATATCGCGCTCAAGACCGGCGAGGGCACGGCAAAGCTGGTCAGCGCCCTGACCCGCGCTTCGTTCAATTCCGGCTGGCTGGCACGGCTTGGCGGGCTGCTCAGCCTGCCCGCGCTGAAGCGCCTGCAAGCCCGCATCGACCCCCGCCGCGTCAACGGCGGGGTGTTTCTGGGGCTCAACGGGATCGTGGTGAAATCGCATGGCTCGGCGGATGCCACCGGCGTTGCCGCGGCTTTGCGGCTTGGCTGCCAACTGGCCCAGAGCGGCTTTCGCGAACGCATCGCGGCACGGGTTGCCCTTGCGTCACGAAGCGGGCAGGATGCCGCGCAGAGCGAGGCGGGGGGCGGGAAACCTACATGACGATCAGGGCCGTTGTGCGCGGCGTCGGGCATTATTTGCCCGCCCGTGTCATGGAAAACGCCGAGTTCGAGGCGCATCTGGAAACCTCGGACGAGTGGATCCGCACCCGTTCGGGCATCGAGCGGCGGCATATTGCGGCACCGGCCGAGACCACATCGCAGATGGCGACGCTCGCGGCCAAGGCGGCGCTTGCCGATGCGGGGATGGCGGCCGAGGCGCTTGATACGATCATCGTCGCCACCTCGACCCCCGATTTCACCTTTCCCTCGGTCGCCACGATGGTGCAGGCGGGCTTAGGCAATACCACCGGATACGGTTTTGACGTTCAGGCGGTCTGCGCGGGTTTCGTGTTCGCGCTGGCCAATGCACAGGCACTGATTCTTTCCGGTCAGGCCGCGCGCATTCTGGTGATCGGGGCCGAAACCTTCAGCCGCATTCTCGACTGGAACGACCGCTCGACCTGCGTGCTTTTTGGCGATGGCGCGGGCGCGCTGGTGCTGGAGGCGGAGGTGGGCAGCGGCACCTCGGCAGACCGCGGCATCCTCTCCACCGATTTGCACAGCGACGGGCGTCATCGCGAATTGCTTTATGTCGATGGCGGCCCCTCAAGCACCGGAACCGCCGGGCATTTGCGCATGCAGGGCAACGCCGTGTTCCGCCATGCCATTGAAAAGCTTGCATCCACCGCCGAAACCGCGCTGGAAAAAGCTGGCCTGACCGATGGCGACATCGACTGGATCGTGCCGCATCAGGCCAATATCCGCATCATCGAAGGCACCGCCAAGCGGATGCAGGTGCCGATGGATCATGTGGTGGTGACGGTACAGGACCACGGCAACACATCCGCCGCCTCGATCCCGCTGGCGCTTTCGGTGGGCCGCGACCGCGGCCAGATCAAGCGCGGCGATCTGATCGTGACCGAGGCGATTGGCGGAGGGCTGGCATGGGGCGCGGTAGTTCTGCGCTGGTAAGCGCCACTGCAACCGGCGAACGCCGCGCGGCAAGCCATTGATATTGACTCGGGATTTCAAAGCGACCATCCTGCCCGAAACGGGCTTTGGGGAGTTTGACGCATGACTGGCAAAACGCTGACGCGCATGGACCTGTCGGAGGCGGTGTTCCGCGAAGTGGGCATTTCGCGCAACGAATGCGCGCAGCTTGTCGAAAGCGTGTTGACGCTCATGTCCGATGCGTTGGTGGCGGGCGAAACCGTGAAGATTTCGTCTTTCGGCACCTTCTCGGTGCGCGACAAGACCTCGCGCATGGGCCGCAACCCGAAGACCGGCGAGGAAGTTCCGATCAGCCCGCGCCGGGTGCTGTCATTCCGACCCTCGCATCTGATGAAAGACCGCGTGGCGGCTGGCAACAAGGGCTAACCGGAGGGCCGCGCAATGACCAAAGCGGCCGATGCCTTCAGAACCATTTCCGAGGTGGCCGAGGCGCTGAACACGCCCGCGCATGTGTTGCGCTTTTGGGAAAGCAAGTTCACCCAGGTCAAGCCGGTCAAACTGGCGGGCGGGCGGCGCTATTACCGGCCTTCCGACATCGCCCTTCTGGCAGGCATCAAGGCGCTGCTGCACGAGCGCGGACTGACCATTCGCGGCGTGCAGAAAATCCTGCGTGAAGACGGGGTGAAACATGTGGCGGCCCAAGCCACCACAGCAGCACCGGCGTTGCCCGAACCCGGCCCCGTCGTCGGCATCGTGGCACCGGAGCCAGCAAGGCCGCCGCGCAAACCGGTGATTGTCCGCTTTCCCGAGGCCGTCCCGGCCACCGCCAAACCCGCCGCCGCGCCGCAGGAGCCCGCCGCGAGCGCCGCCGCGGCCAGTCTGGACGACATCGCGCCGATGCTTTTCGAGGCGCTGCCGCAACAGCATGCCCAGACCGCCCCAGCGCCGCAGCGCGCCACCGAAACACCCGCTGCCGCCGCGATCACGCTCTGGTCCGAGCGGCTCCGGCGGTTCACCTCGGCTGCCGATCCGGATGCGCTGCTGCGGTTGCAGTCGCGGGCGCAGGCGCTGCGCAACCGCTTGGCAGCGCAGGCGCGGCTCTGAGCGGAGCAATGCGTTTTGCCGCTTGCCCCTGCCGCCCACTTCGCACTATATGCGCCTCGTCGGGCCGTGGCGCAGCCTGGTTAGCGCGTCCGTCTGGGGGGCGGAAGGTCGAGAGTTCAAATCTCTCCGGCCCGACCATTACCCAAAACGCCCATCGCCACAACCGGCGGTGGGCGTTGGCTTTTCTGGCCCCGCCTTGGGGCGCGGGCGGAACAAGGGGGGCGCTATGAGCACCGGTGTGCTGCCAGACCACGCCTTGCGCGCGATGATTGCGCGCGGCGAAATCGGTGCCGAAACGCCGGTTCTGCCCGAACAGTTGCAGCCCGCGAGCCTGGATCTGCGGCTTGGGAACATCGCCTACCGCGTGCGCGCATCGTTCCTTGCGGGCAGAGGCAACCGGGTTGCCGCGCGTCTGCCCGAGTTCGAGATGCACCGGATGGACCTTGGCGCGGGTGCGGTGCTCGAGAAGGGCTGCGTCTATCTCGTGCCGCTGCTGGAACGGCTGGCGCTTCCCGCAGGTGTCACTGCGGTCGCCAACGCAAAAAGCTCGACCGGGCGGCTTGATCTGCTGACCCGGCTTCTTGCCGATGGCGGTGCCGAGTTCGACCGCATTCCCGAAGGCTATGCCGGGCCGCTTTATGCCGAAATCTGCCCGCTGTCCTTTTCGGTGCTGGTGCGCCCCGGGATGCGGCTCAACCAGATCCGCTTTCGTGCCGGGCAAGCAGTGTTGACCGATGCCGAACTGGCGCGGCTGCATGCCGAAGAGCCGCTGGTGTCCGGCACCCCGCTGATCGACGGCGGCTTGGGGTTTTCGGTCGATCTGCGCCCCGAGACGGGCGACCTGCTGGGCTACCGCGCCAAGCCGCATACCGGGGTGATCGACCTTGACCGCATCGCCCATTACCCCGCCTCCGAGTTCTGGGAGGAAATCCGCTCCTCCGATGGCCGCATCATCCTTGACCCCGGGGCTTTCTACATTCTGGTCAGCCGCGAGGCGGTGACGATCCCGCCAGACCATGCCGCCGAAATGGCCCCCTACCTTGCGATGGTGGGCGAGTTTCGGGTGCATTACGCCGGTTTTTTCGACCCCGGCTTTGGCCATGGCGCTGCGGGCGGCACCGGCTCGCGCGGGGTGCTGGAGGTGCGCTGCCACGAGGCCCCCTTTGTGCTGGAACACGCGCAGGTCGTCGGGCGGCTGGTCTATGAACGGATGGCGGCGGCACCCGAACGGCTTTACGGGGCCGGCATCGCCTCGAACTATCAGGGCCAGGGGCTGAAGCTTTCCAAGCACTTCCGCGCCGGTTGAAACGGCCCGTGCCCGGGCACCGCAAGCGGGCCGGGCACGGGGCGGAACTGCGGCAGCGCTTATTCGCTGCGCGGCGCGAGCGCGCCAAGCAACAAGCGTTTCGGGGCGACCGAACCGGCCGGGCGGGCAAGTTCGGCGGCAATTACTTCGGCCAGCCGCGCCGTTATCACCACCTTCGGGGTCAACCCGCGCGCTTCCTCTTCCAGCGCGCGTTCGCCGCCCGTAGCGGGCATGTCGGCAACTACCGCCCGCGGACCGTCGATGATTTCCCCGGTCTGGGCGTTGCGCAAGGTCAGCAGAAACTGCATCGCATAGCTGCCACCCACCGAATAGCGGGCCTTTTCGGTCAGCGCGTGGAAGCGGGTCACCTCGACCTCGACCAGCACCGGCGTGCCTGAGGTCATCGCAGCGGTGCCGCGCGCCAGACCTGCGTCGAACAGCGCCCTGACCTGCGCATGGCGGTCGCCACGCGGATCGCCGCGCCAGACGATGTCGGCGATCGGGAAATAGAGGTTTGCCTCGGAGACTTTCAGCGTTTCGGGCACGCGCACGGTAATGCTCTGCACCGCGTAGCGCGGCGCGACAGCCGGCAGCGCCACGCCACCCACGCCAAGAGCCGCGGGGTCGGTGGTGCCGCGCGAGGCAGGCTCGGTGGAGGCGCAAGCCCCAAGCGCACCGATCAGCGCAAGCGAAGCAAGAATTTGTATGGTCTTCATGGCCTGTCCCTCCGTTTTTCCGGACTTGTTTCCTTGCTGCGTGGCAATCGTGGCAAGATCAGGGAAAATGATGTTCAATTCCAAGGAAGTCGCATTTATCGCGGCAACGACCACAGGCGAATTGATCTGTTAGCGCTAACCGCCTATATGAATGCCAAATCCCCTGCCATGAGGCCCCGATGCCCCTGCACCCGACCATCGCCCGCGTCACCGACCGCATCCGCAGCCGTTCCGCCGCCAGCCGCGCGGCATATCTGGCGCGGATCAAGGCGGCGGCGGATCAGGGTCCCGCGCGGGCGCATCTCAGTTGCGGCAATCAGGCCCATGCCTATGCGGCGATGGAGACCGACAAGGCGGCGCTTGCCAGCGCACGCGGGCCGAACCTCGGCATCATCACCGCCTATAACGACATGCTCTCGGCGCATCAGCCCTATGAGCACTACCCCGAACTGATCCGCCGCGCGGCGCGCGACGCCGGGGCAACCGCGCAGGTCGCGGGCGGTGTGCCGGCGATGTGCGATGGCGTGACGCAAGGCCGCGCCGGGATGGAGCTCAGCCTTTTTTCGCGCGATGTGATCGCGCTGGCCGCAGGCGTGGCGCTGTCGCACAACACCTTTGATGCCGCGGTTTTTCTTGGCGTTTGCGACAAGATCGTGCCCGGCATGGTGATGGCAGCGGCCACCTTCGGCCACCTTCCGGCGGTGTTCCTGCCCGCCGGGCCGATGACCAGCGGCTTGCCCAACGACGAGAAATCCAAGGTTCGCCAGCAGTTTGCCACCGGCGAAGTCGGCCGCGAGGCATTGATGGCGGCGGAAATGGCAAGCTACCACGGCCCCGGTACCTGCACCTTTTACGGCACCGCCAACACCAACCAGATGCTGATGGAATTCATGGGCCTGCACCTGCCGGGCGCAAGCTTCGTGAACCCCGGCACCCCCCTGCGCGAAGCCCTGACGCTTGCCGGGGCACGGCGCGCCACCGAGATCACCGCCCTGGGCAACGATTATCGCCCGGCGGGCGAAATGCTCGACGAACGCGCCTTCGTCAACGGCCTTGTCGGGCTGATGGCTACCGGCGGGTCAACCAACCTGGTGCTGCACCTGCCCGCAATGGCGCGGGCGGCGGGGATATTGCTCGACCTCGACGATTTCGACGCGGTTTCCGATGTGGTGCCGCTGCTGGCCAAGGTTTACCCCAACGGTCTGGCCGACGTGAACCACTTCCATGCCGCTGGCGGCCTTGGCTTTCTGATCGGGCAACTTCTCGATGCCGGGCTGCTGCATCCCGACGCCCGCACCATCGCCGGTGACGGCCTCGCGCGGTATCGGCAGGAGCCAAAGCTGATCGCGGGGCAACTCGTATGGCAGGACGGCCCGGCCGAAAGCCTCAACGCGAAGATCGTGCGATCTGCGGCGGTGCCGTTTGCCGCCTCGGGCGGTTTGCGCCAGCTGACGGGCAACCTCGGGCGCGGCGTCATCAAGGTTTCATCGGTGCCCGCCGACCGGCTGCTGATCGAGGCCCCGGCGCGGGTGTTTGCCAGCCAGGAAGCGGTCAAGGCCGCGTTTCAGCGCGGCGAGTTCGCCTCCGATGTGGTGGTGGTGGTGCGCTTTCAGGGGCCACGCGCCAACGGCATGCCCGAATTGCACGGGCTGACCCCGGTGCTGGCGGTGCTGCAGGATCGCGGCTTGCGGGTGGCGCTGGTAACCGATGGCCGCATGTCCGGCGCTTCGGGCAAGGTGCCTGCGGCTATCCATGTCTGCCCCGAAGCTGTCGAGGGCGGCGCATTGGCGCGGATTGCTGATGGTGATATGCTGCGGCTGGATGCGCAGGCGGGTCGGCTCGACTGCCTGACAGAGGGCTTCGCATCCCGCGCCCCGGTGGTGCCAGACCTTTCGGCCAACGCCGAGGGCAGCGGTCGCGCGTTGTTCGAGGTGTTTCGCCGCAATGTCGGTGCTGCCGATGCGGGTGCCTCGGTCGTGCTCTGATCTTCGGGGGCGCGACAATTAACGTCAGCTTCGGCGGCTTGTTGCGGCGGGAATGCAGGTTTACCCTGCCAGAACCCCTTCCCTGACCCGTGAGGCTGCAATGAAACCGTTTTCCCCCCTGCGTCTGCTCGCCTTGCTGGCGTCGCTGCTGGCGTTCCTGCCGCTGCAACTTTCCGCGCAGGCAGCCGCCGGGCCTGCAAAATTCGTGTTCGTGATGTCGAGCGGCGCTATGCCAACCGCGGGCGCGGGCCTGCATTTGGCGATCACCGCAGCCGCTTCGGGCCGCTCGGTCGATATCGTACTCGTTGCCTCGGCACTTGATCTCGGGCGCAAGGGCGCGGGCAACGGCCCGGTTTTTCCCACCTATGGCGTCGATGGCCCGGCTATGCTGGTGCAGGCGATGGCTGCCGGTGCGCGGGTCTCGGTCTGCCGCACCTGCCTGCTCAACCAGAGCATCGACATTGGCGACATGCTTGACGGCATCGCCCGGATCAACGCGTTCAACTTTCTCGATCTGACCGAGGCGGCAGACGTGGTGTTGAGCTTCGGGGCACCAGACGCGGGCACCGGGATCAGTCTTGCCCCCGCCGCAGCGATGGCCCCCGCTGATACCGCCCCCGCCGCAGCGGGTGGCGAGCCGCCCTGCGACCCGGCAACCGACAAGGATGCCTGCATGTAGGCCGCGCGCGCCGCAGGCTTGCTGCGGCAGCCCCAAAATGCGATGATTGCGCTAACCGCGCCGCCGGTCACCCCGGCGGCGTTTGCCATGTGCCGCGAAAGGACCACGATGACGCCTGCCGAACAAAGCCGCCGCACCGCCGAAATTTGCGCACTCGCCCCGGTTGTGCCGGTGCTGGTGCTGCGCGATCTGGCCCATGCCGCGCCGCTGGCGCGCGCGCTGATCGCGGGCGGGCTGCCGGCGCTTGAGGTGACGTTGCGCACACCGGCCGCGCTCGATGCAATACGGGCGATGGCAGCGGTGCCGGGTGGTGTGGTCGGCGCTGGCACCCTGCTGACCCCGGAAGACGTGGCGGCGGCGAAAGCGGCGGGCGCTGCGTTCGGCGTTTCGCCCGGCGCGACCGAGAGGCTGCTGGCCGCCTGCAAGGAAATCGGCCTGCCGCTGCTGCCCGGTGCCGCCACCGCCTCGGAGGTGATGGCACTGCTGGAACGCGGCTACACGGTGCAGAAGTTCTTTCCCGCCGAAACCTCCGGCGGCGCGGGTGCCGTGAAAGCGCTCGGCGGGCCCTTGCCGCAGGTGCGGTTTTGCCCCACCGGCGGCATCAGCCTGAAATCCGCACCGGAATATCTGAAGCTCGCCAATGTGATGTGCGTTGGCGGCAGCTGGGTTGCGCCAGATGCGCTGGTAGCGGCAGGCGACTGGGGGGGCATCACCCGCCTTGCCGCAGAGGCCGCCGGGCTCGCGCGCTGACCCCTTGGCCAAGGAGAACCGCCGATGACCGCAGCCTCTGTCGCCACCTCACTTTGGTTTGAAAGCGGTGCCGAAGAGGCCGCGCGATATTATTGCGCGCTGTTTTCCGATGCCCGCATCGACGACATCTTTCCGCAACAAGGCGACCCCGAGGGCCGGGCCTTTCTGGTCGAGTTCACGCTGCAGGGACAGCGGTTTCAGGCGATGAATGGCGGTCCGCACTATCGCCTGACCCCCGCCTGTTCGATCTCGGTGCAGCTTGACACCCAGGCCGAGATTGACCGCATCTGGGCGGCGCTTCTGGCCGGTGGCGGCAGCGAAAGCCGCTGCGGCTGGCTGACCGACCGCTGGGGCTTGAGCTGGCAAATCCTACCGCGCGCGCTCTTGCGGCTTCTGCGGGGGCCAAACGCCAGCCCGGTCACGCAGGCGATGATGGGCATGGTCAAGCTCGACATTGCGGCGCTGCAAGCGGCAGCCCGGAGCTAGGATCCGGAGCCCGGCCGTTTGCGCCCCCTCCAGCCACCGCGACGCCCCGGCGTGACCGTGCCGGATTTCATACCCTCGCAAAGCGTCGCCCGCATCGGATGCGCCTCCTGCCCGTCCCCATAGGCCGCGAGCACCGCCGCCATGGCGGCTTGCGGATCGACCCCGGGCGCGAGGCTCAACGCCCAGTCGAGAAAGATCGAGCGGCATTCCGCAGCGGTGATGCCTTCGATGCGAAAGGCTTCGCGCATCAACCCCTTGGGGTCTGCCTGCTGCAGCGTGGGAATCGCGCGCGCCATGCCCTATCGCTGCCCCTCGCCTGCCAATGCCGCTTCGACAATGGCCTGAACCGCCCCGGTGCTTTCCTCCAGCCGATGCGCGAGCGCGGCAAGATCCGCCACCCCCGCCTCGCGCAGAAGAAACGCCTGCCCGCCCTCGCCAATCGCGGCCAGATCAAGCGGGCGGTCGGTCAAGAGCCGCCCCGCGGCCTGCAAACGCCAGAGCAACCGGTAAGCCGAGGCCAGCAGCTCATGCTCGTCCTTTCCGATCAACCGGTGCCGCAGACCGGCGCGCAGCTGTGGTTCGACGCGCCGCGCGGCATCGCCGGTGCGCAGCGCAAAGCTTTGCGCCAAGAGCTCGATATCCTGCAAGCGCCCGGGGCCGACCTTCGCCTCCCATGCGCCATCCGGGGGCTTGGCGGCAAAGATGCGGGCGCGCATGTCGGCCAGATCGGGCATCACCTGCGCGCTTTGCCCCTTGGCGGCGAGCACCGCCAGCCGTGCCGCCTCGACCTCGGCAGCCAGATCGGGGGGGCCTGCAAGCACCCGCGCCCGGGTCAGCGCCAGATGCTCCCAGGTCCAGGCTTCCTGCATCTGATAGCTGCGAAAGCTTTCAAGCGAGGTCGCCACCGGCCCTTGCCGCCCGGACGGCCTGAGCCGCATGTCCACCTCGTAAAGCCGCCCCTCGGCCATCGGTGCCGAAACCGCGGTCACCAGCGCCTGCGTCAGCCGCGCGTAATAGGGCCGCGCGGCCAGCGGGCGCGGACCATCCGAAGCCTCCACCCCCGCCGGGTCATAGATCACGATCAGATCAAGGTCCGAGGCCGCATTGAGCCGTTCCGCCCCAAGGCTGCCCATGCCCAGCACCACCGCCCCGCGCCCCGGACAGGCCCCGTGCTTGCGCGCGAACTCGGCTTGCACCTCGGGCCAGAGCGCCGCCAGCGCCGCCCCGGCAAGGTCTGCATATTGCCTCCCGGCCTCGGCCGCATCGACCAGGCCGCGCAAATGGTGCACGCCGATGCGAAAGTGCCATTCCTTGACGAAAGACCGCGCCGCACCAAGCTTTTTCTCGTAGTCGGGCGCGGCATCAAAAACCGCGGCAAGCGCCTTGTGCAGCCTCGCGCCGCCCGGCCAGGGCGCAAAGAAATCACCGCCCAGCACGGCGTCGAGCACCCCCGCATTGCGCGAAAGATACTGGGCAAGGCCGGGGGCGGTGGCGCAGATATCGACGATCAGGTCGATCAACTGCGGATTGGCCTCGAACAGCGAGAAAAGCTGCACCCCCGCCGGAAGCCGCGCCAGAAACCCGTCGAACTGCCTGAGCGCCTCCTCCGGGTTGGCCGCCCGCGCCATGCGGCGCAACACTTCGGGTTCGACGCGGGCAAAAATCGCCGCTGCCCGCGCCGATCGCAGCACCGGAAGGCCGCGCCAGCGTTCGACAATGGCGCGCGCGGCGGGTGCCAGATCGGGTGGTGCCGCGGCCTCGGAAGGCGCAAAGAAGGCCCCGGTCAGGGCCTCGACCCGCTCCAGCCGCGCCCGAAGTTCGGCGGACCATGCAGCCAGATCGCTCGCCCCCATCATATGGGCAATTCGCGCCAGTCCCTCCTGCGAGGCAGGCAGCAGATGGGTTTGCGCATCGTTCACCATCTGCAACCGGTGCTCGACTTCGCGGTGGGCGCGATAATGCTGCGTCAGTTCCTCGGCAATCGCCGGTGCGACCCAGCCCTTGGCCGCCAACGCCCGCAGCCCGCCCACCGTGGCGCGATCACGCAGGCTGGCATCGCGCCCACCGGCGATCAACTGCCGGGTCTGGGTAAAAAACTCGATCTCGCGGATGCCGCCGGCACCCAGTTTCATGTTGTGGCCGGGCAGACTTATCGGGCCATGCAGGCCCTTGTGGTCGCGGATCCGGAGCCGCATGCCATGCGCATCTTCGATCGCCGCGAAATCGAGGTGGCGGCGCCAGACAAAGGGGGTAAGCGCCGCCAAAAACCGCGCGCCCGCCGCCAGATCGCCCGCGCAGGGCCGCGCCTTGATATAGGCGGCGCGTTCCCAGGTGCGGCCCTCTGCCTCATAATAGGCCTCGGCAGCCGACATCGAGATGCAGACGGGCGTGACCGAGGCATCGGGGCGCAGCCTGAGGTCGGTGCGGAACACATAGCCCTCGGATGTCAGATCGCTCAACAGCATCGCCAGCTTGCGGGTCGCCCGGATGAAGGCGGCGCGGGCATCGTGCAGATCGGCAGGCGCGAAACGTTCGTCATCAAAGAGGCAGATCAGATCGATGTCGGAGGAATAGTTGAGCTCCCCCGCCCCCATCTTGCCCATGGCAAGCACCACCATTCCACCTGCAATCTCGACGTCCTGCGGTGACGCGCCGGGCAGTTTGCCCCTGCGGATCTCGTCGCCGACCAGTTGGCGCAGCGCCAGATCGACGGCGCGGTCGGCAAGCGCGGTCAGCGCCCCGGTGACGGCTTCAAGCGGCCAGACCCCGCCCAGATCGGCCAGCGCCACCAAAAGCGCCACACGCCGCTTGGCGCGGCGCAGTTCTGTACCCAACGCCTCGGCCCCCACTGCCGCCGCAGGTGCTGCCAGTGCCTCGGCCAGCGCTGCCTCGGGCACCCCCTGCAAGGCCGAACCGATCCACTCCGCCTCGCGCCCCAGGAGCCCGGCGAGGTAGGGGCTGCAACCGGCCGCGCCCGCCACGAGGCCGCGCATTTCCGCACCGAGGAAGGAAAATCGTGCCGCCGCATCGGCACCCCGTTCGGCATCATGCGGGATCGGGGAGCGTGCGAGGCGGGCGGCAAAGGTCATGCGCCAAGACTAGGTCACCGACTCATATGTCCGCAACCATATCCGCAGGGATGCGAGTTGGACGGAGGCGAGGAAGTTGTCATCACGTTTGTCGTATCGGGTAGCTATGGCGCGGAAGTGTTTGAGTTTACTGAAGAACCTCTCAACGTG
>NZ_JAUXPI010000040.1 GCF_030684035.1 Phaeovulum sp. | reverse complement strand
CGCGCCGTGTCACCTTCTTCTTCATCGCATCGCGCAGGCCGGGAAAGGCGGGTTGTTTCAGCATCGGCAAGCCTCCTCGTGGGGATGCCCAAGCCTATCAGATCAGGCGGAAAGTGGCAGGTTTTTCAGACGTTCCTTAGGATCATCGTCGTGAACTGCCAGTCGATCTTGGAACACGTACAGAAGCTGTGCTGAGAGGGGACCATGACGGCATTGCTAGCTGAAAAACATTGTGATACCAGTAAGTTAAGTAGTGAGGCCGCGCTGCTTCACCAGCTGCAACAGCAGGCGTCTGAGATCAACAGAATGCTTGAAGAAGGTAAGATTACTCAAGACGAAGCCGCGCGACAGCTAAACCAGCTTACCATTCGCAACATCGGTTTTCGGTATCGCATCTTTGGCGTTTGACGTGCCGATTCGATAGTTGAAGACGATATTTGTGGCTGATTGCATATAGTTACCGCGCGCTGCGGTTCTGCGCGCGCCGCCGGTTGTATACTTACCCCCCTTCACACCGGCGCATACATCCGCTCGATGTCATCGAGAACGCTGTCGATCATCATCCCGGACGCCTCGGGGCCGGTGAAGCGCAGCAGGTAGCCTTCGGGGGTTCTTTCGCGGCGGATGGTGAGGCCCTGGCGGGGGCGCGAGGATAGGCCGGGCGGATTGCGCGCGAAGTGAACGCGCCGCGCGCTCTGCGCCCCCTTTCGCTTTGGCCGCTTTCGGGGCATGATCGGCGCGGATTATTGAGCACGGGGGTGCCCTGATGGGCGATTTTGACATTGGCGGAATAAGCGGCAGCAGTATTCTTTTGATCGTGCTGGCGCTGTTCATCATTCTGGGGATTTTCCTCGGGGTGCGGATCGTGCCGCAATCGGAAAAGCATGTGGTGGAAAGGTTCGGGCGGTTGCGCGCGGTCCTGGGGCCGGGGATCAACCTGATCGTGCCCTATCTTGACCGGGTGGCGCACAAGATCTCGGTGCTGGAGCGCCAGTTGCCCACCGCGCAGCAGGACGCGATCACCACCGACAACGTGCTGGTGAAGGTCGAAACCAGCGTGTTCTACCGGATCATCGAGCCGGAAAAGACCGTCTACCGGATCCGCGATGTGGATGCTGCGATTGCCACTACGGTGGCGGGGATCGTGCGCTCCGAGATCGGCAAGATGGAGCTCGATCAGGTGCAGTCGAACCGCAACGAGCTGACCGCGAAGATCCGCGAGCAGGTCGCGGCGATGGTCGATGACTGGGGCATCGAGGTGACGCGGGCGGAAATTCTGGATGTGAACCTCGACGACCAGACCCGGCAGGCGATGTTGCAGCAGCTCAACGCCGAGCGCGCGCGGCGCGCGCAGGTGACCGAGGCCGAGGGCAAGAAGCGGTCGGTGGAACTGGCGGCGGATGCCGAGCTTTATTCGGCGCAGCAGCAGGCCAAGGCGCGGCGCATTCTTGCCGAGGCAGAGGCCTTTGCGACGGTGACGATTGCCGCGGCGATCAAGGAAAACGGCATCGAGGCGGCGCAGTACCAGGTGGCGCTGAAACAGGTCGAGGCGCTGACGGCGGTGGGGCAGGGTGCCGGCAAGCAGGTGGTGATCGTGCCAGCCGCTGCGATTGACGCCTTTGGCGATGCCTTCAAGATGTTGCAGGGGCGGATGAAATGATCTGGCAGCAGGCGTGGCTATGGGCGGTGCTGGGGGTGGCGCTGGCGGGGCTGGAAATGCTGGCACCGGGGTTTTACCTGCTCGGGCTCGCGTGCGGCGCGATCATCGTGGCGCTTCTGGTCTGGGTCGGGGTGCTGGGGGCTTCGCTGCCGTGGATGATATTCATCATGGCGGCGGGGGCGCTGGCGGCCTGGCTGGCGCTGCGGCGTTGGGCCGGCGTCTATCGCAACAACCCGAAAATCTATGACCACGATGTCAACGACAACTGAGGGCGCGATGCCGTTCAGGCTTTACCAGATGCCGGGCTGGGGTTCGGCAATTGTCGAGGCGCAGCTGGTGTTTTACGGACTGCCGCATGAGCTGGTCGAGGCGGGCGACATTTATGAAGATGCCGCCGCGCGGGCGGCGCTTGGCCGGATCAACCCGCTGGCGCAGGTGCCGGCGCTGGTTCTGCCCTCGGGCGAGGCGATGACCGAAAGCGCAGCAATGACGCTCTATCTGGCCGATGCCGCCGGGTCGGAGGCGCTGGTGCCGGGGCCGGGGTCGGCGGAGCGGGCGGCGTTTCTGCGCTGGCTGGTGTTTCTGGTGGCCAACATCTACCCCTGCTTTACCTTTGCCGATGTGCCGACGCGCTATGTGGCCGAGGCCGGGGCGGCCAAGGCGTTTCGCGCCGCTGTCGATGCGCGCGCCGAGGCGCTTTGGCGCGCGGTCGAGGCGGCGGCGGGGGCCCCGTGGTTTCTGGGCGAACGGTTTTCGGCGCTGGATATCTATGTGGGGGTGATGAGCCACTGGCGGCCGAGGCCCGCGTGGTTCGCCGCCGAGGCCCCGAAGCTGGCGGCGATTGCCCGCAATGTGCAGGCAAGGCCGGAACTGGCGGCGGTATTCGCTCGGAACTTCGGGTAGGGGTGATTCGCCGCTTTGGTGCCGCGACGATTTGTCGCGGCAGCGGCTGACTAAGCCTTAGGTATAGCGATCTCGGAATTTGCAGCTTCCGGCAGCAATCTGACGTTCATATTAGGTAGTGATTTGGAAACAACGAAGATCTTTCTCGATTGCGGCAGGAATGTGGCGGTATTTCGTTTACATTATGTCGGGGTGTGGCACCCTATTAGAATACCTGTAGTCCGTGAACGAGAGTCATGGGCTTTGGGTCTGGGGGTTTTGGCGATTTGAGGAGAAGTTCAAATGAAAAAGACTGCCTTCGCGATCACGCTGGCAAGCGCGTTGATGATGTCGGTTGCTGCGTTTGCGGACACTCCACCGGCCGAGGGGACGAGTTGCGTTTCGGGCTGCGACCCGCTTCCGAACGAGAACTGGACATACGGGAGTCCTGTGGAAGTTGATGGATATTCCGGCAGCGGTGTCGTCGTTGACGTGGATACGACCGTCATCAACATGGCCGAGCTGAAGTCGGGCGGCAAGGCGAGCGCGAAAAACCAGAGCAACTTCCGCACCGAAGTCATCACTACCACCACCATCGAATATGAGGTGACGGTAACAGAGCAGAGCAAGATCAACCCCGGTGGCCAAGACAAGACTGCCCAACAAGGCGGGCCGCTGAAGAACGAAACCGTCGAGTACATTTCGGAAGATTCCGAAACCGAATACGGCGAGCGAGAGCACGTCCACCCGCACGAATAAGCGACGAGCGCATTTTTCAATTCGCTGAGGTGAACTGTGCGACGGGAAAAAAGTGGCAGCCTCCGGGCTGCCGCTTGCATTTCTGCCCTCAGGCCCCCGCGAACTCCCTCACAATCGCCTGCGCCGCCGCCCTCGGGTCCTTGGCTTGCCACACAGGACGGCCCACCACGATGTGGTCGGCCCCGGCGGCGAGGGCGGCGGCGGGGGTTTCGACGCGTTTTTGATCGCCCAGGGCGGCACCCGCGGGGCGCACGCCGGGGGTGACGATCAGGCGGCCCGCGGCTTCGGGCAGGGCACGGATGGCGGCGGCTTCGTGCGGGGAGGCGATGACGCCATGTGCGCCTGCGGCAAAGGCGCGGGCGGCGCGCTCGGTCACGAGGTCGGCGACATTGCCGGGGCGGATCAGGCAGGCGTCAAGGTCTGCCCGGTCGAGCGAGGTGAGGATGGTCACGGCGAGAATTTTCAGCCCCGTGCCCGCAGCGCCCTCGCAGGCGGCGCGGACCACATGCGGATCGCCGTGGACGGTGAGAAAATCGAGATCATACTGCGCAATGCCGCGCACCGCGGCCTCGATGGTGGCGGAAATGTCGAAAAGCTTGAGATCAAGGAAGATGCGCTTGCCGTGCTGCTGCTTGAGTTCATCCGCCAGCGCCAGGCCGCCGCCGGTCAGCATGCCAAGCCCGATCTTGTAGAACCCCACCGCGTCGCCAAGCCGGTTCACAAGGTCAAGCCCGGCAAGGGCATTGGGCAGATCGAGCGCGACGATCAGGCGGTTGTCAGGGTGCATGGGGCCTCTCCGGGGTTGCTGCCCGGTGTTTAGGCGCTGGCGCGGGGCCCGTAAAGCCTAGAGCCCGCCGATGCCGCGGCGTGCCGCCTCGGCAGCCAACGCGCGGGCAAGGGCGCGATGCGGCGTGCCCTGCGGGGCCGCAAGCATCACCGGAACCCGCAGCGGCTGCGGCAAGCCGGGGGCAAAGAATTCTACCACCGCCTCGAACCGGAGGCGGGCGGAATTGTAGGAGACCTCGGCGATGTGGATGGCGGAATGGTTCATGCTGTCTCCTTGCTTCCGTGACTTGCCCAGCATTGCGGCGAAGTGTTGGCAAAGTATGAGCGGGGCTGTGAAAACCCGCGCGCCGCGCCCCTTGAAGGCGATGCGCCCAGACGCCATTTCCCTGTCAAGACCCGGGGAGTGCGCCGTGCCGTTGCGGGCGGCGACGTGGCCCGGGGGCTTTGCCAAGGAGTGACCCCATGAACATGGAAAAATTCACCGAGCGCGCCCGTGGTTTCGTACAGGCGGCGCAGACGATCGCGATGCGCGAAGGGCACCAGCGGGTGCTGCCCGAGCATCTTCTGAAAGCCCTGATGGACGATGATCAGGGGCTGAGCGCAAACCTGATCCGGGCCTCGGGCGGCGAGCCTGCGCGGGTGGGCGAGGCGGTCAATGCCGCGGTGGCCAAGCTGCCCAAGGTTTCGGGCGGCAGCGGCGAGGTCTATGTGGACCAGTCTCTGGTGCGGGTGCTCGACGAGGCGGAAAAGGTGGCAAAGAAGGCGGGCGACAGTTTCGTGCCGGTCGAGCGCATGCTGATGGCGCTGGCGCTGGTCAACACCCGCGCCAAGGACGCGCTCGATGCGGGCGCGGTGACGCCGCAGAAGCTCAATTCGGCGATCAACGACATCCGCAAGGGTCGCAAGGCAGATAGCGCCTCGGCCGAAGACACGATGGAGGCGCTGAAGAAATATGCGCGCGATCTGACCGAGGCGGCGGAGCAGGGCAAGATTGACCCGATCATCGGCCGCGATGACGAGATCCGGCGCACCATGCAGGTGCTGAGCCGCCGCACCAAGAACAACCCGGTGCTGATCGGCGAGCCTGGCGTCGGCAAGACCGCGATTGCCGAGGGCCTTGCGCTGCGGATCATCGAAGGCGACGTGCCGGAAAGCCTGAAGAACAAGAAGCTGCTGGCGCTGGATATGGGGGCGCTGATTGCGGGCGCGAAGTATCGCGGCGAGTTCGAGGAACGGCTGAAAGCGGTGCTGAAGGAAATCGAAGGCGCGGCAGGCGAAATCATCCTGTTCATCGACGAGATGCACACGCTGGTCGGCGCGGGCAAGGCCGATGGCGCAATGGATGCGGCGAACCTGATCAAACCGGCGCTGGCGCGGGGCGAGTTGCATTGCGTGGGGGCCACCACGCTTGATGAATACCGCAAGTATGTGGAGAAAGACGCGGCCTTGGCGCGGCGGTTCCAGCCGGTGATGGTGGAGGAGCCGACGGTTGAGGACACGATCAGCATTCTGCGCGGTATCAAGGAAAAATACGAGCTGCACCACGGGGTGCGGATTTCCGATTCTGCCCTGGTGGCGGCGGCGACGCTGAGCCATCGCTACATTACCGACCGCTTCCTGCCCGACAAGGCGATCGACCTGATGGACGAGGCTGCCAGCCGGTTGCGCATGGAAGTGGACAGCAAACCCGAAGAGCTGGACGCGCTTGACCGGCAGATCCTGCAATTGCAGATCGAGGCGGAGGCGCTGAAGAAAGAGGACGATGCGGCGAGCCGCGACCGGCTGGAGAAATTGCAGAAGGAACTTGGCGAGCTTACCCAGCAAAGCGCAACGATGACGTCGCAGTGGCAGGCCGAGCGCGACAAGCTCGAGGCCTCGCGCGGGCTGAAAGAGCAACTGGAACATGCCCGCACCGAGCTGGAGCATGCCAAGCGCGAGGGCAACCTCGGCCGCGCAGGGGAATTGAGCTACGGGGTGATACCGGGGCTGGAGCGGCAGCTGGCGGAAAGCGAAACGCTGGCTGAGGCGATGGTTTCCGAAGCGGTGCGGCCAGAGCAGATTGCCGAGGTGGTGGAGCGTTGGACCGGCATCCCGACCTCGAAGATGCTTGAGGGCGAGCGCGAAAAACTGCTGAAAATGGAAGACGAGCTTGGCAAGCGGGTGATCGGCCAACGGGCGGCAGTAACGGCGGTGGCCAATGCCGTGCGCCGGGCGCGGGCGGGCCTCAACGACGAGGGGCGGCCGCTGGGCAGCTTCCTCTTCCTCGGGCCGACCGGGGTTGGCAAGACCGAGCTGACCAAGGCGGTGGCCGAGTATCTCTTTGATGACGACACCGCGATGGTGCGCATCGACATGTCGGAGTTCATGGAGAAACATGCGGTGGCGCGGCTGATCGGCGCGCCTCCCGGCTATGTCGGCTACGACGAGGGCGGGGTGCTGACCGAGGCGGTGCGGCGCAGGCCCTATCAGGTGCTCCTGTTCGACGAGGTGGAAAAGGCGCATCCCGATGTGTTCAACGTGCTCCTTCAGGTGCTCGATGACGGGGTGCTGACCGATGGCCACGGGCGGCATGTGGACTTCAAGCAGACGCTGATCGTGCTGACCTCAAACCTTGGCAGTCAGGCGCTGAGCCAGTTGCCCGAGGGGTCGGACAGCGGCCAGGCGCAGGCGCAGGTGATGGAAGCGGTCAGGGCGCATTTCCGGCCCGAGTTCCTCAACCGGCTGGATGAGACGATCATTTTCGACCGGTTGACGCGGAGCGATATGGACGGGATCGTGCTGATCCAGCTTCGCCAGCTTGAAAAGCGGCTCGCCGGGCGCAAGATCACGCTCGATCTCGACACTGCGGCGCGCAAATGGCTGGCGGATGAAGGCTATGACCCGGTCTTCGGCGCGCGGCCCTTGAAGCGGGTAATCCAGCGGCATTTGCAAGACCCGCTTGCGGAGATGCTGCTTTCGGGCGGTGTCATCGATGGCGATACGGTTACCGTGACGGCGGGTCCCGAGGGGCTGATCGTTGGTGGTCGCGCGCCGCGCGCCGCGCATGAAAAGCCCTATGGGGCGGCGTTGCACTGAGGCGGCAGGCACCGCCCTGGCACTGGGGCGGCGCACACGCCGGGTTGGCGCGAATGTGAAACCGTTACCGCGGCGGCAGATGTTATAGCTTCGCCAAAGCAGGGAGAACGGGATGACCATGCAGCGCAGAAAACTCGGCTGGGCCGATGTGACGCCGAAGGCGCTTTACCTCAACCGGCGCGCTTTCATCTCTGGCGCGGCGGGGGTGGCGGTGGCGGGCCCGGCGCTGGCGGGCTCGCTCGGTGCCGCGAAAAGCGCGCTTTCCACCGATGCCAAGCCCAATACGCTTGACGAGATCATGGGCTATTCGAACTATTACGAGTTCGGCTATGATAAGGAGGACCCCGCACGCTATGCCTCGGCGCTGACCACCGACCCCTGGGCGGTCGAGGTCGATGGGCTGGTGGAGCGGCCGGGGCGCTATGATCTGGCCGAGATCCTGCGCGGCAAGGCGTTGGAAGAGCGGATCTACCGGCTGCGCTGCGTGGAAGCCTGGTCGATGGTGGTGCCCTGGGTCGGGTTCGAGCTTTCGGCCTTTCTGGCGCAGGTGGGGGTGCTGCCGGGGGCGAAATATGTGGCGTTTGAAACCGTCGTGCGCCCCGAGGAAATGCGCGGCCAACGCGGGCGCGGGCTTGATTGGCCATACCGCGAGGGCCTGCGGCTGGATGAGGCGATGCACCCGCTGACCATTCTTGCCAGCGGGCTTTATGATGAGCCGCTGCCCAAGGGCAACGGCGCGCCGCTGCGGCTGGTGGTGCCGTGGAAATACGGCTTCAAGTCGATCAAGGCGATCGTGAAGATGACCCTGACCGACGGCCAGCCCGACAATACCTGGCGGATGCAGCAAGCGAGCGAATACGGCTTTTACGCCAATGTGAACCCGGCGGTGGACCACCCGCGCTGGAGCCAGGCAACCGAGCGGCGGATCGGAGCGGGGCTTTTCGGCAACCGCCAGCCGACGCAGCTTTTCAACGGTTATGCCGAAAAGGTGGCGGGGCTTTATGCCGGCATGGATCTGGCGAAGAACTACTGATGGCCACGCTTTCGTTTTCCCTCCCCTTCGCGTCGGAGCTGAACGGCGCGTTGCGCCGGGTGCCGGTCTGGTCGGTCTATCTGGCGGGGGTGCTGCCGCTGGCGTGGATCCTGTGGCTGCTGGCAGAGGGCGGGCTTGGCATCGACCCGGTGAAGGAGATCGAGCAACGGCTGGGCAAGATCGGGTTGCAGCTGATCGTGGCGGGGCTGGCGGTGACACCGCTGCGCCGCTTTGCCGGGCTGAACCTGTTGCGGTTCCGCCGCGCGATCGGGGTTCTGGCCTTTTGCTATGTGGTGCTGCACCTCGCCGCCTGGGTGGTGCTCGACATGGCGCTGCTCTGGAGCCAGGCGTTGGGCGACATCGTCAAGCGGCCCTATCTGACGCTCGGCATGGCCGCCTTCGCGCTGCTGGTGCCGCTGGCGGCAACGTCGAACAACTGGGCGCTGCGGCGGCTCGGGGGAATGCGCTGGCGGGTGCTGCACCGGCTGGTCTACCCGGCGGCGGTGCTTGGCGGGGTGCATTATCTGTGGTTGGTCAAGGCCTGGCCGCCCGAACCCTTCGTTTACCTCGGCGCGATTCTGGCGCTTCTGGCGCTGCGGCTCGGGCGCTGAAAGCCGCCGCGGCGGCAGCCCCGGGCAGGGCCCGCATTCGTTTCGTGCCAGGGGGTGATTTGCGACAGAATCTTGCGCAGGGGGCTGCCGCATGGTGGCAAACTGGCCAAATACCACAAGATTTTGAAAGCTTTGCGC
Source organism: Phaeovulum sp. (assembly GCF_030684035.1). Taxonomy (GTDB): domain Bacteria; phylum Pseudomonadota; class Alphaproteobacteria; order Rhodobacterales; family Rhodobacteraceae; genus UBA6213. The sequence goes on along the minus strand of NZ_JAUXPI010000040.1, from coordinate 791 downwards.
GTGCAGCGAAAAAAATGCGCGGATTGCGAAAAAGCCTCTTGCGGAGTTGGGCGCAGGTCCGTAAATACCCCTCTACCGAAGCGGCAAACACCGCAACGGCACGCCGAATGCGCCGCAAGGCACTGAAAGCAAACGAAAACTGGAGATCGATCTGGCCGGATGCGCTGAGAGATGGCGCAACGGGTCTGGTTTTGTCTTCATGCTCTTTGACAACTAGATTTTACTGAAGAGATATGTGGGCGGTTTGGGTCGTATCGATGACTGGACGTTTGCATATCGGCCTACTAGGGCGCGAGCTCGATGATGTAGGTGTCAGCTTCACTGTTTGTCGGTCTTTGTTGTTCGCAATGAAGGACGATGGACAGAAGTTACCTGCCCGCCTGGGCAGGAACGATGTGCAGAGGTTCATGCGTCAAGGATAGTCTTTCGGGACTTTCAACTTGAGAGTTTGATCCTGGCTCAGAACGAACGCTGGCGGCAGGCCTAACACATGCAAGTCGAGCGGACCCTTCGGGGTTAGCGGCGGACGGGTGAGTAACGCGTGGGAATGTGCCCTTCTCTACGGAATAGCCTCGGGAAACTGGGAGTAATACCGTATACGCCCCCTGATCGTGGAGATTTGGGGGGAAAGATTTATCGGAGAGGGATCAGCCCGCGTTGGATTAGGTAGTTGGTGGGGTAATGGCCTACCAAGCCGACGATCCATAGCTGGTTTGAGAGGATGATCAGCCACACTGGGACTGAGACACGGCCCAGACTCCTACGGGAGGCAGCAGTGGGGAATCTTAGAC
>NZ_JAUXPI010000063.1 GCF_030684035.1 Phaeovulum sp. | reverse complement strand
CCGTGGTGGTGTTGTTGATCAGCGAAAGCGCAAGCGCCGGGGTGATCGAAACCCCGCCCGATGACCCCGCCTCGGCCTTGGTCGCGGCAACATGCGTGGCGCGCGCCGCCAGCGTCAGATCGCCCGCGCCGCTGACCACGCCGCCATCGGCGATCTCGGCGACCGAGCGGTTCGCCAGAATGTTGAGCGCAACAGAGGCACCAACGCCAACCGTCGCCCCGGTCGCCCCGCCGCCAACCGGCAAGGCCTCGGCGGTCGCATCGGTCTGGTTGTCGGTCGCCAGCGAAACCGCCCCGCCCCCCGCAACCGTCACCACCGCCGCCCCCGAAACCCGCGCCACCGACTGCGTGTCAAGCAGGTTCAGCGCGAAGGAACCGGCGATGCCGACATTCGAGGCACCTGCGCCGGAGGTTGCGCTGGTGGTGAAACTGTTGCCTTCGCCCATGGTGAGCGCTGCGACATGCGCGCTGCCCGCGCTGACCGCGCTGGCGATCACGGCGTCATTGACGACCTTGGCAATGTTGATGCCAAGCGCCACGCCGACGCCGGTAGCCGAGTCGACGGTCGATCCGTCCGCGGTCACGCTGACTGCGTTTTCCGAGCCGGTGGTCACGCTGACCGCGCCGGTGACCGTGGTTGCCGCCGAGGAATTGATTCGGGCATTGGTGGTGGAGGTCAGATCCGAGATCGCCAGCGCGCCGGCAACCGAAACGCCGCCGCCGCTGGTTGTTGCCTGCCCGCCATAGTTCGGATCGCTCAGGTAGGTCACGGCCATGCTGCCAGCCGATGGCGTTGTCGCCCCGCCCGCGCCCGCTGTGGCGTTGACCTCGACACTGGTGCCGGTGACCGCATTGAGGCTGAGCCCGCCGGTCGATACCGCTGCCGCATCCGCCAGTTCTGCCGTGGTTACCGCGTTGACCACGCTGACCCCGACCGAGGCGCCGAAGGCGGAGGCTTGCGGCGTCGCATCGGATTCGGAGGTGACAATGTTATGCGCGTTCAGCGTGGTATCGCCTGCAACATGCAGTTCCGCCGAGCCGCCGATGCGGGCAATCGCGGTGCTGTTGATTGTCGAAATGGCAACCGCGCCATCGGCCGAGCTGTTCACCGGCGCAAGCGACTGGGTCACGATCGAGGAGAGAACCTGCGCGGTTGCACCCAGTTCGACGATAGCGGCGGTCAGCACGGTGGTGCCCTTGATATCAACCGTGGCATCGACGTTCGTGACCACGATGCCGAGCGGCAGCAGCGTGACACCACCCGCGCCAGCCGCCGAGGCCGTGGCCTTGAACAGGCCCGAGGCGTTGATCGCCCCGCCATTCGCGGTAATCCGCGCAGTGGCGGTGGGCAGAGCGAGCAGCAGGCTCGCCTGATCCACGGTCGAAGTGGCGGTAAGCGTGATGTTCCGGCCGGTAAGAACCGGGGCGGTCGCCCCGCCCTGGCCGATGATGATTTCGGCGGTGCCGCCATTCGTGCGCGTTGCGGTAAAGATCACGTCACCGGCAAGGAACCCCGAGCCAGAGGAAACCCCCGCGAGAACTTCAGAGCCGTCATCGAGGGTGATGCGCGGGGCCTCAAGCGTGATGCTGCCGGAATTTCCGGTCGAAACGCCCGCCGCGATCATCCGCGAATCGAGCACGCCACCGGCAACCACGGTAATCGATTCGTCGGCCTGCAAGAGGATGCTGGCACCGTTGGAAAGAATGCTGGTGGTGACGCTGGTCGAATTCGCGCCGCTTGCACTGACCAGAGCACCGCCGACATAAAGCGCAACCGGGTCGATCAGCAGCGTTCCGGCGCTGCCCGCGCGGGATGACAAATCAAGGTTGACCGAGCCGATATGCGCATCGCGCCCGCTCAGTTCGACAAAGCCGCCATCACCGAGGCCTGCGCCCGCTGCGCTGAAGGTTGCCTGATCCTGCACCACCAGGGTGCCATCGGCGAAAACCACGATCGCGCCGCCCGCGTCGCCATCGGCCGCGAGCAAAGCACTGGATTCAATGGTGATGTCGCCGCCCGTTACCGAAATCTCGCCACCATCCGCAGCGCCCGCGGGGGCCGAAACGTCAAGCCTGCCACCAATGCGCGAACCGCCCGCCGCGACGATGGAAATCCGGCCACCATGGGCCACGAGCGCGGCACCTTCGACCATGCCAGCGGCATTGACCGTCGCTTCGAACTTGGTGCGCTGGCCAAGATCGGCACCGGTCAGCGGTCCGGTGTCGCCGTTGACCAGAATCGTCTGACCTTGCAGCGAAATCGAGCCGCTGGCGTTGACCTGACCCAGAATCGCGATATGCCCATTTGGCGACATCGGAATTTCGCCGCGCATGAGCTGCGCCGCAACCGCATCGTTGACGCTGCCATCGGCACGCACGACGCGGTCGAGAAACTCTTGTGTCGGGGTGTTGACGGTCAGTGAACCGACGTTGACGCGGCCGTTCTGGCCAACGATGAAGCCGTCGGAACTGGCAAAGAAGACGTTGCCGCCGATGGTCCCGTCCTTGAAGCTGTTCAACTCGCCATTGATCACCACCGCGCCATTGCTGACGATGTTGACCAGGCTGCCCGCGGCGTCGGGCACGAAAAGGTCAACCCTCGTGCCGGCGGCCTGCTGGAAATCGGAAAAGGTGTTGAAGCCGACATTGCCGGAAACTGTTCCGGTGGTGATGCGGGTGTGGTTGTCGGTGGTGGTGATGGTGGTGCGGGTGCGGCCATCGGCGATGATGTTGTTCGAGGTGATGTCGAGGTTGACCGCCTGCGCCTCGGCGCGGGTCGCCATGCCGGTGCCCATCAGCGCCCCAAGGACGAGCGGGCTTGCCCCAAGCACGAATTGCTTGAACAGGGCGCGCCGCTGGCGTGCCCTGTTCTGGCGGGAGTATTCGATGTGCAGCAGGCTCATATGTTTGCCCATCAGAAATCTCCGCTCGGGATTGTCAGGATGTCCGGACTGTCCGGACTTACGGCGTAAAGCAGCGTGAGGCTGGCGGGAAACAGCGTTCGCAGCCCATCCGCCTCTTCGAACCGACCCTGCAACAGCAAGATCGCGGTATGGCCTGCAGCGTCGGCACCACGAAACAGGAGGATGCCGTTTTCCAGCACGACATCCTTCGAGATGGTTTCCGGCAGATACCCCGCCGCATCGAAATAGGCGCGCAGCACATCGCCATTGGCATAAAGCATGGCGTCGGTGATCGCCGGGTCGGTGGCCGGAGCCCAGAGCACCCCGACCTGGATGAGCGCCTTGCTCTGATACCCGAAGATGTAGGAAACCTGCGCGGTGCCGCCTTCGCGCAGAACTTCGGGCGCGATGATGGTCATCACCCGGGTCCGCTCGACCGAATTCAACCCAACCTGCACCGCATCGCCTTCCAGCCCGAAATCGGCCTTGATCGCGGCGCGCACCGCGTCTTCATCCATGCCGAATTTGGCAGACCTGAAGCCGGTGAGCGAGACCACGGCGGTGCCCGCCGGGGCTCCCGCCGTTGCGGATTGCGCGCGCCCCGTAGCGGGCAATGCGACAAGAGCGAAGCTTGCGATCAGGACGATGGCAAGCAAGGCGCGAAGGAATTCGGCAAGGCGAGGGGTCGCAGCGGTCGGCATTGGCAGCTCCAGACTTCAGTCGAACCCTGAATGGGTGCGGCACGGCGTCGTGCAGAAACGAAGGCAACCAGAACACCGCTCCGGCAGATTGGAACGGGTCTCAACTCGTTTTCTTGGCAGAACCACGCGGCTTCTTCGGCACGGGGGGCGACAGTTTCGAAACTGACCTCAGGCTGGCGATCTGGCTGTAGATCGCCTTCAGGAACCCGGCCTGATGCAGCTTGTGCACCTGCTCGGCCGTTAGCGCGGCAAGTGCCGCCTCGTTGATGATCATGATGCCGTGCACGACAGATTTTGACCCGTCAGGCGCGGTGGTATCCAGCGTTGCGGTCTGCAACAGGCCGAAATCGCGCAAAAGCCCGCAAAACGCCTCGGTCCGCACCGCCGCGTCGCGATAGGTCTGCGCCAATGCAAGCGCCTGTTCCAGCGGGGCCGCACGCGCGCCGTCTTCGGAAAAGAACCGCTCGCCTTCCACCTCGCCAAATCCGGGGTAGGTATCGTCGAAGCACAGAACCGAAGATCCGCCAGCCGTATCACCGATGATGAAAGGGTAGCGCCGCAGATAGGCGGGAATATAGGCACCGCTCCACAGCCCGTCGTCCGAGACATAGGCATTGGTTCCGGGGGCGGCACCGGTCACGAATACCGCCGCTGGCAGCTCGGGGCCGGGCAGGAACGCGATCGGCAGATCGGCCATCGCCAATTCGAATTCGTCCACCAGCGCCGGGATCACATTTGCTTCGCGCGCGAAGCCAAGCGGGCGCTCGGGCCGACCGATGCGCAAATTTTCGTGCAAACGGGCATCGACAGGAACAACGTTCTTGTAAAATAGCGGGTTCTGGATCAACACCTTTGCCCTCTCGTAGTTAACCAAACAAATTATACTGCGACGATTTGTCGCATGTCCATAGGTAGCCCGGGAAAGATTCAAAAAACAACACTATTTCCGATACCGCGAACCCGAGAGTGCGCACATCTGACCACCAGTTGCAAGCTCTTGAATTATCTAATCAATGCTGGCGTTTGCTCGCAAATGCTGGCTGCCTGAGCGCAATATCTGGCGCTGAACGCGCTGCATCCGGGGGCCGAAAGTCTATCGCGCTGAAGAAAAGTCCATTGCATTGAAGGAAAGGATTCGCGCGGCACCTTCACCTTCGTCGCATCATCCGGGTCGGCCCGGTGGCTGGCAGAGCACCTGCCGACCGGCATTTGCCTGACCTCGGTGTGGCACCGGCGGTTTCGCCCAAGATTTGCCGCGTCCGCCACGCCTGGGCTTGCGGCGCGCGAAATTCCTTCGCACAGTCGCCGGACACCAGAGGCCAGAGGCCAGAGGGCGGAACATGACAAAGCAACTGATGATCTACGAGAATGCCGTGCCGATCTCGGCCGAGGCGCACCGCAACCTCGCGGTGCGGCAGGGAACGGATTTCCGCTTTGCCGCCGCGCTCAACTCGGTGCCGCTGGTGGTGGCCGAATTCGAAAAAGCGGCGGCGGAATACCCGATCGTCTTTGCCGGTGAAGGCCCGGCGCTGACCCCTGCCGCGGTTGTCGGGTTGCGCACCGACGAAAACCTCTGCGTGACCGCCGCCGGAGCCTGGGACGGCGACTATGTGCCCGCGTTCCTGCGCCGCTACCCTTTCGTTTTTGCAAACGCCGACGCCGAGGGCAACTTTGCCCTTTGCATCGACACCGCCTTTGAAGGCGTCAACGAGGCGGGCAAGGGCGAGCGGCTTTTTGACAGCGATGGCAACCGGACCCAATACCTCAGCAACATGCTGCAATTCACCTCGGATTATCAGGCGCAGCACGCGCTTACCCGCGCCTTCACCGACCGCCTGCGCGAGCTCGACCTGCTTGAACCGGCAACGGCAACCGCCTCGCTCCCCGATGGGTCGCGGATTTCGCTTGGCGGGTTCCTGCGGGTCAGCACCGACCGGCTGGCAAATCTGGACGATGCAGCGGTGCTCGATCTCTTTCGCACCGGCTTTCTGGGGGTGATCCACGCCCATGTCGCCTCGATGTCGCGGCTGCCCGGCCTTCTGGCCCGCGCCGAGCGGCGTGCGTCCGAGGCAAAAGCTGCCTGACCGGCTTGACAGCGGCAGCAGCGCGCCCGCATCTGCGCAAGCAAAGCAAACAGGGGCCGGAACCCATGTCGAATACCCGCATTGTAACGGTCGGTGATATCGCCATTGGCGGTGCCGAGCCCTTTGCGCTCATCACCGGCCCATGTCAGCTTGAAAACCTCGATCACGCCCGCATGATGGCCGAGAAGATCGCCGAGGCCTGTGCGCCCACCGGCACCCGCTTCATCTTCAAGGCCAGCTACGACAAGGCCAACCGCTCCTCCATCGCCACCACGCGCGGGCTGGGCATGGAAGCGGGGTTGGACATACTTGCCCGCATTCGCGACGAATTCGGCTGCCCGATCCTGACCGACGTGCACGATGCGGCACAATGCGCGCCCGCCGCCGAGGTGGTCGATATCTTGCAGATCCCCGCGTTTCTCTGCCGCCAGACCGACCTGTTGCTGGCCGCAGGAGCCACGGGGCGCGCGATCAACGTGAAAAAGGGCCAGTTTCTGGCACCCTGGGACATGGCGAATGTGGCCGCAAAGATTGCCAGCACCGGCAACGCGCGCATTCTGCTTTGCGAGCGCGGCACCTCGTTTGGTTACAACACCCTGGTCAGCGATTTTCGCGCCCTGCCGATCATGGCGCGCACCGGCTACCCGGTGGTGTTCGACGCCACCCATTCGGTGCAGCAGCCGGGCGGGCTTGGTGCCACCTCGGGCGGGCAGCGCGAATTCGCGCCGGTTCTTGCCCGGGCTGCCTGCGCGGTGGGTGTGGCCGCGCTTTTCATCGAGACCCATCAAGACCCCGACACCGCGCCAAGCGACGGGCCGAACATGATACCGGTGCATGAAATGGCAGCCCTGCTTGGCACCTTGCGCGCGCTCGACCAGATCGCCAAGGCAACCGCCGAAGGTGAGGCGAAGCAAAGCTAGCGCATGCCGCGCCGGATACGGCGCACCATCAGCCAGACCGCCAGCACCACCAAGGGCACCATCCCCGCGGTCAATGCCGACTTGCCAAGCCCAAACGCCTCGGCGAAGGGCGCAAGCAGATAACCCGCGAGACTGACCCCGTAATAGCTGATGGCCACCACCGAAAGCCCTTCGACCGTGTGTTGCAGCCGCAATTGCAGATCGGCCCGCCGGTCCATGCTTTCCAGCACCTTCTGGTTTTGCGCGCTGCGTTCAACATCGACCCGCGTGCGCAAAAGCTCACCCGCGCGCGCGGCGCGTTCAAGCATGGTGCGCAGCCGGGCCTCGGCCGAACGGACGGTGCGCATGGCGGGCTCATAGCGGCGCAGCATGAATTCCGAAAACTTCTGCCGCGATTCGAACCGCGATTCGCGCAAGACCCCGATGCGCTCGGCAACGATCGCCTCATAGGCACCGGTCGCGCCAAAGCGGAAGGAATGGCTGACCGCGAGGCTTTCCAGCTCTGACGACACCCGCAACAGCTCGTGCAGCGTCGCTTCCGGCGCGTCGATCTCATGCGACATCCGCTCTACCAGCGCCGAAAGCTCGGGGTCGAGCGCGTTGAGCCGCGCGGTCAGGTCGCGGGCACGGCCAAGGCCAAGCATCGACACCGCGCGATAGGTTTCGATCTCGCAGAGCCGTTGCACCACCCGCCCTACCCGGCCCGGCCCGGTGCCGCGCCGCACAAAGAGCGCGAACCGCATCTGCCCGGCGGGATCGATGCGAAAATCGCCCGCCACCACCGCCGCACCATCAAGCACCCAGGCGCAGGCAAGGCTTTCGGGCACGAACCACGCATCAAGCAGCGGCTCGATTTCGGCGTGGTTTTCCGGCAGCCAGTCGATCCGGATCGATACTGCGGCAACCCGCTTGCCCGGCGCATCCAGCACCCATTGCAACGGAAATACTTCGGCCTCGGCGGGGTCGAAGGGCCGCGCCGAGCTTCCCGCCGCGTAGGCAAGATAGGTAACGAATTCGGTATGGCTTTCCCATTTCAGCGCGTGCCGCCCGATCTGGCCGGCGTGGTGGGTGACCCCTTCTGGCGGCAACGGGGCACCGTGGCGAACCAGCAGCGCACTCAGATGCGCATGATCGGCGGCACGGCTGCGGTTGGCCGCATCGCGCGGTTCCTTGATCGCAAGATAGACCGCATGGCTTGGCACCGCGATATGCGGAAACGGCCGCGCGTGCAGTTCGTTTACCAGAGCATAGCGCAGCGGATGGTCAGCGGCGGGGTTCATCAACGGCCTGACAAGAGGGGGCTGCCCAAGCATCGCCGGATGCGGTGCAAATGCCAAGCGCTGAGGTGCCGCAACGGCGCGCGGCGCAACTTGCTGGCGCGCGGGCAACACCCGTGGCTCAGCGGGTGGCCTTGCGCCGCCGTGCAAGCACCGCCAACCCGAAAAGCCCTGCCGCCGCAAACCCCGCCCCTGCCGAAAAGGCGACAGCGGCACCCTGCACCGCCCACAACCACCCCGCCAGCCCGTTGGCCAGCAACAGCGCCATTCCGGTGACCAGATTGAATATTCCAAAGCCGGTGGCGCGCAGGTTTGTCGGCGCGGCCGCAGCCACCTCGGCGGCAAGCAGCCCCTGGGTCAGCGCCATGTGCAGCCCCCAGACCGCGACCCCCGCCAGCACCCCCCAAAGCCCCGGCGAAAAGGCAAGCAGCAGATCGGCAAAGATCAACACCGCGAAACCGCCGATCAGCAGCCCGCGCCGCCCGATCCGGTCCGAAAGCACGCCGAGCGGCCAGGCGGCAAGCGCATAGACCACGTTCATCACCACCAGCACGAAAGGTGCATAGACCATGGCCAACCCCGCTTCGGAAGCGCGCAGGATCAAGAATGCCTCGCTGAAGCGGGCGAGCGTCAGCACCGCGCCAATCGCCACCACCAGCCAGAACCCGGGCCCGAGTGCGGCAAGGCTGGCGCGGCTGAAGCGGGGCCGCGGAGCCGAAGAACTACGCGCCTCGGGCTCGCGCACATAGAGAACCAGCACCGCCACCGCCACCAGCGCCGGAATGATCGCCAGCCAGAACACCAGCCGCACATTGCCCGCAAATGCCGCCATCAGCGCAATCGCGGCAAGCGGCCCGATGAAGGCACCCACCGTATCCATCGACTGGCGCAGGCCATAGGCCGCACCGCGTTGTTCGGGCGGCACCAGATCGGCCACCAGCGCATCGCGCGGCGCGCCGCGAATGCCCTTGCCGACCCGGTCGGCCAGACGCGCCGCCAGCACCACCCCCGGCACCCCTGCCATGGCAAAAAGCGGCTTGGTCAGCGCGCTCAGCGCGTAGCCCGCCACCGCCAGCGGCTTTCTGCGGCCGATCCGGTCGCTCATCATCCCGGAGATGAGCTTGACCACCGAGGCCGTCGCCTCGCCAAGCCCCTCGATCAGCCCCAGCACCGCCGCCGAGGCACCGAGCGTGCCGACCACGAACAACGGCAACAGCCCGTGAATCATCTCGGACGAGATGTCCATGAACAGGCTTACGAAGCCGAGCGCGATGACGCCGCCGGGAAGACTCGGGCGCAAACCAACCTCTTTCCGCCCGCGCAATCGTACCGGGCAGGTGTTTCTTACCTTCTGGAACCCTGCTCAGCCAGTCCCAGCACCGTTTCGCCAGATCAGGTCAGGTTCCGCGCGAAGAAATCGAGCGTGCGCGACCATGCCAGCTCTGCCGCCGCCTCGTCATAGCGCGGCGTGGTGTCATTGTGAAAACCGTGGTTCACGCCTTCGTAGATAAAGGCCTCATAAGACTTGCCACCGGCCTTCAGTGCCGCCTCATAGGCGGGCCAACCCACGTTCACCCCCTGATCCAGCCCCGCGTAATGCAGCATCAGCGGTGCCTCGATCTTCGCTGCATCCTCGACCGCTGGCTGGCGGCCGTAGAAGGGCACCGAAGCCGCGAGATCGGGAAAGGCGACCGCGAGCGCGTTGCATACGCCGCCGCCGTAGCAGAAGCCGACCGCGCCGACCTTGCCGGTCGCGCCTTCATGGCCGCGCAGAAATTCGTAGCCCGCGAAGAAATCGGCCATGAGCTTTGCCGGATCGAGTTTGGACTGCATCGCGCGGCCATCATCGTCATTGCCGGGGTAGCCACCGATCGAGGAAAGCCCGTCAGGCCCGAAGGCGAGGTAACCGACCTTGGCAAGGCGGCGCACCACATCGGCGATATAGGGGTTGAGCCCGCGGTTCTCGTGGATCACCAGCACCGCCGGAAGCCTGCCGCGCGCGCCCGCCGGACGCGCCATCAGCCCCTCGATGCGGCCGTTGCCCTCGGGGCTTTCGTACGCCGCCATCGTCGTCTCGATTGCCGGGTCGTCCGCTGCGACCTGCTGCGCGAGCGCATAGTCAGGCTGCAACTGCGACAGGATAGCCACCCCGGTAACCCCGGCTGCGGTGAATTTGCCAGCCCGTTCAATGAACTCGCGTTTGGTCATGCGCCCGTGCACATAGCCATCGTAAATCTCGAGAATGCGCGGATCGAAGTCTTTCGCGCGCTTGCGCGACGCAGGCTTTTCGAGCTTGTCCATTCCAGCCTCCCAGATGCGAGAGAGGCAAAATAACCGGAAACTGGCCCGCGATGGCCACACAAAATGGTGACCCCGCCCTTCTCGGGCGGGGTCATGCCCGTATCCGGCTAACGGCAGATCAGTCGATCATCGGCATCAGCAGATCAAGCGACTTCTTCGCGTCGCCATAGAACATCCGGGTATTTTCCTTGTAGAACAAGGGGTTTTCGATACCCGAATAGCCGGTGCCCTGACCGCGTTTGGACACGAACACCTGCTTCGCCTTCCAGCATTCCAGCACCGGCATACCGGCAATGGGGCTGCCCGGGTCTTCCTGCGCCGCCGGGTTCACGATGTCGTTCGAGCCGATCACAATGGCCACATCGGTCGAGGGGAAATCCTCGTTGATCTCGTCCATCTCCAGCACGATATCGTAGGGCACCTTGGCCTCGGCCAGAAGCACGTTCATGTGGCCGGGCAACCGCCCGGCTACCGGATGGATCGCAAAGCGCACGGTCTTGCCTTTGGCGCGCAGCTTGCGCGTCAGTTCCGAAACCGACTGCTGCGCCTGCGCCACCGCCATGCCGTAGCCGGGAATGATGATCACCGAATCGGCGTCGTTCAGCGCCGCCGCAACACCTTCGGCATCAATCGCCACCATTTCCCCGGCGATTTCCATGGCCGGGCCGGCCACGTTGCCGAACCCGCCCAGGATCACGCTGATGAACGAGCGGTTCATGGCGCGGCACATGATGTAGCTCAGGATCGCGCCCGAAGAACCCACCAGCGCGCCGGTGACGATCAAGAGGTCATTCGACAGCGTGAAGCCGATCGCCGCCGCCGCCCAACCGGAATAGGAGTTGAGCATGCTCACCACCACCGGCATGTCGGCACCGCCGATGCCCATGATCAGATGGTAGCCGATGAAAAACGCGAGGAGCGTCATCAGCGCCAGCGACCAGATGCCCGCGCCATTGAAGAACAGCACCAGCAGCACCAGCGACCCGATCGCCGCCGCGGCGTTCAGGTAATGCCCGCCCGGCAGTTTTTTCGCCTTGCCGTCAACCTTGCCCGCCAGCTTGCCAAAGGCGATCACCGAACCGGTGAAGGTGACCGCGCCGATGAACACGCCAAGGAACACCTCGACCTTGAGGATATTGACCTCGACCGCGGTCTTGTGCGCGAGCACCTTGGCAAAGCCCGCCAGCGCGTTCAGCGCATCGGCCGCCTCGGGCGTGCCCGCGGCCATCAGCGCGTGAATGCGCCCCAGTTCCAGTTCGGCGTTGAAGCCTATGAACACCGCGGCCAGACCGACGAAGCTGTGCAGCGCTGCCACCAGTTGCGGCATTTCGGTCATTTTCACGCGACCGGCGACATACCAGCCCGCCACCGAGCCGATTGCCAGCATCACCGCCAGCAGGGTCCAGCCAAAGGTGCTCAGCACCACTTCCGACCCGAAGATCGTGGCAAGCACCGCCAGAGCCATGCCGACGATGCCATACCAGACCGCGCGTTTCGCGCTTTCCTGCCCCGAAAGCCCGCCGAGCGCGAGGATGAACAGGATCGCTGCCGAGATATAGGCAGCCCCTACGATACCGATCGCCATTTTCCCGATCCTCCGCTTACGATTTCTGGAACATGGCGAGCATCCGCCGCGTCACGAGGAAGCCACCGAAGATGTTGATCGAGGCGATCAATATCGAAATCGCGGCCAGAGTGACCACCAGCCATGACCCCGATCCCACCTGCAACAGCGCGCCCAGAATGATGATGCTGGAAATCGCGTTGGTCACCGCCATCAGCGGCGTATGCAGCGAGTGGCTGACATTCCAGATCACCGAGAAACCGACAAACACCGCGAGCGCGAAGACGATCAGGTGGCCCATGAAGCTTGCGGGCGCAAAGGCACCGACCAGAAGCATGAGCCCGGTGCCGACCGCGAGCAAGCCGACCTGGTTGCGGGTCTGCTTCCTGAACAGCGCCACCTCGTTGGCGCGTTTTTCGACCACGGTCAGTTCGCGCGCCTTTTCCTTGGGTTTCTGCGCCGCGATCGCCGCAATTTTTGGCGGCGGCGGCGGGAAGGTAATCGCACCCGCATGGGTAACCGTGGCCCCGCGGATCACGTCATCTTCCATGTTATGGAAGATCTCCCCATCTTTCTTTGGTGTAAGATCGGTCAGCATATGGCGGATATTATTGGCATAAAGCGTGCTTGCCTGGGTCGCCATGCGGCTCGGGAAATCGGTGTAGCCGACCACCGTCACGCCATTCGCGCTGACAATCTTCTGGTCGGGCACGGTCAGGTCGCAGTTGCCGCCACGTTCGGCGGCAAGATCGACGATCACCGAACCCGGCTTCATCATCGCCACCATATCCTCGGTCCAGAGCTTCGGCGCGGGCCGCCCCGGAATGAGCGCGGTGGTAATGACGATGTCCATTTCCGGTGCCAGTTCACGGAACTTCGCCAGTTGCGCTTCGCGGAACTCGGGGCTCGAGGGCGCGGCATAGCCGCCGGTCGCGGCCCCGTCCTGCGCCTCGGCAAAATCGAGATAGACGAAATTCGCGCCCATCGACTCGATCTGCTCGGCCACTTCCGGGCGCACGTCGAAAGCGTGCACGATGGCACCCAGGCTGACCGAGGTGCCGGTCGCGGCAAGCCCCGCAACCCCGGCCCCGACGATCAGGATCTTCGCTGGTGGCACCTTGCCCGCCGCCGTCACCTGGCCGGTGAAAAAGCGGCCGAAGTTGTTGGCGGCCTCGATCACCGCGCGGTAGCCGGCGATATTCGCCATCGAGGAAAGCGCATCCATCTTTTGCGCGCGGCTGATCCGGGGCACCATGTCCATCGCCACCACGGTGGCACCCTGGGCATTGGCGGCTTCCAACAGGTCCTTGTTCTGCGCCGGGTAGAAGAAGGAAATCAGCGTCTGGCCCTGATGCAGGCGTTTGATCTCGGCATCAACGGGCGGACGCACCTTGACCAGCACATCGGCGGCCTTGGCCAGCGCCGCGGCGGTCTTGACCACCTTCACGCCCACCGCCTCATAGGTCGCGTCGGAAAACCCGGCGGCCGCGCCCGCGCCCGCTTCTATCATGCATTCGTGACCCAGCTTTTGCAGCAGCACTGCGCTGTCGGGCGTCATCGCCACGCGGTCCTCGCCCTCGAAAATCTCTTTGGGTGCGCCTATCTTCACCTTACATTCCCCTCGTTCCGGGCAAGCCGCCCAGGTGGATACATTGGCGGCGCACTCATAGCACCGGGCTTTGCGCTTTCACAAGCACCGAGGGCAGGAAGGGCTGCGACAATAGGCCCTTCCGTCGGCGCTTTCCCTCGTGCGAAACCCTTGGTGAAGGCACCGAAGGTTGCGCGGGCGCGAACTTTCAAAGCCAGCGCCGGGTCCGCGCCGCATAGTCCTGCCACGCCGCGCCAAAACGCGCGGCTATCCGCGCCTCCTCGCCGCGAATGAAGCGATGGGCGATGAAGGCCATGAATGCGGCGACCAGCGGCAAGGCCCAGACCGCCTGCCAGGCGATCAGTAACCCCGCCAGCACCAGCGCATCGGCCAGATAGATCGGGTTGCGGCTGAACCGGAACACTCCGCCGGTGACCAGCGCCGACGGGTCGCGACGCGGAATGAAGGTGGTGCGCAGGCCCAGCATCTGCGCCACCGCGAGGGTCATCAACACCACCCCCGCCGCAACCAGCCCGCCGCCAATCCAGCCGCCCCAGGGCAAAGCCACGGGCCAGAGTTGCCCGGCACCCCAGCCTGTTGCGGCAAAGACGGCGAGCCAGACCGGCGGCAGATCGAGCCATTCAAGAACGTCCCTGCGCATAGCTTTCCTCCCGCCATTGCTACCTTGTCACGCGCCCGAACCGCAAAGACAAGCCCCGGGGCTTGCGAACCGCGCCCGCGCGATGCACCCTGAGTGCAAGAAGGAGTCCGCCATGAGCACCGATTTTGCCGCCACCCGTGCCCTCTTCGATCTGCCCGAGGGGTTGATTTATCTTGATGGCAACTCGCTCGGCCCTCTGCCGCGCGCGGCCGCCGGGCGGGTGGCCGAAAGCGTCATTGATGAATGGGGCCAGATGCTGATCGGCGGCTGGAACGCGGCCGGATGGATGGACCAGCCCGCAAGGCTGGGCGACCGGATCGGGCGGTTGATCGGGGCGGAACCGGGCTCGGTGGTGCTTGGCGACACGCTTTCGATCAAGGTCTATCAGGCGCTTGCCTCGGCGCTCGACCTTGCGGTGCCGGGGCGGCAGGTGGTGCTTTCGGACAGCGGCAACTTTCCGACCGATCTTTACATGGCCGAAGGGCTGATCCACAGCCTCGGGCGCGGCCATGAGCTGCGGGTGGTGGCACCCGAAGCGGTTGCCGCGGCGCTCGATGAAAGCGTGGCGGTGCTGATGCTGACCGAGGTCGATTACCGCACCGGGCGGCGGCACGATATGGCCGCGCTGACCGCCAAGGCCCATGAGAAAGGCGCGATAACCATCTGGGATCTCGCGCATTCGGCGGGTGCGCTGCCGGTTGATCTGGCGGCGGTGGGTGCCGATTTTGCGGTTGGTTGCAGCTATAAATACCTGAATGGCGGCCCCGGCGCGCCTGCGTTCATCTATGTCGCCCCGCGGCTTGCCGACCGCGTGCGCCCGGCCCTGTCGGGCTGGCTTGGACATGACGCTCCGTTTGCGTTCGAACCCAGCTACCGCCCCGGCCGCGGCATTGAGCGGATGCGCGTGGGCACCCCGCCGGTATTGCAGATGGCAGCGCTTGATGCCGCGCTCGATGTCTGGGAGGGGGTCGCCATGGCCGATCTGCGCGCCCGCTCGCTGGAATTGACCGATCAGTTCATTGCCGATATCGAAGCGGCCTGCCCGATGCTCACCCTCGCCACGCCGCGCGCGCATGAGCTGCGCGGCAGCCAGGTGAGTTTTCGCCACCCGCAGGGTTACGCGATCATGCAGGCGCTGATCGCCGAAGGCGTAGTGGGCGATTTTCGCGCCCCCGACATTCTGCGCTTCGGTTTCACGCCGCTTTATACCTCGGGCGACGATGTCGCGATGGCGGCGGCAGTTCTGGTCGATGTGATGCGGCAGGAGTTGTGGGACCGCCCCGAATACCTCACCCGCGCCAGAGTGACCTGAAGCGGCGTCAGGGTAGCAGCCGCGCCACCAGTTCCGACCCGGCGCTGACCCGGTTGCCGGGGTAGGCCACCACCCGATCGCCGGGGGCAAGCCCGGCCTTCACTTCCGCCACCAGACCGGTCATCTGGCCAAGTTGCACCTCGGTCAGCACCGCGCGCCCGCCAAGTTCGCGGAAGGTCGCCCAAGCCTCGCCCTGCCGGAACAGCGCCGACACCGGCACCTGCAACACATCGGGATCCGACCAGACGACAATGCGCACATAGACGCGGTAGCGATCGCCCAGACCGACGCGGGTTTCTGGCGGGTCGAGAAAGGCAAGGCGCAGCCGCACCCGCTGTTCCTCGATGCCAAGCGCCGAGACGCGGGTGAAGGCGGCAGGATCGATGCGGCGCACCTCGGCGGCCAAAATCCCCGGCCCGCCCCAGCGCTCTACCTCAGCCAGTGCCCCCGCAGGCACCCGCACCGCATCGGCGGAAAGCAGATCGACCTCGATTTCAAGATCGGTCAGATCGCCGATGGTCAAAAGCGGACTGCCCGCCTGCACCAGCCGCGCGCTTTCATCGACAATGCTCAGCACCCGCCCTGAATGCGGCGCGAAGATCTGCACGCAGCATTGCTCGGTGCCTTTGCCGAGCGCCGCCTCGGGCCCGACCAAAAGCGCCTGCGCGCGCGCCAGCGTCGCGCGCTGCAACGCCAGTTCGAACTCGGCGGCGTCGCGCGCGGCAGCGCGGGTTGCCTGCAACTGCTGGCTCGCCTCCAGCGCGCTTTGCGCCACGATGCCGCGCGCCGCCAATTCGCGGGTGCGCGCCAACTGGCCATCGGCATAGTCGAGATCGGCCTTGGCGCGCTCCAGATTCACTTCCGAAAGCCGCAGCGCCGCCTCGGCCTCGGTCACCGCCGCCTCGGCCTGACCGCGCGCGCGCGCATCCAGCAGCGCCGGCGCGGCAGGCTCGATCTCCGCCACCACGGTCTGCCCCGCCACCACCGTATCACCCACCTGCAACGGCGAGCGCGCGACGGTGCCGGTCAAGGGCGCGCTCACCGTCCATGGCTCGCGCACCCGGGTCATGCCTTCGGCCGACACTGTCACCGCCATGGGTGCCCGCGCCACGGTGACCAGATCGACATCGAGCGGAACCGGGCGCATCGCCCAGGCAAAGGCCGCAGCAGCCCCGCCAAGCACCCCAAGCGTTACGACCAGACGTGCCAGATGCATGGCAGCACTCCTATTCCTTTGCCTTCAGTGCCAAGACCAGATCGATCCGGTCGAGCCTGCGCCGCACCAGCAGCGCCGCCGCCAGCGCGGTCACAATAGCCGCCGCCGCCGCCATCGCATAGGTCGAGCGCGCCACCACCAGCGGCAGCGAAACCAGTTCGTTCGATAGCCCCTTCACCGCCGCCGCCGCAAAGCCGTAGCCCGCGACCCAGCCAAGCGGAACCGCCACCAGCGTCAGCAACATGATCTCGCCGACCAGCACGAAGCCGACCTCGCCGCGCGAAAAGCCAAGCACCCGCAGGCTGGCCAGTTCATGCGCCCGTTCCGAAAGCTGGATGCGGGCGGCGTTATAGACCACGCCAACGGTGATCAGCACCCCGATCAGCGTGTAGATAATGCCCGACATCGCCAGGTTTTGCTGCATCGTCTCTTCAAACTGGCGGCGCACCTCGGTCCAGAGCATCACCCCTGCCACCGCAGGCGTCGCCTTGATCTGGGCATAGAGCGCGGGCAGCATGTTTTCATCGACCAGAAGGTTGATCTGCGCCACCTGCGCGGCCCGCCCGAGCCGGGCAAAGACCGCAGCCTCGGCCATGTAGGCACCCTGCCCCAGCGCCTGCCTGATCGTTCCCGCCAGCGGCACCGCCCAGGTTTCGCGCGGGGCCACCATCAGTTCGACCAGAACCGTGTCGCCAAGGCGCAGGCCAAGGTCCGCGGCCAGACCTTCGGGCAGAACCAGCCCCTCGGGCGGCAGATCGGCGGGGCGGCCATCGGCATCGAGCACCCGCATCAGCGTTGCCACCGCCGGACGCGCCTCAAGCACCGTCAGGCGGCTTTCGGACCCAACCCGAAGCCGCACCGGCAGCGCAAAACCGCCCTCGGCAAAGAGCACGCCCGGAAGTGCGCGCGCGTCGTCAAGCACGCCCAGCCCCTCGGCACCCGCCAGCACCAGTGTCACCTGCTGGCGGTTGGCATGGGTGAAGACGTCCTCCATCATCACATCCATCGCATCGAAGGTGAAATACGAGGTCACCAGCACCGCAACCGACGCCGCCACCCCGAACACCGTGACCAGCGCGCGGCCGGGCCAGCGGGTCAGCGAGCGCAGGATCATCATCGAGGTCTGTCGCAACCGCAGCGCGCTGCCGACCCGGTCCAGAAACCCCGGGCGGAACATCGCCGGGGCTGGCGGCGACATCGCCACCGCAGGCGGCAGCCGCACCGAGGCCCAGACCGCGCGCAACGCGCCGACAAGGGTGGTGGCCATGCCCGCCAGCCCGGAAATCACGAAGGCGGAATAGCCCGGCTCGTAAAGCAGGAACGGAAACCGGAAGAACTCCGAATAGAGCGCGGTCATCAGTTGCCCAACCCAGGCACCGATGCCCCAGCCAAGCGCCACGCCAAGCGCGCCGATGCCTGCGCCAAGCTTGAGGTAATGCGCGCCGATCTGCATCCGGCTGTAGCCGATGGCTTTCAGCAGCCCGATCTGGTGACGTTCGAGCGCGATCAGCCGCCCCAGCACCATGTTCACCAGAAATGCCGAAACGATCAGGAAGATCGGCGGCAACACCTTTTCCATTGCCGCAAGCTGGGTCATCTCGTTTTGCAGGAAGGCATGCGAGGTCTGCTTGTCGCGGCCGGTGGCCCCGACCCCGCCATAGGGTGCGAGCAGGCGGTCGAGCGCCGCGATCACCGCGGGCTCGTTGGCCCCGCGGGTCAGGCTCAGCGCCAGCTCGTTGAACGCCCCGCCCATGTCGCGCGCCGCTGCCGCCGCCTCTTCGCCCATCCAGATCAAGCCATAGCGACGGTCGTCGGGCATGATCGAACCGGGGCCGATGGTATAGATGAATTCGGGCGAAAGCACATGGCCGCTGACCGTGAGCCTGCGCAGGCGGCCGCCGACAATGGCATGAAAACTGCTGCCGGGGGCGAGGCGGTTGGCCTGCGCAAACGGCTCCGACAGGGCCACCTCATCGGACCGGAGCGGGTCTGGCAACCGCCCGGCGCGCAGGATCGGCACATTGAGCACCGGCGCGCCATCAGCGGGAAGCGAGATCACCCGGCCCATCGCGGGCTCGGCCAGCCCCTCAAGGTCAAGCACCATATGAAACCCGATCCGGCCTTCAACCGCCGCCACCCCGTCGATTGCCGCCACCTCGGCCAGAACCGCGCGCGGTGCGCGGGTGAGGCTGGCGAACACATCGGCGAAACGCTGCCGTTCATAGTAGGCGCTGCGGGTTTCGCTGAGTGAGCGCTCGGCACCCTGCATCACCACCAGCACCATTACGCCACAGGCCATGACCAGCGCGATCGCCAGCGTCTGCGCCCAGATCCGCCGCAGGTCGCGAAAGCCCTTGCGGTCAAGCGCGCGCATTACCAGACCACCTCCGAGGGTGGAACCCGGACCTCGTTCACCTCTTGCCGCGCAATCAGCCCATCGGCAACATAGATCACCCGATGCGCGATGCGGCGGATACCGGCATTGTGGGTGATGAGCGCGGTCGCGGTGCCAAGTTCGCGGTTCACCTCGACCAGCGCCTCAAGCACGGTAATGCCGGTGGCACTGTCAAGCGCGCCTGTCGGTTCGTCACACAAAAGCACATCGGGGCGCTTGGCGATGGCGCGGGCAATGGCAACGCGCTGCTGTTCGCCGCCCGAAAGCTCGGCGGGAAAATGGTCGAGCCGGTGGCCAAGGCCCACCCGCTCCAGCGCCTCTTCGGGCCGCATCGGGCGGCGCGCGATTTCGGTGACAAGCGCCACGTTTTCCCGCGCGGTCAGACTTGGCACCAGATTGTAGAACTGGAACACAAAGCCCACATGGTCTCGCCGGAAGGCGGTCAGCGCCTTGTCGGAGGCGCGCGAAAGGTCGTGGTCACGAAACACCACCCGGCCCGCGGACGCCGTATCAAGCCCGCCCAGAATGTTCAGCAAGGTCGATTTGCCCGAGCCAGAGGCACCAAGCAGAACCACCAGCTCGCCCTCGTAAAGCTCCAGATCAATGCCGCGCAGTGCCTGCACCTCGACCGCACCGGTGCGATAAATCTTGGTGACGGCTTCGGCTCTGAATACCACGTCGGGCGGGGCAATGGGCTCGGTCATGGCGCAAACATACACCGCCGGTGGCGCGGCGGCGAGGGGGCGCAGTTCAGTGGCAGTAGTTGTTTGACGCCGCCATGACCGGCGCACCCGGTGCAACCGCGGTGCCAGTAATCATGTGGCCGATGCGCTTGTTGAACACGTCGATCAACGCCAGTTTTCCCACCCCGGCCAGTGGCACATAGAGCTTTTTGCCATCAACGTCCGCGATCGCTTGCCCCGGCACGCCATCGAGCGCCACCTCGCCCGCCACAGTCAGCGTTTCAAGGTCGATCACCACTGCCTTTTTCTCGTCACGGCTGACCACATAGGCGAGCGTTTCAAAGAACCCGGTGGCGATCGAGGTGATGTCGCCCACCCCCGGAAGCGTTGCCACCACGTCGAACCGATCGGTGGCGATCACCGAGATCGTCCGCGAGCCGGTATTGGCAACCATCAGGTACACCCCGTCGGCCGTGCCATAGGCCCGCGACGGGCGGTTTCCAAGCGAGATGGTCTTGGTCACCTCCCAGTCGCGCAGGTTGATGACATAGCCCTTGCCGCCGACGGCGTCGGTCACAAAACCCATGCGCCCGTCGGGGGTGCGGGTCAGCGCCGAAATCTCGGCCGCCCCCGGCACCACACCGGCCTCGCGCAAAGACAGCGGCGCGAGCATCTCGGATTTGGTAACCGATATGCGCCGGATCTCGGCAGCCACATCATCGGCGACGAAAAGCACCACACCTTCGGCAGAAAAGGTGAGCTTTTCTGGGTTGTTCAGTCCCTCGATCACCGCAGTCACTGTGTTGTCGATGAGGCTGATCAGTGCAACCTTGCCCGCCGCGGCGTCTGCCACCGCAAGCCGCAGCCCGTCGGGCGAAAGCACCATCAGATCGGGAAATATCCCCAGCTCGAACCGGTGCTCAACCGCGCCGCTGGGCAGATCGACCAGCGCCACCAGCTTTTCGGCGCGGTTCATCACCACCAGCCGCATGATCGCCCGCGACACCAGCAACTGGTCAGCGACGAACGGCAGCGCCAGAACGCCCGCGATCTTGTCTTCGGCAGCGTCGATCACGCTCACCTCGGCCGCAGCGGCATTGGCAACGAACACATATTTCTCGACCGAGCCAAATTCCGTCGCACCACTGCCGAAGCCAAGAAACCGGTAGCCGCCCCAGACCGCCGCCGCCAGCACAAGAAGCCCCGCCAGCCCCATCACAAGCCTGTTGCGCATCGTCTCACCCTTTCGCTTTCGCGGCCTGCCGCGCCGCGTGGCGGCAGCGGCAGACAATTTGCCGAGCCTTACCCGCCGCCGCCGGGTCACGCAAGCGTGCGGCTCGGGGTCGTTTTGCGACGAAAAGCGTCGAAGATGGAAGATGCGGGCACAGCGCTGCCAGATTGCGCGGGCGCAGTATCTTCATTTCTTGATACATCGCATTAGCAATGCTTTATAGCCTGTTGCTATCCCGCGCATATTCTGAAAGCTGCGGAAACATGAGTCAAATCTACACCACATGCCAGCCATTTTAAGCATTTGCGGCTCATGTTATAAATCGCCTCTAGAGCGCAACAACTGGCCCCGACATCACGCACTTTTGACGCGAAAATCGACATCACGCACGGGGTCGCGACAGGTGCCAGTCGCGGCTTGGCCGGGCTGCCCTGGCTTCACCGCCATGAATGCCGCAGCGCGTTCCTGCGGCACATTTTCGCGGCGCGGCACGGCCAGGTCAGGACAAGGTCATATCGTCGCATTCGGCGCATTCCGGTCGGGTCCCGCCGGGGAAAATGGTATGATGCAAAGGCTTGCAGAACCTGAAAGAGGCACAAAATGAAATCCGCTATCTCAAGACATTTGCATTCTTCCGTCGCGATCGCGCTCTTCGGGGCGCTGGCCGCGTTTGCATTTGTTCCCCAGCATGCAGCGCAGGCGCAGCATGCCGCCAACGTCGCTGCACCGTTCAACGCATGGCGCGCCGCGTGGGTTCGCCATGCCGACCAGGGTTCGCTTGCAGGCGACTTTCAGGTGATTGAGCTGAAAACCTATGCGCCGGGCGGGCCGCAGGTGGTGGTCCCCAAGCCGGGTGATCTTTTCGTATATGTCAACACCGGCGGTCAGGATGCTTGCGGTCTGGCGCGGCCCGATGTTTTCAACCTGAACGCACACAGCCGGGTGAGCGTGTTCAACGCGCGGACAAGGGAGCTTGTCGGCAGCCAGGAAATGCACGACGCCTCGGGTGTTTTGCATGCCTCGGCGGTCAGCCCCGACGGGCGCTTTGCCTATGTGCCATCCGATAACGGCAGCTCTCCGGTGCTGTTCAAGGTCGATGCGCTGACCTTGCAGCCGCTGAAAATGCTCGATGTCGGCGGTGCGATTCACCACATGCAGGTCTGGCAGGACCGCTACCTGCTGATTGACGTCTATTCACCTCAGGAAAGCGGAAGCGGGGAAAAACACGCGACATTCCTGCTTGATCCCGAAACCGATACTGTTGTTGGCGGCATACGGGCGCAGGGCATGGGGGGCTATCCCTATTCCGCATGGGCCGATCCGGCACATGAATTCATCTATTTTCTTATGGAACCGGCAAGCGACGCGGTTACCAGCCCGGAGTTCCAGGCGGGCGCTACAGTCGGCGCGGTACCGTTCTGGGTCGCCAAGGTCGATCCGAAAGACTGGTCGGTGGTGGCCGAATACCCCTACCCCGGCCTGCGCAGCAACTGGATTCAGTTCGATGCGAATGGCTCGCACATGTTCGTCAACGGCTCGGCAGATGACAGCCTCTCGAAAATCGACATCGCCACCGGCGAGATGGTCTGGCGCGCCTTCACCGGTGCCGGGCCGGACGGGATCGAGTTGAGCGCCGATGGCACCGAGGTCTGGATCGCCAACCGCGGAGCCAACTGGAAGTATCACTCCGGCAAGACGATGACCGTGGTAAGCGCGGAAACCGGTGCGAGAATCGAGACGGTCATCACCGAAGGCAGCGGCATCGACCATATCGTGCTGTCGCCAGACGGCACAGAGATCTGGGCCTCTGCGGGCGATAGCGGTGCACTTCTGGTGGTCGATGCACTGAGCCACAAGAACCTTGCGCGGCTTCCGATGCCCGGCTTTGGCGATCCGCACGGCGTGGTGTTCGTGGCCTATGACGCCGAAGGTAACGGCCGCGTCGTCGCCGACCAGGGTGATTTCCACGGTGGCATCGACCCGCGCAATGGCGCGCCGCTGCGCTGAGACAATTGGAGTTCGGTGCCTTTTCCGCCCCACCCCGGCTTGCGGTGACGGGGCCGAGATGTGTTGGTGTGGCGCGCCCTGAAGATGGTCGCCGCGAGGCCTGTTCAGCCAGGGGGGATGCCTGGCCGCTCGAACCGCGCCGCGTAAACCCAGCCGAGTATCAGCGGGTAAACCGCTGCAAAGACCACGACAATCGCCAGATCCTTCAGTGGCAGCAGCCAAAGCCGCTGGCCCAAGGCGTCTGACCCGCGCCAGATGCCGGAAACCTCCGGCACGAGCACTGCCGCGACGATGCTCAACGCCATATAAACCGGCACGAACCCGCTAAGCGCCGCCACCGACAGCCGCCAATGCGCCGGAGCTCTCCAGCCAAGCACCGCCCCCACGCCAAGCAACGCGAGCAGCAAGGTGGTCACCGGCGATGCGCCGGTCAGCCAGAGCACCAGGCCGAACGCAAGCCCGCGCACCGCCACGGCAACCAGCCGCAGCACCACCCGCCCGGCACCGATCTCAAGCCGCAGTCGTGCGCGAAACGGCAGGCTTGCGGCAAACCAGACCAGGCAGCCAAGCCAGACGCTGGCGATCACATTCGCAAGCACGGGGGAAAACGCACCCGGTTGCGGCGATAGTCGGGCGTTCTGGCCGAGCCACGCCAGCGGCACCAAAAGCAGCGCCCCGATCACCCCGGCAAGCGCCACGCTGCGCCGAAGACGGCCCGCAAACAGCAGCGCCGCCAGCGCCGCCGGAACCCCGATCAGGCTGGCCGCGAGCGCGGGCTGGCTGCTGAGAATATTTTCGGGCATCGACCCATGTCTGCCACCGGTTCCGCTCTGGCCTACCTGCCACACTGTAGCTCCCCTGCCAAGCGCGCGGCGTAGCGCCTAAAATCGCCCGGATTTCCTTAGGCCAATCGAAAGGGGCCGACACTAGACTTTGGTGGAATCGGCTGCCGGGGCAGGGATGCGCGCGCATGGACAAATCGGCAAGCAAGGCACAGCGCGTGCGCGTTTGCGCGGGATGTGGCGATGTATGTGATAGGAACCGAAGCCGCCGACACGCTGTGGGGCAGCAGCAGTGCCGATACGCTGATCGGTCTGGGCGGCGACGACTGGCTTGAGGGTTGGGAAGGTGCCGACAGCCTCGTTGGCGGCGCGGGCAACGACACGTTTTCCGGCGGTGAGGGCAATGACACGTTTGATGGCGGCGATGGGTTTGACTGGCTCGATTACGATTTCGAAACGCTCTACGGCGGCGGCTCCGCCGGGGTCAGTGTCAACTTCGCCACCGGCACCGCGATCGACGCGTTTGGCGGCACCGACAGCTTCAGCGGCATCGAGGCCGTGCGCGGCACCAGCCGGGGCGACATCTTTCGCGGCGGCACCGGGCTAACCGTCTTATATCAAGGGCTTGCGGGTGCCGATACGATCATTGGCGCAGCGGGCGGCTATGATATTCTCGACTATTCCGGCGATATGACCGCAGGCGGCGGCGGCGCGATTCTTGCTGATCTGGCGGCTGGAAGCGTGACCGATGGCTTTGGCAGCCTGGACATTGTTTCCAATATCAATGAAATCCGCGGTTCGCTTTTTTCCGACCGGTTGTGGGCGGGCACCGCTGCGGTCAGCTTTCGTGGCGGTGCCGGGGATGACGAACTGGTAGGCGGCCCAGGTTCCGATACGCTGCTGGGCGAAGCGGGCGACGACCGGATCGAGGGCGGGGCGGGAAATGACCTGATCGACGGCGGGGCAGGAACAGATTGGGCAATCTTCACCGGTACCGCCGCGACCACGGTGAACCTGGCGCTCACCACGGCGCAGGTCACCGGTCATGGCACCGACATCTTGCTGCGGATCGAGAACGTCCTTTCGGGAAGCGGCAATGACCGGCTGATCGGCAACGCGCTCGATAATTTTCTCAGCGCCGGTGCAGGCAACGATACGCTTGAAGGCGGAGCGGGCAACGATTCGCTCGACGGCGGCGACGGCAATGACACGCTCGATGGCGGCGACGGCAACGACATCCTGCGCGGTGGTCCTGGCAACGACCGGCTGAACGCCGGTGCGGGCAACGACCTGATCGATGGCGGCGACGGGGTGGATACGGCGGTTTTCGCAAGCACCGCTCCGGTGACGGTCGATCTGCGGATTGCCACAGCGCAGGACACCGGCCTTGGGCTCGACTCTCTGGTGTCGATCGAGAATGTCACCGCGGGCAGCGGCAATGACCGGCTCATCGGCAATGCCGGGGCCAATGTCCTCATCGGCAACG
>NZ_JAUXPI010000019.1 GCF_030684035.1 Phaeovulum sp. | reverse complement strand
TGCTCGCGCCGTGTCACCTTCTTCTTCATCGCATCGCGCAGGCCGGGAAAGGCGGGTTGTTTCAGCATCGGCAAGCCTCCTCGTGGGGATGCCCAAGCCTATCAGATCAGGCGGAAAGTGGCAGGTTTTTCAGACGTTCCTATAGTTATTATAGTTGTTATTTATTCGCGCAGGCTTTTACTATAACATGCCGGAACCATGTGAACACCCGTTCAGAACATTCATCCTACATATCTATTATATTGTGGTGGCGGGGCAGCGCGAGAACCGCGGCGGCCGCACCGAAGCTTGCCGCGCCAGCCGCATGGCCAGAGCCGGCACAGGGCGCTAGATATCCTCGACCATCGCCACCCCGCGCAGGGCGCGGATGGCACCCTTGATCTGCGGCGTGACCGGCAGCTCTCGCCCTGCCGCAATCTCGTATTCCGCGCCATGTTCAAAATCGGTGACGCGGAATTCTACCGGGCCGCGGGCGCGGGTCTTGCCTTCGGCTTCGATGCGGGCAAAGACCGTGGCCACCGCCGCCGCCGCCTCGGCGGAGTCGAGGAAAATGCGCAGGCCCGCGCCGCCTGCCGCGGCGGCGACCGCATCGACAGGCTGCACCGCGCGCGCCAAGAGCCGCAGCTTTTCGCCTTCCAGCGTTGCCTCGACGGTCATCACCACCGCTGCCCCCGGCTCAAGATACCGGCGCGCGGGTTCCAGAACGTCGGAGAACAAGGTGGCTTCGCCCAGCCCCGTCGGATCGGAGAAGCTGACAAAGCCAAGGCGGGTGCCGCGGGCGGATTTCTTTTCCTTCACGCCCGAAACCATGCCCGCAACGCGGGCGATGACGGCACCAGATTCGGCGGCGACGGCAATTTCGGCCAGTGTCTGCACCTTGGAACGGCGCAGCGCCGGCATATCATCATCAAGCGGGTGCCCCGAGAGGTAGAAGCCGACCGCCTGATGCTCTTCGGCAAGCCGTTCGGCGGGGGCCCAGTCATCGGTATCGGCAAGCCGTGGTGGCGGCAGGTCTTCGCCCGCCTCGCCAAAGAGCGACACCTGCGCCGAGCCCTGCGCCTCGTGCGCCGCCGCCGAAAACGCGGTCAGCGCATCGAGGCTGGCGAAGGCGCGCTGGCGGTTGGGGTCGAGCGCATCCAGCGCCCCGGCGCGGGCGAGCATTTCCAGCGGGCGCTTGCCGATCCGCTTCAGATCCACCCGGCGGGCAAAATCGGTGAGGTCGGCAAAGGGCCTGTCGCCGCGCGCCGCGACAATCAGCTTCATCGCCTCGACGCCGATGTTTTTCAGCGCGCCGAGCGCATAGACCACGGCACCCGCGTGCACCGAGAAGGTGGCCTGCGAGCGGTTCACGCAGGGCGGCACCGTGGTGAGCCCGAGCTTGTCGACCTCGCGCTTGTAAAGCGCAAGCTTGTCGGTCTGGTGGATATCGCAGTTCATCACCGCCGCCATGAATTCAACGGGGTAGTTGGCCTTCAGCCAGGCGGTCTGGTAGCTGACCACGGCATAGGCAGCCGCATGCGACTTGTTGAACCCGTAATTGGCGAATTTTTCCAGAAGGTCAAAGACTTCGCCAGCCTTTTCCCGGGCAACGCCATGCGCCGCAGCGGCACCCTCGATGAACTTTGGCCGTTCCTTGGCCATATCCTCGGGGTTCTTCTTGCCCATCGCCCGGCGCAGGAGATCGGCACCGCCAAGCGAATAGCCCGCCAGCACCTGGGCGATTTCCATCACCTGTTCCTGATAGACGATGATGCCCTGGGTCTCGGCCAGAATGTGGTCTATCGCCGGGTGGATCGAGACCAGCGGCCGGATGCCGTTCTTGACCTCGCAATAGGCGGGAATGTTTTCCATCGGGCCGGGGCGGTAAAGTGCCACCAGCGCCACGATATCTTCAATGCAGGTCGGGCGCATGCGCCTGAGCGCATCCATCATGCCGGTGCTTTCCACCTGAAACACCGCAACCGTGCGCGCCGCAGCATAAAGCGCATAGGTTTTGGGATCATCGAGCGGGATATGCGCGATATCCACCTGCACCCCGCGCGCCGCCAGAAGATCGAGCGCGTTGCGGATGACGGTGAGCGTTTTCAGCCCGAGAAAGTCGAATTTCACCAGCCCCGCCGCTTCGACCCATTTCATGTTGAACTGGGTCGCCGGGGTATCGGAGCGCGGATCCTGATAAAGCGGCACCAGCTCATCAAGCGGGCGGTCGCCGATCACCACCCCGGCGGCATGGGTGGAGGCATTGCGCAACAGCCCCTCGATCTGGCGCGCATAGTCCAGCAGTCGCGCCACCACCTCTTCGCGCGCCGCCTCGCGCAGGCGTGGCTCGTCGGCAAGCGCCTTTTCGATGGAAACCGGCTTTACCCCGTCAAGCGGGATCATCTTGGAAAGGCGATCGACCTGCATGTAGGGCATCTGCAACACCCGCCCGACATCGCGCACCGCCGCCTTCGAGAGGAGCGCGCCGAAGGTGATGATCTGCCCGACCCGCTCGCGGCCGTATTTGCGCTGGACGTAATGGATCACCTCCTCGCGGCGATCCATGCAGAAGTCGATATCGAAGTCGGGCATCGAAACCCGCTCGGGGTTCAGGAACCGCTCGAACAGAAGCTTGTAGCGCAGCGGATCAAGGTCGGTGACGGTCAGCGCCCAGGCGACCAGGCTGCCCGCCCCCGAGCCACGCCCCGGCCCCACCGGAATGCCCTGCGCCTTGGCCCATTTGATGAAATCGGCGACGATCAGGAAGTAGCCGGGAAAGCCCATCTGCTCGATGATCCCAAGCTCCCGCTCAAGCCGGGCCTGATACTCGGGATCCGCCGCGGCGTGCTGCACCTCGGCCAGCCGTGCCGCCAGCCCGGCGCGCGCCTCGCGCCGCAAGGTTTCGACCTCGTCATCGGCAAAGCGCGGCAATATCGGCTCGCGCCTGCCGGGTGCAAAGGCGCAGCGGCGGGCAATTTCGATGGTGTTTGCCAGGGCCTCGGGCAGGTCCGCGAAAAGCGTGCACATCTCCGCTTCCGACTTGAAATAATGCTGCGGCGTCAGCCGCCTGCGTGGTTCCTGCTGATCGACATAGGCACCCTCGGCAATGCAGAGCAGGGCGTCATGCGCCTCGTACATCGCGGGCTTGGGGAAATAGACATCGTTGGTGGCGACCAGCGGCAGCGCAAGCGCATAGGCGGATTCGACAAAGAACTGCTCGGTGGCACGCTCGGCGGCCATGAGCGCGCCGCCTTCGCCCGCATGGCGCTGCAATTCCACATAAAGCCGGTTCGGATAGATCCCGGCCAGCCGCTCCAGCAGGGCCTTCGCCCGCGCCCCCTGCCCGGCCTGGACGAGCTTGCCCACCGGCCCTTCGGCCCCGCCGCTGAGGCAGATCAGGCCTTCGGCATGCGCGGCAAGCTCGGCCACCGCAACCTGCGGCAACTGCCCGGCCTTGTCGAGATAGAGGCAGGAGTTGAGCTTCAAGAGGTTGCGGTAGCCGGGTTCATTCTGCGCCAGCAGCACCAGCGGCGCGGGCTGCCTTGGCGGCTCGCCGGGGGCCGTGTCCGCATAGGCCAGCGCTATTTGGCAGCCGATAATCGGCTGCAAACCCGCGCCCTCGGCCAGCGTCGCGAATTCGAGCGCGGCGAACATGGCATTGGTATCGGTGACCGCGACCGCGGGCATGCCCGCCTCGGCGGCCATTTTCACCAGCTTTTTCACCGGCACCGCGCCTTCCAGCAGCGAATACTCGGTATGCAGGCGCAGATGGATGAATCGGGGCAGGCGCATGCCCCTAGGCTTAGGCGAGGCGGCGGCGCTTTTCACCCCCCTTTCCGCATCCCCCTTGCGCGGCACCGCCCGCCACCGCTAGCCTTGCAGCCAAAGGAGGCCGACATGCCCGAACTGACCCTGACGCTGCACCGACACATTGCCGCCCCGCCCGCCATCGTCTGGCGGCTCTGGACCGAGCCGCATTTGCTGATGCAATGGTTTGCGCCGCGCCCGACAAAAACTGTCGAGGCGGTGCTTGATGTGCAGCCGGGTGGGCGGTTTTACACCTCGATGCTCTTGCCCGACGGCAGCGAGCACGCCTCGGAGGGCTGTTTCCTGCTGACCGAGCCGGGGCGGCGGCTGGTCTTTACCGATTGCCTGCTGGCGGGCTTTCGCCCGGCACCGAAACCCTTCTTCACCGCCGACATCAGCCTTGCCGCCGTCCCCGGCGGCACCGATTACCTGGTGCGCGCGCTGCATGCCAACGAGGCGACGGCACGGCGCCACGCGGAAATGGGCTTCGAGGCGGGCTGGGGGGCGGCCACCGACCAGCTTGCGGCGCTTGCCGCCACGCTCTGAACGGCAAGGCCCTTGCCAAGCGTGGCATAGGCGGGCTTTCATGACCGAACCGGCGCGCCCGCCGCTTTACGCCGCATCGGGTGGGGGCGCAGATGCCGGAATGGCAAAGACCGCGGCAGGCGAACCCATGCAGATCACGTTTCTTCTGAACGGAGAAACCACCACCCTGGAGCTTGCCGATCCCGGCACCACGGTTCTTGACTGGCTGCGCGAAGAGCGCGGCCTGACCGGCAGCAAGGAGGCCTGCCGCGAGGGCGATTGCGGGGCCTGCACGGTGCTTTTGACCGATGCTGCGGGCAGCCACGCGATCAACGCCTGCATCACGCTGATGCCGCAGCTTCACGGCAAGGCGCTGCGCACCATCGAAGGCATCGGCACCGCCGCGAGCCCACACCCGGTGCAAACTGCGCTGATCGACCTGCACGGGTCGCAATGCGGTTTTTGCACCCCCGGCATCGCCATGGCGCTCGCCGCCGCACATCTCAACGGCGAGAGCGACCACGACGAAGCGCTTGCGGGCAACCTCTGCCGCTGCACCGGCTACGCGCCGATCATCCGCGCCGCCGAAGCCGCCGCCGCCGCCCCGGTGCCAGACCGGATGCGCGAAGACGCGGTGCTTGTGCATTCGGCTTGGGCAGAGCACCCATTGGCCGAGGGCGCGGCGGGTTGCTTTCCCGAAACCGCCGATGCGCTTGCCGCATGGCTGCTTGCGCATCCGCAGACGGTGCTGGTTGCGGGGGGAACCGATCTGGGCCTTGGCATCACCAAGGCGCTCAAGCCATTGGGCGAGGCGGTTTTTCTGCACCGCTGCGCGGATCTGCAGACGATCACCGAGGCTGGCGGCCTGATGCGGATCGGCGCGGCGGTCAGCATTGCCGCGCTGGCGGCGGCGCTTGCCGGGCCGCACCCGGCCTTCGCGGCGCTGCTCAAGCGCTTTGCCAGCCCGCAGATCCGCGCCATGGCAACGCTTGGCGGCAATATCGCCAATGGCTCGCCGATCGCCGATGCGCCACCAGCGCTGATCGCGCTTGGCGCGCGGTTGCAGCTGCGCCGGGGCGCGGCGCGGCGCGAGATGCCGCTTGAGGATTTCTATCTTGGCTACCGCAGCCAGGACCGCGCAGCGGGCGAATTCATCGAGGCGGTAAGCTTTCCCGCCCGCGCCCCGGGGCTGCGCGTCTACAAGCTTTCCAAGCGCCACGATCAGGATATTTCGGCACTCACCGCGGCGTTCAACCTGACCGAGAAGGCGGGGCGTATAAGTGCCGCGCGGATCGCCTTTGGCGGCATGGCGGCGGTGCCCAAGCGCGCCCGCGCGCTTGAAGCCGCGCTGATCGGGCGGCGGCTGGAGGAGGCGACGCTGGCCACGCTCGCACCGCTTCTGGCGCAGGATTTCGCCCCGATCAGCGATTTGCGCGCCTCTGCCGCCTACCGGATGCAGGCGGCGCAAAACCTGGTCATCCGCTATGCGCGTGATCTTGCGGGCGAGGCGGTTCAACTGCGCGCGGTGGCACCATGAGCATCGGTGCCCCGCTGCCACATGAAAGCGCGGCGCTGCATGTGCTGGGCCAGGCGCGCTACATCGACGACATTCCGACGCCCGCGGGCACGCTGCACCTCGCCTTCGGGCTTTCGGGCATTGCGCATGGCACGATTTCGCGCATCGACCTTGGCGCGGTGCGGGCGGCACCCGGCGTGGTCGCGGTGCTGACCGCGGCCGATCTGGCTTTTGCCAATGACGTTGGCCCCGCCATGCCGGACGAGCCGCTGCTGGCAACGGGCATGGTCCATTACGCCGGCCAGCCGCTGTTTCTGGTGGTGGCGCAAAGCCACCTTGCGGCGCGCAAGGCGGCGCGGCTCGGGGCTATCGACTATGCCGAGCTGCCCGCGATTCTGACGATAGATCAGGCGCTTGCGGCAGGTTCGCGCTATGAGCGCGGGCCGCTGGTCTGGGCCAGCGGCGATGCGGGAGCCGCGATCGGGGCGGCGGCGCACCGGATCGAAGGGGTTTTCGAGACCGGCGCGCAGGAACATTTCTACCTTGAAGGCCAGGCAGCGCTGGCGCTGCCGGGCGAAGATGGCATGGTGGTGCATGCCTCGTCGCAGCATCCGAGCGAGGTGCAGCACAAGGTCGCGGCGGCACTTGGGGTGCCCTTGCATGCGGTGCGCATCGAGGTGCGGCGGATGGGCGGCGGCTTTGGCGGCAAGGAGAGCCAGGGCAATGCGCTGGCAGTGGCCTGCGCCGTGGCGGCGCGGGCCACCGGGCGGCCCTGCAAGATGCGCTATGACCGCGACGACGACATGGCGATTACCGGCAAGCGCCACGATTTCCGGATCTCCTACCGCGCCGGATTTGATGCCGATGGCCGCATTGCCGGGGTCGAGTTCAGCCATTTCGTGCGCTGCGGCTGGAGCCAGGATCTGAGCCTGCCGGTCGCCGACCGCGCCATGCTGCACGCCGACAACGCCTATTGCATTCCCGCCATGCGGATCGAAAGCCACCGGCTGCGCACCCATACCCAAAGCGCCACCGCGTTTCGCGGCTTTGGCGGGCCGCAGGGGATGATCGGCATCGAGCGGGTGATGGAACATGCCGCGCATCAGCTCGGGATCGACCCGCTGGAGTTGCGGCGGCGGAATTTTTATGCCGAGGCGGGGGGGGCCTCTGCCCCCCCGAGCCCCCCCGAGGGTATTTCGGCGAAGAAGACACAATGCACCCATTATGGCCAGGAGGTGGTCGATTTCGAGCTTGGGGCGATTGTGGCAGAGTTGGAGAGAACCGCCGATCTGGCGTCGCGGCAGCGCGAGATTGCCGCGTGGAACCGCCGCAACCGGAGTTTGAAGCGGGGCATTGCGCTGACCCCGGTGAAATTCGGGATTTCCTTCACGCTCACCCATCTCAATCAGGCGGGGGCGCTGGTGCAGGTCTATACCGATGGCTCGGTGGGGCTGAGCCACGGCGGCACCGAGATGGGGCAAGGCCTGCACCGCAAGATCGGCCAGGTGGCGGCGGCGGCATTCGGCATCGATGTGGCGGCGGTGCGGGTGGAAGCGACCGATACCGGCAAGGTGCCCAACACCTCGGCCACCGCCGCCTCGTCGGGGACCGACCTCAACGGCATGGCGGTGCAGGCGGCCTGCGACACGATCCGCGCGCGGATTGCCGCGCATCTGGCGGCGGGCGCGGGGCTGGACCCGAAGGAGGTGCATTTCGAGGCCGGGCGGGTGTTTGCGGGTGCAAGCGACATGGCCTTTGCCGAGGCCGTGGCCGCGGCCTATCAGGCGCGGGTCAGCCTTTCGGCCACCGGCTTTTACGCCACACCCGAGCTTGACTGGGACCGTGTGGCGGGGCGCGGGCGGCCGTTTTACTATTTCGCCTATGGCGCGGCGGTAACCGAGGTGGTGATCGACACCCTGACCGGCGAAAACCGGATATTGCGCGCCGACATCGTGCATGACGCGGGCGCGAGCCTCAACCCGGCGATCGACATTGGCCAGATCGAGGGCGGCTATGTGCAGGGCGCGGGCTGGCTGACCACCGAAGAACTGGTCTGGGATGAGGCCGGGCGGCTTTTGACCCATGCGCCCTCGACCTACAAGATACCGGCCGCGTCGGACCGGCCCGGGGTTTTCAACGTGGCGCTCTGGCCGGGGCGGAACCGGGTGGCAAGCATCCACCGGTCGAAAGCGGTGGGCGAGCCGCCGCTGATGCTGGCCATTTCGGTGCATCAGGCGCTGGGTGCGGCCTGCGCCGCCTGCGGACCGCACTGGCATGGCCTCGCGGCACCGGCGACCCCCGAGGCGGTGCTGGCGGCGGTGGCGCGGGCTGGGCGGGCATGAGCCTGAACCCCGAGGCGCTGGCGCGGGCGGCGGCGCTTTGGGGGCCGTTTACCCGGGTGCTGCTGGCCGAGGTCAAGGGCTCGGCCCCGCGCGAGGCGGGGGCGGAAATGCTGGTCTGGCCGGATCGGCTTGAAGGCACGATTGGCGGCGGCGCGCTGGAATGGCGGGCGCTGGCGGCGGCGCGGGCGGGGTTTGAAGGGGTGGAAAAGCTCGCGCTCGGGCCGGGGCTGGGCCAGTGCTGTGGCGGCGCGGTGACGCTGGTTTACGAGCGGCTGGATGCGGCGGCGGTAGCGGCGATGCGCGGGCCGGTGCGGCTCAGCCCGCTGGCGGGCGCGGGGCCGATGCCCGCTGCGGTGGCGCGGCTGGCGGGGCGGGCACCGCGCGGGCCGCGGCTGATTGGCGGCTGGCTGGCCGAACCGGTGGCCCCGGCACCGCTGCCGGTCTGGGTCTGGGGGGCGGGGCATGTGGGACGGGCGCTGGTTTCGGTGCTGGCCCCCTTGCCGCAATTCGCGCTGACATGGGTCGATTTCGACGCGGCGCGGTTTGGCGCGGTTCCGCCCGGCGTGCGCCAGCTGGTCGCGGCCGATCCCGCAGGGCTGGTGCCGCTGGCCCCGCCGGACGCGCAGCATCTGGTGGTCACCCATGCGCATGCGCTTGACCTCGCGCTCTGCCACGCGATTCTTCAGCACGGGTTTTCGCGCCTCGGGCTGATCGGTTCGGCAAGCAAAGCGGCACGGTTTGCCTCACGGCTCGCGGTGCTTGGCCACGGCAGCGCCGAAATTGCGCGCATCACCTGCCCGATTGGCGCGCCTGATTTGGGAAAACACCCGCAGGCCATTGCCGTGGGGGTTGTTGCCGCGCTACTCAAGGGCACGGGGTAGCACGCCGATGGGGGAGCGGATGGGCGCGACAGAGCCGTTGCTGCGCGTGGAGGGCCTGAGCAAGGCCTATCCGGGCGTACTGGCGAACGACGCGGTCAACCTTGCCATCGCTCCGGGGCAGGTGCATGCGCTTCTGGGCGAGAACGGCGCAGGCAAATCGACCCTGGTCAAGATGATCTACGGGCTGGTGCGGCCCGATGCGGGCAGCATGGTGCTGCGCGGCGCGCCCTACGCGCCGCCCGATCCGCATGCGGCGCGGGCCGCCGGGGTGGCGATGGTGTTTCAGCACTTTTCGCTGTTCGAGGCGCTGAACGTGGCCGAGAACGTGGCGCTTGGCATGGAAAACCCGCCGCCGCTGCGCCAGCTTGCGGCACGCATCCGGGCGGTGAGCGATGCTTACGGGCTGCCACTCGACCCCGGCCGGATCGTCGGCGATTTGTCGGCGGGCGAGCGCCAGCGGGTCGAGATCATCCGCTGCCTGTTGCAGGAGCCGAAGCTGCTGATCATGGACGAGCCGACCTCGGTGCTGACGCCGCAGGAGGTAGAGATTTTGTTTGCCACGCTGCGGCTGCTGGCGGCGGAGGGAACCGCGATCCTCTACATCAGCCACAAGCTCGAGGAGATCCGCAGCCTCTGCGACCGCGCGACGATCTTGCGTGGCGGGCGGGTGGTGGCGGCCTGCAACCCGCGCGAACGCACGGCGCATGAGTTGGCCGAACTGATGGTGGGGGCGGAGCTGAAGCTGACCGACCGGGCCGGGCGCAAGCCGGGCGAGGTTCTCCTGGAAGTGGTCGGGCTGCACATGCCGCCAGCCTCGGCCTTTGGGCCATCGCTGAAATCGGTCAGTTTCGAGTTGCGCCGGGGCGAGGTGCTGGGCATCGGCGGGGTGGCGGGCAATGGTCAGGAAGACCTGCTGGCGACGCTTTCGGGCGAGCGGCCAAGTAGCGCCGGCACGGTGGTGCTGAAGGGCGAGGATGTGTCAACGCTGGGGCCGAACCCGCGCCGCGCGCGCGGCCTGCTCGCCGCACCCGAAGAGCGGCTGGGCCATGCCGCCGCCCCCGACATGAGCCTGACCGAAAACGCCGTGCTGACCGGCACCATGCGCCGCCCGCTGACCCGCCACGGTTTCATCGACCGCCGCGCGGCGCGCGCCTTTGCCGCGGAAATCATCGCCGCATTCGATGTGCGCACGCCGGGGCCGCAGGTGGCGGCGCGCGCACTTTCGGGCGGCAATCTGCAGAAATTCGTGATCGGCCGCGAGGTGTTGCAGGCACCCGAGGTGCTGGTGGTCAATCAACCGACCTGGGGGGTGGATGCCGCCGCCGCCGCCGCCATTCGCCAAGCGCTGCTTGACCTTGCAGCGGCGGGTGCTGGGGTCATCGTCATCAGCCAGGACCTTGACGAACTCCTTGAAATATCAGACAGGTTCGCGGCGCTGAACGAGGGTCGGCTGTCGCCGCCGCAGGCCACCGCGAAGCTGACCCTGCGGGAAATCGGGCTGAGCCTCGGCGGCGCGCATGGGATGAAACCGCTGGAGGTGCTGGCATGATAACGCTGGTCGCGCGCCCTGCCCCGTCGCGGTTCTGGAGCTGGGCGACGCCGGTGCTGGCGGTGCTGGCAACGATGCTGGCGGGGGGCGGGCTTTTCGCGCTTCTGGGCTCCGACCCATTTGAGGCGATCCGGGTGATTTTCTGGGATCCGCTGTTCGGTGCCAATGCCGGGTATTTCCGCGGCCAGTTGTTCATCAAGGCGGGGCCGCTCATCCTGATCGCGGCGGGGCTGGCGGTGGGGTTTCGCGCCGGTATCTGGAATATCGGGGCCGAGGGCCAATACATCATCGGCGCGCTCTGCGGGGCGGCGGTGGCGTTGGCGGCATTTCCGGCCGAAAGCGCGCTGATCTTTCCCGCCATGGTGCTGGCCGGGGCTTTCGGTGGCTGGGTCTGGGGAATGATTCCGGCGCTGCTGAAAAACCGTTTCGGCGCATCGGAAATTCTGGTTTCGCTGATGCTCGTCTATGTCGCGCAGAACTTGCTGGCCTGGGCCGCTTTCGGGCCGCTGAAGAACCCGGCGGGGTTCGGCTTTCCGGGCTCGCGCAACCTGCAACAATACCCCTCGGCGCATAACGCGGAGCTGATTGCTGGAAGCGGCGTGCATTGGGGGGTGGTTGCGGGAATTGCGGCGCTGATCGGCACCTATGTGCTGATGAACCGCCATATTGCGGGCTTTCGCATTCAGGTGGCGGGCGATGCGCCCAAGGCGGCGCGCTTTGCCGGGGTGGCACCGGCGCGGCTGGTGGGGTTTTGCCTTGGCCTCTCGGGGGCGCTGGCGGGGCTTGCGGGAATGTTCGAGGTGGCGGGCCCGTCGGGGCAGGTCACCGACAGTTTCAACGCGGGCTACGGCTTTACCGCGATCATCGTGGCGTTTCTGGGCCGCCTCAACCCGGTGGGCATTTTGCTTGCGGGCTTGCTGATGGCGCTGACCTATATCGGCGGCGACATGGCGCAACTGACGTTGCGGCTGCCTGCGGCGGCGATTCAGGTGTTTCAGGGATTGTTGCTGTTCTTCCTGCTCGGGATGGACCTTTTGACCAATTACACGGTGCAATGGGGAAAGGCGCGGGCATGACGCTGGGCGGGATCGACCTTGTGGCGCTGATGGCGATGCTGATGGTGGCCTCGACCCCTATCCTGCTGGCCGCGACCGGCGAGTTGATCGCCGAAAAGGCGGGGGTGCTGAACCTCGGTGTCGAGGGCATGATGATCATGGGCGCGATCGGCGGCTTTGCCGGGGCGGTGATGACCGGCAGCCCGGCGCTCGGCTTTCTGGCGGGTGCCGGTGCCGGGGCGGCGATGGCGCTGGTCTTTGGCTTTCTCACCCAGGTTCTGCTGTCGAATCAGGTGGCGACCGGGCTTGCGCTCACGCTGTTCGGGATGGGGCTTTCGGCGCTGATCGGCAAGGGCTTCGAGGGGGTGCGCCCGCCCGCCACCGGAAAGCTCGACCTTGGCGGGCTGGCCGATCTGCCGGTGCTGGGGCCAGTGCTGTTTCGCCACGACTGGGTGGTGTATCTGTCGCTGGCGCTGATCGTCGCGGTGTGGCTGTTCCTGCACCTTTCGCGCGCCGGGCTGATATTGCGCGCGGTCGGCGAAAACCACGATGCCGCGCATGCGCTGGGCTACCGCGTGGTGATGGTGCGGCTGGCGGCGCTGGCCTTTGGCGGTGCGCTGGCCGGGCTTGGCGGTGCCTATCTGAGCCTGGTGCGGGTGCCGCAATGGACCGAGGGGATGACCGCGGGCGCGGGCTGGATTGCGCTGGCGATCGTGGTCTTTGCCTCGTGGCGCATCGAGCGGGTGCTGCTGGGTGCCTATCTTTTCGGCGGGGTCACGGTTTTGCAGCTGCGCCTGCAGGCGGCGGGCTATGCGATACCCGTGCAACTCTTGTCGATGGCCCCATATGTGATAACCATTCTGGTGCTCGTGATCATTTCTGCGCGCCACCGTCGCGGCGCGCAGGCCGCCCCGGCTGCCTTGGGGCGCATCTTCCACGCCTCGCGCTGAGGCTTGCAACCGAGGGCCGCGTGCCCGCGAAACATTGGGGAGTTTTCGATGAACCGCAGATCCTTCATGACCACCACCGCGATCACCGCCGCGGCCTTGAGCCTTGGCCTTGGCCGCGCGGCCTGGGCCGCCGACCCGCTGAAGGTCGCCTTCATGTATGTCGGCCCGGTGGGCGACATGGGCTGGTCGTTCCAGCACGACCAGGGCCGCCAGGCGGTCGAAGCGGCATTCGGCGACAAGGTCATCACCTCCTATGTCGAGAACGTGCCCGAAGGCCCGGATGCCGAGCGGGTGCTGACGCAGATGGCGCTGGCGGGCAATCAGCTGATCTTCGCCACCTCGTTCGGCTACATGGACGCGGTGATGAACGTGGCCGCCAAGTTCCCGAACGTGCGGTTCGAGCATGCCACCGGCTACAAGCGCGCCGACAACGTTTCCACCTATGACGCCCGCTTTTACGAAGGCCGCGCGGTGATCGGCACGATTGCGGGCCGCATGACCAAAACCAACAAGATCGGCTATATCGGGTCTTTCCCGATCCCGGAAGTGGTGCAGGGCATCAACTCGGCCTTCATCCACGCCCGCAAGGTCAACCCTGCGGTGGAGATGAAGGTGGTCTGGGCCTACACCTGGTTCGACCCGGCGAAAGAGGCAGATGCCGCCGCCGCGCTGATCGCCGAGGGCGTCGATGTGCTGATGCAGCACACCGACAGCACCGCGCCGCAGGCCAAGGCGCAGGAAGCGGGCATCTATACCTTCGGTCAGGCATCCGACATGGGGGCCTTTGCCCCGGCCCCGCGGATTTCGTCGATCATCGACAACTGGGGGCCGTATTACGTTGCGCGCGTTGGCGCGATGCTTGACGGCAGCTGGGCCTCAAACGGAAGCTGGGAGGGCATCGGAGCCGGGGCGGTCGGCATTGGCGAGATCTCGGATGCCGTTCCTGCCGA
Source organism: Phaeovulum sp. (assembly GCF_030684035.1). GTDB lineage: Bacteria > Pseudomonadota > Alphaproteobacteria > Rhodobacterales > Rhodobacteraceae > UBA6213. Next base: position 30,758 of record NZ_JAUXPI010000019.1, on the reverse strand, counting down.
GGTCAAGGCCGAGGCGCTGGCGCTTGCCGCCGCGATTGGCGCGGGCACCTATCACCCGTTCACCGGGCCGCTGAACAAGGCCGATGGCAGCGCCTGGCTGGCGGCGGGCCAGGTGGCGGATGATGGCATGCTTTCGGGGCTGAACTTCTTTGTCGAAGGCATCACCGCGCAGATGCCGCAATAAGACCCGGCGAGAGAAACTTGGGGGCCGTGGCGGCGACGCTGCGGCCCTTTGTCCGTTCACGCCGTGGTGACTTGCCGCCAGTGCCGCGGCATCGTTACTGACCGCGACCCTTGCCTGATGGAGCGCCCAATCATGTTGTCCTTCCCGATCAGACCGCTTGCCCTTGCGCTTTTCGGCCTTGGCCTTGCCACCGGCGCGGCCTTTGCCCAGGCACCCGCCCCTGCCGAAGCAGCCGCGCCAAGCGCCGAGCTTGTGCCAACCGCGGCGCTGGCCGAAGGCGGGGCAGCACTTGGCGACGACGTGCCCGTGGCATGGGAGCTTTACGCGATTGCCGCTGGCGGCAAGGCCGGGGCGCGGGTGGCCCATGCGGGGCCGGGCGCGGTGCTGAGCGCGCCGCCGGGCGATTACATATTGCTGGCGAAGCTCGATCTTGCCTTTGCCGCAGCGGTGGTGACGATTGCGCCGGGAATGAACACGGTGCCGGTGCTGGCACTGAATGCGGGGCTTCTGGAGCTGACGCCCGCATTGTCACTGGCGGGCGAAGTGTATAACGGCGCGGCCTCGTATCTGGTGACCGCCGATGGTACCACGATGAGCTATGTCGGCCCATTCCGGACCTATGTACCGGCGGGCGAAGTGAAGGCGACGGTGGTTTTCGACGCCGTCAGAACCGAGCAATCGTTGCAGGTTCGGGCGGGCGAAACCGTTGCTGAAAGCGTGGTGGTAATGGCTGCCGCCGCCGATGTGCGGGTTTCCACCGGCGCTTTCGTGCTGCCCGAGGGGCTCCATCCACGGATCGACATCTTTGCCGCCCCGACCAGCGCCGGCGGCGCGCTGCGCATGGTGGTCTTTGACAGGCTTTCCGAGCGGCGGTTCATTCTGCCGCCGGGGGATTATGTGGCGCAGGGTCTGGTGGAAGGGGCGAATACCAAGGTGCCGTTCAGCCTCAAGGCAGGCGAGATTGCACCGGTGGCGCTTGATCTGGCGGCGGGCCTGCTGCGCATTTCCGCGCCGGGGGCCAATTCGCTGGCGGTGATGGCTGCAAGCGACAACCCGGCCGAACCCTGGCGGATGATCTATCACCAGTTCGACCTGACCGCGCTGGAATATGTGGTGGTCGAGGGCGACTACTTGGTCGAGGCCTATTTCGAGACCGGCAAGGTTGAGAAAACCGCGCGTGTCGCGGCGGGCGAAACGGCGAAAGTCACGCTTCCCTGACCGCCGGGCGGCCGCAACGCGCCTCGCTTGCCCGCCCGGTGCCGCGCGCGCCGGGGCGGGCAGATTCTTCTTGACGCGGCAACTTGTCACATTCATTGTCCCGAATATATTTGGGCGGCCGGGTGGAGCGGCTGAGGCAGGGGGAAAAATGGCACATTTCGTGGTACTGGGCGCCGGCCTGGGCGGCGCCATCATGGCGTATGAATTGCGCGAGGCGGTGCGCAAGGAAGATACCGTCACCGTGGTGACGAAGGACGCGAAGTATCACTTCGTTCCCTCCAACCCCTGGATTGCGGTGGGCTGGCGCAAGCGCGAAGACATCACCGTGGACCTGGCACCGGTGATGAAGAAAAAGGGCATCGCGTTCATTCCGGTTGCCGCCGAGCGCCTGCACCCGGACGAAAACCGGCTGCAACTGGCTGATGGGCAATCGGTTTCCTACGATTATCTGGTGATCGCCACCGGCCCGGAGCTGGCCTTTGACGAGATCGAGGGCTTTGGCCCCGAAGGCCATACGCAATCGATCTGCCACATCGACCATGCCGAACAGGCGCGCGAGGCGTTTGATGCCTTTTGCAAGAAACCCGGCCCGATCGTGGTGGGGGCGGCGCAGGGGGCAAGCTGCTTTGGCCCGGCCTATGAATTCGCCTTCATCCTCAACACCGCGCTGCGGCGCGCGAAAATCCGCGATCAGGTGAAAATGACCTTCGTCACCCCCGAGCCCTATGTGGGCCACCTTGGGCTTGACGGGGTGGGCGACACCAAGGGCCTGCTCGAGTCGGAAATGCGCGAGAATGACATCAAATGGATGACTTCGACCCGCATCAAGAAGGTCGAGGCGGGCAAGATGACGGTCGAGGAAGTCGGCGATGACGGCCAGGCGAAACCCGAAAAGGAACTGCCCTTTTCCTATGCGATGATGCTGCCCGCGTTCCGCGGCATCAAGGCGCTGATCGGCATCGAAGGCCTGTCGAACCCGCGCGGCTTTACCATTGTCGACAAATACCAGCGCAACCCGAAGTATCAGAACATCTTCGCGGTCGGCGTTTGCGTGGCGATTCCGCCGATGGGGCCGACAGCGGTGCCCTGCGGCGTGCCGAAGACCGGCTTCATGATCGAAAGCATGGTGACCGCGACGGCGCAGAACCTTGGCCAGATCGTGCGCGGACAGGAACCGAGCAACGTCGGCACCTGGAACGCCGTCTGTCTGGCCGACTTTGGCAACGGTGGCATTGCCTTTGTTGCCCAGCCGCAGATCCCGCCGCGCAACGTGAACTGGTCGGCATCGGGCAAATGGGTGCATCTGGCCAAGATCGGCTTCGAGAAATACTTCATTCGCAAGCTGCGCAAGGGCAAATCCGAGCCGTATTACGAAAAGGCGGCGATGCACATGCTGGGCATCGACAAACTCAAAGCCGTGAAAAAGGGCTGAAATATCAAGGCCAAGGCGGAATGTCCAGCAACCGCGCCGAAGCCTCGCGGTCGGCGTGCAGATCTGCTGGCGCACCCCGCCGCCAAGCGCCTTCCAGCGCGGCGGCAAGCCATTCAGCGCCGCCATGACCGGGGCCGGAAAGATACCGGAACGGCGCGGCGCGGATGGCTGTCCGGCGCGGCGGCTTCTTCGATCAGTCCCTCGGGCAACGGGCGGGCGCGCTTGCGGGCCATTTCGATCTGTCGGTTTCGGGCGATGCGGTAGATCCAGTCGGAAGCCGGGGCCAAGCCGCGATCGAATTGCCCGGCCTTGTGCCAGTCCGTCAGCAGCACATCCCGCACCCCATCCTCGGCCTGCGCGGCACCAAGGCCGCCGCGCATGGCCACGCCCTTGAGGCGCGAGCATCAATTGCGGCCGCGTCGAATACGCGACGCGCCACCTTGCCAGCGGGTTCGGGCAAAGCCGCAACCTGGCGCGTCGGGGCTTTCCCCAAGACCGATTTGCGCGCGCGCCGGGTGTTGCCCGCGTGATGGCGGGGCAGCTTGCTTCACCTTCGGGCCCGAACGCGTTGATGCGGCGGCCCCATGCGTGCGCTGGGGCACCAGCCAAAGCCTTCCGCCATGCGGCCGATTTCCTGCTGATCGACCCGGAAGCTGCGGCAGGCCTTGCCGTTTCCGGAGGTTGCGGGAAGGTATTGGTTTTGCTTCGCCTGCACTGCAGAGCGTGTTAGCATCGGCGTATTCCATGGCGCGGGCAGCGAGGGCGTGGTGGCCACGCTTGTGGTTCGCCCGCGTGCCCGTCGGAAACCGCGCCTGATCGGCGCGGCGCTGCATCGCCCTTTGGGGCCGGGGCGCATGGTGGCACTGATCCACTGGCAGGCCCTGACGCTTTGGCTGAAGGGGTCGCGGTATCACCGCCACCCGCTGCCCCCGAAAGAGGAGGTCAGTTGATGATTTACCTGAGCGCCCGGGTGCGCCGCGAATTTCTTGATGCCCTGGCCGGGATTCGGCAGGGAAGCCTTGCGCTGAGCACGCCCGAGGGCGACGCGCTGATGTTTGGCACCGGCGAGCCTGCGGCCGATCTGCATATCACCGACTGGTCGGTGGTCACCGCACTTGCCGCGCGGGGCGACATCGGACTGGGCGAAACCTATGTGGCCGGGCTTTGGCATACGTCGAGCATTGAAAAGCTGGCGCAGATGGCGCTGCTGAACCGCGATCAGCTTGCGGGTTTTTCCTACGCCGACCGCTGGAACCAGTTGCGCTATCGGCTTGCGGACAGGGTGTTGCGCGCCAATTCCCTGCGCGGTGCCGCGCGCAACATCCGCGCCCATTACGATGTCGGCAACGCGTTCTACCAATTGTGGCTCGACCCCTCGATGACCTATTCCTCGGCGCTGTTCGCGCCGGGCGACACCGACCTATACCGCGGCCAGCTGCGCAAATACGACCGCATCCTGAACCGGATCGGCAATGCCGAGAACGTGCTGGAAATCGGCTGCGGCTGGGGTGGGTTTGCCGAGCGCGCGGCGGGCGAGGGGCGGCGGGTAACCGGGCTGACGCTTTCGCCCGCGCAAAAGGGCTATGCCGACGCGCGGCTTGACGGGCGCGCCGAGATCCGGCTGCAAGACTACCGCAGCACCGAGGGGCGCTTTGATGCGATCGTCTCGATCGAGATGATCGAAGCGGTGGGCGAGGCCTATTGGCCCGCCTATTTCGCCACACTCAAGGCGCGGCTGGCCGAAGGCGGGCGCGCGGTCATTCAAGCGATTACCGTGCCCGATGCCTATTTCTCGATCTACCGCGCCGGGTCCGATTACATTCGCCGCTACACGTTTCCCGGCGGCATGCTGGCAAGCACGGCGGTGCTTGTCGATCAGGCGCGGCGCGCCGGGCTGGAGGCGGCGACGCCCTTTGCCTTCGGCGGCGACTATGCCGAAACGCTGCGCATGTGGTCGGCGCGGATGAGCGAGGCGGCTCCGCGGATACGGCGGCTTGGCCATGACGAGGCGTTTCTGCGCAGCTGGAAATTCTACCTCGAAATCTGCGCGGCTGCCTTTGCCACTGGCCACACCGACGTGCTGCAACTTGAGTTGCAGCACGCTTGAGAACCTGTGTCGCGGTGCCGCGGCCGAGGCAAATTTTGCCGGGCCGCTGCGCGTTCCGGGATTTTGCCGCCCCGGGCTGGCTTTACCTGCGGCTTTTCGCCTTAAGCGCGGATTTGTGAACGCTAGCGGCAGCGGCCAGCTTGATCGGTGGGCGAAGTGGCGCTAGAGGCGGGGCATGACAGCGCCCAGCCGCCCTTCGCGCCTTGTTGCGCTTTTGCTCTGCCTTGCGCTGGCAATTTCGGCGCTGGCGATGCCGCCACCGGCGACCGCTGTAACCGGCGCTGCTGTCCACCACGCGCATGCCGCCCATGCCGCGGTGCCGGGTGCCGCCGAAGCCGGGGTGGTGGATGATCTGGCCTGTGCCATTGGCTGCACCGGGGTTTTCGACCCCACGGGCGCGCGCCCCTTCGCGGGCCCCGCCCGGCAGATGACGCGGCTGCCGTTTGCCGAAGCCGCAATTGCCGCTGACGGGCGCGAGCCTGCGCCGATGCGCCACCCTCCACGCCGCTCCACAACCCTCTGAGCGCCGCGCCCCTCGCGCGGCAGTTTCCCTCAAGGCCGCCCGCTGGGCGGAATGGAGCATCAGATGACAGACCACCCTGCCCCGCGCCACGGCGCGCCGCTGCCCGCAACCATGATCGAGGTGCAGCCATGACCCGACGATTTGCCCTGACCGCGCTGGCGCTTGGTGCCAGTCTTGCCGCAGGTGTCTGGCTGCTTGCCGCGCCGCGTGCCGGGCTGGCCGATGCCGGCGAAATCGCGCGTGGCAGTGAAGTTTATGAGGGCTTCTGCGCCGCCTGCCACGGGGAAAATCTGCAAGGCCAGCCCGACTGGCAGCGCCCCGGCGAAACCGGCCGCTACCCCGCGCCGCCGCATGATGCGACCGGCCACACCTGGCACCATTCAGACAAGGTGCTGGCGCAGATCATCTACTGGGGCACCGCCGCCATGGTCGGTAACGGTTATGAAAGCGACATGCCGGCGTTCAAGGATACGATCTCGGAAGACGATATTCTTGCGGTGCTGAGCTACATCAAAAGCGCCTGGCCCGAGCGCGAGGCGGCCTATCAGCGGCAGATCACGCTGCAGAACTGAGGCGCGGCGGGCGGCATCGGGCTGCGGTTGGGGCTTGCGCCCGGCACCGATGCCGCCAATCCTGCGGCAAACAACGAGGGAGCCGCAGATGATCGACGATAGGGGTTTTGATGCCGAACTGGCAGCATGGCGGGCGCGCCGCCTTGCCGATCTTGCCGCCGATGACGGCTGGTTGAACCTGACCGACAGGGTGCCGCTGGTGCCGGGGACGCAAAGCGTGGGCGCGGGCGCAGGCAATGACGTGGTGCTGAGCGTCGGCCCGGCGCGGCTTGGCACGTTGATGCTGGCTGAGGACGGTAGCGCCGCGTTCGTGGCCCACGGCGCGAGCGCCACGCGCCGTTTCGAGCCTGGGCCCGAAACCCCGCCGCGGCTGTGTGCCGGGCGGTTGTTGCTGGAGATTCACCGCGTTGCGGGCGAGGCGGCGCTGCGGGTGCGCGATCTTGACAGTGCGGCGCGGCGCGCATTTGCGGGCCTGCGCTACTTTCCCGCCGACAAGGCCTGGCGGATTCGTGCCCACTGGCTGGCCCTTGCCACCCCCGAGGCGCGCGGGATTGCGCTGAAAGGTGGTCACGCCGCCGAGTTCACGCTGACCCACCGGGCCGAGTTCGAGCATGCGGGGCGGACGGTCACGCTGTTGCCGACGCACCGCAAGGCGGGCAAGCCGATGTTCGTTTTCCGCGACCTGACGTCGCGCAGCCAGACCTACGGCGCGGCGCGGTTTCTGATCCCCGATGAAATCGGCGATGACTGGATCGTGCTCGATTTCAACCGCGCCTTCAGCCCGCCCTGCGCCTTCAGCGAGCACGCGATCTGCCCGCTGCCACCGCCCGAAAACCTGCTACCCTTCGCCATCGAGGCGGGAGAGCTGAAGCCCTGAACGCGGGGCTGGTGCCGGTGGAGGGCATGGGGAAACGGCCTCGCAGATCAACATTGCTGAACATTTTCGGCACGTTGGGCGGATGGAGAGACTCACGCATTACTCCTCCCAGACCATAGCTGAACTTACAACCGCTCTGCTCGAAGTGGACCAAAAGGTGGACTATAAAAAGGTGAACTGGCGAAGGTCCTGATGGTTCTCTCCACAAGTGGATCACTTTTGCACGCGGATTCACATCGAAGGGCTTGCGCTTCTTGGTCAGGATCGCGCGGGTGTGCAGTTCGTCGATCAGCTGCGCCGTGGAACTGGACCGCGCGAACAACCGGAAGATCGTCTGCACCGCTGCGGCCTCGGCCGGGTTCACGACCAGTTTGCGGTCCTTCACATCATGGCCCAGTGGCACCGGACCACCCATCCAGATGCCCTTTCGGCGCGAGGCGGCCACCTTGTCGCGGATCCGCTCGCCGATCACCTCGCGTTCGAACTGCGCGAAGGACAACAGGATGTTCAGCGTCGGTCGCCCCATGGACGTGGTGGTATTGAAGGACTGTGTGACCGAGACGAAGGTCACGCCATTGCGGTCGAAGACCTCGACCAGCTTCGAGAAATCCATCAGCGAACGCGACAGGCGATTGATCTTGTGGACGACCACCACATCAATCAGCCCGTCTTCGATGTCGGCCAACAGCTGCTTGAGGCCGGGCCGCTCCAGCGTGACGCCCGAGATGCTGCCATCGTCATAATGATCGCGCGCCAGAACCCAGCCGCGACGAGACGGTGCAAGCCTTCGGCTGGCAGTCTGTGGACGTCGCCGGACAGGTTGGCCTTGCCAATATGGCCGCCATGGGCCGGCCGGCGCGCAACATCGTGCTGGTAGGTGACCCTCCGTTACGCGAACTCACGAAACCGCTTCTTTGGCGCAGATGGTGGACAGGCCGGGTTCGCAGCGCGTGGATTGCCCCCGGCGAAGAATAGATTTGACATTCATATAGTGGCATATACAAATTTGAGGACCTGTGCGGCGGGAGGGGAGCCCGGTGCGCGGGGAGTGCTGGGCAGAGGGGGAGTGAAGCCTTGGCCAAAAAGCTTGATATCGCGTTGGCAGGTTCGGCCCCGAGCAGCTTCATGCAACCGGGCGTACCGAATTTGTGGCGGCATGGCTAGCCGGGTCAATTTGGTCTGCACCGCAGCCGCAGCGCTCAATGCGGCGAAAATGACCGCCGACAACTTTGCCGGTCGTGCGGCCTGATTGACAACGGCCTCTCCCGGGAAAGGAACCCCGGGCGATGGCGAAGCAACGAAGCTGAGGTTGACGCCCGGGGCGGCTACGGCACCAAGGCAAGGACCGAAAAACAACGGGGAGAGATCGAATGCTGGACGACCATAACGCTAAGTCAATGTCGATCATCGTCACCAAGGGCACGCTCGATTGGGCCTATCCGCCCTTCATTCTTGCCACTACCGCCGCCGCGATGGGGCTAGAGGTGACAATGTTCTTTACCTTCTACGGCCTGCACCTGCTGAAGAAAGACCTCGACCTGAAGGTCTCGACGCTGGGCAACCCCGGCATGGAAATGCCGATGGGGGGCATGCACATGGCGATGCCGAACATCATGGCAGCGCTGCCGGGTGCCTCGGCGCTGACCACCACCATGATGAAAAACCTCATCAAGAAAAAGGGCGTCGCCTCGATCGAGGAACTGCGTGATCTGGCGGTGGAAGCGGACGTTCGCCTGATCGCCTGTCAGATGACGATGGATCTGTTCGAGATCAAGCGCGAGGACATGATCGAGGGTCTCGACATCGGCGGTGCCGCGTCCTGGGTCGAAGTGGCGACCAAGAGCGACATCAACCTCTACATCTGAGAAAGGAACACCATGGCCGATCTGATACTCGACGCCAAGGGGCTGAACTGCCCGCTGCCCATTTTGCGCGCCAAAAAGGCGCTGAACTCGCTGCCTTCGGGGGCCACGCTCGAGGTGCAGGCGACCGATCCGGGTGCGGTAATGGATTTCGAGGCGTTCTGCCGCACCACCGGCAACGAGCTGCTGGAAAGCCGGATGGACGGGTCCACCTACGTTTTCCTGATCCGCCACACCGGCTGAACCTGACCGCAGAATTCCATCTGCGCAGTGATGCGGTGATGCGACTGGCGCGATCTTCTGAAACAGCATAGCCGGTGGAGCGGTCGATGTGCGTGCGGGGCACAAGGCTGTCGTCACGCTGCTGCAATGCGGGCCGGCGCACTTGCGCCAACGTCGAAAGCCCCATTTAGCAACTCCGCCACGCTAGGCTCAGGCCAGCCACGTCTCGAGCCCGAGAATGACCAGCACCATCACGAGGATGAACAGGGATTCGGTCACGACGAGCGCGAGCGGACGCCACCCGAGTTTGGACAGGTCTTGCAGCGAGGTCTTCATGCCGAGCGCGGCGATAGCGACGACGAGGCACCAGCGCGAGGAATCGATGATTGGCGCAACCGCAAATTCGGGGATCAGGCCAAGGCTGTTGATGACGGCGAGCACCGCGAACGCGACCAGGAACAGCGGCAGCACCGGCCCTTTCGCCCCCGCGCCCGGCGCACCTGCCGCCTCGGCCACCGACAGGGCAAGAAAACCGCGCTTGGCGATTATCCAGGCGATCCCGGTAACCACCGGCATCAGCATCGCCACCCGCAGCAGCTTGACATAGGTCGCCACCAGCCCGGCCTCGTCCGAGATCATGTGCCCCGCGCCGACCACCTGCGCGACGTCATGGATCGTGCCTCCCAGCATGATCCCCGCGGCACGATCGTCCATGCCGAGAGTGTTGACGATTGTGGGGTAGAAGATCATCGCCACGGTCGAGAGGATGGTGACCGAAATCACCGTGAACAGCGTGTCGCGTTCGTGCTCCTTGGTCTGCGGCAGTACCGCCGAAATCGCCAGCGCCGCCGAGGCACCGCAGATCGCCACCGAACCGCCGGTCAAGACCCCCTGCTGTTGCGATAGCCCCAGACGCGGTGCCAGCCACCAGCCAAAGGCGATCGTGGTAAAAACGGCGATCGGAACCAGAAGCACGGGCGTAATGCCCAGTTCCGCGATCTGTCCGGCAGATATCCGCGCCCCAAGCAACGCCACCCCGATCCGCAGCACTGTGCGTGAGGCAAAAGCGATCCCCGGCGCATAGCGCGGTTCCTTCGAGGTGAAGTTGAAGGCCATGCCGACAAGCAGCGCGTAAAGAAGCGTCGGTCCGCCATGATGGTCGGAAATGAAAGTTGCCGCCATGGCGATGATGCCCGACAGCGCCAGACCCGGCCCGATCCGCCGCGCCTCGGCAGGTAGCCGCGTTATCCACGCCATGTGTTGGCGCATTGCACCGGGTTCGGTATTGGCCACGTCGGTCTCCCCCCGATGCGTCTGGCACCCCGCGCCCACAGCCAGCCGATCCGCCTGCGCAATCCCCCCGATTGCCCTGCGCGGCTGTGCTATCCCTCTAACTGGCCGTTCGTGCAAATGCGGCCTTGCGGATATTCGTGCCGGTTCTTCCCCTGTCAGTCCAAGCGCCTGCGACGGCCCCGCGCCCGAGCCAAGACGCAGCCCTGCGCGGCATGAGGCGACTGAGGTTTCATATGCGACCTTTGCAATCTGTGCAAGTGGCTTGCCCTGCGACGCTGACAGCCCACCCGGCGGAACCGGGTGCAGGTTTGCCGCCCCCGCGACCACCTGTTTGCCAACGTCACCCGGCGGTCGGTTCTTCGTGATACTGCGCTTGTGAAAGCCCGGCCGACGCGAGCAACGCACGCAATGACGCCAGAAACCCGGGCGATCCCGCCGCATAGACCTCGGTTTGCGAAAGCTCCGGCACCCCTGCCAGCGTGGCGAGCGCCGCGGCACGCGCCTCCGCCGCCGGGTTCGAAACCGGGACGTAGCGGAACTCATCCAGCGCCGCCGCATAGGATCGCGGCAATGCCTCCTGATACAACCCCTCGGCTCCGCCGAACCAATGCAGCGCGATCGAGGCCGCGCGGTCGCGCGACAGCGCGTGTTGCAGCAGCCCTTTGATCGGCGCGTATCCCACGCCTTCGGCCACAAAAAGCAACGGCCGGGCCGAAGCGTCGTCCAGCACGAAACCGCCGAAGGGCCCGGCGATCTCGACGCACTCGTTCGCGCGCAGACCCTCGGCCAGCACGGCCAGCGCGCCGCCGCGCACAAGATGCAGCTCGATCCGGCGCTCCTCGCATGGGCAAGAGGCGATCGAAACCTCGCCCGTCGCCTCGCCGATCCGCAGGCGCAGCCGCTGCCCGGCAAGAAACTGCAGCCGGTCGCTGCGCGGGGTCAAAAGGTGCAGCGCGACAACCCGCGCGCCCAGTGCCTCGACCGCGCGGACGCGCGCCTCGATGATCTGTTCGGGTATCTCGTCCGCGCCGGGAAGTGCTGCCTCGATCACCATATCGCCCAAGGGTGCGTAGCAGCACATCAGCGTTACACTGCGCGCGACCTCGGCCTCGGTGAGCCGATAGTCATGCGGGCGCAGCTTGACCACCTCGCCCGAGACCAGCCGAGCCTTGCACTCGCCGCAGCCACCGTTGGAGCAGCCATAGGCGAACGACAGCCCCGCCCGCAGCCCCGCCTCCAGCAGGGTCTCGTTGCCTTGGGCTTCGAATGCGATGTCTTTCGACTGCACTCTGACCTGGGCCGAAAACAGCCGCATCGTGCGTTCCCGCGCGACCAGACGCTGCCAGCGTTCGCTGTCTTCGGGCGTCTCGGCCAGTTCGCGCGCCAACCAGCTGCGGATCTCGCGGGCGGTTTCGGGCGGCAGCCGTCCCTCCTCAGCCAGCGCGCCGAGCCGGTCGCCAAGCCAGCCGTGGACCTGTGTCTGGTGCCGCAGCGCCGCCTCAAGCCGCGCGAAATCTTGGCCAAGCGCATCGAGCCGCCGCGACAGAATGGCGGGGTCGGGCAGGCGTTCGCGGTCGCGCCCGCGCTTGCCCAGCGCGATTTCCTTGATCCCCTCGACGCGCGCAATCTCGGTCTCGTCGGCAAAGCGCGCCTCGGGGAAGGCACGCAGCACCTCGGCAAACTCGACCTGGCCGTCAGAGGCGGCAAGTTCGCCCGACTGCACCATGCGCTGCAAATCGGTGCGCGGCAGACCGACGATCTTGGCCAGACGGCAGAGCGGGATCGCCCCGCTCATTCCCCGCCCTCTCGGTCCGGGTGTCGGCGCAGGCGATGAAGCCCTGCGCCCGCTTCCGAGAAATCTGGGAAGGCCCGCGGGCCGATCCCGAGCGCCTCTTGCAGATAGGCCGAGACGCCGCCCTTGAAGTGCTGGATATCGCCGCAGACGTCGCACAGCACGAAGCTGCGCCGACCGATCCGGCGCAGGTACCAGCCCGCGGGCAGTTCGGCCGTGGCGATGGCCCGGCCTTCGCCGTCATGTGGCAGCAAGCCGCAGGCTTCGCACCGGATCCCCTCGCCGGGCATCGGCGGCTCAGTATCCGCCCTTGCGGCGGCTTTCCGGCAGGCCCGCGACGCGGCCGCCCTGTTTCGAGGGATCGAGCGGGAAGAGTTCGTAGAGCGCGGTGGTATCAACATTGCGGCCCCAGGCTTCGCTCATCGCCTTGACGATGGCGCGGGTGTTGGGCTGGTTGCCGCCATTGTCGAAATATTCTTCGCGCAGGAAGTTGATGATGTCCCAATGCGCGTCGGTCAGTTCGATGTCCTCCATCGCTGCCATGTGCCGCGCGAGGTCTTCCGACCAGTCTTCGGGCTCGGCCAGATAGCCGGTCGCGGTGGTCTCGATGTCGGTGCCGTTGAAGTCGATGCTCATGCGATCCTCCCTGATTGCCTATCGACGCTGTGCCCACTATCGGGGCGAAACCATGCAAGCTTGTCGCGCAGGGTCACGACCGAGCCGATGAGAATCATCGAGGGGCCTTTGAGCCCCGCCTCGGCCGCCCTGGCGGCGATGTCGGCGATGGTGCCGGTGATAACGCGCTGATTGGGGCGGGTGCCGTTGTCCACGATCGCGACCGGGGTCGTGGGATCGGCACCATGCGCAATGAAATCCTCGGTCAGCGCGGGCAGCATCGCCAGACCCATGTAAACCGCGACCGTCTGGTGCGGTTGCAGCAGCGTTGCCCAGTCAAGATCGGGGCGACCGTTCTTGGCATGCCCGGTCACGAAAATGCAGGACTGCGCATGGTCGCGGTGCGTCAGCGGGATGCCCGCATAGGCCGCGCATGCGGCGGCGGCGGTGATGCCGGGCACCACCTGAAAGGGAATGCCCTCATCGGCCAGCAACTCGATTTCCTCGCCGCCGCGCCCGAAAATGAACGGATCACCGCCCTTGAGCCGCAGCACCCGCTTGCCTTGGCGGGCGAGCGTAACCAGCAATTGGCTGATCTCCTCCTGAGGCAGTTCATGGTCACCCATGCGCTTGCCGACATAGATGCGTTCGGCGTCGCGGCGCACAAGGTTCAGGATCGGGCTGCCGATCAGCCGGTCATAAACCACCACATCGGCGCGCTGCAAAAGCCGCATGGCGCGGAAGGTCAGCAGGTCTGGGTCACCGGGGCCGCCACCGACCAGATAGACCTCGCCGATCACCGGGCGCGACGGGTCAGCCGCGGCGGCGAGTTCTTGCGCCAGCAGTCTTCTGGCACCGGGTTCATCGCCCGCGAGCACCAGATCGGCGACCGGGCTTTCCAGCAGCCTTTCGAAGAAATGCCGCCGTGCATCCGGGGCCGGAATTTCGGCGGCGACCTCATCGCGAATCGCGCCGAGAAAGCGGGCAAGATCGCCGAAAGTGGCTGGGATCGAGCCTTCCAGTTGTTCGCGGATGAGCCGCGTGAGCATCGGCGAGGTGCCCGCCGACGACACCGTAAGCATCAAGGGCGCGCGCTCGAGGATCGCGGGTGAGGCGAAATCGCACAACTCGGGCTGGTCTGGCAGGTTCACCAGTGCGCCCGCGGCACGGGCAAGATCGCGCACCCGCAGATCTTCGGTCGCCTCCCCGGTTGCGACGTAGGCAAGCAGCGCACCGGCAAAGTCCTGCGGCTCCGCCTGCCTGGAACGATGCCGAAATCGAGCATGCTCGACGAGGGGCAGGAATTCATCGTCCAGTTCCGGCGCGACAACAAAAACCTCCGCCCCGGCGCGGAGTGCCAGCTCCGCCTTGCGCGCGGCAACGATGCCAGCGCCGACGACCACCACCTTGCGGCCCCGAACGGTCAGGTTGATCGGCAATTGGTCCATCAGGTGCGCTCCTGCCCAGCCGCCCAATCGGCCATGGCACCGCCCCAGAGGCGCGCGGTCTCGGCGTCGAGGTCGAGTATGGTAAAGCGTCGGCCTTCGCGGATGCGCACCCGCAGCAGAACCATTCCGCTGTCATGCGCCACCTCCTGAAGCAGCACATCGCGCGTGTAGGGTGCCTTGATCCGCACCAGATCGGTGACGTTGGGCTCGCTCACACCGGGTCTCCCAGATAGCGTGGTCCTTGCAGGAATGCGCGCTCGACCGCTGCCTCCCAGCGTTTGGGCGTGTCGCGGTAGTCGGGCTTGATGTCATAGTCCAGAAATCGCGCGCCGTCCGATGCGGCCATTGCAACCACCACCAGAAGTTCGCCGAACGACTGCACTTCGGGGTGGCGGATGATCAGATCCGAAAGTTGGACCTGCCCGTTCACCGGCACCACGCGCTGCTTCATTGTCGCACTCCCCTGATATCGACGCGACCGATTCGCGATACAGCATGATAGTCTGCGCCCGTGGCCGCCGCCGCAGCGGCGGTGCGGTAACCGGAAAACCGATGCCGGAGTGCCGCTCGATCCTGCTCGAAGGCCATTCCGTCGGCGCGAGCAAGAGAACGGGCGGCGCGGCGGTGACCCGCTCGGGGGCGGCGACTGATTCGCCAGCGCGACGGGTTTGCCACGTTGCGCGGGGGCGCGGCACGCTCTGCGTTGCGCCAGCGCGCACAGGTGGTGCCGCCACAGGATTGGAATCCCAGTTCAAAACCCAAACCCGGATGGCCGGTCTTTATGAACATCTGCAACTGCCCCTCCCTGGTCGGTTGCCCTGTTAGCTGGCCGTCGGCGGGCCCTACGCCTCCCATGCGCGAAATCCCGCCACCAGAGCAGCGAGCCGCAGAATACACGGAGCAATGAACGTATTGCAATGTTTGCGTACGTCGTTAAGATTACCTGACGTGGTCCCTTCCCGGGGGATTGGAGGAGAACCCGGGAGACGACAGGGGCAACGTGCAGACGGCCTAGAGGAGCAAGCCGCCAGCGGGGATAGGTGATCGCGCGCCACATGCAGCAACTTGCTGCTCGCGGGGGATTCACGTCCAAGCGGTGCAGGGAAGGAACAGGGAATGACCGAGGATCTCGGGAAATCGCCGGACAAGCATGCCACGCCCCGGTTGGACGAATTGGAAAGCGGCCCTTGGCCGAGCTTCGTAACCGGCCTCAAGCGCCTGCGCGACAGCGAAGACAAGCCCTATGCCGGCATGGTCAACGACCTCATGGGCCAGCTTGAACATTCCTACACGGAACGGCTGGGTTTCTGGAAGGGTGGCACGGTTTCGGTTTTCGGTTATGGCGGCGGCATCATACCGCGCTTTTCCGAAGTTGCAGAAAAATTCCCTGAATCCAAGGAGTTCCACACGCTCCGCGTGATGCCCCCGGCAGGTTTCCACTACACGACCGAGGTGTTGCGCCAGATCTGCGAGGTCTGGGAACGCCATGGATCGGGCCTGATCGCCTTTCACGGCCAGTCGGGCGACATCATGTTGCAGGGCACCACCACCGACGGCTGCCAGAAGGCGTTCGACGAGCTGAACGAGATGGGCTTTGACCTTGGCGGTGCCGGCCCGGCCTTGCGCACCTCGATGAGTTGCGTCGGAGCGGCGCGCTGCGAGATGTCGTGCTACGACGAGGCGAGGGCGCTGCGCACAGTGATCAACGACAATCTGGGCGAAATGCACCGCCCCGCGCTGCCCTACAAATTCAAGTTCAAGTTCTCCGGCTGCCCGAACGACTGCGTCAACGCCATCCACCGCTCGGACTTTGCAGTGATCGGTACCTGGCGCGACGAGATGAAGGTGGACCAGACCGAAGTGAAGGCCTACGTCGCGGAAAAGGGTCGCAAATACACGATCGACCACGTCATTTCCATGTGCCCCACCCGCGCGCTGTCGCTGAACGACGACGACACGCTGGATGTGGACAACAAGTCCTGCGTGCGCTGCATGCACTGCATCAACGTCATGCACAAGGCACTGGCACCGGGCGAGGACCGTGGCGCCTCGATCCTGATCGGCGGCAAGCGGTCGCTCAAGGTGGGCGATCTGATGGGCACGATGATCAAGCCCTTCGTCAAGCTCGAGACCGAAGAAGACTATCAGGCGCTGAAGGATTTCGGCCGCGAGGTTATCGACTTTTTCGCCGACAACGCCCTCGAACACGAACGCATCGGTGAAACCCTCGACCGGATCGGACTGCCAGCGTTCATCGAAGCGCTGGGGATCGACCCCGATCCGAACATGGTGAGGCACCCGCGAACCTCGTCCTATGTGCGCACCGACGATTTCACCGAAGAGGCGGAGAAATATTTCGTCCGCAAGGGTCTGCGCCCCGACGGCAAGGCACAAGCCGCCGAATGACTTTGGCCCGCGCCGCCGCGCCAGCACCGCGCGGCGGCAAGCCCGCCCCCCATTTTCAGCCAGCGAGATCATCATGACCGACGCGACCGAAGTGAAAGCCGCCCCTGCCAAGCCCCGCAAGCCCGTCGAATCCGGCGTGCCTGACCCGATGCAATACATGCACCCGGTGATGCTCAAGAACTACGGGCAGTGGTCGTGGCACGAACGCCCCCGGCCCGGCGTGCTGCGCCATGTAGCCAAAAGCGGCGACGAAATCTTTACTGTCCGCGCCGGTACGCAGCGGCAGATGGACGTCTATACGATCCGCAAACTCTGCGACATCGCCGACCAGGTGGGCGAGGGCCATGTGCGCTTCACCACGCGCTCGAACATCGAATTCATGGTCGCGTCGTTCGAAAAGGTGCCCGCACTGATCGCCGCACTCAACGAAGCGGGCTTCCCGGTCGGCGGCACCGGCAATTCGGTTTCAATGATCTCGCACACCCAGGGCTGGCTGCATTGCGACATCCCCGGCACCGATGCTTCGGGTGTGGTGAAAAGCATGATGGACATGCTGCACAAGGAATTCATCGCCGAAGAGATGCCGAACCGCGTCAAGATCACCACCTCGTGCTGCCAGATCAACTGCGGCGGTCAGGGTGACATCGCGATCAATGTGCAATACACCAAGCCGCCGAAAATCGACCACAGCCGGGTCGGCATGGTCTGCGAACGACCCACCGTCGTTGCCCGCTGCCCGGTCGCTGCGATCCGTCCGGCAATCGTGAACGGCAAGCCCTCGTTGGAAATCGACGAGAAGAAATGCGTCTGCTGTGGTGCCTGCTACCCGCCGTGCCCGCCGATGCAGATCAACTCGGCGGAATCGACCAAGCTCGCGATCTGGGTCGGCGGCAAGCATTCCAATGCCCGCTCGCGCCCGACCTTCCACAAGCTGGTCGTCGCCAACCTGCCCAATAACCCGCCGCGCTGGCCGGAGGTCGAGGAGGTCGTGCGCAAGATCCTTTACGCCTACAAGGACGACGCCAAGCATTGGGAGCGTATGGGCGAGTGGATCGACAGGATCGGCTGGCCGGCGTTCTTCGAGCGCACCGGCCTCGCTTTCACCAAGCACCACCTCGATACCTGGGTGGGGTCGCGCAACACCATGAACATGTCGGCGCATGTGCGGTTCTGAGGTCCGGGAAAATCCATGAAGTTCAGCATTCTTGTCAACGAAGGGCCGTATACGCACCAGTCCTCGGATTCGGCGCTGCAATTCGCCCGCGCCGTTCTGGACAAGGGGCACGAGATCTATCGGGTCTTTTTCTACCATGACGGCGTCAACAACGGCACCCGCCTGACAGTGCCGCCAGTCGACGACCGCAACCTGCAAAAGCGCTGGAGCGAGCTGGCGGCGGCGCACGCGCTTGACCTTGTCGTCTGCATCGCTGCCGCGCAGCGCCGGGGCGTGCTCGACGAGGGCGAGGCCAAGCGCCACGGCAAGGGCGAGGGTGCGGCCAATATCGCGCCCGGGTTCCGCATTTCGGGGCTCGGGCAACTGATCGAGATGGGAATTCAGTCGGATCGCCTTGTGGTTTTTGGCGATTGAGGGGGCAGGATGGCGGACGTCAGAAGATTTCTCTACATCAACCGCAAGGCGCCCTACGGGACGATCTACGCGCTTGAATCGCTCGAAGTGGTGCTGATCGGCGCGGCCTTCGAGCAGGATGTCTCTCTCGCCTTTCTCGATGATGGGGTGTTTCAACTCGCCAAGGGGCAAGACACCTCCGGGATCGGGATGAAGGGCTTTTCCGCGATCTACCGCGCGCTCGGCGATTACGGGGTGACCAAGCTTTATGTCGAGACCGACTCGCTCGCCACACGGGGGCTCACGCTCGATGACCTGCAGGCGATCACCTTTGAGGACGAGAACGATGGTTACACCGAGAAACCTTCGATCATTCCCGTCAACAAGGCGGAAATGGCCAAGGTGATGGCTGAACAGGACGTCGTCCTGAGTTTCTGAGACCGACTGAACAAGACCCGGAAAGGTTGCTTCGCCCATGCTGCACATCGTCAACAAATCGCCGTTTCAAACCAGCACGCTGCAAAGCTGCCTCGACCATGCGCTTGCAGGCGACGCGATCCTGCTGATCGAAGATGGGGTTTACGCCGCGATCCGGGGCTCGGCGGTCGCCGCCGCGGTCACCGAAGCCAAGGGCAAGGTCACGTTTCACGCCCTCGGCCCCGACATTGCGGCGCGCGGCATCGCGCCGGAAAAGCTGATCGATGGGGTGACGTCGGTCGACTACGGGGGCTTTGTCGACCTCGTCGCAGAACACCAGACCAATCAGGCGTGGCTGTAACCGCCCGCCATGAGACAGCGGAACTGAAAAGGGAGAGAGACCATGGGATACATGTTCAACGGTGCCGAAGCCGAGCATGACGAAGAAGGCTATCTGACCGACCTCGGGCAGTGGACGCCGGAACTCGCGTTGCTGATCGCGCAAGCCGAAAATCTGGAAATGACTGACGAGCGGTGGGAGGTGGTGAACTTCCTGCGTGATTATTACGAGGAATATCAGGTCGCCCCGGCAATCCGGGTGCTGACCAAGGCGCTGTCAAAGTCGATGGGGCCGGAGAAGGGCAACAGCGAGTACCTCTACGAGCTTTTCCCCTACGGCCCCGCCAAGCAGGCCTGCAAGATCGCCGGTCTGCCGAAACCAACAGGCTGCATCTGATCGCCCGACAAGGGGGCATCCAGACCCGGAGCCAATCCGGGCCGCCGCACCCCGTCGCCGCCGCAGGGAGGGATGTGAAGTGATCACCGTGATCTACGCTGCGCTGTTCGTCGTCGCCACCTTGGTTCTGGTGCTTGGCCTTGGCGTGAAGCTGTGGAGCTATGCGACCACACCCGCGCCGCTCAAGATCCCGACGACCCCGGCGCCGATAACACGCCCCGGCGTCGTCTGGCGGCTATTTCGCGAATTCGCGTTCTTCGAAAGCCTGTTCAAGGCAAACAAGTGGATCTGGCTGTTCGGCTACGCCTTTCACCTGGCGTTGGCGGTGGTGCTGCTGCGCCACATGCGCTATTTCATCGATCCGGTCTGGGCCGTGGTCGCCATTGCGCAGCCGTTCGGCGTTTATGCGGGTTTTGCGATGGTCGCGGCGCTGCTGGCGCTCTGGGCGCGGCGTGTGCTGGTGGCGCGCATCCGCTACATCACCGAACCCGCCGATCATCTGATGCTGGCGCTTCTGGTGGCGATCGGGGTCTCGGGCCTCATGATGAAATTCGTTGCCCGCACCGACATTGTCATGGTCAAGCAGTTCTTCATCGGGCTGATGCAGTTCAAACTCAACCCTCTGCCGGGCGACCCGGTGCTGTTGATCCACCTCGGCCTCGTCGCGGCGCTGATGATCGTGTTCCCCTATTCGAAACTGCTGCACGGCCCTGCGCTCTTGTTCAGCCCGACCCGCAACCAGGTCGATAACCCGCGCGAAAAACGCCATGTCGCCAAATGGGCCGAAAAGCTGCCGCGTCGACAGGCGGCGAAATGATGCGGCGAGTGAGGGAGATGCGCTGATGGCGAACTTGATGGGTTCCATCCCCGACGAAGCCGATCCGCTGGAAATCCCGGCGCTCTGCGAAGGCGCGATGGCGGCGCTGCGCTCGTTCCCGGCCAAGCCAGAGCATCAGACGGCTTTGGGCTTTCCCGGCGAGCTGGTCGAAAACTGGCAGGAGAAGGCCATCGAGAAGATGGGCGACCTGCTGACCAAATACCGCTCGCTCAAGGTCTATATGGATGCCTGCGTGAAGTGTGGTGCCTGCACCGACAAATGCCACTATTTCCTTGGCACGGGCGACCCCAAGAACATGCCGGTGGCGCGCCAGAACCTGATGCGCAAGGTTTACCGGCGCTATTTCACCTTCACCGGCAAGCATCTGCCCTGGCTGGTGGGGGCCGAGGACTTCAGCAAGGAAGTGCTCGACGACTGGTACACCTACTTCCACCAATGCAGCCAATGTCGGCGCTGCTCGGTTTATTGCCCCTTCGGCATCGATACCGCAGAAATCTCGATGGCGGCGCGCGAGATCATGGATTCGATCGGTCAGGGCCAGAAATACAGCAACGAAATCATCGGCAAGGTTTTCAAGATCGGCAACAACCTTGGCCTGCCGCCAAAAGCGATGCGTTCCACGCTTGACGACGTCGAAGAGGATCTGAAGACCGAAACCGGCCTCGACATCCGCCTGCCGCTTGACGAGGAAGGCGCCGATATCATGCTGGTCACGCCCTCGGCAGACCTGTTCGCCGAGCCGCATATTCAGGGGCTGATGGGCTATGCCAAGGTCTTTCATCAGGCCGGGGTAAAGTGGACGCTGTCGTCCTACGCCTCCGAAGCGGCCAACTTCGCTATGTTCATCGGTTCTTACGACAACATGCGCGAGGTGGCGCTGCGGATCCGCAAGGCAGCCGAAGACCTGAAGGTCAGGCGGCTGGTGTTTGGCGAATGCGGCCACGCCTGGCGCGTCGCTTATTCGTTCCTCAATACGCTTGCCGGGCCGTTCGACTTTCTCGACCAGAACCACCCGGTGCCGCAGCACATCTGCGAATTCACCCATGATCTGATGCAAGAGGGCAAGCTGCGCTTCGACAAATCGAAGAATGATGCCTATCGGCTGACCTTCCACGACAGCTGCAACGTGGCGCGGGCCAGCCGCATGGACCCAACGCCGGGCGGGCAGTTCGAGATACCGCGCGCCATCCTGCGCGCCACCTGCAACCATTATTTCGACATGGCACCCGACACGATCAAGGAAGCGACGCTGTGCTGTGGCGGCGGCGGCGGGCTCTTGACCGACGATCTGATGGACCTGCGCATGAAGGGCGCTTCGCCCCGCATGCGGGCGATGCAGGAGGTCACGCGCGAGCATGGCGTGACCCACCTCGCGGCGATCTGCGCAATCTGCAAGGCGCAGTTCACCAAGGTTCTGCCGGCCTACGGATACCGGGCAAACGGCATACTCAGCGTGCACCAGATGGTGTCGAACGCGATCGTTCTGGACGGTTCGATCCAGCAGCGGGAATTGAACGGCGAGGGCGCGGCCGCGATCGAGACCGCTGTGGCCGCAAGCTGAAAGGGAGCGAGGGATGAGCAACATGCAAGACAACAGCCAAGGCACCGATCCGGCGGCCGTCACCCATCGCCGCTTCAAGGACGGCGAGAACATCTGGACCGATTGGCCCGATCTGAGCGAAAAGATCTTCCAGCAGGATACAACCTACAAATGCCCGACCTATGTGCACCGCACCGCACCCTGCCAGGGGTCGTGCCCATCGGGGCATGACATCCGCGGCTGGCTTGCCATCGCGCGCGGCATGGACAAGCCCGCCGACAAGGGCACGGCGTGGCAGGAATATGCCTTCGCCCGGATGGTCGAGGCGAACCCCTTTCCCGCCACCATGGGCCGCGTCTGCCCCGCTCCCTGCGAGGACGGCTGCAACCGCAACGAGGTGGACGATTTCGTCGGCATCAACGCGGTTGAGCAATATGTGGGTGACTGGGCGGGCGAAAAGCTTCTCGGGCTGCCGCAGCCCGGTGCCGATACCGGCCGCAGCGTCGCGGTGATCGGCGGCGGCCCGGCGGGGCTTTCTGTGGCCTATTTCCTGCGCCGCAAGGGCCATGCGGTGACCATCTTCGAGGCGCATGCGATGCTGGGCGGGATGATGCGCTACGGCATCCCCGGCTATCGCACCCCGCGCGATGTGCTCGACCGTGAAATCCGGCGCATCCTCGACATGGGCGTGACGGTAAGAACCAACACCAAGATCGGTGTCGATATCAGCCTTGAGCAGATCGACAAAGATCATGACGCCGTGTTCGTTGGCATCGGCGCGCAGAGCGGTACGCCGATCGCGATCCCCGGCGCGCGCGAGGCCATCAACTGCATCAGCGGCGTGGCCTTTCTGGAAGCGTTCAATGACGGCCGCCTGAAACACGGTGCGCAAAAGGTGCTGGTTATCGGCGGCGGCGATACCGCGATGGACGTGGCGGCCGTGGCCCGCCGTCTCGGCCACATCACCCATAGTTCCGAGCACGACCGCCCGGAATATGTGGTGCTGGGTCATACCGCGCATGACGTGGCGACCGTGGCCAAGCGCGACGGTGCCGATGTGAAGGTGATCTACCGCCGCCCGATCGAAAAAATGCCTGCCACCGAGATGGAAGTGAAGCACGTCCGCGAGGAAGGTGTGGAAATTCTCGGCTCGCTGGTGCCGATCGAGGTGGTGATGGCAACCCCCGACCGCGCCCGCGCCCTCAAGGTCGCCCGCGCCGACTGGTCGAGCGGCAAGATGGTGGTCATCGAAGGTTCCGAGCACGAGATCGAGGCTGACCTGATCGTTGCGGCAATCGGCCAGACGGGCGATTTTTCCGGGCTCGAGGGGATGGATGCCGGTCGCGGCCTGATCGCCACCGACGCGCTTTATCGCATCAAGGGCAAGGCAAAGCACTTTGCCGGTGGCGACATCCTGCGCCCGCATCTGTTGACCACCGCAATCGGCCACGGACGTATCGCCGCCGAAAGCATCGACCACTACCTTTCCGGCAAGCCGTTGGACAAGCGCCCGAAGGTTGACGTGCACCAGTTCAACCTGCTGGAAGAACTGCAGCAGCGCGCGCTGGAACCGGTGCCCCATGACGGTGCCCCGACGCGCGGCACTGACGAGGCGAATTTCGCGATCCACAATTACGACGATCGCGGCGCGACGCACATTGTCCCGCACAAGGCGCTGTTCAAGGGCCATTTCAAGTATGAACCACGCGAACGCCGGGCCGAAATCCAGATCGGTGCCGATGCGGTGCTTGGCCATTTCGGCGAGCGCATTGAGGGCTTCACCGAGGCACAGGCGATTGCCGAGGGCAAGCGCTGCATGAGTTGCGGGCTCTGCTTTGAATGCGACAACTGCGTGGTGTTCTGCCCGCAGACGGCCGTGCAGCGGTATCCCAAAAAGGAACGCGCGGTCGGCCACTATGTCTTTACCGACTACGCCAAATGCATCGGCTGCCACATCTGCGCCGATGTCTGCCCGACGGGCTACATCCAGATGGGGCTTGGAGAGTGACCATGGCGGCGCGCGCGCTTCTGCATCGGTCTCTCGCGGCGGCGGCGCTGGCGCTGGCCGGGCTGATGGCGACGGCGCAGCAGGCACCCGCGCCGGGGGTTGGTGACAAGTGCGTGGCACCGACCGACTGGATGCGGCGCTATCATATGACGGCGCTGCGCCATCAGCGGGATGAGACCGTGCACAAGGGCGCGCGCGACACCCGATTCAGCCTCGAAGGCTGCATCAGCTGCCACGCGGTGAAAGATACCGCAGGCGTGCCGGTAACTGCCGACGACCCGCAGCATTTCTGCCGCACCTGCCACGACTACGCCGCGGTCAAGCCCGACTGCTTCCAGTGCCATGCGTCGCGTCCGGGCGAGGGGCTGTTGCAGGGTGGAACGGCGCAGCTTGGAACGGGCGGCTTGCTGCCCATTTCCGGCACGATTTCGGTGGCGGCGCTGGAGACCTATCTGCGGGAGGCCCGGCCATGAGCAGACGCGTAGTAGGCGCCGGCAAGGGCAATGGGTTCGCTGGCAGCGGCGCTGCGCCGGTCGATGCGGCCCGGCGCGGGTTTATGGCGGGCGGTGCGGCCTTCGCCACCACCGCGCTCGCCCCCGGCGTCACGCTGATGGCCTACCCCGAAAGCGCCGGTGCAGCCAACGCCCCGGCACGCCGTTGGGGCATGCTGATCGACACCCGGCTTTGCCCCGAAGGCTGCACCGACTGCGTCACCGCCTGTTCCACCGAGTTCGGCTGGGTCCCGGCGGCGGGACAGGTGCCGCGGCCCGAAACCGATCCGCAGTGGATCCGCAAAGTTGCGGTGAAAGACCCCGATACCGGCACCTCGTTCTCGCTGCCGGTCATGTGCCAGCACTGCGCCGAACCGCCTTGTGTCGATGTCTGCCCGACGGGCGCGTCGTTCAAGCGCGCCGACGGCATCGTGCTGGTGGACCGCCATATCTGCATCGGCTGCCGATATTGCATGATGGCCTGCCCCTACAAGGCGCGCTCCTTCGTGCATGAAGAGGTGCAGGACCAAAAGCCCTACGCGCCGCGCGGCAAGGGCACGGTCGAGGCCTGCACGCTTTGCGTTCACCGGGTGGATCGCGGCGGCCAGCCTGCCTGCGTCGAGGCCTGCGCGGCGGCGGGGCACAACGCGATGATCTTCGGCGATCTGGGTGACCCCGCGTCGGAAATTTCGCGCCGCGTGGCCGAACACCGCACCACCCGGATCCGGGCCGATCTCGGCACCGATCCGGGCATCCACTACGAGATCTGAGGCGAAAGGCACACCACCATGGCCAAGGTCACCTACCGCAAGCTCGATGAACACTCGCTCCGGTTCTGGGGGCTTTTGGTGTTGCACGCGCTGGTTATCGCCGCCGGGCTGGGCGCTGCCTGGTACATGGAACACAACGGCCATGTGGTCACCGGCATGTCGAACGGCATTGTCTGGGGCCTGCCGCATGTATTCGCCGTGTTCCTGATCGTCACCGCCTCGGGGGCGCTCAACGTCGCCTCGATCTCGTCGGTGTTCAACCGGCTCGCCTACAAGCCCTTTGCGCGGCTTTCAGGCGTGCTGGCGATTGCGTTTCTGATCGGGGGTCTGGCGGTGCTGGTGCTCGATCTCGGCCGCCCCGACCGGCTGATCGTGGCGATGACAACCTACAACTTCCGCTCGATCTTTGCATGGAACATCTACCTTTACATCGGCTTCCTTGTGGTCGTCGTCGTCTATCTGTTCACGATGATGGACCGGGTCATGCAGCGTCGGCACGGCTACATACGCGCTGCTGGCTGGCTGGCCTTTGTCTGGCGGCTGGCGCTGACCACCGGCACCGGCTCGATCTTCGGCTTTCTGATGGCGCGCGAGGGGTATGACGCCGCGATCATGGCACCCCTCTTTATCGCCGCATCGTTCCTTTACGGCCTCGCCTTCACCGTGCTCGTACTCGCCACGATGAGCAGCGAGACGCAGCGGCAACTGCTGTCAGATGAAATGGCGTCGAATTTTCGCGGCTTGCTGATCATCTTCGCGCTGGTGCTCGGGTATTTCACGGCGGTGATGCACCTTGCCAATCTCTACATGCCCAACCGCCAGGGGATCGAGGCGTTCATTTTGCGCGATGGCGGCATCTACACGGCGCTGTTCTGGATCGGGCATGTGCTGACCGGCCTCGTGCTGCCGGTGCTCGTGCTGCTGCTGCCTGCATCGGTGCTGTCGCGACGCCTCGGAATGACCGTCGCCTCGGTGCTGGCACTCGCGGGGGGGGTGGCGTTCATCTATGTCACGATCATCGGCGGGCAGGCTTATCCGCTGAACCTGTTCCCCGGCATGGAGGTTTCAAGCAGCTTCTCGGATGGCGAAGTCCTGAGCTATTTCCCGTCTTTGCCGGAATTCCTGCTTGCCATCTCGGGCATTTCAATCGCCATGCTGGCGACCGGCATCGCGCTGAAACTGCTGCCGTTCTTGCCGGCAGACGGCGCGGCGAACTGAGGTGAGCACGAACGCATCAATTTACCTGCCACGGGTGCTGATCTCGGCCACGCGCAAATCGTCGGGCAAGACCACGCTGGCGCTTGGCATTGCCGCGGCGTTGCGGGCGCGGCGGCTCGACGTGCGCGGCTTCAAGAAAGGGCCAGACTACATCGACCCGATGTGGATGGCGCGCGCCACCGGGAAGGCCTGCTACAACCTCGATTTCAACACCCAGAGCCGTGGCGAGATCACGGCAATGCTGGCGGCAAAGGGCGCGGGCGCTGATCTGGCACTGATCGAGGGCAATATGGGCCTGCATGACGGGGTAGACCCCGACGGAGGCGATTCTTCTGCGGCGCTGGCTCGGCTTGTCGCGGCACCGGTGCTGCTGGTGCTCGATTGCACCGGCATGACCCGATCCGTTGCGGCGCTCGCGCTTGGCTTTGCGGCGTTTGAACCCGACATCCGGATCGGCGGCGTCATCCTCAACCGCGTCGCGGGGCCGCGCCAGGAGGAAAAGCTGCGCGCCGCGCTTGAACGCCATACTGACCTGCCCGTGCTTGGCGCAGTGCCGCGTGCCGACGCGGGGTCGATTGTTGAGCGCCACCTTGGCCTGACCACGCCGGGCGATGTTTCGGGGCCGGAGGCGGTGCTCGCCGAGCTTGGCCGCCGCGCGGAGCAGACGCTCGAACTCGATGCGATCCTGGCACTTGCCGGCAGCGCCCCGGCACTGCCCGCGCCGCCCGCCTTGGCGGCAGCCCGGGCGGCAGGCGTAACCATTGCTGTCGCACGCGACGCAGCTTTCGGCTTTACCTATCCCGACGATCTCGAAGCGCTGGTGCGTGCCGGGGCACGGCTGGAGTTTTTCAGCCCGCTGTCGGATGCGCGGCTGCCCGAGGCAGATGCGATCCTTTTGCCCGGCGGCTTTCCCGAAACCCATCTAAAGGCGCTATCGGCCAACGCGCCGATGCGCGCCGCGATCCGTGCGGCGGCGGCGACGGGCGTGCCGATCCATGCCGAATGCGGCGGGCTGATGTATCTGACGCGCGCGATCAGCTTTGGCGGCCAGCGCGCTGAAATGGCTGGCGTGATCGCGGCCGAGACCGAAGTGGGCGCGCGCGCGCAGGGCCGCGGCCTTGTTGTGGTGGAACCGACGGGTGCCGGGCTATGGACGGACTTCCCCGGCCCTGTCGCGGCGCACGAGTTTCACCACGCGGCCCTTGTGGGGCTGCCCGCGAATACGCGTTTTGCGTGGCGTGTGCGGCGCGGCCACGGGATTGACGGGGTGCATGATGGCATCGTCATCGGAAATGTCCTTGCCTCGTTCACGCATCTGCGCAACACCGCTGCCTGCGACTGGGCCGCGCGCTTCGTGGCCTTCGCACGCGCGAACGCACGCGAGAATGCTGCGCGGGTCGCGCCGGAACCGCGCCTCGCGACCCGCGAGCGCAGCCAGAGGATGACACCGTGACACTTGCCCGCCTTGACACCGTAATCGCCGCCATCGACGCGGCCAATGCCGATGACCCGCGCCGCACCGAGGCAGGTGGCGTGCCGCGCCCCTATGAGAACGTCTATTCGGAACGCATGACCGCGCGGCTGGCGGCAATGTATCCGGGTGCCAGCGAGCTTTTGCAGATTGCCGCGCGCGCGCAGCACCTGCGCCGCTTCGACATTCCGCGCGCGGGCTACCCCGAGGGCCGCGCCGGTTACAACGACTGGCGCCGGGCCTGCCGCGACCACCACGCAACCTTGGTTGCCGCAATCATGGCACCCGCAGGCTATTTGGCGGACGAAATCGCCCGTGTCGGCATGCTGATCCGCAAGGAGCAGCTCAAGAAAGACCGCGAGAGCCAGGCGTTGGAAAACGTCGTGGACGTGGTCTTTGTCGAGCATTACTTCGATGACTTCCTCGGCAAATATTCACAGTATTCCGAGGACAAGCTCATCGACATTGTCGGCAAGACGCTCAAGAAGATGTCCCCCGTCGGTCACGGTGCCGCGCTAGCGCTTGATCTGCCGGAGCGGACGCGGGCGCTGATCATGGCCGCGGTTGTCAAGGAATCCGAGGCGTTGGCCAGGCTTGCCAAAGTGGCGATCGACTGAAACCGGAACCGACGGAGAGCAGAATGACCATCACCATCAACCAGATCCACGACGCGCTGCGGAAGGTTCCGGGCCCTGACGGAACCGGCAACATCGTGGAGAACGGCCTGGTGTCGGAAATACTGGTGCGCGGCGGCCGTGTCGCTTTTGCCGTCACCGTGCCCGCAGATCTTGCGGCGGGGCTGGAAACCTTGCGCCGCGCCGCCGAAGCGGCCGTGGTGGAGCTTGCGGGTGTCGAGGCTGCAACTGTGGTGCTTACCGCCGATGCGACCAGCAGCAATGGCGCACCGCCAACGACCGCGCCACCCAACCTGCGCGGTGCCGCGCCGGGTGGCGGGCAGAGCGCATCGGATGGCGTCGAGGGGCTGCCCGGCGTCGGCCATATCATCGCCGTCGCCTCCGGCAAGGGCGGGGTGGGCAAATCTACCACAGCGGTCAATCTCGCGCTTGGGCTGCAAGCGCTCGGGCTGCGCGTGGGCATCTTTGACGCCGATATCTACGGCCCCTCGCTGCCGCGCCTGATCGGCCTTTCCGGCCAGATGCCGCATGCAACGGCAGACGAGAAAAAACTCATTCCGCTTGCCGCCTATGGCCTCGCGGTAATGTCGATGGGGTTTCTGGTTGACGAAGACCTGCCGGTAATTTGGCGCGGCCCGATGGTCGTGCAGGCGCTGCAGCAGATGCTGTTCGATGTCGCCTGGGACCACGAAGGCCCGCTTGATGTGCTGGTCATCGACATGCCGCCCGGCACCGGCGACGTGCAATTGACGCTGGCGCAACAGGTGCCGCTGTCGGGCGCGGTGATCGTATCGACGCCGCAAGACCTGGCGCTGATCGACGCGCGCAAGGGGCTCAACATGTTCCGCAAGGTCGATGTGCCGGTGCTGGGGCTGGTCGAGAACATGAGCTATTTCATCGCCCCCGACACCGGAACCCGGTGGGACATCTTCGGGCATGGCGGTGCCGAACGCGAGGCCGAACGGCTTGGCCTCGTCTTTCTTGGCGGGGTGCCGCTGCACATGGACATCCGCGAGCTGTCGGATGCCGGCACCCCGGTCACCGCGATCCGCCCGCAAAGCGCCGAGGCCGCGATCTACCGCGATCTGGCGGCGCGCGTGTGGGGCGAAGTGCTGGCAGCGCGTGGCATGGAGGCACCGGTGATGAAGCTCTCGCCCGCGCGCGACACTTTGCGGGTCAGCTTCAAGGACGGCTTCAGCTATGACTTGCCAGCCGAAATGCTGCGCGTCATGAGTCCCTCTGCCGAAGTCCAGGGCCATTCGCCGTCTGAGGCAAAGCTGGTGGCCGGAAAGCGCGGCGTGAAGATCATGGAACTGAAGCCGGTGGGCAAATACGCGGCCCGGATCGTCTTTGACGACGGCCACGAAACCGGGCTTTACCCGTGGTCGTACCTCGCCGATCTGGGCCGCGACCGCGACCACCTCTGGGCGAGCTACGAGGCCGATCTGGCCGCGCGCGGGCTGAGCCGCGACCCGGCCTGAGCCGCAGCGACCGGCGTCACCCTTGCTGGGCGAAGCGGTCCGGGCCGGGGTTCTTTCCTTCGGCGCAAAGAACCTGAGAACGTGAATGGGCTCTGTTGCTCAAATCCCTTGGGGGATTCATCTCGTGAATCCAGCGTGATAGCTGGGGTGGATGAGCGGACCGAATACACCGACCTACAAGACCCTGAACTGGCGTCACATGCGCGAGATGCTTGCCGCAGGCGACACGGTCTTTCATGAGTTGAAGAACCTTTGCGTCTGGAACAAGACCAATGGCGGCATGGGCAGCTTCTACCGCTCGAAGCACGAGTTGGTCTTTGTCTGGAAGGTCCGCCCCGGGCAGCACGTCAACAGCTTCGGTCTCGGCGACACCGGGCGCTATCGGGCCAACGTCTCGGATTATGCTGGGGTAAACACCTTCAGCGCCTCGCGGAACGAAGACCTCGCGATGCATCCGACGGTGAAGCCGGTGGCGCTCGTTGGCGATGCCATCCGCGACTGCTCGAAGCGCGGTGACATCATCCTCGACATGTTCGGCGGTTCAGGCAGCACGCTCATCGCGGCCGACCTGGCTGGGTGCCAGGCCCGGTTGATCGAATATGACCCAGGCTATTGCGATGTGATCGTCACGCGCTGGGAGAAGCTGACTGGGAAGACAGCCGTTCGGGTGTGCTGAATCCTTTTCTGTCAGGCAATCCAGCGTTGCTTGAAGGCGTTCCGGTGTTTCGGTTGACCTGTCCCGGCAACGGAGCATTGTGGTTCGCCAGAAAGGACCTACCCGATGCAGATCGACCCCGTTGTTCGTGCGCGACGCGAGGCGCTTCGCGAAGCGCAGTCTTGGCTATTGGCGCGCGCACGCGAGATGAATGATCCCCCTGCGCGCCAGGTTTTGAACTCGGTAGTGCCCCATTTGGTGGTGTATGAGCGCCAACCCTCGGAGAGGCTCGGTCTCGATCAGGCGGCCACGGCGGGCAGCCTATGGTTGGGAGTATCCGTGATGCGGGCGAGGGATTCCAGCCCCATGTAGCGCCGCGC
>NZ_JAUXPI010000054.1 GCF_030684035.1 Phaeovulum sp. | reverse complement strand
TGCGCGCGCTTGAAGAGGCAAACGGCGTTCTGCAGGATGCAGCCGCGCTTCTGGGGGTATCGCGCAAGACGCTCTGGGACAAGTTGCGGCGATATGGGCTGGGCAACGCCTGACCGGGTCGCGACCACCCCGGCCATTGCCACATTGCCGCCCTCGTTCGCCGCCAGCACCCCGAATAACGAAAAAAACGCGCCCTCCACCGCGCCGTGCGCACGGCGAGCCTAGGTGCATTTTGCGCGGTCAGCCCGTCGCGACAGACAGGATGAAATCGGCGCAGGCACCGCGGTCAGGGGTGCCATCCTCCTTGCGCGGTATCCCTGCTACCGGGCGGATGACCCGCGGCACCATCGCCTCGCCAAAGCGCTCACGTACCGAGTATTTTGCGCTTTCGATGGCTTGAATCCGGTTCGCTTGCGCTTCGAAAACGACGAAGGCAAAAAGCTCGTCCGCCGCACCAGGCTTGGGGTTGCGGAAGACGATCGCATCCGCAATGCCGCGCGTCGCACGAATGACCATGTCGATTGCATAGGCGTTGACCTTTTCGCCGCCGATGTTGACGACATGATCGCTTCGGTTGCGAAATTGGTAGCGCCCGGTTTCGTCTTCCCAAGCGACATCGCCGGGGTAGAACCAGCCGTTTCGGAAGGCCTCGCGCGCCGCAATGGTATCGGCGATGTAGGTGTTTGCCATGTAGCTGTTGCGGATGCGCACGATGCCGTCGCTGCCCTTCGCTACCGGCTGGCCCAACGCATCGACCAGTTCAATGGCGCTGTCGCGACGGTAACCAGCAGGCGTGGCAGAACCGTCGGGCCCGCTCCGCCATAGCGTTGCATAGCATTTCGATGTCTCGCTGGAGCCGTAAGTGTCGTCCACGACATCGAAATGGGCAAGAAGCAGGCTGGTAAATGCGTCAGGCAGGCGCGCGCCAATCACTTCGGCTCGGGCGAGCCTGCCCGGAAAGCCGGCGTCAAGAAGATTGCGAAACTGGGCACGGGCACCTGAAACCAGTTCCACCCCGGCACCTCCCCAGTCATTCGCTGCATATTCGCAGCATAGCGTGCCGCCGTTCACCAGCACTGCGAAGGCACGGGCAAGCCATGGTCTTGAACCCACCGGGTAAAGCAACACCGAAGAGCCCCCCGGTGGAAAATCGTCGGCGACTGCGCGCGAACGCTCGACGACCATGCGCTGGCTTAGCGCTACAAATTTCGGCAAGCCGGTCGTTCCTGATGTGTGCACATGAAGCCATGCCGCATCCGGGTCGATCGCTTGGGCCCCGGTTTCTGCCGTGGCAGCGGGGGACCAATCTGCGTTCACGGTAACCACAAGGCCTCGGACCTTCGCGGTTTCCCCCTGCGGCACCAAAGTGTGGGTGACTGTGAGTTCGGCAGGCGGTTCGACGCCCTCGCCGATCTGGACTACCGCAGCGCCGATCCGCGCTGCGCCCAGCATCGCGGCCACCACAACCGCAGCATCGCGCGATGCTACCCACAACAACGCACCAGGTCCGATTCCGCTCGTCAGCATGCGGGTGGCAAAGGCAGCGCCCAGCCTGCGGATCTGGTCATGGGTAAAGGTCCGGTCGGGAAAGCGCAGAGCCGGCCTGCCGGGGTGTTTCGCGGCCGTTTCCGCCTGTGCCGCGGCAAGATGCGTCTGGTCCGGGGTAGCCGTCATCATATCCTCACAAGGCCTCGCTGGGCAAGTCTTTGGCCATCACTTCACATTGCGCACGCATCGGCACACCGTCATGGGTCATCGGGATTCGTTCAACAACATAGACAAGCGCGGGCGTCATCAATGGCCCGAGCTTTTGCGCGCATTGCGCCATTGCCTGTCGAACAACCGGTTCGGGGTCGCGGCTGGCTTCGATCTCAACGAAGGCCAGCAGGCGCAACTCGCCCCGCGGGTCGCGGAAGCAGGCAGAGGCGCGAACTCCGGGCACGCGCAGTGCCTGTTCCACCTCCAGCGGGTCGATCTTCATGCCGCCAAGGTTGATGATCTCGTCGACCCGGCCGACAATGCACAATGCTGCCTGTTGGTCCCAGCAGGCAAGATCGCCCGGGTGAAACCAGCCATCACGAAAAGCGCGGCGCGTGGCCTCGGGGGCGTTGATATACCCAGGCACCATGTATGAATTGCGAATCCGTACCTCGCCGATTTCGCCGCTAGCGCAGGGGGCACCATCGGGGCGCAGGATTTCCACGCTGCTGTCTTGTGGCGAGGCGCGGGTAACGAGCGTGCCATCGTCGAGCGTCTTGACGTTGACGAAAGCCTTGTTGGTTTCGCTGGACCCGTAAACATCCTCGACTTTCTGGAAGGATCCGAGCAGGACCTCCGCCTGCGCTGCGGTGAACCTGGCACCACTGAGCTGAAGCAGCATCAGCCGGGGTGAAAGCCGCCGCCCTTGCAGCCATGCCTCGGTCTGGCGCGGCGAGCCGCATACGAGCGTTACGCCCTGAGCCTGCATGAAGGCTGGGTCGATGGTATCAATGATCGTCGCGCCGTGCACCAGTGCGGCCATGGCGCGCACGAAGAATGGCCGTGTGGTGCAGGGGAAAAGCGAGGTGAACCGAGTCTCGGCACCTAGAAAGTCTGATCCGAGCGCGAGCGAGCGATCCAGCGCCACGCGCTGACTGAGCGCGAGGTATTTGGGGCGGCCCGTGGTGCCCGACGTGTGCAGGTACCACCACGCTGCCTCGGTATCTGCCGCGCCGGGGAAATGCTCACACGCATTCTCGGGAACCGGGGTGTGTTTCGGCGACCAACTCGCCTCCATGAGAATTGACGCAACACCGCCGGGGGCCGCCACTTCGGGCGAGCGCAGCACATGGGTCGGTCGCACCACACCATCGGCAAGGAGCTGCTCCTCCCAGATGACGAAACCTGCCCCGAGCAGCGTGGTGGCGAACATCACCGCGACCGAGGCGATCATGTCGGTGCTCTTGAGCGCAACAATCGCCTGCTGGTCGATGCCCGCTGCCTGCATCCGGAGCGCAAAGCCCTGCACGATCAGCCAGAGCCTGGAATAGACAAGCGCCATGTCCTCGGCGACGATGGCCTGCTGCCCCGGGTGTGAAAGCGCGGCGCGGGCAAAAGCTGCGCCGAGGTTGGCCGATTGCAGAAGCGCGGTCATTGGAATTCTCCACCCGAGTGTGCGTAGCTCATGACCAGTGCCTGGCAGGCCTTGCGATCATGCCGACCGTCAGGGTGGCTGGGGATATTGTCGATGGCGCGCAGGTTCTTGCGGGCAAAGACATGGCCGAGTTTCACCGCGGCCAATCGCAACAACTCTTCGGTCGCCGTGTCGCGGTCTGCGCCGGGAGCGAAGACCAGAAAGCAGACGACCGGCTGCGTGGCACCGGGAACCGGATTCTGAAAGCAGACCGCATCCGCTACCCCCGGTACCGAGCGGGCCAGAAATTCCACTAAGTCGGCACTGATCTTGTAGCCGCCGATATTGAGCGTCGAGTCGTCGCGCCCCAGGATGATCAGATCGCTGCGTGGCCCCCAGCGCGCGATATCCCCGGGATGAAACCAGCCATCGCGAAAAGCCTGCGCAGAAGCCTCGGGTGCGGCGACGTATCCGCGTGCCAGATACGCATTGCGTACACGGACGGTTCCGGCAACGCCGGGCGGGCAAGGCCGCCCCAGCGCATCGATGATCTCGACTTCGCTGTCGAAGCTGACGCCTGTCCGCAAAACGCCACCGTCTGGGTCAAGCGACATCTCGTTGGCGAAACTCTTGCTCGTTTCCGATGCACCATAGACATCGAGCACCCTGCGAAAGCTGCGCAGGTAGAGCGCGGCGGATCCGTCCGGCAGCGGTGCCCCGCTCACTTCCAGCCGGTCAAACGGCGGGTCGATCACCATCTCGCCAAGCGCTTCCAGCACCTGGGTCGGCGAGCCGCAGACGAAGTTGACCCCGACAGACTGCCAGCGCGCGAGATCCATGCCTTCGACAAGCGTGCAAGCCTGGAGAAGCGCGGCCATTGCCCGCGCATAAAATGGCCGCGAGGTCGATGTAAAAAAACCTGCGTAAGTTGTTTTACGGAAAGGAAAATCTGCTGCCGAAGCAAGCGAACGCTTCCAGACCACTCGTTGACTTAGCGCCAAGTACTTCGGTGTGCCGGTGGTGCCCGATGTGTGCAGATAAAGCCAGTTGGCATCCGGGTCGGTCGCAACGAAAGTCGGTTCGGCACCGTCGTCCGCACCCAGCCAGTCCGCGTCGATTACCCGGAACGGAACCCTGGTGCTTCCAGACATTTCCGGTGTGCGGTAGAAATGCGTCGGCTTCAGAACTTTTGCGTGCGCCAGTAGCTGTCCCGCCACCACGAAGCCCGCACCGAGAAGCGCCGTCGCCAGCACAGTGCCAAGCGAAGCGCGCATGTCTTGGGTATTCACCGCGACCAGGCTTTGCGCCCCTACGCCATCGGCCTGCATCCGTGCCGCGATGCGCCGCACCAGCCGCCACAGATCGGCGTAGCTCAGCACCTCGTCCTGGGCGATCAGCGCAGGAAGGCTGGCGTTTGCCTCCGCCACCGCGCCAAATGCACGCGCCAAATTGTTGTGCGGCATGGTCATCGGGTCTTGAGCCTTTGGTAAATCTCGCGGCAGAGAAAGCGCTGCGCGCCACCATCATGCACTCTGGGCACGGCATTTATCTCCACGAAACGCGCGGGAATTGAATCGGGCGCGATCAGCGCAGGCAAAAGTTGCGACAGGTTGGCAACTGCTGTGGCAAATGGCGTTCCCGCTGCGGGAACGACAAAGGCGATCAATTCTGAGGGCCCATCGGGCTGCGGATTTTCAAAGCACATCGCATCGGCAATGCCGGTCACGGAACGCATCGCTTCGTCGATGGCAAGCGCACTTATCTTGACCCCGCCAATGTTGATGACATCACCGCTGCGCCCGGAAATGACCAACTCTCCCTCGCGCCCAAAATAGCCGAAATCACCCGGGTAGAACCAGCCGTCGCGAAACGAGCGCGCCTCGGCCTCAAGCGCTTTGATGTATCCCTTTGCCATGTAGGGATTGCGCACGCGGATGGCACCGATTTCGCCGGGCGGCAACACCGTGTCTGCATCGCTGACAATCTGCACCTCGCTGTCAAGCGGTGCGCCGCGCATTCGCAAATTGCCTTCAGAATCGAGGTATTTCACGTTCTTAAAGCTGCGGTTGGTTTCGCTCGAGGCGTAAAGGTCGATGACCTGCTCGAAACTGCCCAACAGGTGCCGCGCCAAGCCGTCAGGCAGTTTCGATCCCGACACATGGATCATCGGCAGTTTCGGGTCGAAGCTGACGTTGCCCAGAAATTCCGCCACCTGCGCCACCGAACCATAAAGATGGTTCATCCCCGTCGCATACCAAAGCGCAAAGTCGCGGCTGTGCAGGATTGTGGCACCGTTGATGAGCGCGGCTAGCATGCGGGTGATATAGGGGCGCGCCGTGGCCTGAAAGAGCGCACAGAACACCGTCTCGCGCTCCACGAAGTCATCCCGCGCCGCGCTGGCGCGCAGAGCCAGTACCCGCTGGCTCAGCGTCATCAGCTTGGGCGTGCCGGTGGTCCCCGAGGTGCTGTTGTAAAGGAATGGCGCATCGGTATCTGCGCGCGTGGGCAGGGTCGAAAGCTCGGTGCTCTGCCAGCTTTCATCAATGGTCACCCAACGGATGCCGTCGGCATCTGTGGCGCCCCCCGGCTCAGAGCGCAAGACAAGATCGGGGGTGACGACCGCCGCGAGTGCCCGCGCATTTTTCAGCGCAATCCAGGACCCGCCGACCAGCGCGGTGCCAAGCAGCGAAGCGACGATGGCCAAAATATCCTCGCTCTCCACTGCAACGACACGCCCCGGCCCGATATCGAGCGCCGAAAGTTGTGCTGCATGGCCACGCACCAGGCGCGCTAGATCGGCATAGTTCACCATTCTGCTGTCGGTGATGACTGCCAGAAGATCAGGCACGCGCGCTGCCGTGGCAAGCATGGCAAGGCCGAGGTTCGTTTCAGTGTCTGGTTGCAACATCTCGAATTTCCGGACGCTTTTGGTCGGCGCTGCAGGTTTTGCCTGGTCAGTTGTAGATAGCTGCCTTTGAGACGCAAGAAAACCTTTTGCCGCTGGTTTTGCCGTGAAGCCGGGCCTGGTGCCAGCCCGTGCGTTACTTTCCTGGGGCGCGTTGGCAGCGGCAACTGGATGCACTAAGCTGGCGCGGCGATGCGACTGTAGGGCAAGAAAATGCGACGCGATGCAACCGAGGTGGCGATCATTGGTGGCGGCCCGGCGGGCCTGTTGCTCGGGCATTTGCTGCATCGGGCCGGTGTTGACACGGTCATCCTCGAACGGCGATCGCGCGCGCATGTTCTCGCGCGGATTCGCGCTGGCGTATTGGAGCCGAGTGCGGTCGATTTTCTGCGGCGCGAGGGCCCACCCACGCGGATCGATTCGCTTGGCCGCCCGCTCGATACGGTCCATTTTGCCTGGCAGGGCAGCGCGGGCGTGGCGCTCGACATACGGCGCTGGACAGGCCAGTGCATGACTGCCTACGGCCAGACCTTCCTGACCGAAGACCTGTACGCAGCCCGAGATGCTACGGGTGTGCCTGTCGTTGACGAGGTCGAGGATGTGGCAATCTGCGACGTCGAAGGCGGGGCACCGTTCGTTACCTACCGCCGTGCCGGGGTCGCGCATCGGCTGGAATGCCGTGCAGTTGCCGGATGTGACGGGGCGCAGGGCGTTGCCGCCAAAACCATTCCGGCCGCAGTATCGAAGACCTTTGAACGGGCTTTCCCCTTTGCCTGGGTCGGCATCATGGTCGAACGGCCACCGATCAACGCGCTCACCTATATCCGGCATTCCGAAGGCTTTGCCCTCGCTTCACAGCGAACGCCGATGCTGAGCCGCTATTATGTGCAGGCACCGCTCTCGGACCGCATAGAGGACTGGCCAGACACCCGGTTTTGGGAAACTTTCGTACGACGGGCCCCGGCTGAAGTCGTTGACCGTTTGCAGATGGGTCCGTCAATCGAAAAATCCATCTCACCCCTGCGCAGCAGGGTGATTGAGCCGTTGCGTTGGGGGCGGCTTTTCCTCGCGGGCGACGCCGGGCACATCGTACCACCAACCGGGGCCAAGGGGCTGAACCTGGCGATTTCGGATGTGCAGCGCTTGTCGCGCGCGCTGATTTCCTGGCTTCGCGAAGCGTCGACGGTATTGATCGACAGCTATTCGCAAGACGCGCTTCGACGCATCTGGGCAGCGGAAAGCCTATCCTGGCGCCTGACGAAGTTTCTGCACGCCTTCCCTGATGAAACTGCTTTTGATGAGCGCATCAGGCTTGCTGAATTCGACCTGCTGCTTCACTGTGAAACAGCGCGGGCCGCGCTGGCCTACGAGTACGCGGGGCTGCCTTTCAGCCAGATTGAAACTCGACGCATATCTGATTGCCCATGACGCTGATGCGGCAAGAGACGGAGCGCAATCTGCGGCTTGCTTGCGCATGACCTGTGCGCTCCACCACGGCTCAAGTCATGCGACGGGCGCAGAAAAAATCGGTGGACTTTCCCGGTTCTCAAATCGAGAATCCGCGAGGTGCTCAAGTTGGCGTATTCGGCGAGGGACGAGGATGGCGCTTGAAATCATCGGTGCGGGCTTTGGCCGAACCGGAACCCACTCGCTGAAGCTCGCTCTGGAACATCTTGGGTTTGGGCCGTGCCATCACATGTACGAGGTGCGCGCGCATCAGAACCAGCTTGCATTCTGGCGGGCCGCCGGGCGTGGCGAGCCGGTGGATTGGAACGCTGTCTTTCTTGGCTACCGTTCGCAGGTTGATTGGCCGGGTGCGCATTACTGGCGCGAGTTGCTGGCGCATTTTCCCAAGGCAAAGGTCATTTTGACTGTCCGCGAGCCTCATGCCTGGTACGAAAGTCTGCGGCAAACCATCCTGCGATCGCTTATCGAAAGCCGCCCTGTCGACCCTGACCCCTATAACCGCGCGGTCAGCGATATGGTGCATGATCTAACTTTTTCGAAGGCGTTCGGTGGCCGAATGGACGACCGCGACCATGCCTTGGCGGTCTACGAAAGCCATAACCGCAGCGTGAAAGCCGGGGTGCCGCCAGAGCGGCTGCTGGTTTATGACGTGGCCGACGGCTGGGCACCGCTCTGTGGCTTTCTTTGCGTTACCATGCCGGAGGTGCCGTTTCCACGCACCAATTCCACGCAGGAATTTCTCGTTCGCAAGAAGCTCGTCCATAACCCCGATAGCGCCGCCTCCTAGCCCCCCATGCGACCGGCTATGCGGGCTAGCATGAACCGGGCGCGGCGCGCGCGTTCGTTTTCGGGCACCGCGAGCGCATCGCGAATTGCTGAAGCAAAGTCATGGCGAAAGCTGAGTTCGTTGAAAAAGGGGTGGCCCGACACAAACACATTGTCGCGCGCTGTCAACGCCCAGAAATCGCCAGGATCAGGGTCAAAGTGCCGGATTTCCGGGGCGGGCAGTTCGAGCGCACGGGCAATCGCCTCATAATAGCTTTGGGCGCGCACAGGGTCCGGCGCACTCAGGTTCACCGAAGCGTGGCGGCTGCGTGGGTCGGCGCATAGGTCGAGAACGGCAGCGGCAAGGTCTTCCGGATGAATCCAGGAAAGCGAAAGCTCGCCACCCCGCGCCAGCGCGAGCGGCTCGCCCCGGCGCAGCCGCGCCAACAACTGGGGGTCGCGGTTGTGGTTCGGGATACAGCCGAGGTTGCTGCCTGCGCCAAGGATGTGATGGCAGCGAAATATCCGCCAGCCGACCCGCGGCTCGTTGCGCCAGAACGCTTCGACGGCCAGCTTGTCGCGAAGATATGCATGGCAATCGGGACCGTCGGTGACCAGCGGGCAATTCTCGTCCACCGGCCCCGATCCATCCTGATCGTAAAGCAGGCAGGAAGAAATCAGCGCAACCGGTGCCGCCCGCGCTGCCGCAATTTCCGCCATCGCAGTGGCGGTCTTGCCGCCAAGGCCGATGATGTCGAAAAGCAGTGCGACCGGGCTTCCGCCGACCGCCTCGTCCAGCGTTTTTGCCAGTGTCGGCGGAGATACACTCTCCAGATCAAGCTGAAGGTTTCTGTAAAACCTGCGGTTCACCGGCACATCGAGCGAAATCGATAGCACATCAAGGCCGCGCTGCCGCGCTACCGTTGCCGCGGCAGAGCCGATAACGCCGGTGCCGCCGAAAAGAACGACAAGCTGCCGCAATTTGCCAGTCTCGCCAAGGTTCAGGAATGCAAAAGGCCCTGCCAGCCCGTTGGACCGGCAGGGCCTTTCATTGAAAACGCCTCAGAAGTGGAACGAAGCGCGCAGCGCGACCGTGCTGATCCCGACGTAGTCGCTATCATTCTCGTAACCGTTCATGACGCGATGGGTGAGTTCCGCGCCAACCGAGAAGCTGTTGCTGACCCGGTAATCCACGCCAATCCCGAAGTTCGCGCCGAACGAGGCATAGTTGTTGTAGGCGGTGTCAACGTTTGCCGCCGAAGCGCCAACAAACCCGTAGACCAGGGTGTTGCCGATCGGCTTGCCGACCGAAAACTTCAGGTCAACCATCGGCCCGAGCCGATAATCTTCCGGATAACTGCTTTGCTCGTCGGCATCGCCGCCGCTATAGCCTTGAAGCGCGAGTTCGGCTCCGATCACGTAATTGCCCGAAGACCAGCGCGTCCCGACAAACCCGCCCAGCACGGCGACCCCATCAAGCTTGTAGTCGCTGTTGAACGGCAACTCGCCATGGTTCGAATTCACCGACAGACCTGCATATGCACCGGTCCAGTTCTGCGCCGAAGCCGCCTGACTGCCCGCTGCAAGTGCCGCGACCGATACAAGACCACCAACCATTGCTTTTTCGATTTGCATGTATCTCTCCCAATCCCTCGAAGGCTCCCATTAGCTACCCAGTAATACACCGGATAACCGTGTTTTCCAGATGATTCGAAGTTTTTTTGCGCGTCCTGCGTCCAGCGTTACATCTTTGCAGCACTGCCGCTGGCGGCGCAGGGTCTTGTGCCGTGCAAAATAACAGCATCGACGCAGGATGCCAGTTACGCCAATTCACGGTAAGGATGTATGAGTTACGATATATCAACCTCAGCGAGTGAATCGCCGATAAATTGAGCGCGCAACTGGACTCGCACGGGTGCCAAACGCATAATACTTTCTGTTCTCGGCTTGCGAAGGAGAAAACGATGCTTGCCCGCTTGATTGCAGCAGTTGCAGTGACCCTCGGAATGTTCTCTCCGGCCCGCGCACAAGAGGTGACATTGCGCCTGCACGAATTCTTGCCGCTGAACAGTGTTGTATCCGCCGAGATCATCGACCCCTGGGCCGGACGCATCGAGGCTGCGTCGGGCGGGCGCATCAAGATCGAGATATTTCCGTCGATGCAGCTTGGCGGCAAGCCCGCCGATCTGGTCGATCAACTGGTCGATGGTGTGGTCGATATCGTCTGGACCCTGCCGGGCTATACGCCAGGGCGGTTTCCGCGCACCGAGGTGTTCGAGCTGCCGTTTCTCGTGGCCGATGCCGAATCAGCCAGCCGCGCCTACTGGGAAATTGCGCAAAGCGACATGATCGCCACCGATTTCAAGGATATGCAGATCCTTGGCACCTGGGTGCACGGGCCGGGGGTGGTGCATTCTTCGCGCCCAGTGCTGCGGCTGGAGGATATGGCGGGGCTGAAACTGCGTGCCCCCTCGCGCATTACCGCGCAACTGCTGGAAGGGCTCGGCGCGGTGGCGCTGGGC
>NZ_JAUXPI010000032.1 GCF_030684035.1 Phaeovulum sp. | reverse complement strand
GCCAGACCTGGCTCAACGATGTCGCCGCATTGATGAACAACCGCCCGAGAAAGACACTGGGCTGGAGAACACCCGCCGAACCCATGGCCGACG
The DNA here is from genome assembly GCF_030684035.1 of Phaeovulum sp. GTDB lineage: Bacteria > Pseudomonadota > Alphaproteobacteria > Rhodobacterales > Rhodobacteraceae > UBA6213. The sequence continues at coordinate 9,798 of NZ_JAUXPI010000032.1, read as the reverse complement.
AAATCGCGGCCTTCAGATCAACCGTTGCACTTGAAGTTGGAATCTAAGCAGTCAACAGCCTCAGAGAATTGCGGGGGGAAGAGAGACCAAAAGTCCTTTTTCGACCGTGAGCCAGTCACAAGCCAAGATGCCATAACCCTTGAAAACAACGAGAAATTCTGGCCCCAGCCGAGTCGGGAGAAACGTTTTACAAGGGCAAGTGGCGGAGGGGATGGGTCTGGGGTCAAACCTTCTCCACCTCGACGACATCCTAATCCCTTGTTTTCATTTCGAATCTAAAAGGGCTCCCGCTGGGACCTGAGAGACATTCAACGAGGATCTGCGGTTGCATCAACATGTCTTCGGCTTCAATTTGAGAACTGTCGAGCAAAGCTATTTCGGTCAAGGGCCGCCCGTTTCGACATGATGCTCTTCCGATCCGCGCTGGTCGCGCCAGCCCTGCCCATCACTTCCGCCCTGCGGTCAGAAGCAAGGTGTTCGGTCCGATCCAGCCGTCTTCCACCTGGTAGAAGTCGAGCTGCGCCGCGATGTCCGCCCAGGCCGCCGCGCGGGCGGCTTCATCCAGCGGTGCCAGGATCTGCAGGACGGGGCCGGCGGAGTCGCGGATGAACGTCAGATAGTCAGCGGTTCTGGGCAGTCTGAACGCCACCTCCATGCGAGTGGTAGCGATGGATCGAAAGCCCGCCCGCTGCATGAGGCCATCCATCAAGCCAGGTTTGCCAAGGCTGACCAGACCACCGGGCTGAAACGGATCGCGCGGTGCAAGCCCTGCATGCCGCATCGCCGTGGACATCAGGATGCGCAGGCACGGGTTCATGTCCGGCCCCGCAAAGACCATGCCGCAGAACCGCCCACCAGGTTTCAGGACACGATGGATCTCCTTCAGACCGGCAAGCGGATCGGGCAGGAACATCAGCCCCAGGCGACAGACGGCGGCATCGAAACTCGCATCTTCCAGCCCGAGGTCTTCGGCATCAGCGGGATGGGTGCGCACGTTGGCGTGCCCGGCCCGGGCAGCGTTGCCGAGTGCATGGGTCAAAATGCCTTCGGAGATGTCGGTCGCAACCACCGCACCCTCAGCCCCGACCCGCTCGGCGATGTCCAGCGTCTGATCGCCAGCCCCTGCGGCCACGTCCAGCACGGTCTGGCCCGCGCTTATCCCCGCCATCTTCAGCATCGCATCGGTGGGCACGCGCAGCCAGGCGCGGATCTCGGGACCGTGCCGGTCCCAGCCAGCCGCAGCGCTGTCCCACTGCACGCGCGTCGCCTGCTTGAACGCCGCCGTGTCCATTTTGCGTTCGGAAATCATCGAACTTGTCCTTCCATATCAGGAACGCACCACCTCGCGCGGTCAGCGCCAAGCGGGGCGTTCAACCTCTATTCCAGGGGAGAAAGGAAAGGTGCGCCTGCGGTGCTCACATAGAACACCACGACCTTTGTATCCCCCGTCGCCGCGCGGCTCAGGCCCGTCATGACGGTATTGGGCGGCTCGACCATGGCTTCACCGGCCCTGATCGTGATCGGTGCCATGCCTTCCATCTCGGCGGTGAATTCGCCTTCGATCACGTAGACCGTCACAGGAAAGCCGTGGGTATGCACGGGCGTCGTGTCTCCGGTGTGGAAAGTGGCCGTCATCACCCGGATCTCGCTTTCGCTACCCTGCGGCAGCCCCTGAACGAGCTGTTGCAGCACAAGGTTGGGCTTCACCACCGCCGCCTCATCCGCCAGCGAAGGGCCGCAGGTGGCCCCAAAGGCCGCAAGCGTTGCCCAAAGCATCAGCGATTTCATTGGTCTCTCCTTTCGATTGACGCAGCCGACGGCCGACGGCCTGGCGCATTAGCGCCAAGGTCTGTTGGTGTTCTGGCTGTTTGAAGTCTGGCCGGGCGGCGAACATTTTCGCCCTGGGGAAAGGATATGCTTGTTTTTTGCGCCAAGACAGCCGCAGAGTCGCGGAACGGGGCCGCAGACTTGCGGGGCCTATATTTGCCGGGTGCGGAGGGGCGATGTTCGACTGGAACGATCTGCGCTTTTTTCTGGCGGTCGCCAAAGAGGGCAGCACCCTTGCTGCGGCGAAGGTGCTGGGCGTCAATCAATCCACCGTGCAGCGCAGGCTGGCCGACCTTGAGGCGCAACTGGGCCAGCGCTTGGTGGAGCGGTTACCCTCGGGCTATCGCCTGACCGAGCTTGGCGTTGCCATCCTGCCCCAGGCACAAGCCGTTGCCGCCTCGGCGCAGGATTTTGAGCAGGCGCTGCGCGATCTGGGCCGTGCCCATGTCGGGATCATCCGCCTGACATGCCCAGAACCCGTCGCCTTTCGCCTGACCCAGTCGGGCATTCTGGACCGGTTCCACGCGAAACACCCTGGCCTCAAAGTCGAGTTCGTGCTCAGCGACCAATACGTCGATCTGGCCAAGGGTGAGGCGGATGTTGCGCTGCGCTCGGGCGATACCGATGACAACGTTCTGGTTGGCCGCAAGATCGCGGACTCGCTCTGGGCGATCTATGCCAGCCACCAGTATATAGAACGCCACGGCGCACCGGCGACGGTCGCCGATCTCGCCCGCCATCCACTGATCGCGTTCGAGGAAAGCATGAGCAAGCATCGCACCGTTTCGTGGTTCAAGGAGGTGGCCCCCGGTGCCACCTATGCTGCACGCAACACCAGCGTGTTGGGCCTGATCTATGCCACCAAGGCAGGTGTCGGGGTCGCGCCTCTGCCGATGTCGCTTGGCGATGCCGAGGCCGATCTTGTGCGGGTGATCGGTCCGGTTCCCGAATTGACCCGCGCCTGGCGCATCCTGACCCACCCCGACCAGCGTCACACCGCCCGCATCTCGGCCTTCTTCGACTTTGTCCTGAAGGAGAGCGAAGCCCTGCGCCCGATCCTGACGGGGTGATCCTTCCGTCGTCGCGCTTGAAGCCCTCGCGCGAACTCTCGCAGCCGACGATCAGCAGCAAAATGGAAGGGGCCGCCTCGGCTTCCTGATTAGCTGCGGTGCGTGAATATCGCGGCCATGAGCAGCAGTTCAGCGGCGATGCCTGCGGCCAAACGCGCCAGGTGCCAGTTCCACCAGGTGTCCCGGATCATCTGCCACCCGTCAGGCGGGACCGCCCCCCATGTCATGATGACGGCGTTGATCGGTTGATTGCCGAAGCGGGTGATCAGCCCCCCCGCTACCATTGCAACGGCGGCAGCGATGTAAAGCCGGAGTGATTGCGGCATTCCGCGCCCCAGCCAAGCTAACGCCACGACGGTCAATACGCAGACAAGCGCCATCGCGGGCAGCAATATATTGAGCCCGCGGACGGCCCCTTGATGCACCTCGACAAAGGTCGTCGGCGAAAAGGTCGCGGGATTGTAGCCGCGCCAGATTCCGAACATCGAACCGACTACGAGAGAAATCAGCAGCAGGCTGATGATCTGCAGGGCAGTCGTCACCCGCCCTTGGACGGGCCGGATGCTCACCAAGGACTGGGCTTGTGTCATGGTCAAATCCAGCGCCTGACGCGTTGGCAATAGCTGCTGTATGCCTCGCCAAATGTCGCCGTCATCTGCGCTTCCTCATAAGGAACGACCGCGCGCGCCAAGATGAGTAGCGGTGCCACTATTGTGAGCAGCGGCCACAGTGATCCAAAAAGCAGCGTGCCTCCCAGATAGGCAATGATCACCGATACATACATTGGATTACGCGATAGCCGGTAGGGTCCCGCAGCGAGAAGCACCGACGGTTCGGCGAATGGATTGAGCGTGGTGCGGCGAACAAGGAAGGTGCTCACCAATGACAGTGCGAGGATTACGCCGGCGGCAATGGTGAAACCACCGATGACACTCAGCGCCTCGGGAACCGGCGATAGGGCCGCCGGCCAGAACGCCTGAATCAACGCCCCGATTCCGAACGCGGCAACAAAATGCAGCGGTGGGGGTGCCATCAGCGGCGCGATTGGCCGCAACGCGATCGTCGATGATTGTGGCTTCATGTCGCGGGCTCCTTCGCTCTGAAGCGCCTACTTTACTGGGCAAGGTCGAATCGGTACAGTAACACTGTATTCACTCCAGTTAGCATGTAGCGAAATGACTGAATCTGTCAAGACCCCCAAGCGCGGATACCGCTCGGTTCGGCGCTCCGCCCAAGCGTCGGATACGCGCGCTGCCGTGCTGTCGGCAGCCCACGACCTTTTCATCCGCCAGGGTTGGCAAAAGGCCACGATCGCCGCCGTCGCCCGGCAGGCGGGCGTCTCCGTCGAGACGATCTATGTCGGGTTTGGCACTAAGCGCGCACTTCTGGAGGCCGTAGTCGCCGCAGCCATCCGCGGTCTCCAGCCGGGAACCCCTCTCATGGATCAGGCCGGACCGCGCGCGGTCCTGGAAGCGCCCGATCGACGCAGCCAGATCGCGCGCTTTGCCAAGGACATTGCCGAGGTCCTTCGGCCTGTCGCGCCACTGATGGCCGTGGTTCGCGCCGCAGCAGAATCGGAAGCGGCGTTGGAAGAACTCTATGTTGGACTGCATCGGGGCCGCACCCGCAATCTTGCGATGCTCGTCGACGCCATGCTGCGGCACGGGCCACTCAGAACCGATCGCGACACCGCCATTGCGAGCCTTGCCCGGCTGGCCAGTCCCGAGCTCTTCCTCGTCGTCACGAACGTGGAAGGACTTTCGCCAGCGCAATACACGACATGGTTGTCCGATGCGCTAATGGCATTGCTGCTGCCCTAAGTTCGCTCGACGGAACAAACACCTGCACCCCGCGCGGTCCAGTTGGAAGGCCGAGGCCCTGCCCAACAGGCAAAGATACGCCAAAAAAACAGGTGCCTGCACGAAATCTTCAGGAACCGGTCAAGCATCGCTGCGCCAAAGGTCTAGGTTGGAACCAGAATTGGCATTGCCTGACCGGTGCCAAGAAGACCAACAAGGGAGTGGATCCAATGGACATGCAGACGATACGCACAACGCGCGGCCGGGGGCGGCTTTACGACAGCATTCTTGACACGGTCGGCGACACGCCCTGCATCCGCATCAACAATCTGGCACCGGAGAATGTGCGCCTTTACGTCAAGGCCGAGTTCTTCAACCCTGCCGGATCGGTCAAGGACCGGCTGGCGCTGAACATCATCGAAGCGGCAGAGCGTGAGGGCAAACTCAAACCTGGCCAGACCGTGGTCGAGGCGACCAGCGGCAACACCGGCATCGGCCTGGCAATGGTCTGCGCGCAAAAGGGCTATCCGCTGGTTGTCACCATGGCCGACAGCTTTTCGGTGGAGCGCCGCCGCCTGATGCGGATATTCGGGGCCAAGGTGGTGCTGACGCCGCGCGCCGAAAAGGGCTTTGGCATGTATCGCAAGGCGGTGGAACTGGCCGAGGCCAATGGCTGGTTTCTGGCGCGCCAGTTCGAAACCGCGGCCAATGCCGCCATTCACGAAAGCACCACGGCGGCCGAGATCCTTGGCGATTTCGCGGGCGACCGGCTGGATTATTTCGTCACCGGCTTTGGCACCGGCGGCACCGTGGCCGGGGTCGCGCGCGCCTTGCGGCGCGATCGGCCCGAGACCCGGATCATCCTGTGTGAACCCGCGAATGCGCAACTGGTCGGCAGCGGTCTGGGCCAAAGCCGCGACGGCACCGGCGCACCCACCGCCACGCATGGGGCTTTCGAGCCGCATCCGATTCAGGGCTGGACGCCGGACTTCATCCCGCTGGTGCTGCAAGAATGCCTCGATGCCGGCAACTATGACGAACTGATCCCGGTCGCCGGTGCCGATGGCGTTGCCTGGGCCAAGAAGCTGGCGCAGAAGGAGGGCATCCTTACGGGCATTTCGGGCGGCGCAAGTTTCGCCGTCGCGATGCAGATCGCCAAAACCGCCGCCCCCGGCGCGGTCATCCTGTGCATTCTGCCCGATACCGGCGAGCGCTATCTGACCACGCCGCTGTTTGCCGACATCGCCGAAGATATGGACGCTGCCGAGATTGCAATTTCGCACTCTACTCCCTCTTGCCAGATGGGCTGAGGCCCGGACCGCGTCGATCTGGTCTGGCCAGATGCGCGGTTCCGAAGCGTTTCAAACCGTTTCGGGTGCCATCTCAGGGCCCCGGACAATCAGAAAGGGAGATCATCATGCAACTCTACATGATCCGGCGCACCAGCGCCTGGGCCGATCAGGCAGAACTTGAAGCGGCCGCCGCCAAATCGGCCCGAATTGGCAACGAAGAGATGCCAGACAGGGTGCGCTGGATCCGCTCCTATGTGATCAACGAGACGGACGGGCGGCTTGGTACCTGCTGCATTTACGAGGCGGTAGATGGCGAGGCGATCCGCGAGCATGCGCGCCGCGTGGGAATGCCGGGCGACGATTTCATGCCGATCGGGGCAACTGTCGTTGTTCGGCCCGATCCGGCCTGACGAAGCGGAAGCCGACCCAGTGGACTTTCGTCACAGGCGTGGACTCGTCACCAAAGGGGCGAACAGGATGAACTGGAATCCGGGCGGGATATCCGAGGCGGTGCTCAAGCAGCGCAATACCGAAATCATGCTGCGGATGCAGGAAACCGGCGTTGCGGCAGTATCGGACACCACCCTTCACGGGCACCACTGCCTGCGCGCCGCGATCAACAACCACCGCACGGTCCGCGATGATCTGGCGTTTCTCGCGGCCGAGGTGGTGCGGATCGGCACCCTGCTGGAGGCTCAGAACCCGTAAGGTGCCAACGCCCCGGCGACCCGGCTCAAGATCAGCGGATCGCGAAAGGCAAAGGAGGCGAAAAAGTGCTTCTGGCTGGCATCGGGCCGCCGCGCCTTCACGTCGGCGGCCCAGTAATGTGCCCTTTCGCGATTGCCCTCCAGCGCATGCCCGATCACCGCGATCATCGAGATCAGAAAATGCGCGCCCGGCGCACGGGCCGCCTTTTCGCCCCAGATCGCGGCATTGGCATAATCCCCCAGCATCATGTAGGCCAGTGACCGGGTGCCGAACATGCCGTAAACGAAGGGATCGAGCGGGCTGAGCGTAAAGGCGGTCTCGACCGATCCCAGCGAAGATGCCGCGCGACAGGCGATCATGTCGGAAAACGCGTGCGAGTAATGGCCATGCGCGTAGTTCGGGCTCAGCAGAATCGCCCGGTCGAGCCACTGGATGCTGCGATCCGGGTCACCTTGCAGCCAGAATGACCGCCCCATTGTGAAGTTTGCAAAGGGGTCCAGCGGATCCAGCTCGATGCTGCGTTCGGCAAAGCGCCGCGCCGCCAAAGCCGCCTGACCGGACCCCGCGTCATATTTCATGAAGGCAGACTGAAAGCTGGTGAACGAGAGGCCGGCATGGGCCCGCGCAAACCGGGGGTCCTGCGCGACTGCGGTCTCGAAATAGGCCGTGGCGCGGGCGTTGTCGGTGCGGGTGAAGCGGTACATGTGCTGCAACCCGAGGTGATAATTCGACCAGGCGTCAAGGTTTTCGGAAACGCCCAGCCGGGCAATCCGCGCCTCGTTCAGCGGAATGTAGACTTCAAGCGAAGAAACGACCCTGGTAACGATGTCGGCCCGAAGCGCGTGGATCGCGTCTGGACTGGCCACGAAGCAGTCGGCCCAGACCACCTCGCCGGTGCCGCTGTCGGACAATTCGACCGTTATCTCAAGGTTTTCTCCGCGCGCCCCGATCGTGCCTTCAAGCACATAGTGAACATGCAGCGCAGCACCGATGGCAACAATGTCCGGATCAGGCGTGCGAAAGCGAAACGCCGTGCCCCGCGCGATGACGCTTAGCCACCGCAACCGCGACAGCGCCTGGATAAGCTCGTGCGGGATGGCGTCGGCCAGTATGCCCGCCGTGGTCAGGGTGCCGAAATCGCGAAACGGCAGCACCACAATCGACGGTTTGGCGGGCGGAGCGGGTGCCACCGCGTCCGGTTCGATCAAGGCACCGGGTGCCGCGGCGGCCGCAACGCGGGCAGGTTCCCCCTGCTCGCGCACCTCGGCGATGAAGCGGAACCCCTGGCCGTGAACCGTACGGATCATCGCCTGGGTGCTGCCGTCATCGCCGATTGCCGCGCGCGCCGAACGGACCCTGCTGGAGATCGAGGCATCCGACACGATCCGCCCCTGCCAGATCTCGGTGACAATCTCGTCCTTCGAAACCATCCGGTCGCGGTTCCTGACCAGCAAATCAAGCAACCGGAACACCTGCGGTTCCAGTGGCGATGGTACGCCAGCCTCGCGAAGCTCGAACCGTTTCGGATCAAGCACGAAGTTTTCAAACAGATATTCCACCATTGGATACTGCCACAAAATCCGGTTTGCCTACAGATTTTCTACAGCTGCGCGTCAAGCATCGGGGCGGCACCTGCTCCAGACTGACCGACAGGAGGCAGCCGGGATCCTTTGTTTCATCCGCAACAGCGTGCCCGCGCTTGCGAAATCCGAAAGGGAAAGGCAACGAACATGAACGCGCAAACCAAACTGATGCTGCTGAAACTGGCGCTCGCCGCTTTCGGTGCAATCTTCCTGGTGATCTACCCGCTGGGTCTGATCTGGCCGTCCGGGTGGGTCTGGCACGGCGGATTGGGGGTCTACTACCTGCAAATGATCGCTGTCATCTATGCCGTCCTCGGCGTCTTTCTGATCATGGCGTCGCGCGATCCGGGCGCGCACCGCAGTCTGATCTGGTTCACCGTATGGTCCAGCGCCGCCCATGGCGCGGTCATGGCGGTGCAGGCAATCACCGACAGCCATGAAACGGGCCACCTGCTGGGCGACGTTCCGGCGCTGTTCCTGGTGGCGATCGTGCTGGGCTACCTCAACAGCCAGGTTGCAATGGCACCGGCAGAGTAAGAAGCAGGCGGCCGCGTCGTGTCCGTCGCGGTCATCATCGCCGTGGGCGTCAAATCCGATGGCCGCCGCGTGGTGTCGGCCTTCATTGCGACGGCCTTCGCCCAAGACACCACCGAGACCGCCAGCAGCCGGTGGCGCACTGTGGCCGATCAGATCAGGCCGAGGGTGCCGACGAAGCTGGCGACGATCAGGGATGACGCGGAACCCGACGTGCTGGCCTACATGACCTTCCCCAAGGAGCACCGCGCCAAGCTGCATTCCACCGACCCGATCGAGCGTCTAAACGGTGAGATCAAACGACGCACCGAGGTCGTCGGCATCTTCCCCAACGATGCCGCTATCGTTCGCTTGGTCGGTGCCTTGCTGCTGGAACAAAACGACGAATGGGCAGTCCAGCGCGCCCGATAGATGACGCTGGAAACCATGGTGCCTTTGAGCGATGATCCCCTCATCAGCCTTCCCGTCGTGGCCCGCTGATCAGGCAGGCCCGCGCCCGAAATGGCTGCGATCTCCATGGCCAGCTACACCACGCCGTCGGACACGATCACTTTCTCCGTTCAACGCCCAAGTCCCGGCGGTTTCTCGACAGCCTGACGTTGTGTGAAGCAGCATCCGGTAAAGCCGCATCAGTTCACCGGTGCCGCGGGTCATCCGCCCGGTAGCAGGGATACCGCGCAAGGAGGACGGCACCCCTGACCGCAGTGCCTGCGCCGATTTCATCCTGTCGGTCGCGACGGGCTGACCGCGCAAAATGCACCTAGGCTCGCCGTGCGCACGGCGCGGTGGAGGGCACGTTTCCTGCCTCGCTCGGGGTGTTGGCGGCGAACGAGGGCGGCAATGCGGCAATGGCCGGGGTGGTCGCGACCCGGTCAGGCGTTGCCCAGCCCATATCGCCGCAACTTGTCCCAGAGCGTCTTGCGCGATACCCCCAGAAGCGCGGCTGCATCCTGCAGAACGCCGTTTGCCTCTTCAAGCGCGCGCA
>NZ_JAUXPI010000017.1 GCF_030684035.1 Phaeovulum sp. | reverse complement strand
TGCGGTTCTGGAAAACCAAGGTGTCGATCGATCCATCCCCCGCCACTGCCCGCCATAAATGGCGTGGCGGGCAGTGGCTCCCTTTTGCCTCAGGAGCCGACCGAAGTCATAAGACAAGGGTGTCGAGGTAGGGCACCAGCGGCTGGATTGCGGATTGCGTCTCGCCCAGAACCTCGCGCGCCAGCTCGACCCCGGCAGCGCCGACAGTGGCTGCCCCGGCGGCACCACTGCCTTTGAGCGTGCGGCTTTCGGCCAGCGCCTCGCGGGCGGGCGGCACTTCCGGCGCAAATGCCGTGGCCCGCGCCGGAAACCGCTCACCCCATTCGCGTGCCGGGCCGAGGTCGATGTGCATGAAACCCGAGCGCGGATAGAAGCCGAAGCCGAGGAACCCCGCCTTGCGCGCCGCGGCCTCGAAGGCGACGGGGTCGTGGTTCGCCATCGAGATATCAAAGGCCTCGCCCAGCATGTGTTTCGAGGCCGGGGCGCCACCGACCGCCTTGTTGTGCTCGGGGCTGCGGTAAGCAGAAAGCACGATCAGCGGCTTAGCGAGTGCCGCTCGCAGGGCCTGCAGCTTGTCCATCGCGTCGGTGTTGAGCTTCAGCGCACCGGTGCCGCGGCAGGCGATCTCGGCGGGCGAGAAGCTCGGCCAGCGCCAGGTGCTGGTCGGCACGTCGCGGAAGTGGGGGTAGGCGGTGGTGGTCATGGTTCTCTCCATGGGGAAAACCCCGCCGCGGCGCGACGGGGTGGGTTGGCAGTCAATGTGCTTGGGCGTTGCGGGTGTTGGCGCCAGTCAGGACGCCCTCGCGCCCGGAATCGGTGACCTGCACCGCTGATGCATTTTGCGCCGCTCGCGCCACCCCGGTCAGTTCCCGATCTTGCGATCGATCCGCTCGAGAGTGTGGCCGACGCCTTTCAGCGCCTCCTCGATGCGGCCGAGCTGGATCGCCTGGTTCTGCGCCGCCTTGTCCATCGTGTCGACGCGGGCCTCGAGGCGGGTGAGGTCGGTCGCGCTCTGCCGCACTTGCGCGCGGCCCAGGGCGCGGGCGACCTCGAGGCGGGCCCAGAGGGCGGCGAGGCCAGCCAGGAGCGGCCAGGTCTTTTGCAGGGTCTCCCAGTCGGGCAGCATGGCGGGCTCCGGTTGTTGGCGCGACGGGGCGCAGATTGGAGGGAAGGGCGGGAGGATGGAGGACGGCAGGCGATCTGCCAGCCCCGTCAGACTTTCGCGAATTCGACGAAGAAGGCATCGAGCTCGGCATCGGTCAATCCGGCCGCCGCCTGCAACAGAAGCGTGGTCGGGTCGAGACGTTGCGCGACCGTGAACTCTGCTAAGGTTATGCGGGCGTAGCTCTGCTGCGGTTCGGGCATCGCCGCGAAGGCCGCCTCGATCACGGCGGGAACGGTGCCGGAGGCGGAAATCGCCAGCACCTCCTGCGCCGTTGCCAATCCCGATGCCACGAGGCCGATGAACACCTGACGGCGGCTGAGAGGCGGCAGCGCCGCGCGCCGCTCTTCGGCGGTGGGTTCCGGCAAGGACAGCGCCTCTGCCGCAGCCTCGGGTGCCGCGACCAGTGCGAACCCGTCCGCATTCGACCAGCCTGCAACCGCAGGCGAGACCCGGTCGCCGTTGGGCAAGGTGACCCAGCCGCCCTCGGGGACCAGCGCAAGCGCCAGGCCGTCCTGTCTGAGTTCAAGCATGTTCATTCCCCTTCCCATGCGGCTGTGCCGGTTTGATGTCGCTGCGCCAGGTGGCGGATCGCATGCGGCAACGTCGTCACCGCGACCGGAATCGTCACCGTCGCTGCCCGCGCGAGGGGCGCTTCGCCTGCGAGGCTGTGCCGTGAGTGCCAGGGCGCACGGCGACAAGCCGCACCTTGCATCGACGTCGCTCGATGCGGCATCATTGAAGCCGGCAAGACGATCAGCAGGAATTGAACCCGATGCCACGGAACACCGATCCGGACAGGATATTTGCCGAGGACCCGGCGACGATCCAACTGAAGCACAAGAGCGAGGTGCTTCTGGCCCGACTGTGCGCGCTGGTCGGGTCGCAGCTGAGCGCTGCATCGATGCCGGTAGAAGCGCCGCCGGGGTGGACGCAGGAGACAGTGGCGGTTCACGCGCAGTATGTGGCGATCTCCGCCGAACTCGCCCGGTTGAATTCGCGGCGCAACAGTCAGCAACTGAGCCGCTTCCTCGATGTCACCGGTCGTGACCAGGCGATGAGCGCCGCGACGCGGCGTTGGTGGTACGACAGGTACTGACAGGGCCGCTCCGTCTGGGTTGCGGCATCTCATCCCTCCAGGGTGACATAGGCGGCGGTGATCATGTTCGAGGAGCCGAGGTCGGTCATGTCGACCGCCTGGTTCAAAGGCGCGCCGCCGCGGTTGACGATGGTGTAACCCACGCGCAACGCCTCGATGGCAACCTCGGTGCCGAAGGTGGGGGTGGTCCAGCCCGTCTCGAAGGGCGTCGTTGCATGCGCCGTGGTCGAGATGCAGCCCCAGAGGATCAGCGGCGGCGTGCCCGCGCCCGAGAGCAGCGTGACGGTGCCTGGATTGCCATTCGAGCCGGTGCTGACACCGGGCACATAGATTGCGCTGCGGATTGGCACGTTGCCGCGGAACACCAGCAGGATCTTGCGGCTGTTGACGACGCCGGTGCCGGGATCAACGGTGCCCGCGCTCCCCGTCAGCGTGGAGCCGCCCTCGGCGGCGCTGGCGATTTGGCGCATTGCCACGCCATGATGGCGGCCCCAGCCGCCGCTGGTGGCGATGGCGTAAAGCGAGGTGAAGCCCGCGGGCACGACGCGCGGCGAGTTGCCTCCGGCGGGGGCGTCGAAGAGGAGCGCCAGATCACCTGTGCGCACCCCGGCGGGCATGGTGATGGTGGCAGCGGTCGAGGTGGCGGAGGCCGCGAGTGTGACCTCACGCAGGATGTCGTGCGGCGGCAGGATGGGCATCAGGGGGAAAGCGCTCATTGCAGCGCCACCACGCTGGCCAGGGTCTTGTCGCCGAGCTTGGCGATGAAGACGAAGAAGGCGTCGCCCGAGGTGGTGGTGAAGGGGTCGCCCGTGGTCTTGCTGAAGCCCGAGAGGGTGATCGCGCCAGCGCTGGCAGTGTTGGTGATCAGCACAAGTGCGGTGAAGGAATTGGTCCCGGTGGCGGCGGCAAGGGTGAAGGCGCCGCCGTTCGCCACCTTGCGGAAGTTGCCGGATGTGGCCGAGGGCGCGGGCGCGTAAGTGCCGCTCGACCTGGTGCCATCATCGACGAGCGAGGTGCTGGGGACGAAGTAGCCGCCGGCGAGGGCCGCGCCGTTGATGGTGTCGACCTCGAGCGCGCCATAGATCTCGGCACCGGTGGCGGTGGTCCAGAAGCGGTTGACGTTGTCGTGGCGCAGATAGGCGCCGCCATTGGCGAGGAAGTCGGCGAGGGTCTCGGCGCCATCGGCACTGCGGAGGGTGATGCGGGCAGCATCAAAGGTGGTCAGCACCGGGTCGCGATCCGCCTGCCAGCCATCATTGGCGGCAGTGCGGCGGCGCAAGGTCGGGGGCGTCACCCCGGTGTCGAACCAGAGCATGCCGGGCACTGTGACCGAGGGCGCCACTGCGCCTGCGTTGCTCGAAGCGAGTGCCGCCAGCACCTCGTTCAATCGCGCGCGTACGGCGACGCCGCTGTCATTGGCGATTGCAAAGCTTGTCGTCTGTGCCATCAGGCCACCCCGTCTGCATGAAGTCCAAGTGCGCTCACCCGGGGCGCAAAGCCCGGGTCGGAGCTTGTGAGGATGGCGCGGGCCTCGACCCCGCGCGCCTCGATCTCGTGGCCGTCGATCCGGCTCCAGCCGCTCCAGCCGGGGCTGGCGCTGCCGGGGTCGTCGTCGGTGGTGCGCACTTCCATCACCACATCGACCTCGGCACCTTCCGCCCCGTCGAAATCCTCCCAGGCATCGATGAGGGCCGCGCGCGCGTCGATCCGGTCGAAGACGGCAAATCCCGCCACCGCGATCTGGCTGCGCAAACGCGCGCGTCGCACCACGCCGAAGTCGATGCCCGCGGCGAAGCCGTAGATGCCCGAGGCAATGACCCCGCCCTCCCAGTCGAAACTCGGCACCGCATCCACCACTGGCCAATCGTCGAACATCGTCGCCGCGCCGAGCGTCAGCGCCCCATCGAGCCGCGCCGTGCCCGCATGCGTGCCAGAGAACATGGGCGCCGCTTCGAGCGCATCGAGCGGCGCGAAGGCCAGCGCCTGTGCGCCTGCAGTCGTGACCATCACCACCGGCCCGAGCCGCCCGCCGCTGTCCTCGGCGCGCAAGAGGTAGGCACCGGGCTTCAGCGGCAGCACCGCGATCGCCTCGTTGCCGGAAACCCGGTCCATCGAATAGCTCGCGCCCCAGCTTGGGGCGGCCTCGGCCGAATGCCGGATCACGATATTGCCGCCGAGCCGCACATCGGCGTCCGGGCTGCGCTGCCATTTGAGGATGGCAAGGCCGCCTGCGGTCTGCAGCGTGAGACCGGAGAGTGCGGCGGGCGGTGCCGAAAGCCCGAGGATCTCGGCGGAGGTGGCGCGCCAGTCGGACGAGACCCCGAGCACCGAGAGCGCCTTGACGCGAAACTCCCAGGCCCCTGGCGCGATGTCGCGGATCTCGAGCGAGGTCGCATCGGTGCGCCCCTGATCGGCCCAGTCCTCAGCCCCCGCCAGCCGCGCCTCGATCTGGTATTGGCTGACAAATCCCGAGGGAGCGGCGGTCCAGCTCAGCCGCGCGAGCGCCTTGACGCCTGCGCCGTCGCGGGTGACGTAAAGCTCCTCGCTCACCTCCGGCACGCCGGGCGGTGGCACATCGAACGCCGAGGGCAGCGTGGTGCGCGGGGCCGCGGCATAGATCGCCTCTTCGCTGGCGTCCCAGTCATAGACCAGCGGCGAGGTCTCGCGCAGCATCAGTTCCGGCAGCAAGGCCGGGCCGTCGCTTCCGGCACCGCCGACTGCACCAGTTGCCCCCGCCGCAGTCAGATCGAGCGCCACGCTCTGCACCTCGAAGGGTTTGGCGGCAAAGCCCCAGCGCGGATAGTCGACCAGCACCGTCTCGCCCACCGAGGCCGCCCAGGCCGAAAGCTTGCCCGCAATGCGCAGGCTCATCTGTCGCCGCGCGCGCTCGAGCTCGATCTTCGCAAGCCGCTGTGCTGCCGAGGACGACAGCGTGAAGGGCAGCGACAGATCCCGCCAGACCTGCTCGCCGCCGTCTTCGGCGCGGTAGACCTCGCTGGTGACCGCCGGGAAGTCATCTGCCTGCCAGTCGTTCTCGGGGCTCACGAACTGGCCGCGCACGGCGTTGAAACTCTCGGCGCGGCTGACGCGCGTCGCGAGCACCATGCCACCCGCGCGCACGTCATCGGCGGTGAGCGTGATCTCGGGCAGTCGATACGCGCCAGCCATCAGCCGCCAGGCACCGCCGGCATGTGCCACCCGTCCCGCCATGGCGCTCAGCATTGCTTCGATCACCGTCTTGGGGTCCTGGGAGAGCGAGACCACGCCATTGCAGGCATAGCGCGGCTCGATGCCGCCATCCGCCACCTCATCGGGCGGCGGTTCGGTGCCGGGTGGAGCGCCGAAAAGGCTCTGCCAGATCCAGCCGGTGCCACTGAAGGCCGGGCTTTGCCACCAGCCCTGCTGCAGCTGCCAGCGCGGCGCGGGCGGCGTCGCCGAGGACCCGGACCCAGACGCAATGGTGGTCGGGATATCCACGAGCGCCACCGCCTCGTCGCAGATGTTCGCGGCCTCGATCAGCGCCTCGGCGTCGATACCGTCGCCTGCGCCGATTGCCGCACCGATGCCAAAGCGCGGATGCGCCATGTAATCGGCAAGGCACAGGGCTGCATTCTCGCTGTAACCGCGTGCGCCGGTGCGCGGATCAAAGATGTCGTCCTTGCCCTCAAGGTCGACCGCGATGTTCGGAATGCCGCCCGGAAACGCATCCTGATCATAGCTGAGCCGCAGGTAGAGCGCGGCGCACCCCGCCAGCCGGTGCGCCGGGGTCCACATCTCGGGCAGCGCCGCCATCAGCGAAGTGAAGGCCGTCTGCTCTTCATCCCCGAGCCGCTTCTCGAGCGTGACCTTGCCTGCCCAGCGCCCGACTGCAACGCCCGCAGCATTCACCGCCATCTCGCCTTCGAACCAGATCGCGCCGATTGCCTTCACGCGGTGTGCTGCCAGCACCACGACGAGGTGCAGATACTGGTTCCTGGCACCCGAAGCATGCAGGAACACGATCACCCCGCCCTTGCGGGCACGGCCGTAAACCATGTCGCGCGGCATCACCGGCGCGCGCACCGTCACCGTGCGGGCGGGCGTCTTCGGCTTTGGCATCAACGCTTGCGACGCGTAGCTCAAGAGCAGCGAGCCGCCGAGCCGCAGCAGCATCGCGCCAATGCCGCCTGCCGCCAGTGTCGTGCCAACCCAGCCCGCCACGGCGGTGATGACGGGCGCAAGAAACGGCATCGGTCAGACCCTCCAGGCCCGGGTGCAGGTGGATAGTGGCAAGCTGATCAGGCCCGCGGGGGCCATGCCGACGGCAGACGCGCCGAGGCAGACGCCGAAGCCGCGGCCGTCAGAGGACAGCACGATGTCGCCGCGTTGCGCGAGCAAGGTGGTGGAAAGCGGCCGCCCAAGCAGTGCGTCGCCCATTGCAGCGAGCGTTGGCCAGCCAAGGCGACGCATCAGGCGAAGGCCTCCGCGGTAGGAGCTATACTGGCCGCGCCAGAGGGCGGCGGTATCTTCGCCGGTCAGCGCGCGGCGCGTATCGAAGGCGAAGGTCGGGCAGTCGTGCTGGCTCCAGGCAAAGGGCGTGGTGTGCGCGGCTTCAATCGCTGCGGCGAGGCGCTGGGGCCAGTCGGGGTGGCGGGGCATGGGGAAACGTATCGGGTCAGTGGTGTGCGGTCCGCGACGGGCGGCGCACACTGGCAGAGCGTGGCAGGTGTCGGGCCGGTTTCGTGAGCAGTTGCAAAGGACGGATGCGGAGACAACGGGATGATTGTTACGACGCGAGAATCGCCCGTCGAACGAGGTTGGTACTCATCCGTGTGTTCGGATCAGCTGGCTGCAAGCGCAGCCCAGAACGTTGGTGATATGGGACAATTTCGACGTCAGCGCGCCCAAACGGGTCAGGCAGACAAGGCTTCGAGCACCGCGCAGCGCGGCACGTCTTGCCCCGAGCATCGCCCCACGGTGTCGAACAAGACCTGCTCGATGCGCTGCAAGTCGGCGATCTTGGCGCGCACCTCGGCCAGATGCGCCTCGGCCTTGTCCCTGACCTCGGCGCAGCTCAGCAGCGCGCCGTCGCCAAGGCCCTGAAGCCCGCGGACATCTTCCAGCGTAAAGCCCAGCTCGCGCGCCCGCAGGATGAAGCGCAGGCGCTGCACGTCTGCCGTGCCATAGCTGCGGTGGCCCGCCGCAGTGCGGGCCGGGGGCGGCAGCAGTCCCACGCCCTCGTAATACCGGATGGTTTCGAGATTGCAGCCGGTAGCCCGCGCCAGATCGGCGCGCCGCAGGGCCTTGTCGAAAAAGGTCACGGCTTCGTGAGGCGATGGCATGAAGATATCCCTTGCATCTGTAGTTGCTACAGACCGTAGGCAGGATGCAACGACAATGCAAGGTGCCGACCGATGACCGACGATCACGCGAACACTGCGAATGCTCATGCGCCGATGCCGCCCGACCGCCGGCTTTTGAAAACCGGCATCATCGGCAGCGTGCTGCTGGCCTTGTGCTGTTTCACCCCGATTTTGGTGGTGCTCTTCGGCGTGGTCGGCCTGTCGGCGCTGCTCGGCTGGCTTGATTACGTGCTGCTGCCCGCGCTCGGCTTTTTCGTCGGGCTGACAGTCTATGCCCTCTGGCGCCGCCAGCGGCGCGCAAAACCCCTCTGAAAGGAAAAACCATGGACGATTGCTGCACCATTCCCGCCCGCAATGATTTCGACCTCGCGGTGATTGGTGCCGGGTCGGCGGGGTTTTCTGCCGCGATCACCGCCTCCGAGGCGGGCAAGCGGGTGGCGCTTATTGGCCTCGGGCTGATCGGCGGCACTTGTGTGAACATCGGCTGCGTGCCGTCGAAGGCGATGATCCGCGCGGCGGAAGCGCTGCACGGCGCGGGCACGGCGCGGCGCTTTCCGGGTTTATCGGGGGCGGCGCGGGTTGATGACTGGGCGGCACTGGTGGCGGGCAAGGATGCGCTGGTGGCGGGGCTGCGGCAAAAGAAATACGCCGACCTGCTGCCCGGCTATGAGGGCATCAGCTATATCGATGAGGGCGCGGCGCGGCTGGCTCTCGGTGGCGTGCAGGTCGGCGCGCGGTTGATCGCTGCCCCGAAAATCATCATCGCCACCGGCGCGCGGCCCGCCTTGCCGCCGATTCCGGGCATTGCCGGGGTGCCGACGCTCGACAGCACCTCGCTTCTGGCGCTCGCTGTGATGCCCGAAGGCCTGATTTTCCTTGGCGGCGGCTATATCGGCGCGGAACTGGCGCAGATGATGGCGCGGATGGGGGTAAAGGTCACCCTCGTTTGCCGCTCGCGCCTCTTGCCGCAGGCCGAGCCCGAGGTTTCCGAGGCACTGACGCAGGTGTTCCGCGATGAGGGCATTACCGTGCACGACGGCGCGCGCTACATCCGCTGCCGGCCCGGCGCGGCAGGTGGCGCGGTGCTTACCATCGAGGTGGCGGGCAAGACGCTCGATCTTGCTGCCGATCATCTGGTGGCAACCACCGGGCGCAGCCCCAACACCGATGGGCTGGGGCTGGTCGAGGCGGGCATTGCCACCGACAAACGCGGCGCGATCATCGTGGGTGACGACATGGCAACCTCGCGCCCCGGCACCTATGCGGCGGGCGATGTGACCGACCGCGACCAGTTCGTCTACATGGCCGCCTATGGTGCCAAGCTCGCTGCCCGCAATGCGGTGCTGGATGGGGCCGAGCGCTATGACAACGCCGCGATGCCCTGGGTGGTGTTTTCCGACCCGCAGGTGGCGGGCGTGGGCTTGACCGAGGCGCAGGCGCTTGCGGCGGGGCATGAGGTCAAGACCTCGGTCCTCAGCCTCGACAACGTGCCCCGCGCGCTGGCCGCGCGCGATACGCGCGGGCTGATCAAGCTGGTCGCCGACGCCAAGACCGACCGTCTGCTCGGTGGCGTGATCGTGGCACCCGAAGGCTCGGACAGCATCCAGACGCTGGCACTCGCGCTGAAGTTCGGCATGACCGCCAAGGCGCTTGGCGAGACGCTGTTCCCCTACCTGACCACGGTCGAGGGCCTTAAACTCGCCGCGCAGACATTTGATCGCGACGTGGCAAAGCTGAGTTGCTGCGCCGGGTGAATTCTCACCCCCGCCCCCAGGTCACCTCCTTGTCCTGAATCGCGGTGGCATATTCGAACCCCGACCGCCCGGATGCAGCGCCTGCTGGCTTTCATGCGTGTAGCGCCAGCTGCGGGGTGTGGCGGGGCATGGGGGGAACCAATTTTGGAGAGTGCCGCGTGAAATGTGCGCGCCATTGGTCCCGTTGCCATCCGCACCGCAAAACGCGGTTATGGCCACCCGCCACACGGGACATCAGATTGGCGCCCAAATGTGCGACAAGCCGTGCCGTCAGTCGGGTCGGTTCAGATAGATGGCATCGCGCTCGGGGATATCGATCTTCAGCCCGAGTGCTGCGGCAATTGGTCTGGCCTGTTCGGCGATGGCATCCCCAAGCCGCTTTCGGGCAGGAGCTGCCATTTCGCCGATCTGCACGGCTACGGAGCTAACAATCGAGCCCAGACGTCGGCGCAGCGCGGGGGTCATCCGGGGAAACCCCAAGTCCATGACCAACGCCTCAATGTCCGCGGTGCTGATCTTGTCGGTCATGTTTGCGCGGCCGACATCGAACGACAGTTGGTGCAGGACCTGAGCGTCAATGATCGTGGAAACCACATCATAGACCGGAGCGAAGACGGGTAGCGGCGTTTGATAGAGCAACGCGTGGTTCTTGGCGTGGTTGTCAGTGTTCCCGAGCAGAAGGTTGACCAGCGAAACCTCGAGAAAAGCCTGCCTTGCCAGACCGGGGTTTGCCGTCTTGCTTAGCAGTTGGCCGATCGAGCGCGCTGAAAACGACCTCTCGCGCGTCCCATTGCGCTGATATTTCAGGTGCGGCCCCAACCCAAGAGCCTGGCAAAAGTCTTCCTGGTGAACGCGGGAAACCGAGGCGCCATCGAGGCACCTGTCAAATCGGGTGATGAGAAGCCCTTGAAGATCGCCTTCGCCGAGGATTTTGGTGGCGGCGACGGGATGGCGTTGGGCTGCGGCCATGAGACCCAGCAGAATATGTTCCTGGTCAACCGAACGCATGTCTGCAAGCCTCGGGACCTTCAGGATATGCGTGGTCGGAACATTCCGGTCAGTCTTGGGAAACCCAAACCTGCCATCCGCAAGCCGCGCCAATGCGACCTTCCCCTGAACCCCCGCAAGGGGCGAAGGATCTCTCGTCTTGTCTGGCAAGCGCCGGAAATCACGCAGCGAGCGCATGATTTCCGCAAGATCGTCAGGCCCAAGCGGGTCATAGTCCTGCGTCAGGTTGCCGGGTTGTTTCGCGGGGCCTTCGCCCTTTGGCAGGCAGGAAATGGCACCCGGGCAATCCCTCCCCAGATGATAGAGCAGACCCGCAACATCGTTGAAATCGAGACTGTGGCGTTCCATCACCTGTTCGCGCTGCGCGTTCTCAAAGAGCAGGTTCGAAAAGAAAGCGCGGGACGCCGCGTCCCTGTAGGGTTCCTCGCGCAAGGGCATCGACATGGATATGGGGAAAGGAAGATCGTCCGTGAGGTATCGGAACATCAAGGTCCCGTCGTCCAGCCCCTCAAGCCGCCCGACTGGACCGAGACGCCCTTCCAGATGAATGTCCAGCTCGACCCGCGCCATGCTCAGATCTCGATCATGATGCGCAGCCCGAGGTCGCGGCAAATCTGAAGCACCAAGCCCAACCGCGCGGTCTCCTTGCCGTTTTCGATTGCGCTGACGGTTGGCAGCGACATGCCGCTTTGCATCGCGACGTCCTCCTGCGTCAGGCCCAGTGTCTTGCGCCGCGCTCGGATCATTCGCCCGAAGTCGGAAGCGCTCGAGATGGGCGCCGGGGAGGCGGATTTGGTCGAGTCGGACATGTGGGTCACCCCAACGATCGTTGAAATCTAGCGGCAACATGGGCACTGAGCGGCGAAATGTCAACGATCATTGAAAATTGGGTCTTGCCGCTTTGTTGCCTCCCGAAATCGTAACGATCTTTGAAATGAGATACCCGAACGCTTGATGAAAGCGGATGTCAGCAGGGAGCTTTCAGCACATCCGCCTGAGAAAAGCTCGGGGTAATGTCGCCCGCTAGCCATTCACCCCCGCCCCCAGGTCACCTCCTTGTCCTGGATTGCCGTGACATATTCGAACCCCCGATCGCCCGGATAGAGCGCCTGCTGGCTTTCATGCGTGTAGCGCCAGCTGCGGGGGGTAGTGAGGTCGATCAACCGGCTCTCGTAGCTCAGCGTTATCGTGCAGGTCGCAGCGTCGTCGGTGATCTGCGGCACATCGAGGCGGCCTGCAAATGCCTGCACCGGGTCTGCGATGATGCTGCCGCCCTTTGTCAGCAGCGCCAGCCAGATGCGGCCCGGCAGACCTTGGCGAGCCTCGCCGATCGCCAGTTGCACCATGTCGAGCGGCACGCCGGAGAGCGAAATCGTGGTGCCGGAGGCTACCACCTCACCGCGCTCGTCGATGCCCCCGATGCCGAGCAGCGATCCGGCCCCGGCCCAAGTGTGGCCATTCCAGGCGATCTCGCCCAGCCCCGACCAGAGCCGCAACCAACCAGTTGCGAACTGGCCCTCGAAGAAGATCGCAGGCCGCAGTTCTGCCTCGGCGAGGGCTGCAGCAAAGGCGGGGGTGAGATCGCGGTTCATAGCGCCTCGCGGGCGGTGAAAGAAAAGCGGTAGCTGTCGGCGCGACCGATGCGGGCGGGCACCGGGGCGGAGAGGCGCAGCAACACCGCCGGGGCTGCGACCTCGAGCGGAGTGGCGTCGGCGGGGGATGCCCGCAGCTTTGGCACGAGGGCGAGCGTGGCGCGCCCGGTAGCATCGGCTACGGCATCCATGGTCACCTGATGCAGTCGCGTCGCGCTGTCACCCCCCAGCGAGAGAAAGTCGCCCGCCATGAGTGCGGGTTCATTCGGTACCCAGCCGCGCGTCGCAAGCGTGTTGCCCGACTGCCCGGTGCCATCGACCACGGGCTCGCCCGCGCCGGGGCTCTGCCCGATGGATGGATCGCGGAACAGGAACCGGCCGCGCGGCCCCCCAAGCTCGGCGAAGAAGGCCGCCAGGCGGCGACCATCGCGGCCGCGGGTTTGGGCCATCTCGATCTGATACTCCCACCATTCGCCACCCCAGTCCTGCAGCTGCGCGGAACCGGTGAAGGGCGAGGTGGCGAGCGAGGTGGCAGTGACCAGCCGCCGCTCGAGGCTGGCGATCAGGGTCAGCGGCAGTTCGGGGATCATCGACACTCTCTTCGCTCAGGGCGCTTGGATTTGACGGCGGGGACGACCACCGACCTGCCGCCGCCTCAGAGCGCATGGCCACGGCGGCGGCCGTCGGCAACGCTGGCGCGCGCAATGCGGGCGATTTCGGGCAGCGCGGCGCGCAGCTTCGCATCGATCTGCTCGGCAACACCTGCGACAGCACCCCGCGCATCAATGCTGATGTGAACACCGCTGCCATTGCTGCCAACCCCTCCACCCATCCCCAGCCCCGCCGCCACCTCGCGGCGCGACAGCACCCGCTCGCCGCGCTGCAAGATGGTCGGCACTTCGTCAGGGGCAAGCCCGACCCAACCGCCGGAATGCAGACGCGGGGCACCGGCGAATGCGAGGGCCGGGACCGCGCGCATCGGTGCTGCGGCCCCGACCATGCCGCCCGCGTGCGACACCGGGGCAAAGAGCGTCGGGAACGCGCCCCCGAGCCATTTGGCGATCGGCCCCAGCACGGCGCTTTTGAAGGCAAGCGTCGCAAGGTCGGCGAGGATTGATTGCACCAGGCCCTTGAAGTCGAGCTTGCCGGTCATCGCGAAGCTGCGAAACGCCGATTCCGCGCTCTGAAATGCGCGGGAGAGCGTATCGCCAAGCCCCTTGCCCCAGTCCATGGCAGTGGTCGCATAATCCCCGAGCGCCTGCGTCACTGCCGCCCAGCCGGTGGCGGCCTCTTCCGCGGCGGCAACCGCAGCACCGCCCGCTGCGGTTTCGGCCTCGGGCAGCGCCTCCAACCCCGCAAGATAGGCATCGAGTTGCGCCTGCCGTCTCTGGTTCGCCTCATAAAGCACCACCCGCGCCGCGATCTGCTCTTCGGCGAGCTGGCGCTGTTCATAATGCGTCAGCTGCGCCAGCCCATATTCCCGCTCGAGCCCGGCGCGGTATTGCGACGCGGAAACCCCAAGCCGGTCATAGCCCATCGCCGCGGCATTGAGCCCGGCCGAGATCACTGCCGCCTGATCCTGCAGGCTGGCGAGCGCCTCGGGGGCCTTGCCCAGCGCTTGCGTGAGGCGCGTGGCGCGCGTGGCTGCCCCCGCAAGTTGTCCGCTCAAACTGGCCGCGGCATTACTGGCCACCACCAGCGGTGCCGCGGGATCCGAAGCCTCGATTTCCTTCAGCCGCGCCCGCGCCGCCGCCAGTTCGGCCTGCAACCTCTCGGTGGCGGCAATCGCGCCCGCCAGCCCGGCCTCGGTCACCACCGTGTCCATGCCGCCGATCGGTCCCGCGGCAGCCGCCAGCAGATCGGTGCCGCGCAGATCGGCATTGGCGGCATGTTCCTCGCGCCGGGCCCGCGCGATGGCAAGCGAGGCTTCGGCGCTTTCGAGCTTCGCCGCCGCCTCATTGACATAGGCTTGCGTGGCCGCAATCGCCTCGGCGCGGGCATTGGGGCCACCGACCTGCGCATAGATCCCGAGTGCTTCGTTCATCCGGGCCTGCGCCTCGGACGAGGCGTCCGCCGCCTCGCCCATCCGCCCGATCCGGTAGGCCAATTCGCCTGCCAGCACGATGGCAGCACCCCAACCGGTGCGGATCAGCGCCGCGCGCGTGAGCACCAGCGCCTGTGTCAGCCGCCCGACCGCGAGCGCGCCCGTGATCACCGCCGGGGTCATGCGCAGCGTGAGGGCCACCGAGGCCGCCCCGGCATAGGCGGCGAAACGGTCGAGGTTGTCGAGCAAGCCCGCTATCGCGCCACCCACCGGACCCGTCGCCACCGCCAGCCGCGCCATCGCATCGGCAAGCGCCTCGAGCGCGGGTGCCGCCGCCACCGCGAGCTGATTGGCCATACCGCGGCCCACCAGCCCCAGCCGGGCGATCGCGTCATTGGTGCGCTCGATCTGGGCGGCGTCGGTTTGCGAGACCACCACCCCGAAGGCCCGCACATCGGCACTTGCCTGCCGCAGGGTGGCGGTATCAATGCGCGTGAACACCAGCGAAGCGCGGTCCCCGAACAGATCCGAAGCCACCGCGGCGCGTTCCGCCTCGGGCACGTAAGCGATCAGCGCATCCTGGATCGCGGCAATGCGGTCATCGAGCGGCAGCGCCTGCAGATCTTTGGCCGCGAGGTGCAGCTTGGCCAGTGCCGCCACCGCGGACCCGGTCCCTGTCGCGGCTTCGCTTAACCGCCGTGTGAGCATTCCTGCCGCCTGTTCGATCTCGCCGAGCGACACGCCGGCAAGCTCACCCGCCCAGGTCAGGGTCTGGATGCTCGCGACCGTCGTGTCCATCGACTGCGCGAGCTTGGCCTGCGCATCGACGCCCTGCAGCCCCGAGCGCAGCAGCGCCACCCCCGCCGCAGCCGCCGCAGTTGCCGCCGCCGCCGCCACCACCCCCGCACGCCGCGCAAACGCCGCCAGCCGCGCATTGGCCGCCTCCGCTTCGCGCGAGACCCGCCCGAAGCCTTCGGCCCCGGCAGTGCCAATGCCGGTGAGTTCGGCGCGGACCTGTTTGCCGCCCTCGGCGGAGAGGCGGACGGAAACGCGTTTCTCGGTCATGGCGGGATCCCATCAAAAGGAGAAAAAGCGCTGGCGCCGGGCCACTGCGCGCGATGCCCGGTCTGGGCTGGCAATGCGTATCATAACATGATACATGTTATGATTGATCCTGAGCACCAGAGGCAAGCTTGCGGCGAATGCGGTCGAGGACCGCTTCGGCAAAGGCTTTCTCGCCGATCTGGTTCGACGCACCCGCGCCATGTTGTCGGCGATGGATGCGGCGGTGCTGCTCGAGGATCTGCGGTTTCCACCAGGAAACCACCTCGAGGCGCTTCAAGGCGACAGGGCAGGGCAACATTCGCTCCGCCTGGGCGGCCAGTGGCGCATCTGCTTTGTCTGGACCGATCAGGGCCCGGCCGAGGCCGAGATCGTCGATTATCTCTGAAGGGACGTGCCATGAGCTTGTTGAAGAACCCCTCCCACCCCGGCGATGTGCTCGCGGCGCTCTATCTCAAACCTTTGGGCATTAGCGCGATCGCGCTGGCAAAACAGCTCAACGTGCCGCGCACGCGCATCGAACGGCTGCTGAAGGGAGAGACCGGGTTATCCGCTGATACCGCGCTCAGGCTTTCCGCCTTCTTCGGCACCACGCCCGAGTTCTGGCTGAACCTGCAGCGTGCACATGATCTGGCGCTGGCGCGCGCCAGCACCGATGTCTCGGGCATCACCCCGCTACACGCCGCCTGAACCGATGAGCGATGCATTCAAGTGCGTCGAACAGGGGCTGGAGGAGGTGTTCGCGCGTGCGCAGGGCGACCGCCCGGCGGCAATCCACGAAATCGAGCTTGCCGCACCCGATGTGCAGGCGATCCGGGCGCAGACGGGTCTCTCGCGGGCCAAGTTCACGCGCAGCAACGGGGCCAAGTGAGCGCACTCCCCAACCCGAAACGGCGGTGCTGGTTCTGGTCACGGGTCCCGGCAGGACCCTTGAATTGCCCGCGACTATATCTTACGTTTCTTGCATCGATCAACTGAAAGTATGATCATGACCGAGACCGCGACTCTTTCCTCGAAATTTCAGATCTCGATCCCGAAGGCGATCCGCCGCGCTCAAAGTTGGGAAGCAGGGTTGACCTTTGCCTTTATCCCGAAAGGCACTGGCGTGCTCTTGGTGCCGGTCCCGAAGCGCGAAAGCCTCAAGGGCCTCGCGCGGGGGGCATCGCCCACCGATTATCGTGACCGTGCGGATCGCTTCTGATGGTGCTCGTCGATACCTCTGCCTGGATCGAATGGCTGATCGGGTCGCCGACCGGCGACAGGCTGACCGAACACTTGCCCGAACAGGCTGAATGGCTTTTGCCGACCATGGTCCAGCTGGAACTTGCCAAATGGCTGACGCGCGAGGTTGGCGAGGACAAGGCGGATCAGGTGATCGCCTTCACGCAGGTCTGCACGGTCGTTCCGCTCGATACCGAGATTGCCCTCGCGTCGGCTGAAGCGTGTCGCAGCCACAAGCTTGCCACAGCCGATGCCATCATCTTCGCCACCGCCCGCACGCGGGGCGCTGCCTTGCTGACCTGCGACGCGCATTTCGGGGGGCTTCCCGGCGTCATGCTGATTGCGAAGATCACGGCGTGAACGAGGTGCCGCCGGAGGCGGAGATTTCCGCGTTCACCTTGCGCACCATCACCGCCTCGATGCCGGGCAGGAACTCGGCCACGGCGCGGGGGTTCACGCCCAGCGCGGCCGCCATGGCCAGGACCGCGCCCATGTCCCAGCCGATCACCGCCGCGCCCGCGATACGCAACTG
>NZ_JAUXPI010000028.1 GCF_030684035.1 Phaeovulum sp. | reverse complement strand
TGCGGTTGGTCAGCAGAGCTTGAAGCTCAGCGCGGTCGGCGGGGCCAAGGAAAAGGCAGATGTCGGAGCGTCTCATCCTCCGACTATGCCACAGCATGGCACCGGCGGGAATCCTGCGTCAGGTGTCGAACACTAGCGTGCAAGAACCAGTTCGGCCCTGAGCCCGCCAAGCCGCGCGCTTTCCCCCAGATGCAACTCGCCGCCGTGGCCGCGGGCAATATCAGCAGCTATTGCAAGCCCGAGACCGACGCCCTGCCCCGCGTTCTGGTTGCGCGCGGGATCGAGCCTGGTAAACGGGCGCAGCGCTTCGCCACGGCGCGCGGCGGGAATACCGGGGCCATCGTCTTCGACAATGATGCACAGCGTCTCGTCGGTCAACTGCGCCGAAACCTCGGCGCGGGCCGCGTGGCGGGCGGCGTTGGCGAGCAGGTTTTCCAGCGCCCGGCGCAACGCATCGGGGCGGAACGTGGCAAGCCCCTCGCCATCGACGCCGGTCAGCGTCACCTCTTGCCCGGCGCGGCGTGCATCGGCCACCAACTCGGCAAGAAATTCCGCCGGGTCGCGGGCTTCAGGGGCAGTATCGGTCGCTTCGGCCTGGGCGAAATCGAGAAAGCTGTCGACAAGGCCGCCCATCTCCCTCACGTCGCGCTCCATCGCCGCCGCCTCTGGCCCGGGCGGCAACATCGACAGCCCCAGCCGCAGCCGCGTCAACGGCGTGCGCAAATCGTGGCTGATGCCTGAAAACATCAAGGTGCGCTGTTCGATCTGCTGTTCAATCCGCGCGCGCATGTCAAGAAAAGCTGCCCCGGCCGCGCGAACCTCGGTGGCACCGCGCGGGCTGTAAGGCAGCACTCGACCCATGCCGAAAGCCTCAGCGGCCTTGGCAAGCCGGGTGATCGGGCGAAGCTGGTTGCGCAAAAACACATAGGCTACGAATGTCATCAGCAGGCCGGTCGCGAGCATCAGCACCAAAAGCTGGTGCGGGTTCGACACCGCCACCCGGCTGCGCGGAAATACCAGCTGCATCGGGCCGTGGCGGGTGGCGAGGATCAGCCGCACCTCACGCGCATCATCGAGATCGACAAGCGTCAGCCCCTTGACGCGCGCGCGCAATTCGCGCACCACCACGCGGCCCGAAAAATCCCAGAAATCGCGCCGGGTTCCCGCTTCGACGTCGACCGGCAGCAGAACCGCCAGCCTGAGCGGTTCAGCCGCCGCGGCAATCGCCGCAAGCGCCGTTGGCACATCCTCTGCCGTCTCGGTCAGCGCAACGATATAGGACAGGTCATAGGCCATCGACACCGTCATTTGCCGCGTCGCGCCCTCGAAATGCCGTTGCAGAAAAACGATCGAAACGACAAGCTGGAGCGTCACGACCGGCAGGATCAGGATCAGCGCGGCGCGCCCGTATAGCCCATAGGGCAGCTTGCGTTTGAGCCACTGAAAGAACATGCCCGCAGCCTAGTCGCTGCACCGCCCGGAGGAAAGCACAAGATGCCGCGCCCTGCCCCACCCGCGCTCACTCGCCCCGCCGAAGGCCTGCGCCTGGTGCTTGCTCCGAACCCTTCGCCGATGACGTTGAACGGCACCAACACCTGGATTGTCGGCGAAGGCAAGGTGGCGGTAATCGACCCCGGCCCTGCGCTGCCCGCGCATCTGACGGCGATCCTTGCCGCGCTCGCACCAGGCGAGCGGATCAGCCACATTTTCGTGACCCACGCCCATCTCGACCATTCCGGCCTGGCGCGACCGCTTGCAGAGGCGACGGGCGCGCCTGTATTGGCCTTTGGCGATGCCGTCGCCGGGCGCTCGGCGCGCATGATCGAACGCACCGCGCGCGGCATGGCACCCGGCGGCGAGGGGGTCGATGCCGGTTTTGCCCCCGATGCCAGACTTGCCGATGGCGACCGCGTTGACGGGGGCGACTGGACGCTCGAGGCGCTGCACACGCCGGGGCATTTCGGCAACCACCTCAGCTTTGTCTGGCAAGGCGGAACCTTCAGCGGCGATCATGTAATGGGCTGGGCCAGCACCCTGATTTCGCCCCCCGACGGGGATCTGGCCGCGTACATGGACTCGCTTGATCGTCTTCTTGCGGTGTGCCCGCCGAGGCTCTTTCCCGGCCACGGCGCGCCGGTCGAGGCGGTTGCGGAACGCATCGCCGAGCTCGCCGCGCACCGGCGCGACCGCAACGCCCAGATCCTTGCAGAACTTGCTGCCGGCACGCTCGGCATTGCCGAGTTGGTAGCGCGGCTTTACCGGGAAACCCCGCATGCGCTGCACCCGGCAGCAAAGCGGAACGTTCTCGCGCATCTCATTGATCTTGAGGATAATAACCTGGTTTTGCAAAGACCCGGAGCGACCGGCGAAGCGCGCTATACAAGGCGCTGAAGCAGTGCGATTTTCCCCGCAAAAGCCTCTGGACGCCCCCCGCCGCTGCCGCTATACAGCGCCTCGTGTTCCGGCGTAGCTCAGCGGTAGAGCAGTTGACTGTTAATCAATTGGTCGTAGGTTCGATCCCTACCGCCGGAGCCAAAAATCTCGAATAGCTACAAGACGTTAGCGGGCCGCCCTTGTGGGCGGCCTTCGCGTTTTCGGCCTGTTTTGCAACATCTTTGCAACATTGATGCTCCATGTTTAAACGGCGAGGCAACGTGTGTTTCGGCATGCAAAATTGACCCCGTTGTCGGGGTGATCGGCGTCCAATTTTGACCCCCCTCAGGTTTTGTCTGACCATTCGCTTTTGGGCAGCGGATGGGATCGTGTCCCACGGCGTGGTGTAGGTTCTGGCTGAGGTGGTCACCGGCGATTTCCGGCTAGGGTCTGGTTGCTTACACCAACCTTGACCGAGAGGACCACCGATGACCGACGAGATGATGAACCTGCGGGCGCTTGTT
>NZ_JAUXPI010000023.1 GCF_030684035.1 Phaeovulum sp. | reverse complement strand
TGCGGTTGGTCAGCAGAGCTTGAAGCTCAGCGCGGTCGGCGGGGCCAAGGAAAAGGCAGATGTCGGAGCGTCTCATCCTCCGACTATGCCACAGCATGGCACCGGCGGGAATCCTGCGTCAGGTGTCGAACACTAGCGTGCCCGGTGCCGCGCGGCGGCGGCCTGCAAGCGGGTGCTGGCAAGGCTGCGAAATGCCGCCATCTTTCCTTCAGCTGCGGCACCGTGCAGACTGGCGAGCATCTGGTGGACAGCGGCCAGATCAGGGGCCAGGCAAAGCGCGCGGCGCGCATGGGCAAGTGCCCGCGTCGGCTGGCCCGCATCGCGCGCCGCATCTGACGCAAGCTGCCAATGGAAGCGGCTGCGCGGTGCCGCGAGCGCTGCCCGCTCTGCCGCGTCAAGCGCGGCCACCGCGCCATGCTCTGCGGCCACCAAAGCCAGCAGCGCCGCGAGCGGTTCCTGCGACCCCGGCGCGAGCGCCTGGGCGCGGCGCAGCGCCGTCTCGGCGGCAGTCGTGTTGCCCGCCCGCGCTTCGGCCCGCCCCAGCGCCAGCGCCTTGCGCCAGCTTTCGGAGTCGCCCGCGACTGCGGCGCGCAGCATTGCAAGCACCGCTGCCGGGTCGCCCGAGGCCCGCGCGAGGGCGGCATCTGAAGTTGCGAGACGGTTCAGCGCGGCGGCCACGCCGCTGCGGTCAGCGCGGGCGGCGAGCCATTGCACCAGCTTCATCGCCCAGCGGGTTGGCGGCGAAAGCGCGGGGTCGGAATCCACTGCGCGCCAGCCGCCGCGCAGCCGCGCCGCCATGTCGGCGGCAAGGCGTGTCGAGGCATCGGCTTTGCCCGCCATTGCACGAAACGGCGGATGGCTGGCCCGACGCGCGCCGCGCACGCGATGGTCGGCCAGCAATTGCCAAAGCCGCGCCGGGTCGCGGTGCCGGGTGCCAATCTCGGGTGCCCAGACCGGCGGGGCGGCCACGGTATCGGCAAGCCGGTTCAGCGCGTCATCCTCGGCCACTTGCAGGCCGGGCGGAAATGCCCCGACCTCGGCAAATAGCCAGCGCGGATAGGAACGCCCGAAATGCGAGACCTCTGCCAGCGGCGTGGTCGGGCTGCGCACCCAGTATTTCAGCCGGTTCGCGGCGCGCGCCACAAGGCCCGCACCCGGCATCGCAAGCACCGGGGTCGAAACCGTGGCCGCGCCCGCGCGATGCCGCGCCAGCCGCCCCGATACCCAACCCGGTGCCGCCGTGCAATCGCCTGCCAGAAAGGCGATGATGGGTGCCCGCGAGGCGTCGATGCCGATATTGCGCGCCGCCCCGACCCGCAAAGGCTCCTCGACCGCGATCAGCCGGATCCGGTCGAGATGCTCCGCCAGCACCGCCTCGGGCGCGCCGCCGCCACTGTTGACCACCACGATCTCGGCCGCCGCGTCCTGTGCCAAAAGCGAGGCCACGGCTTCGGCAAGCTCTGGCTGGGCGCGAAAGCCAAGCACGATCACCGCGATGTCGGCCGACACGACCCCGGTGCCTTCACGGCACTCTGCCGCGCCCGCCACCCAGCGCCGCCACTGCGCACCGGGTGCTGCGAAATCGGCCCCGGGGCGGGCCAGATCGGCGCTGAGGTCGGCCACCAACGCGCAATCAGGCAAGGCGCGGGCAAGGCTGGCAATATCCTCGGCTGCCCCGGCGCTTTGCCCGGCGCGAAGCCGCGCCCGCGCCCGCAGCATGCGGGCATGCAGGTCGGCCCCGTCGCGTGCCAGCATCGCTCCGGTCAGAGCCTCGACTTCCGGCAAAAGCCCCGCGGTCAGCGCAAGACTTGCCGCGACATGGGGCAGATCGTCATCGGCGGGGCTTGCGGCGCAGAGGTCCTGCATCGCGTGAAACGCCGCGGCCTGACCCGCCTTGGCCGCCGCTTGCGCCACATAGGCAAGTCGCGCCTCCAGCGGGTCAGGCACCGGCGTGCCAACCATGCCGGGATCGGCTGCCCAAAGGCCATGGTCTTCGACAAAGGCCGGGCTGAAGTCGCGCCCCTTGGGGATCGGCGTCAGCACCATGCCGCGTTCGTCATCGAGGTAGTCATAGCCGATGCGCTGAAACCGCCGCTCGGGGTCGGCGGCGGCATAAAGCGCGCGGCGCGCGCGCCGCCGCGCGGGCGTGGCCATGCGCAGATGATAAAGGTTCACCCCCGCGGCGCGGCGCATGAAGCCGTCGCCTTCGGCCACCCAGCCCGCATGCAGCGGCACGGAAAGCTCTGCCCCGGCTGCGACCGCGGGAAACAGCCGCATCAGCGATTTGCCCCCCCAGACGCCATCGGAGCGCCAGGCGCGCGGCGAAAACATCTCGCAGAGGTTGAAGTGCCAGAGGTTGCCCTCGCCCAAAGCCAGCATCTCGGGCAGCCGCGCCGCAAACCGATCCTCAAAGCGCTCATCAGGATCTACGGCAAGGATCCAGCGCGCGCCAAGTCGGCGCGCCTCCGCCAGAAGCAGGTTGCGCCGCATCGGTTCCGAACTCAGCGCCGCTTCTGCGTCGCGGTCATCCCAGGCGACATGGCCGTGCGCCAGCGGCGCGATGTTGGCGAGCAAGCCGGGCACCAGATGCGCATCGTGGCGAAACGAGAACACGGCGAGCACCAGCGGTTCTCGGCGCGCGGGCTGGCGATCGATCCGGGAGATGAGCATCCGGGCTCCGTTTGGGTCGGCACCGGCTGCGCCTGGCGGCAGCCCACAAAGTCGGAGACTAGCCGAGCGAGGACCGGCCTGGCAAGCGCGGGTGCTTGACAGGTGGAGTTTTCGCGTGTTTCGCTGAGCGGCGGTGCCGGGAGCCACAATCTGACAATTCGTCGCAGCCCGGTGCCGAAGTGCAGAGTATCCAGAAGGGGTTAGAAATGGCATCCGCCTCAGAAATCATCCGCCGCAGCGCCCTTGTCGGCGGCATTCTCATTTCCACGACTCTGGGTGCCGAAGCGGCGACGGTATCGCGCTGCACGGTGCTGACCGATGGCAGCTATGTGCCCGCGCTGATGGTCGAGGTGAACGGCAATATCCGGGTTCACGGCATCGGCGAAAACGGGCTGACGCGCTCGATCATCTTCGATCCCGACCGCGCCGTGGCCTGGGCGCGCAGCACCTACGGCGGGGCCGGGGCCTGGGTGGCGGGTGCGGTGTGTGACACCGGCACGGTACTCGCGGACGCGGGCAATGATGATGACGAAGGCGGTGGCTGCGGCGGTCTCTAGGGCATGACAGCAGGGCAGGGCGGGCGCGGCTCCGCCGCGGCGTGCCCGCCGCGGCTGTTGCTGGCAAGCGAAATGGGCGCGGGGCGTGGCCATGTGACATCGCTTGCCGCGGTGGCGCGGGCGCTTGGTCCGGGTTTGCCGCTGCTGGCCGCGCTGCCGAGCCTGCGCCATGCGGGCACTCTGGCTGCGCTTGGCGCGCGGGTTCTGCAAGCTCCCGCCCTGCGCTATGCGCCCGAGGCGCGCGCGAACCCGGCGCTTGAGGGCAATGCAAGTTGGGGCGATTACCTGGCCGCCTGCGGCCTTGCGCGCGAAGCTGCGGTGCGGCGCGGCCTTGCCTTCTGGCGCAAACTGATCGTTGACGAAGACATTTCGCTGCTGGTCGCCGATTATGCGCCACTGGCCTTGCGCGCCGCGCAGGGGCTTCAGGCCGAGGGCTGGCAGATCGTCACCGTCGCCACCGGCACCGGCTACGGCCTGCCGCCGCATGAACTCGACCGTTTTCCACAGCTTCTGGCTGACCAAGACCGCGTCATCCACCCCGAGCCCGAGGTTCTGGCGCTGCTCAATCGCATTGGCACCGAACAGGGTCTGGCACCCTTGCCGCGCCTGCCCGCGCTTTATGCCGCCGATCATGTCGTGCCACGCAGTTTTGCCTTTCTCGACCCCTACGCGGCCCTGCGCCCACCCGGCAGCCTGCTGCCCCCCGAGACCGGGGGCAGGGTGCCGGAGGCGGTCGGCGGTACTGCGGTTTTCGCCTATTTCTCAACTCAGGAACTTGCCGACCCCGAGGTGGCTGATGCGCTTGCGGCCTTGCCGTTGCCGCGTTTTGGCTACCTGCCCGGTGCCGCGCCCGAGGTGCTGGCGCGGCTTGCGGCCTCGGGAATGGAAATCTCCCCGACCCCGCTGCACCCCGCCGAAATCGCCGCCCGCGCACGTCTGGTGCTGAGCGCGGGCCAGCACGGCACATTGTCGATGGCGGCACTGGCGGGGTTACCGCAGGTGGCGTTGCCGCAACATCTTGAACAGCTTTTCCACGCGCGCCGCGCCGAAACCGCAGGCATTGCGCGCCTGCTCTGGCGGCCCGAACGCCGCGCGGGCGCGATTGTCGAATTGGTGCTCGCCGCTTGCTCCGACCCCGCCATTGCCGATGCGGCGCGCGCGCTGGGCGCGGTTCTGCGCGCCGAGGTTGGCCCCGACCCCGAGGCAAAGCTGGCGCGCCGCCTTGCTCCGGCGCTGCCAGCGGCCAGGGCCGCGTCCTTGTCCGGCGGCTGACCGGCGCTCGGCCGCCGTTTCCGACTGGCAAATCTGCTTGCGCCGCCCCCCGCTTGCTGCTCCGATTTGCCCGCTTGACGCGACCCACTTGGCTGGAGCATAAATTGAACACACGTTCAATAAAGCGGGAGGGGCGAGGGAATGTTCACCGGTGGCATGGCCTTCGATCTGGGCGAAGATGTCAACGCGCTGCGCGAGATGGTGCAGCCCTGGGCGCAGGAACGGCTGAAGCCGATCGCTGCCGAGGTGGACCGCACCAATACCTTTCCGCCCGAACTCTGGCGCGAAATGGGCGCGCTCGGCCTTCTGGGTGTCACCGTAGCCGAGGAATATGGCGGCGCGGGGATGGGCTATCTTGCGCATGTCGTGGCCACCGAAGAGATTGCCCGCGCTTCCGCCTCGATCAGCCTATCCTACGGCGCGCATTCGAACCTTTGCGTGAACCAGCTCAAGATCAACGCCACCGACGCGCAAAAGCGCCGCTACCTTCCCGGTCTGGTTTCCGGCGAAACCGTCGGTGCCATGGCGATGTCGGAAACCGGTGCCGGGTCGGACGTGGTCGGCATGAAGCTGCGCGCCGAGCGGCGCAACGGCTACTATGTGCTCAATGGCCACAAATACTGGATCACCAATGGCCCTACCGCGGATGTGCTGGTGGTCTATGCCAAGACCGACCCGGAGGCGGGTTCGAAGGGCATCACCGCCTTCATCGTCGAGCGCGGTTTCAGCGGTTTTTCCACCTCGCCGCATTTCGACAAGCTCGGCATGCGCGGTTCCGATACCGGGCAGCTTTTCTTCGACAATTGCGAAGTGCCGTTCGAAAACGTTCTGGGCACCGAGGGCAAGGGTGTGCGGGTGCTGATGTCGGGGCTCGACTTCGAACGCCTCGTGCTGTCCGGCATCGGCCTTGGCATCATGGCCGCCTGCCTTGACGAGGTGGTGCCCTACGCGCGCGAACGTCAGCAGTTCGGCCAGCCGATCGGGAATTTCCAGCTGATGCAGGCCAAGATCGCCGACATGTATGTGGCGATGAACACCGCCCGCGCCTATGTCTACGAGGTTGCCCGCAGCTGCGACCGTGGCAAGGTCACCCGCGAAGACGCGGCAGGGGCGGTGCTTTACGCCTCCGAACAGGCGATGGTGCAGGCGCATCAGGCGGTGCAGGCGCTTGGCGGTGCCGGGTTCCTCAACGATTCCGTGGTCTCGCGCCTCTTTCGCGATGCGAAACTGATGGAGATCGGGGCGGGGACCAGCGAGATCAGGCGGATGCTGATCGGGCGGGAACTGGTGGGAGGGTGAGATGAAGCCAGACAGGGTCAAGTCGATGGTGGACGGCCTTGAAAGACAGTTCCTCGAGGGATTTGATCCGTTTTTTCACTATGTGACGCTTGAAGCGATGTCAAATGGCGTGCTGGACACCTTCCAAATTCAGAACGACGAAGGTGATGAGTTACTGGATCATGAAATAATTAGGCAGCTTCAGGCTTCAGAGAAAAAGCGTAGCGATCACATTTCGTCACTAGCGCGCGTCTTTCGCTATTTTGCCGCAGAGACATTGGTGTTGCTAATTGTTTCAGGTCCTCCCTTCGGTCCTTTTGCGCGTGCGGCTTCGACTTTGAGGTATGATGAGATGAACAAGGTTTTTGACGACCTTGCGAATCGCAAAGTTCCGCGCAAATTTCATCTAAGTCGAAAAAACAGGGCGTTTGATTTCACCTCCTGGTTGTCATACCGCATTAGCGGCGACCCTGATTGGATGACAAGACTCGGGCGACACGAAATAGCAAATTTGGTTGTGGAGGAAGCCGAAATGCTTCGCTCTCGGGGGGCAATAAACGCTTTCAAACATGGTAAGCCGTTTTCGTTCGGAACGGGTTTCAAGATGACTTTGACACATCCTGAAACGGGAAAGACCGTGAGCAACGTTCCGCTCGATGGTATCAACTGGATTGAGTGGTCAGAGAAAAAACCATCTCTCGAGATATCTTATCATACAGAAGAAATCATTCCAGAGGAGGACAAGGCGAGAATTTTCCTTATTGCGTTGTTGAGTAATGCGATACGCAATTATCGTCTCGCTAGAATGAATGGCGAACAAAACGTTGAACTCACTTTTCCGCATGGTTTCACCTCAGGTAAAATGGTTCGCAGGCAAAGCATGAAAATACGACTTTCCCCTAGTGAAGAAGGAAAGAAATGAAACTCTCCTCCTCCGCCCTGCCTACCTCCGCCGCCTTCCTTGCCAACCGCGCGGCGCATCTCGCGGCGCTGAAAGTCGCCGCTGACGCGGCGGCGCTTGCAGCGGGCGGGGGCGGTGCTGCCGCCGTGGCGCGCCACACCGCGCGCGGCAAGATGGCCCCGCGCGAGCGGGTGGCGGGGCTTCTGGACCCCGGCGCGCCGTTTCTTGAAATCGGTGCCACCGCGGCGCATGGCATGTACGAAGGTGCCGCCCCCGGCGCGGGGCTGATCGCGGGGGTCGGCCGGGTGCATGGGCTCGAGGTCATGGTGCTGGCCAACGATGCCACCGTGAAGGGCGGAACCTATTACCCGATGACGGTGAAAAAACATCTGCGCGCGCAGGAAATCGCCGCCGAGTGCAACCTTCCCTGCATCTATCTGGTCGATTCGGGCGGTGCCAACCTGCCCAATCAGGATGAGGTCTTCCCCGACCGCGACCATTTCGGCCGCATCTTCTACAACCAGGCGCGTATGAGCGCGGCAGGCATTCCCCAGATCGCCGTGGTGATGGGCTCGTGCACGGCGGGCGGGGCCTATGTGCCCGCAATGTCGGACATCACCATTATCGTGAAAAATCAGGGCACGATCTTTCTGGCCGGGCCGCCGCTGGTCAAGGCGGCTACCGGCGAGGTGGTGTCGGCGGAAGACCTTGGCGGCGGCGATGTGCACACGCGGCTTTCGGGGGTTGCCGACTACCTCGCCGAAGATGATGGCCATGCGCTGGCGCTTGCCCGCCGCGCGGTCCGTCATTTCAACCGCCGCAAGCCCGAAACCGTGGTCTGGCAAAGCCCGGAAGCCCCTGCTTGCGACCCCGAGGAGATCCTCGGCGTGGTGCCCGCCGACCTGCGCACCCCCTACGACATCCGCGAGGTGATTGCCCGCGTGGTCGATGGCTCGCGCTTTGACGAGTTCAAGCCGCGCTTCGGCGAAACCCTGGTCACCGGCTTTGCCCATGTGATGGGCTGCCCGGTCGGGATCATCGCCAACAATGGCGTGCTCTTCTCCGACGCGGCGGTAAAGGGCGCGCATTTCGTCGAACTCTGTTCGCAGCGTGCTATCCCGCTGGTGTTCCTGCAAAACATCACCGGCTTCATGGTCGGGCGCAAATACGAGAACGAGGGCATCGCGCGCCACGGTGCCAAGCTTGTCACCGCTGTCGCCACCACCAATGTGCCGAAGATCACCCTGCTGATCGGCGGCTCGTTCGGTGCGGGCAACTACGGCATGGCGGGGCGCGCCTATTCGCCCCGCTTCCTCTGGACATGGCCCAGTTCGCGTATCTCGGTGATGGGCGGCGAGCAGGCGGCGGGGGTGCTGGCAACCGTCAAGCGTGATGGCATCGAGCGCGGAGGCGGCAGCTGGTCGCCCGATGCGGAAGCCGCCTTCAAGCGCCCCACCATCGAGATGTTCGAGCGCCAGAGCCACCCGCTATATGCCTCTGCCCGGCTTTGGGACGATGGTATCATCGACCCGCGCAAGACCCGCGAGGTGCTCGCACTCTCGCTTTCCGCCAGCCTCTGCGCGCCGATCGAACCGACGCGCTTCGGGCTGTTCCGGATGTAGAAATCTTGCCTCCGGCGGGGATATTTTCTTCTGAAGCAGGCCGGATGCTTCAGGGCAAGTATCCCGGGGGGACCGGGGGGCAGGCCCCCCGGCTTGGCAAAGTGAAGGAAAGGCAAGGGGATGTTCACGAGAATCCTGATCGCCAACCGTGGCGAAATTGCCTGCAGGGTGATCGACACGGCCCACCGCATGGGCGTGGCCACGGTGGCGGTCTTTTCCGATGCCGACCGCGGCGCGCGGCATGTGGCAATGGCGGATGCAGCGGTGCATATCGGCGGCCCGGCACCGCGCGAAAGCTATCTGCGCGGCGACCGGATCATCGCGGGGGCGCTGGCGAGCGGGGCAGAAGCGATCCATCCGGGCTACGGGTTCCTCAGCGAAAACCCCGATTTCGTCGATGCGGTAGCGGCGGCGGGGCTGGTGTTCATCGGTCCCTCGGGCAATGCGATCCGGGCGATGGGGCTGAAGGATGCGGCCAAGCGGCTGATGGCAGAGGCCGGGGTGCCGGTGGTGCCGGGCTATCACGGTGCCGGGCAGAACCCGGCCGATCTGGCGCGCGAAGCCGCGAAGATCGGCTATCCGGTGCTGATCAAGGCGGTGGCGGGTGGCGGCGGCAAGGGCATGCGGCGGGTTGAAAATGCCGCGGGTTTTGCCGAAGCGCTGGCATCGGCGCAGGGCGAGGCCGCGACAGCCTTTGGCAACCCCGCCGTATTGGTCGAGAAATACGTTGAAAAGCCACGCCACATCGAGGTGCAGGTGTTTGGCGATGGCACCCGCGCGGTGCATCTTTTCGAGCGCGACTGCTCGTTGCAGCGCCGCCACCAGAAGGTGATAGAGGAGGCCCCGGCCCCCGGCATGACGGCCAAGATGCGCGCCGCGATGGGGCAGGCGGCGGTGCGCGCCGCCGAGGCGATCGGCTACAGTGGTGCGGGCACGGTGGAATTCATCGTGGACGCCTCCGAGGGGCTGCGGCCCGACCGTTTCTGGTTCATGGAAATGAACACCCGGTTGCAGGTCGAGCACCCGGTGACCGAAGCGATCACCGGCGTCGATCTGGTCGAATGGCAGTTGCGCGTCGCCGCGGGCGAACCGCTTCCCGCGCGGCAGGAAGACCTGCGCATCAGCGGCCATGCCTTCGAGGCGCGGCTTTATGCCGAGGATGTGCCTGCGGGGTTTCTGCCCGCCACCGGCACGCTCACCCATCTGGCGTTTCCGCCGGGTGCGCGCATCGATACCGGGGTGCGCGCGGGCGATACCATCAGCCCCTGGTATGACCCGATGATTGCCAAGTTGACGGTGCACGGGGCCAGCCGCGCGGTGGCGCTGGCCCAACTCTGCCGTGCGCTCGAGGCAACCGAAGTGGCGGGGTCGGTGACCAACCTCGGCTTTCTCGCGGCACTGGCGCGGCACCCGGGGTTCCGGGTGGGCGAGGTGGATACCGGCCTCATCGGCCGCGATCTGGCGGCGCTTGCGGCTGCGCCCGCGCCTGCGGCTGCGGTGGTGGCCCTGGCGGCGATTGCCGCGGCGGGGTTGGAGCGAGGGGCGGGGCCGATGGGCGGCTTCACGCTCTGGTCGCCGTTGCGTCGCGCGGTGCTGCTGGAAGGGCACATGGCGACGCTGGTGGTGCGGGCACCCGGCCAGATCACGGTCGCGCTTGATGGCACCGACCATGACTGCGTGCTGAACGCAGACGGCTGGTGGGTCGATGGCGCAAGCACCGGGGCGCATGTCGTGACCCACGCCGGCGGGATCAGCGTTTTCGCCGCCGGCGCGCATCATTTCAACGCGGTTGACCCGCTGGCGCGGGTGGCCGAAGTATCGGGTGGCGGCGGCTTGACGCTGGCTCCGATGCCGGGCCTGGTGAAGGCGGTGTTCGTGGTGCCGGGGCAGGAGGTTGCGGCGGGCGAGCGGCTGGCGATACTGGAGGCGATGAAGATGGAGCACACGTTGCTGGCGGCCCGCGCTGCTCGCGTTGCCGAGGTTCTGACGGCGGCGGGCGCGCAGGTCGAGGCAGGGGCGGCACTGATCCGGCTGGAGCTGGTCGAATGATCCGCCTGCATCATGTTCCCCAGTCGCGCAGTTTCCGCATCCTTTGGCTGCTGGAAGAACTGGGGCTGAGCTTCGAGGTCGTGGAGCATTCCTTTTTCGACAAGTCGCTGCGCGGGCCCGACTATCTGGCAATTTCACCCGCAGGCCGGGTGCCCGCGCTCGAGATCGACGGGCGGTCGCTGTTTGAAAGCGGCGCGATCACCCAGTATCTGTGTGAAACCCGCAGCGCGTTGCAGGGCACCGCGGCGGAGCGGCCAGACTGGCTTGAATGGCTGCATTATGCTGAAACCATTGCGGCACATGTGGCGAACCTGACCCAGCAACATGTGGTGTTGCGCGAAGACTGGATGCGCAGCCCGACCCTGATGCGGCTGGAAGCGGCGCGGCTGCGCAAGACGCTGGAGGTTGTCGAGCGGGGCCTGTCGGACCCGTTCATTCTGCCGTCAGGGTTTTCGGCGGTGGATATTGCGGTCAGCTACGGGGCGATCATCGGGCAGCGCTTCGTGCGGCTCGATGCGCTGCCTCGGGTCTCGGCCTGGCTGGCGCGGCTGGCGGAACGCCCGGCCTACCGCCGCGCGCTGGCGCGCGATGGGCTGAGCCAGATCTACGCCAAAGATTTCTACCCGGCACCGGAGCCAGGCCATGGCTGAGCGGGTCGAGATTTTCGAGGTCGGGCCGCGCGACGGCTTGCAGAACGAAAAACGGCCGATCAGCACCGCTGAAAAGGTGGCGCTGGTCGATCTGCTCAGCCGCGCCGGGTTCCGTCGCATCGAGGTGGCAAGTTTCGTCAGCCCCAGGTGGGTGCCGCAAATGGCCGATTCTGCCGCAGTTCTGGCAGGCATCACCCGCGCGCCCGGGGTGCGCTATGCGGCGCTGACGCCGAACCTCAGGGGCTATGCCGCGGCGCGGGCGGCGGCGGCCGATGAGGTGGCGATCTTTGCCTCTGCCTCGGAAGGTTTCAGCCAGGCGAACCTCAACTGCACCATCGCGGAAAGCCTTGCGCGCTTCGCCCCGGTGGCTGCATCGGCGCGCAATGACGGGGTGCCGATGCGCGGTTATGTTTCGATGGTCACCGACTGCCCCTTTGACGGGCCAACCCAACCGGCTTCGGCGGCTCGGGTGGTGGCGGCGCTGCGGGCGCTTGGCTGCTACGAGGTCAGCCTGGGCGATACCATCGGCCAGGCACGGCCAGAAAGCATCAGCGCGATGCTGCGCGCGGTGCTGAACGAACTGCCGCCCGAGCGGCTGGCCGGGCACTATCACGACACCGCCGGCCGCGCGCTCGCCAATATCGAAGCCTCGCTGGCGCTCGGCCTGCGGGTTTTCGATGCCGCGGTGGGGGGGCTTGGTGGCTGCCCCTATGCGCCCGGTGCCGCAGGCAATGTGGCGACCGAAGCGGTTGCCGCGCGTCTGGCGGAGTTGGGCTATGAGACCGGGCTTGATGCCGCAGTTCTGGCCAAGGCGGCGGCATTCGCGCGGGGCCTGCGCAGCAAGGGGGACGGCGCATGAGCGAAACGATCCGTATGGAACGGGATGCGCGCGGCGTGGCGCGGCTGGTGCTGGCGCGGCCGGAAAAGCACAACGCGCTTTCCGCTGCGATGATCGCCGAGCTGACCGGCGCGGCAGAGGCGCTTGGTGCCGACCCGGCGGTGCGGGTGGTGGTGCTGGCCGCCGACGGCCCGAGTTTCTGCGCCGGGGGCGATCTGGCCTGGATGCAGGCGCAGATCGGCGCTGATGCCAAGACCCGTGCGGCAAGCGCGCGCGCGCTGGCGGGCATGCTCAACGCGCTCAACACCTGCCCCAAGCCGGTGATCGGGCGCGTCCACGGCAACGCCTTCGGCGGCGGCGTCGGCATGATGGCGGTCTGCGATGTCGCAATTGGTGCCGCTGGCAGCCGGTTTGGCTTTACCGAAACCCGGCTTGGGCTGATTCCCGCCACCATCGGCCCCTATGTGCTTGCCCGCATGGGGGAATCACTGGCGCGCCGGGTCTTCATGTCGTCGCGCCTTTTTGATGCCGATGAGGCGGTGCAGCTCAATCTTCTTGCCCGCGTCGTAGCGCCGCAGGCGCTTGATGCAGCGATCGAGGCGGAGGTGGTTCCCTACCTTTCCTGTGCCCCGGGGGCGGTGGCCGAGGCCAAGGCGCAAGCCCGTGCGCTTGGCCCGCGCATCGATGCCGAAATTATCGAGGCCTCGATCGCGGGCCTCGTGGCACGCTGGGAAAGCCCCGAGGCGGTCGAGGGCATTGCCGCGTTTTTTGGCAAGCGCAGGCCCGATTGGGCAATATAAGGTAGCGCAATCACAGCCATTACCGTCTGAACCCTTGCCGGAACTGCGGCCGCGTCGCGCCTGTTTCTGGCGGTGCCGATGAAGCTGGCATGGCCTGGGCGGCTGCGGTTCGGGGGCGGCTGCCACGCGCCGACACGGGCGGTGTCGGCAACGCCGCAATCCGCCCTGCAACAGCCTTGCGAAAGCCGTGCATTCCGCACCGGCTTCGGTTGACCCCGGCAAGCCACCCCGCTAAACCACGCTCACCGGAACCTGCGCGAGCCCGCCTCGCGGAAAGAGGGAGCCACCAGTGGACGATCTGCTGCGAGAATACCTTCCCATCATCATTTTCCTGTTCATGTCCTTCGCGCTTGGCATTGTCCTGATCGCGGCGGCGGCGGTGATCGCGGTGTTCAACCCCGACCCGGAGAAAGTGTCGGCCTATGAATGTGGCTTCCCCGCCATGGACGACGCGCGGATGAAATTCGATGTGCGGTTTTACCTCGTGTCGATCCTGTTCATCATCTTCGACCTCGAAGTGGCGTTCCTGTTTCCCTGGGCGGTGGCCTTCGGCTCGCTCAGCACGGTCGCCTTCTGGTCGATGATGGTTTTCCTCGGGGTGCTGACCGTGGGCTTTGCCTATGAATGGAAAAAGGGAGCGCTGGAATGGGCGTGATCTCGAAGCCCGCCGAAGCAGCCCCGGCTATGGATGCGGCCACCGCTGCGCTTAACGATCAGTTGCAGGACAAGGGCTTTGTGCTGACCTCGGTCGAGGATATCATCGCCTGGGCGCGCAACGGCAGCTTGCACTGGATGACCTTCGGCCTGGCCTGCTGCGCGGTCGGGATGATGCATGTGGCAATGCCGCGCTATGATGCGGAACGCTATGGTTTTGCCCCCCGCGCCTCGCCGCGCCAGTCAGACGTGATGATCGTGGCCGGCACGCTGACCAACAAGATGGCCCCGGCGCTGCGCAAGGTCTATGACCAGATGCCAGAGCCGCGCTATGTGATCAGCATGGGTTCGTGCGCCAATGGCGGTGGCTATTACCACTACAG
The DNA here is from genome assembly GCF_030684035.1 of Phaeovulum sp. Lineage (GTDB taxonomy): Bacteria > Pseudomonadota > Alphaproteobacteria > Rhodobacterales > Rhodobacteraceae > UBA6213. The sequence goes on along the minus strand of NZ_JAUXPI010000023.1, from coordinate 66,528 downwards.
CTATTCGGTGGTGCGCGGCTGCGACCGGATCGTGCCGGTCGATATCTATGTGCCGGGCTGCCCGCCAAGCGCCGAGGCGTTGCTTTACGCTGTGCTGCAATTGCAGCGGCGCATCCGTCGCACCGGCACTCTGGTCCGCTGAGGGGAGAAAGTCATGTCCGAAGCCCTGAAGGAACTGGCCGCCCATATCGAGATGCGCCGCCCCGATGAGGTGCTGAAGACCAGCATCGCCAACGGCGAGCTGACGGTAACGGTGGTGCCAAACTGCATCGCCGGCTTCATCGAATTTTTGCGGGCAGATTCGGCGTGCAAGTTTTCGACACTCGTCGATATCACTGCCGTCGATTGGCCGACGCGCGCGGCGCGCTTCGATGTCGTCTATCACCTGCTCTCGATGTATCAAAACCACCGCATCCGGGTGAAACTTGCGCTGCGCGAAGATGAACAGGTTGCGACCATCACCGGGGTCTTCCCCGGCGCAAGCTGGTATGAGCGCGAAGTGTTCGACATGTTCGGCATCCTCTTTGCAGGTCATCCCGATTTGCGCCGCCTGCTGACCGATTACGGTTTTGCCGGGCACCCGCTGCGCAAGGATTTTCCGACCTCGGGCTATGTCGAGGTGCGCTATGACGAAGCGCTGAAGCGGGTGGTCTATGAACCGGTGAAGCTGGCCCAGGATTACCGGCAGTTCGACTTTCTCAGCCCCTGGGAAGGGGCGGAGTACGTGCTTCCCGGCGACGAGAAGAAAGCCTGAGACCGGGCGACCCCCAGCGGGACCGCTTTGGCGAAACGGATGAAGGTGGACGCGATGGATGGCAGCTTTGACGAAGCCCTGACCGGCGAGCAGAAGATCCGCAATTTCAACATCAACTTCGGGCCGCAACACCCGGCGGCGCATGGTGTTTTGAGAATGCTGCTGGAGCTTGACGGCGAAGTGGTGGAACGCGCCGACCCGCATATCGGCCTCTTGCATCGCGGCACTGAAAAGCTGATGGAAAGCCGCACCTATCTGCAGAACCTGCCCTATTTCGACCGACTCGATTATGTCGCCCCGATCAATCAGGAGCACGCCTGGTGCCTGGCGATCGAGCGGTTGACGGGGGTTGCGGCGCCGCGTCGCGCCAGCCTGCTGCGGGTGCTCTTTTCGGAAATGGGGCGGCTCTTGAACCACCTGCTGAACGTCGGCTCGCAGGCGGGCGACGTTGGCGCGCTGACGCCGCAGCTTTGGCTTTACGACCACCGCGAACAGCTGATGAACTTTTCCGAACGGGCCAGCGGCGCGCGGATGCACGCGGCCTATTTCCGCCCCGGCGGGGTGCATCAGGATGTGACGCCAGATTTTCTTGACGATGTCGAGGCATGGGCCCCGCGTTTCCTGAAGATGCTGCAGGATATCGACGGGCTTCTGACCGACAACCGCATCTTCAAGCAGCGTAACGTCGATGTCGGCGTGGTCACCGAGGATGATATCCAGAACTGGGGCTATAGCGGCGTGATGGTGCGCGGCTCGGGCTTCGCCTGGGATCTGCGTCGCGCCCAGCCCTATGAATGCTATGACGAATTCGCCTTTCAGGTGCCGGTTGGCAAAAATGGCGACTGCTACGACCGCTACCTTTGCCGGATGGAGGAAATGCGCCAGTCGATCGGCATCATCCAGCAGGCGGTGGCCAAGCTGCGCGCGCCCGAAGGGCAAGGCGATGTGCTGGCGCGCGGCAAGCTGACGCCGCCCAAGCGCGCCGACATGAAGACCAGCATGGAAAGCCTGATCCACCATTTCAAGCTTTACACCGAAGGCTTCCATGTGCCCGCGGGCGAGATTTACGCCGCCATCGAGGCACCCAAGGGCGAATTTGGCGTCTATTTGGTGGCTGACGGCACCAACAAGCCCTACCGCGCGAAAATCCGCGCGCCCGGCTACCCGCACCTGCAATCCATCGATCATATGGCCAAGGGCCATTTGCTGGCCGATATCTCCGCGATCATCGGCTCGCTCGACATCGTCTTCGGGGAGATTGACCGCTGATGCTGCGCCGCCTTCACGCCGACCAACCCGAAAGCTTTGCCTTCACCCCCGCCAACCTGAAATGGGCCGAGGCGCAGATTACCAAATACCCCGCAGGCCGCCAGGCCAGCGCGATCATTCCGCTTTTGTGGCGCGCACAGGAGCAGGAGGGTTGGCTGACCAAGCCCGCCATCGAACATGTGGCCGACATGCTGGGCATGGCCTATATCCGGGCGCTCGAAGTGGCCACATTCTACTTCATGTTTCAGCTTCAACCCGTTGGTTCAGTTGCGCATATCCAGATTTGTGGCACCACCTCGTGCATGATCTGCGGGGCGGAAAACCTTTATGCCGTCTGCCGCGAACGCATCGCGCCGACGCCGCACACGCTTTCGGCCGATGGCAAGTTTTCGTGGGAAGAGGTCGAATGCCTCGGTGCCTGCGCCAACGCGCCGATGGCGCAGATCGGCAAGGATTATTACGAGGATCTGACCGCAGAAAGTTTTGCCCGCATTCTCGATGAATTCGCTGCCGGGCGGGTGCCGCAACCCGGTTCGCAAACCGGCCGCTATGCTGCCGAGCCCGCCGCTGGGCTGACCGCGCTGACCGCAGGCACCGAGGGCAAGGCGGCGCATAACGCCACGGTGACGCAGGCGCTCAAACTGGGCGATACGGTGAAGCGCATCGACGGCAGCGAGGTGCCGGTGCTGACGCCTTGGCTTGGCGCGGCGAAAGCTGCGGCTGCGCCCGCCCAGGCGACGAGGCCCGCACCGGCACCGGCACCCGCGGCTGCCCCCTCGACGGCGCTGGCCAAGCCCGCCGTGCTGGCGGTGGCGCGCGGCGGCACTGCCGACGATCTCAAGCTCATAAAGGGCGTCGGGCCAAAGCTCGAAACCCTGCTGCACAGCCTCGGCTTTTTCCATTACGACCAGATCGCCGACTGGAGCGCCGCCGAACTCGCCTGGGTCGATGACAATCTCGAAGGTTTCAAGGGCCGCGCCAGCCGCGATGGCTGGGTTGAGCAGGCCAAGATGCTCGCAACCGGGGCGGTGACCGAATTTGCAGCGCGGGCGCGCAAGGAAGGGCTTTACGACAAGGACAAGTGAGCAAACAGGCCAGAGAGCCGGAGCGAGGGACAGATGACAGTTTGCACGAGAAATTGCTGGATAGCCGGGGCGGTGGCAGGGGTTGCCGTCGCGGCGCTGTTGCGTCTGGCGCTGCACATGGCACTGGCCCCGGCGGCGTTTTTGGGGCTGTCGGTTTTTGTGCTCGCCGGTGCTGGCATGGTCCTCGCCTTCTGCCGCGGTTCGGCAAAGGCCGAAGCGGTGGCCAGCGCGGTAGCTGCGGTGCCGCAGGCACCGGAAGCTCCGCCGGAGGTGGCAGCGGTGCCGGAACCCGAAGTTTCGCCGGAAGCCGCCGTCTTGCCCGAGCCAGAGGCCGCGCCCATCGCCCCGACCGCAGCGCCGGTGCAAGCCCGGTCCGAAGCCGCAGTCACCGCAGATGCCGTCACCCAAGCCGCCGAGATCGCGCCCGCGTCCCCGGCACCTGACCGCGCCGCCTTGCGCGCCGCGCGCGTCGCGCGCCGCAAGCAGGCAGCCGCCGAAGCTGCCGCGACCGCCACCGATGCGCCTGCAAAGCCGAAGCTGACCAAGGCGGAGCGCGAAGCGCGCGCGGCCCGCCGCGCCGCCCGCCAGGCCCGCGCTGCCGCAGCCGCAGCCGCCGCAACGGTGGACGGCGCGCCGGAGCTGCTCGCCGAACCGCGTGGCGGCAAGGCCGACGATCTGAAGGCGATCAAGGGCGTCGGGCCGAAGTTCGAAAAACTGCTCAATACCAACGGCATCTGGCACTACGACCAGATCGCCGCATGGGGGCCGAAGGATATCGAGGCCATTGACGCAAGGCTTGAAGGCTTCTCCGGCCGGATCGTGCGCGATGGCTGGGTAGAGCAGGCGAAAACGCTTTCTGCGGGCGGTGCCACCGCGTTTTCGCGCCGGGTCGCCGAGGGCGACGTTTACAAGGGCACTGAATGATGCGGCACAGCCTTGGACCAAACCGGCAAGGGGGCGAGATGCGCTTGGTGGCGCTTGTCATCGCCGTTGCCGCGCTGGTCTGGGTGGCGGTGCAATGGCTGGCGGCGCGGGGCGGGTGGAATATCCGCTATGTGCTGCTTGCCGATCTTGCGGCGGGTGCCGCGTTCATCTGGGCGCTGGTCGTGACATGGCGCATCTGGCGGCGGCAACGCCGCAGAGGGCATTGAGGGAATTGATATGCTGAAAGATCAGGATCGGATCTTCACCAACCTTTACGGGATGCACGACCGCAGCCTTGCCGGTGCGCGCAAGCGCGGGCACTGGGATGGCACGGCGGGCATACTGGCGCAGGGGCGCGACTGGATCGTCGATCAGATCAAGGCTTCCGGTTTGCGCGGCCGGGGCGGCGCGGGCTTTCCCACCGGGCTCAAATGGTCGTTCATGCCCAAGCAGTCTGATGGCCGCCCGTCCTATCTCATCGTCAACGCCGACGAATCCGAGCCCGGAACCTGCAAGGACCGCGAGATCATGCGGCATGATCCGCACACCCTGATCGAAGGCGCGCTGATCGCCGGTTTCGCCATGGGGGCCGATGCGGGTTACATCTACATTCGCGGCGAATACATCCGCGAGCGCGAGGTGCTGCAGGCAGCGATCGACGAATGCTATGACGCGGGGCTGATCGGCAAGAACGCCTGCGGCTCGGGCTACGACTACCAGCTTTACCTGCACCACGGCGCGGGGGCCTATATTTGCGGCGAGGAAACCGCGATGCTGGAAAGCCTTGAAGGCAAAAAGGGCATGCCGCGGATGAAACCGCCGTTCCCCGCCGCCTCGGGCCTTTATGGCTGCCCCTCGACGGTGAACAACGTCGAATCCATCGCCGTGGTGCCAACCATCCTGCGGCGCGGGGCGACCTGGTTTTCCGGTTTCGGGCGGCCGAACAATACCGGCACCAAGCTTTTCGCCATCTCGGGCCATGTGAACAACCCCTGCGTGGTCGAAGACGCGATGTCGACGCCCTTGAAGGAGATCCTTGAACGGCACGCGGGCGGGGTGCGCGGCGGCTGGAACAACCTCAAGGCGGTGATCCCCGGCGGGTCTTCGGTGCCGATGCTGAACGCGGCGCAATCGGACGAAGCCCTGATGGATTTCGACTGGCTGCGCGATGCGAAATCGGGGCTTGGCACTGCGGCGATCATCGTGATGGACCAGTCCACCGACATCATCAAGGCGATCTGGCGGCTGTCGAAGTTCTACAAGCACGAGTCTTGCGGTCAGTGCACGCCCTGCCGCGAAGGCACCGGCTGGATGATGCGGGTGATGGACAGGCTGGTGCGCGGCGAGGCCGAGCTTGAAGAAATCGACATGCTTCTGTCGGTCACCAAGCAGGTCGAGGGCCACACCATCTGTGCGCTAGGGGATGCGGCGGCTTGGCCGATTCAGGGCCTCGTGCGGCAGTTCCGGGGCGAGATCGAAGACCGCATCAAGGCCCGCAAGACGGGTCGACTGAGCGCGATGGCGGCGGAGTAAGGCAATGGCAAACCTCAGAAAACTCATCATCGACGGGATCGAGGTCGAGGTTGACCCGGCGCTGACCCTCATTCAGGCGGCGGAAGTGGCGGGCATCGAGGTGCCGCGGTTTTGCTACCACGAACGGCTGAGCGTTGCCGGCAACTGCCGGATGTGTCTGGTCGAAGTGGTCGGCGGGCCGCCGAAACCTGCGGCAAGCTGCGCGATGCAGGTGAAAGACCTGCGCCCGGGGCCGAATGGCGAGCCTGCGGTGGTCAAGACCAACACGCCGATGGTCAAGCGGGCGCGTGAAGGGGTGATGGAGTTCCTGCTGCTGAACCACCCGCTCGATTGCCCGATCTGCGATCAGGGCGGCGAATGCGACCTGCAAGATCAGGCGATGGCCTACGGGGTCGATTTTTCCCGCTCGCGTGAAGCGAAACGCGCCTCGACCGACCTGAACCTCGGGCCGCTGGTTGCCACCGCGATGACCCGCTGCATTTCCTGCACCCGCTGCGTGCGTTTCACCTCGGAAGTCGCGGGCATCACCCAGATGGGCCAGACCGGGCGCGGCGAAGATGCGGAAGTGACCTCGTATCTGGGCCTCACGCTCGACAGCAACCTGCAAGGCAACATCATCGACCTTTGCCCGGTAGGCGCGCTGACCTCCAAGCCCTACGCCTTCACCGCCCGCCCGTGGGAGCTGACCAAGGTGGAATCGATCGACGTGATGGATGGCCTTGGCGCCAACATCCGCGTTGATGTGAAGGGCCGCGAGGTGATGCGCATCGTGCCGCGCAACCATGACGGCGTGAACGAGGAGTGGATTTCCGACAAGAGCCGCTTCATCTGGGACGGTTTGCGGCGGCAACGGCTGGATACGCCCTACGTCCGCGAAGCTGGCAAGCTGCGCAAGGCCAGTTGGGCCGAGGCGCTGGCCGCCGCTGCCAAGGCGATGAAGGGCAAAAAGGTTTTGGGTCTGGTGGGCGATCTCGTCCAGACCGAGGCGGCATTCGCGCTGAAGGCCCTCGTCGAAGGGCTTGGCGGCGCGGTGGAATGCCGGGTTGACGGGGCGCGGCTGCCGGCGGGCAACCGCTCGGCCTATGTCGGAACCGCGAAGATCGAGGATATCGACAGCGCCAAGGGCATTTTGCTGATCGGCACCGATCCGCGCAACGAAAGCCCGGTGCTCAATGCCCGCATCCGCAAGGCCTGGGTGGCGGGGGCCGAGGTCGGGCTGATCGGCAAGGCGGTCGATCTGACCTATGCATACCACCATTTCGGCACCGACCGGGCGGCGCTTCTGGCGCATGCGAAACTGGCGGAAGAGGCCGCGCCCGATACCGGGCCGGGCATCGTCATCGTCGGTCAGGGTGCGATCAACGAGGCCGACGGCGAGGCGGTGCTGGCGCAAGCGATGCGGATTGCCGCGGCGCGCAAGGCAAAACTGCTGGTGCTGCACACCGCCGCTGGCCGGGTGGGCGCGATGGATGTGGGGGCAACCGCCGAAGGCGGGCTGATCGAGGCGACCAAGGGCGTGGAGGTGATCTACAATCTTGGCGCGGACGAGGTGGAAATCGCGCGTGGCCCGCTGGTGATCTATCAGGGCAGCCACGGCGACCGGGGCGCGATGCGCGCCGACATCATCCTGCCCGCCGCTGCCTATACCGAGGAAGACGGGCTTTTCGTCAACACCGAGGGGCGGCCGCAGCTTGCCTATCGCGCCGGGTTTGCGCCGGGGGCGGCCAAGGAAAACTGGGCAATCCTGCGCGCGCTTTCCGCCGAACTGGGGGCAAAGCAGCCGTGGGACAGCCTGACGGGCCTGCGCCGGGCACTGGTTGCGGCGCATCCGCACCTGGGCGAGATCGATGCGGTCGCCGAAAACGGCTGGCAGGCGCTGCCGCTGCGCGACCTTGGCAAGGCCGATTTCCGGCTGGTGGTAAAGGATTTCTACCTGACCAACCCGATTGCGCGGGCAAGCACGGTGATGGCCGAGTGTTCGGCCCTTGCCGCGTCGCGCGGGTCGCAACCGATGGCGGCGGAATGATGGGTCAGGGCGGCCTCATGCGGATACTGGCGCTGACCGGCCTTCTGGCCGGGCTGGCGGCCTGCGCTGATGCCGCGGCCCCCGATGCCGCGTCGCGCCCGGTCTATTCCGGGGTCACGACCCAGCTTCTGGAGGGCGATCTGGTCAACTTCAGCGTTGCCGTTTCGGGCGGCACGGCGGACGAGGCGGCGGTGGTGGCTTATGCGACCTGTGCTGCGGCGCAATACGCGCTGATCCGCGGCTATGGCTTTGCGCGGCATCTGCGCACGAATGTATCTGAAACGGGTGGCGTCTGGCGGGCAGATGCGGTTTACACCATCTCGCCCGCGCTGCCCCGCGGCTTGCGGACCATCGACGCGGAAGTGACGGTGGCCGATTGCGCGGATCAGGGAATACCGACGGTCTGAGGGACAGGGATCATGGCTGAATTTTTCGCAACACCGCTGGGAACTCTCATCGTGATCCTCGCTCAGGGACTGGCGATGATCGCCTATGTGATGATCGGGCTGGTGTTTCTGGTCTATTACGACCGCAAGGTCTGGGCGGCGGTGCAGATGCGGCGCGGGCCGAACGTGGTTGGGCCATGGGGGGTGCTGCAATCCTTTGCCGATGCGTTCAAATACGTGTTCAAGGAAATCGTCATTCCCGCCGGGGCCGACAAGTTCGTGTTCTTCCTTGCGCCGCTTTTGTCGATGTGCCTGGCGATCTTTGCCTTCGTGGTGATCCCCTTTGATGAAGGCTGGGTGATGGCCGACATCAACGTGGCGATCCTGTTCATCTTCGCGATTTCGTCGATGGGTGTTTACGGCATCATCATGGGTGGCTGGGCGTCGAACTCGAAATACCCGTTCCTCTCGTCGATCCGCTCGGCGGCGCAGATGATTTCCTATGAGGTCTCGATTGGCCTGATCATCATCGGGGTGATCATTTCGACCGGCAGCATGAACCTTTCCGACATCGTGCGCGCGCAGGAAGGCAGCTACGGCTTTTTCAACTGGTACTGGCTGCCGCATTTGCCGATGGTGTTCCTGTTCTTCGTCTCGGCCTTGGCCGAAACCAACCGCCCGCCGTTCGATCTGGTCGAAGCGGAATCGGAGCTCGTTGCGGGCTACATGATCGAGTATTCCTCGACCCCCTACCTTTTGTTCATGGCCGCAGAATACATCGCCATGTTCCTGATGTGCGGCCTTCTCTCGGTGCTGTTCTTCGGCGGCTGGCTGAGCCCCATTCCCGGCATCGCCGATGGCTGGTGGTGGATGGTCGGCAAGATGTGGTTCTTTTTCTTCTTCTTTGCCGTGGTCAAGGCGCTGGTGCCCCGCTACCGCTACGATCAGTTGATGCGGATCGGCTGGAAGGTGTTCCTGCCGCTGTCGCTCGGCTGGGTGGTGATCGTGGCGTTCCTTGCGAAATATGAAGTGCTGGGCGGCCTCTGGGCGCGCTTCGCGGTCGGTAGCTGAAGGGGGGGGCGGATCATGGCATTCGACTACGTAAGCGCAACCAAATACTTCCTGCTCTTTGACCTCTTCAAGGGCTTCGGGCTGGGGATAAAATATTTCTTCGGCCCCAAGGACACGCTCAACTATCCACATGAAAAGGGGCCGCTTTCGCCCCGCTTTCGCGGCGAACATGCGCTGCGCCGTTACCCCAACGGCGAGGAGCGCTGCATTGCCTGCAAATTGTGCGAGGCGATCTGCCCGGCGCAGGCGATCACCATCGACGCGGAACCCCGCGAAGATGGCAGCCGCCGCACCACCCGCTACGATATCGACATGACCAAGTGCATCTATTGCGGTTTCTGCCAGGAGGCCTGCCCGGTCGATGCCATCGTCGAGGGGCCGAACTTCGAATACACCACCGAAACCCGCGAAGAACTGTTTTACGACAAGGCCAAGCTCCTGGACAACGGCGCGCGCTGGGAAGTGGCCATTGCGCGCAACCTCGAAATGGACGCCCCCTACAGATGAACGAGGAATTCGCCAAGCTGTTCAAACAGATGCTGGAGCAGGGCCAGGAAATGGCGCGGGCCTTTCCGGGGCTGGAAAGCTTCAAGCCCGTCGGTTTTGAAAAGCTTTTCCCCACCATGTCGAAAGACATGATGGAGCTGTGGTTTGGCAAGACCTTCAACCGCGAGGGGCTGGATGCGAAAACCCGGCTTTTGGTGACGATCGCGGCGCTGACGGTGCTGGGTGCCCAGGCCGAGCCGCAATTGCGGCTGACCATTCGCCACGCGCTTGCGGCCGGGGCGACAGAGCGCGAGATCGCGGAAGTGATCTTTCAGATGAGCATGTTCGGCGGCGTGCCCGCCATGACCAAGGCGTTGGAGATTGCCCAGGGCGTCTTTGGCGAAGCGGAGGATAACGCATGACGGTGTTTGCTTTTGCCTTCTACCTCTTTGCCATTGCGGCGGTGGTGGCCGGTTTCATGGTGGTGGTGTCGCGAAACCCGGTGCATTCGGTGCTCTGGCTGATCCTCGCCTTCTTTTCCGCGGCCGGGCTTTTCGTGCTGCTGGGGGCCGAGTTCGTGGCGATGCTGCTGATCGTCGTCTATGTCGGCGCGGTGATGGTGCTGTTCCTTTTCGTGGTGATGATGCTCGACATCGACTTCGAGACGCTGAAGGGCGAGCTGGCACGCTATGCGCCGCTTGGCTTGCTGATCGGGGTCATCATGCTCTTGCAGCTCGGCATGGCCTTTGGTGCCTGGGAAGTGACCGAAAGCGCCACCGCGCTCAGGATGTCGCCCACACCCGATGGCGTGACCAACACCGCGGCGCTCGGCGGGCTGCTCTATGACCGCTACCTCTACCTCTTTCAAGCGGCCGGGGTGATCTTGCTGGTGGCGATGATCGGCGCGATCCTTCTGACCATGCGGCACCGGCCCGACGTGAAGCGGCAGGATGCGCTGACCCAGATCTACCGCAAGCCGGGCGAACAGATGCACCTGAAGGATGTGAAGCCGGGGCAGGGGTTGTGACAGCGACGAGGCCCATAATAGCGGCTCTGGCCGCTATGCTCGCCAGCCCGGCGCTGGCCTGCTCGCCGGTCCCGCTGTTGGCGGGCACGGTGCAGCGGGATGGCGTTTGCGGCATCTACCACAACGATGACGCCTATATGGCGCGCGGCATCTCGGATGCCGAGGATCTGGGCGGCGGCTTCGTTGTGCAATACTACTTCGAGGGCAACGCCTGCTATGGCCGCGTCAGCATGATCGTTGCCGATTGCGCCGGGGCACAGGCGGTGGTGTTCGGGCCGGGGCCGACCGAAGGACCGATGAGCCCGGTTCCCGAAGGCGATGTCTGGAAGCAGCTCGAGGCGCAACTGCGTGGTGGCGCGGCGGCGGGGCGACCGATGCCGGTGGCCGAAATCGCCGCGCATGCGGTGGGCGCGCGGTTCATCAACGCCGCAGTGGTGACGATACCGGGGCAGGTGGGCATTTCCAACGACGAGGCCGCGCCGCTGCATGATTACAACCTTGGCTGCGGCTGCGGGGTTTTCTACCCCGGCAGCGTTGGCGCGGGCTGGTGACCGAGACAGGACGAAGAAGCCGCCAAAGGCGGAACGAACGAGGGACGAAATGATCGGACTGACACATTACCTGGGCGTTGCCGCCGCACTCTTCGTGATCGGCATCTTCGGCATCTTCGTGAACCGCAAAAACGTGATCGTCATCATGATGTCGATCGAGCTGATGCTGCTGGCGGTGAACATCAATCTGGTGGCCTTCTCGGCCTACCTGAACGATCTGGTGGGGCAGGTGTTCGCGATGTTCATCCTGACCGTCGCCGCCGCCGAGGCGGCGATTGGCCTCGCAATCCTGGTGGTGTTCTTCCGCGCCCGCGGCACCATCGAGGTTGAAGACGTCAACGTGATGAAAGGGTAAGGGCAGATGGAACAGATCATTCTCTTTGCTCCGCTGGTGGGGGCAATCATCGGTGGCTTCGGCTGGCGGGTGATTGGCGAGACCGGCGCAATGGTGCTGACCACCGGGCTCTTGTTCCTTTCCTTCGCGCTTTCCTGGGTGGTGTTTCTGACCCACGACGGGGTGACGACGCATATCCACATCATGAATTTCATCCAGTCGGGCAGCCTCGATACCGCCTGGTCGATCCGGCTCGACAGACTGACCGCGATCATGCTGATCGTGGTGACCACGGTTTCGGCGCTCGTGCATCTCTATTCCTGGGGCTACATGGCGCATGACGTGAACTGGAACGAAGATCAGCGCTACAAGGCGCGGTTCTTTGCCTATCTTTCGTTCTTCACCTTCGCGATGCTGGCGCTGGTGACCGCCGACAACCTGATCCAGATGTTCTTCGGCTGGGAAGGGGTGGGGGTCGCCTCGTATCTGCTGATCGGTTTCTATTACAAGAAACCCTCGGCCAATGCCGCGGCGATCAAGGCTTTCGTAGTCAACCGGGTTGGCGACTTCGGCTTTGCGCTGGGCATCATGGCGCTGTTCTTTCTGGTCGGCTCGATCGATCTCGACAAGATCTTTGCCGCCGCCCCGGTTCTGGCGGAAACCGAGCTTGGCTTCCTCTGGACGCATTGGAACGCGGCGAACCTGATCGGCGTGCTCTTGTTCATCGGCGCGATGGGCAAATCGGCGCAATTGTTCCTGCATACCTGGCTGCCCGACGCGATGGAGGGCCCGACCCCGGTTTCGGCGCTGATCCACGCCGCAACGATGGTCACCGCCGGGGTGTTTCTGGTGGTGCGGATGTCGCCGCTCTTTGAATTCGCGCCCGACGCCAAGATGATGGTGGTCTATGTCGGCTCCGCCACGGCGTTTTTCGCGGCGACCGTGGGCCTGGTGCAGAACGACATCAAGCGGGTCATCGCCTATTCGACCTGCTCGCAGCTTGGCTACATGTTCGTGGCGGCAGGGGTGGGGGCCTATCCGGTTGCCATGTTCCATCTGCTGACGCATGCCTTCTTCAAGGCGATGCTGTTTCTTGGCGCAGGCTCGGTAATCACCGCGATGCACCACGAACAGGACATGCGCAACTACGGCGGCTTGCGCAAAAAGATTCCGCTGACCTTCTGGGCAATGCTGATCGGCACGCTGGCCATTACCGGGGTCGGCATCCCGCTGACCACGATCGGCTTTGCCGGGTTCCTCTCGAAAGACGCGATCATCGAAAGCGCCTTTGCCAGCGGCAACGGCTTCGCCTTCTGGTCGCTGGTCATCGCCGCCTGTTTCACCTCGTTCTATTCCTGGCGGCTGATGTTCCTCACCTTCTGGGGCAAGCCGCGAGGCGACACCCATGCGCATGACCATGCCCACGAAAGCCCCTGGACGATGACCGTGCCGCTGGGTGTGCTGGCGCTGGGGTCGGTTTTCGCCGGGATGCTCTGGTACGGCAGCTTCTTTGGCGATCACGCCAAGATGACCGCGTTTTTCGGCATCGCCGGGCACGAGGTCGTGGCCGAGGCCGCGGCACCCGCAGCCGATGCGCATGCCGCAGGCGTGGCCCCGGTCGGTGCGGTCTATTTTGCGCCCGACAATACGGTGATCGACGATGCCCACCACGCGCCGAACTGGGTGAAGGTTTCGCCCTTCATCGCGATGCTTTTGGGCCTAGCAACCGCATGGGTGTTCTACATCGCCGCCCCGGCGACGCCGCGCAAGCTGGCCGAGTTGCAGCCCGTGCTTTACCGCTTCCTGCTCAACAAATGGTATTTCGACGAGATCTACGACTGGCTCTTTGTCAATCCCGCCAAGGCCATCGGCCGCTTCTTGTGGAAGCGCGGCGACGGCGCGGTGATTGACGGGCTGATCAACGGCATCGCACTTGGCCTGATCCCAAGGCTGACGCGGCTCGCGGGGCGGATGCAGTCGGGCTACCTGTTCCACTACGCCTTCGCCATGGTCATCGGCATTGCGGTGCTGATGTTCTGGGCCGTGCTTGCCGGAGGGGCACATTAATGGAAAACCTGCTTTCCATCATCACCTTCCTGCCGCTGGTGGCGGCGCTGGTGCTGGCCGTGTTCCTGCGCGGCAGCGACGCCGCCGCGCAGCGCCAGGCAAAATGGGTGGCATTGGCCACCACCGGTGCAACCTTCCTTGTGTCGCTGTTCCTGCTGACCGGGTTCGACCCCGCCAACACCGGCTTTCAGTTCGTCGAAGACCGCCGCTGGATCATGGGGCTGCACTACAAGCTCGGGGTTGACGGGATATCGGTGCTGTTCGTGCTTTTGACCACGTTCCTGATGCCGCTGACCATCGGTGCCTGCTGGGGCGTCGAGACCAGGGTCAAGGAATACATGGTTGCGATGCTGGTGCTCGAAGCACTGATGATCGGCGTGTTCGTGGCGCTTGATCTCGTGCTCTTTTACCTCTTCTTCGAGGCGGGCCTGATCCCGATGTTCCTGATCATCGGCATCTGGGGCGGCAAGGAACGCATCTACGCCGCCTTCAAGTTCTTCCTCTACACCTTCCTCGGCTCGGTGCTGATGCTGGTGGCGATGATCTTCATGTATTTCGACGCAGGCACCACCGATATCGTGCAACTGCTCGACCACGAATTCGCCTCCGACAGTTTCGGCCTCTTTGGGGTGCAGGTGGTGGGCGGCATGCAGACGCTCCTGTTCCTCGCCTTCTTCGCCAGTTTCGCGGTGAAGCTGCCGATGTGGCCGGTGCATACCTGGCTGCCCGACGCGCATGTTCAGGCCCCCACGGCGGGCTCGGTGGTGCTGGCCTCGGTGCTGTTGAAAATGGGCGGTTACGGGCTGTTGCGCTTCAGCCTGCCGATGTTCCCGCAAGGGGCCGAGGTGATGGCCCCGCTGGTGCTCTGGCTCTCGGCCATCGCCATTGTCTACACCTCGCTGGTGGCGCTGGCGCAATCGGACATGAAAAAGCTGATCGCCTATTCGTCGGTCGCGCATATGGGCTTTGTGACGATGGGGATATTCGCCTTCAACCAGCAGGGTGTTGATGGCGCGATCTTCCAGATGCTGAGCCACGGCTTTATCGCTGGCGCGCTCTTCCTCTGTGTCGGGGTGATCTATGACCGCATGCACACCCGCGAGATCGAGGCCTATGGCGGCATCGTCAACCGGATGCCGACCTATGCGCTGATCTTCATGTTCTTCACGCTTGCCAATGTCGGCCTGCCGGGAACCTCGGGCTTTGTCGGCGAGTTTCTGACGCTGGTCGGGATCTTCCAGGTGAACACCTGGGTTGCGGCGGTCGCCACCACCGGGGTGGTGCTGAGCGCGTCCTATGCGCTTTGGCTTTACCGCCGGGTTGTGTTGGGTGATCTGATCAAGGAAAGCCTGAAGTCGATCACCGACATGGGCCTGCGCGAAAAGCTGATCTTCGCGCCACTGGTGGCAATGACGCTTTTGCTTGGCGTTTACCCGAGCCTTGTGACCGATATCATCGGGCCGTCCGTAACCGCCCTGGTCACCGACTACCACGCCAGCCTGCCCGCGACCGTCGCGGCGGTTGCAGTCCACTGAAGGGGAAATTGAATGACCTACGCTGATTTCTCCACCATTCTGCCCGAGTTCGCGCTGCTGGTCTTTGCCATGGCAGCGCTTCTGGCGGGCGTGTGGACCGGCAAGGATGCGCGCGCCGGGCTGATCCTGTGGCTGAGCGTGGCGATGTTGCTGAGCGCGGCGGCGGTGATCGGGCTTGGCGGCGGGCCAGCGCGCAGCGCCTTTGGCGGCATGTTCATTGACGATGGCTATGCGCGCTTTGCCAAGGTGATAGCATTGCTTGCCGCCGCGGCGGTGCTGGCGATGAGCGCCGATTATCTGGCGCGGCGTGGCCTGATGCGCTTCGAATACC
Source organism: Phaeovulum sp. (assembly GCF_030684035.1). Taxonomy (GTDB): domain Bacteria; phylum Pseudomonadota; class Alphaproteobacteria; order Rhodobacterales; family Rhodobacteraceae; genus UBA6213. The sequence goes on along the minus strand of NZ_JAUXPI010000023.1, from coordinate 51,149 downwards.
CGATCCTTGTGCTGCTGGCCGTGGTCGGCATGATGATGATGATCTCGGCGGGCGACCTGATGGCGCTTTACATGGGGCTGGAGCTGCAATCGCTCTCGCTGTACGTCATGGCCGCGATGCGCCGCGACAGCGCGAAATCAACCGAGGCGGGGCTGAAATACTTTGTTCTGGGGGCGCTTTCCTCGGGCATCCTGCTTTACGGTGCCTCGCTGGTTTACGGCTTTGCGGGCACCACCTCGTTTGCCGGTATCCTGAGCGTGGCGCAGGAAGGGCATCTGAGCCTCGGCCTGCTTTTCGGGCTGGTGTTTCTGGTCACCGGGCTTGCCTTCAAGGTTTCGGCGGTGCCGTTCCACATGTGGGCACCCGACGTTTACGAAGGCTCGCCGACGCCGGTGACCGCCTTCTTCGCCACCGCCCCCAAGGTGGCGGCGATGACCCTGTTTGCGCGGCTGGTCTATGACGCTTTCGGCAATGTGGTCGGCGACTGGACGCAGATTGTGGCGCTTCTTGCGGTGACCTCGATGTTCCTCGGTGCGGTCGCCGCGATCGGGCAGAAGAACATCAAGCGGCTGATGGCCTATTCCTCGATCGGGCATATGGGTTTCGCGCTGGTCGGGCTTGCTTCGGGCGGGGTGCAGGGCGTGCAGGCAATGCTGCTCTACATGGCGATCTATGTGACGATGAACGTCGGCACCTTTGCCTTCATCCTGTCGATGGAGCGCGATGGCGCGCCGGTGACCGATATTGCTGCGCTCAACCTTTATGCCAAACGCGCGCCGCTGAAGGCGCTGGCGGTGCTGGTGCTGATGTTCTCGCTGGCCGGGGTGCCGCCGATGCTGGGCTTTTTCGCCAAGTTCGCAGTGCTGTCGGCGGCGGTCAACGCGGGCATGGCGTGGCTGGCCGTGCTGGGGGTCATCGCCTCGGTGATCGGGGCCTATTACTACATCCGGATCGTTTACCTGATGTATTTCGGCACGGAAGGCGAAGCGCTGGATACTCGAATGCCCGCGCCGCAATGGTTGTTGCTGATGGGCTCGGCGCTGGTGATGGTGGTGGGTATCGCCAACCTCTTCGGGCTTGAGGCACCGGCGCTGGCGGCGGCGCAGGCGCTTGTGCAGTAATGGGGTGACATGGCCCGAGGGCGTGGCGCGCCACGTTCTCGACGCGGTCGAGAGCACGATGACGGCTGCCGCGAAGCTGGCCGAAGGCGCTGCCCCGACCTGGGTGATGGCACACAGGCAAACCGCCGGGCGCGGGCGGCGTGGCCGCGACTGGCGCGACCCGCCGGGCAATTTCGCGGCGACGCTCAGCCTGCGCCCCGGTCGCGGGCCTGCCGAGGCCGCACTCTATTCCTTTGTCGCGGCGCTGGCGCTGCACGAGGCGCTGGCGACAGTGGCCGGGCCGCAGGCGCGGCTGGCGATCAAATGGCCCAATGATGTGCTGCTGAATGGCGGCAAGGTGGCGGGCATATTGCTTGAAAGCCACGGTGCCGGGCAGGGCATCGGCCAGTTGCTGATCGGCATCGGGGTCAATCTGGTGGCAGTGCCCGATGCGGGCACGCTGGAGCCGGGCGCGGTGCCGCCGGTGGCGCTTGCCCCCGAAACCGGCGCGCGGCTTTTGCCCGAAGAATTCCTGACCTATCTCGCCGCCGCCTTCGCCCGCTGGCAAGCACAGTTCGAGACCTGGGGTTTTGCGCCGATCCGCACCGCCTGGCTGGCGCGGGCGGCGCGGCTTGGGCAGGAAGTGACCGCCCGCACCGGCACCGAGACCCGCACCGGCACCTTTGATACCATCGATGCGCGCGGTGCCATGGTGCTGCGGACCGCTGAAGGCCGGGTGGCGATTGCCGCCGCGGAAGTGTTTTTCTGAAAGCCGAGGGAGGCTCGCATGCTGCTCTGCATCGACTTCGGCAACACCAACACCGTGTTTTCGGTCTGGGATGGCACGCGCTTTCTGGCAACCTGGCGGATTGCCACCGACCACCGGCGCACGGCTGATGAATATTTCGTCTGGCTCTCGTCGCTGATGGCCCTGACGAATATCGAGGCGCGGATCAACGCCGCGATCATTTCCTCGACCGTGCCGCGCGTGGTGTTCAACCTGCGGGTGCTCTGTGATCGCTATTTCGGCTGCCGCCCGCTGGTGGTGGGCAAACCCGATTGCGCGCTGCCGGTTGCCCCGCGCGTCGATCAGGGCACCACGGTCGGGCCTGACCGGCTGGTGAACACGGTGGCCGGATTCGACCGCTTCGGTGGCGACCTGATCGTGGTCGATTTCGGCACCGCCACCACCTTTGACGTAATCGATCTTGATGGTGCCTATATCGGCGGCGTCATTGCGCCCGGCGTCAACCTCAGCCTTGAGGCGCTGCACATGGCGGCGGCGGCGCTGCCGCATGTCGATATCTCGCACCCGACGCAGGTGATCGGCACCAATACCGTCGCCTGTATCCAGTCGGGCATCTACTTTGGCTATATCGGGCTTGTGGAAGGCATCGTGCGCCAGATAAGGAGCGAGCGCGCCCGCCCGATGCGGGTGATCGCCACCGGCGGTCTGGCGGCGCTGTTCGATGCTGGCTTCGATCTCTTCGAGGCGGTCGAAGATGATCTGACGATGCACGGGCTGGTGCTGATCCATCGGTTCAACAAGGAGGCCCACGCGGCATGAAGAAGAACCGGTTGATCTACCTTCCGCTTGGCGGTGCCGGCGAGATCGGGATGAACGCCTATGTTTACGGCTATGGTCCCGAAGGGGCGGAGCGGCTGATTCTGGTCGATCTTGGGGTGACCTTTCCCGACATGGATACCTCGCCCGGCATCGACCTCATCCTGCCCGATATCGGCTGGCTCGAGGCCAATGCGGCGCGGCTTGAGGCGATCTTCATCACCCACGGGCACGAGGACCACCTTGGCGCGCTGGCGCATTACTGGCCGCGCCTCAAGGCGCCGGTGCATCTGCGCAAGTTCACCGGGCGGCTGGCCGAACTGAAGTTCGAGGAAGCAGGGCTGCCGACCGAGGCGCTGCACATCCACCTGCCGCGCCCCGAGGTGGTCGAGGCGGGGCCGTTTCGGGTGCAGTTCGTGCCGGTGAGCCATTCGATTCCGGAAAGCTCGGCGCTGGTGATCGACACGCCTGCGGGCCGCATCGTCCATACCGGCGACTTCAAGCTTGATGGCAGCCCGGTGGTGGGCGAGGCCTTTGATCCGCAGGTCTGGCACGAGATCGCGCAGGAGGGCGCGGGCGTCAAGGTGCTCACCTGCGATTCGACCAACGTCTTCAGCCCGCATCCGGGCCGCTCGGAGGCGTCGCTGGCGGTGCCGCTGACCGAGTTCATCGCGGCCCAGACCGGCATGGTGGTGGCGACCACCTTTGCCTCGAACGTGGCGCGGCTGAAGACCCTTGCCGAGGCGGCTACCGCTGCCGGGCGGCAGGTCTGCCTGCTCGGCCGCGCGATGAAGCGGATGACCGCGGCGGCGATCGAAACCGGGGTGCTGGTCGGGTTTCCCGCCATTCTGCAACCCGAAGAGGCGCAAAAGGTTGCCCGCAACCGGCTGATGCTGATCGTCACCGGCAGCCAGGGCGAGCGACGCGCCGCCTCGGCGCAGCTTTCGCGCGGCAAGTACCTGGGGCTTGAAATGAAGGAGGGCGACACCTTCCTGTTTTCCTCGAAGACCATTCCCGGCAACGAACGCGGCGTGATCCGCATCATGAACGCCTATTCGGAAATCGGGGTCGAGGTGGTCGATGACCGCGGCGGCCTCTACCACGTTTCCGGCCACGCCAATCGCCCCGATCTGGAGGCAGTGCACGACCTTGTGCGCCCGCAGATTCTCATTCCCATGCATGGCGAACACCGGCACATGCGCGAACATGCCAAGATCGCCAGCGCCAAGGGCATTGCGTCAGAGGTCGCGACCAATGGCACCATGCTCGACCTTACCGGCAACTTTCCCGAAGTGGTGGAATTCATCGAGGCCGGGCGCAGCTACCTTGACGGCTCGGTGTTGATCGGCGCGATGGATGGCGTGGTGCGCGACCGGCTGCGGATGGCGATGGGCGGGCATGTGCTGGTCACGGTGATCGTGGACGAAGACGACCTGCCGCTTGGCGACGCCTGGGTGGAGCTGATGGGGCTGGCGGCGCAGGGCCGCTCGGGCGCGGCGCTTGATGCGCAGATCGAGGCGGAACTTGCCGAGTTTCTGGAACGTGCCGATGCCAAGGTGATCGCGTCCGACGAAAAGCTTGACGAGGCAATCCGCCGGATCGTGCGCCAGGTGACGATGGAAGAGATCGGCAAGAAGCCCGAGGTGACACTGGTGGTGTCGCGGCTTCTGGCCGACTGAACCGACGGATTTCCCAAACGAAAGCGCCCGCAGTTGCTTGCTGCGGGCGTTCCGGTTCTTGCCGATCAGCGGTCAGGCCCCGCTTTTGTCGTCGTCGTCGCTGCTTTCGGGGTCAGCGGACTTTGCGGTTTGCGCCGTGGTCCGGAACGAGCGCAGGATGAAATCGGGCACATGGTCGCCAAGACCGCGCACCGGCGCGCCGCCACCTTCGCGCCGCTCGCGCGGCTCGCTGCGCGGCGGGCGGGCATCGCTGCGTTCGCGCGGTTCCTGGCGCTCGCGCGATTCGTTGCGCTCGCGCGGCTCACTGCGGGGGCGGCGATCATCGCGCGCGGCCGCCGGGGCCTCGGCAACGGCTTCGGCCACCGGAGCAGCCTCTGCTTCCGGCATTGCCGCTTGCGGCGCGGGTTTCTCGCTCCGCCGCTCGTCGCGCTCGCCGCGGCCGCGCGAAGAACCGCTGCGGCTGCGCGGGCTGCCACCGCGCGCGGGTTTTTCATCGCGCGCGCGCGGCGGCTGCTGCGAGGCCTCCGAAAAGGCGAAGCCTTCGGGCAATTCGCCCGCCGGGATCGGCATCTTGATGAGCGCGGTGATCGCGCCGAGGTATTTTTCGTCGGCCGGGGTGGCAATCGAGAAGGCCTTGCCTTTCAGCCCGGCGCGGCCGGTGCGGCCGATCCGGTGAATGTAGTCTTCCGCATGGCTCGGCACGTCGAAGTTGAAAATATGGCTCACCGCCGGAATGTCGAGCCCGCGCGCTGCCACATCCGAGGCGATCAGGAATTGCACCGTGCCATCGCGGAACCCGTCCAGCGTGCGGGTGCGGGTGCTCTGGTCCAGATCGCCGTGAATCGGTGCCGCGTTGAAGCCATGCTGTTTCAGTGACTTGGCCAGCACGTCCACTTCGGTCTTGCGGTTGCAGAAGATGATCGCGTTGGTGCAGGCGGCACCCTCCGAACGGATCAGCGCGCGCAGCACCTCGCGCTTTTGCTTGGCCGACTGGTCGCGCCGCGTCGGCTGGATCGCGTAAAGCCGCTGCTCGATGGTTTCCGAAGCCGTCGCCTGGCGCGCCACTTCGATGCGCGCGGGGTTTTTCAGGAAAGCCTTGGTGATGCGCTCGATCTCGGGCGCCATGGTGGCTGAAAAGAACAGCGTCTGCCGGGTGGCCGCCGGGGTAAGCTGGAAGATGCGCTCGATATCGGGAATGAAACCCATGTCGAGCATCCTGTCGGCCTCGTCCACCACCATGATCGACACGCCGGTGAGCAACAGCTTGCCGCGCTCGAAATGGTCCAGAAGACGGCCCGGCGTGGCGATCAGCACATCGACACCCCGGTCGATAAGCTTGTCCTGCTCGCCAAAGGAAACCCCGCCGATCAGCAGCGCCTTGGTCAGCTTGGTGTATTTCGCATAGGTATCGAAGTTCTCCGCCACCTGCGCCGCAAGCTCGCGCGTCGGGCACAGCACCAGAGAGCGCGGCATCCGCGCCCGCGCCCGGCCACGGCCGAGGAGCGTGATCATCGGCAGCACGAAGCTCGCGGTCTTGCCGGTGCCGGTCTGGGCAATGCCGAGCACGTCGCGGCCTTCGAGCGCATGCGGAATCGCGCCAGCCTGGATCGGGGTCGGGGTTTCATAGCCGGCATCGGCAATGGCGGAAAGGACCACAGGGTCCAGTTTCAGGTCGGAAAATTTGGTCATCAGCGTCCTTGAATGCGGCATCGGACCGCATGGTGTGAAGGGGGACGCGAAATCCGGGCGTCCCGGGCAGTGCCGCCGGTCGCGGCCAGAGTGACCTAGAGCAAATGCCGCCAAAGGTCAATTGCGCAGGCGCGGGCGGGGCGCTGCCCCGCACCCCGGGATATTTTGCTGAAGCAATCGGCAAGACTGCTTCAGGGAAATATCCCGGGGGTGCGGGGGCTGGCCCCCGCATCAGGGGGCCTTGGCATTGACGCCGCGCGGGCGCTCTGGCAGGACCGTGGCCAACGAAGGGGATGCGACATGAACCTTTTTGCCGAGATCCGCGCCGCTGTCATTGGCGCGCTGGAAGAGATGCAGGCGGCAGGGGCCTTGCCTGCCGGGCTGGCGATGGAGGCGGTGGCGGTGGAGCCGCCGCGCGATCCGGCGCATGGCGACATGGCAACCAATGCGGCGATGGTTCTGGCCAAGCCTGCCGGGGTCAATCCGCGTGTTCTGGCCGACGATCTGGCCGCGAGGCTCGGGCGCGATCGGCGCATCGCGCTGGCCGAAGTGGCGGGGCCGGGGTTCCTGAACCTGCGGCTGGTGCCGGGGGCCTGGCGCGAGGTGGTCAAGGCGGCGCTTGCCAAGGGGCCGGATTTCGGGCGCTCGGCGCTTGGGGCCGGGGCGCGGGTCAATGTCGAATTCGTTTCCGCCAACCCCACCGGGCCGATGCATGTGGGCCATGTGCGCGGCGCGGTCTTCGGCGATGCGCTTGCGGCACTTCTGGATTTCGCGGGTTATGCGGTGACGCGCGAATACTACATCAACGATGGCGGCGCGCAGGTTGATGTGCTGGCGCGCTCGGCCTATGAGCGCTACCGCGAGGCCAATGGCCTCGAGCCGGAAATCCGCGAGGGGCTCTACCCCGGCGATTACCTCATTCCCGTCGGCGAGGCGCTGAAGGCAAAATACGGCACCCGGCTGATCGACCAGCCGGAGGCGGTCTGGCTTGCCGATCTGCGCGCCTTTGCCACCGAAGCGATGATGGCGATGATCCGCGCCGATCTGGCACTGCTTAATGTGCATATGGACGTTTTCTCCAGCGAAAAGGCGCTTTACGGCACCGGCAAGATCGAGGCGGCGATTGCCGCGCTGCGCGCGCAGGGGCTGATCTACGAGGGCACGCTGGAGCCGCCGAAGGGCAAGACCCCCGAGGATTGGGAACCGCGGGTGCAGACCTTGTTCCGCTCGACCGCGCATGGCGACGATCAGGACCGGCCGGTGCAGAAATCGGATGGGTCATGGACCTATTTTGCCCCCGACATCGCCTACCATTACGACAAGATCCAGCGTGGCTTTGACCAGTTGATCGACGTGCTCGGGGCGGATCACGGCGGCTATGTGAAGCGGATGAAGGCGGCGGTTTCGGCTCTTTCGGGGGGGCGTGTGCCGCTCGACATCAAGCTTATCCAGTTGGTGAAGCTCTGGAAGAACGGCGAGCCGTTCAAGATGAGCAAGCGCGCGGGCACATTCGTGACGCTGCGTGATGTGGTCGAACAGGCGGGGGCCGATGTAACCCGCTTCGTGATGCTGACACGCAAGAACGACGCGGCGCTGGATTTCGACTTTGCGCGGGTGCTGGAACAGTCGAAGGACAATCCGGTGTTTTATGTGCAATATGCCCATGCGCGGGTGCGGTCGGTGTTGCGCAAGGCTGCGGAGGCGGGGATCGAGGTCACCGATGCAGCACTTGCCGGGGTGGACCTTTCCGGGCTGTCGCACGAGGCCGAGCTTGCGCTTGCCAAGCGCATCGCGGAATGGCCGCGACTGGTCGAGATTGCCGCCAGGGGCCACGAGCCGCACCGGATCGCATTTTACCTTTATGAGTTGGCATCGGATCTGCATTCCTTGTGGAACCGTGGCAATGACGAGCCGAGCTTGCGCTTCCTGCAGGCCGACGCCGCAACCTCGCAGGCGAAAATCGCCCTGGCACGGGCCGCGGGCGTTGTTATTTCCGCAGGTCTTGCTATTCTGGGTGTGACCCCCGCCGAGGAAATGCGCTGAGCAAAGCGCAAACGGCAGGGCGACGAGGCAGGCCGGCGGGTCCGGCGCAAGAAGGCTAAGCCGGATAACCGGCAGCGAGGCAGGCATGGCGAGCATTCCCCTCCGCGATAGCGGTGATGCGGGTTTTGGCGATGAGCCGCCCGAGGCCTTGCCCGCGACCGCGCTGGTCGAGGGGCTCTTCAACACTGCCGCGGTTCTGGTCTCGCTGGCGCTTGTCGGCGGGCTCGCGGTCTGGGGCTACCGTCTGGCGGTGCGCGATGTGGCGGGGGTGCCGGTGATCCGCGCGCTCGAAGGCCCGGCGCGGATTGCGCCCGCTGATCCGGGCGGCGAGCTGGCGCGCCATGTCGGGCTTTCGGTAACTGCGGTGGCGGCAAGCGGCACCGCGCGCGCCATGCCTGAACAGGTGGTGCTGGCGCCACGCCCGATCGAGCTTGAAGCAACCGATGCACCGATGGCGGCACTGGCACCATTGGCCGCGGGTACCGCCCCGGCCCCGGCGGCCGTGGCTCCGGCGGCCGCAACAGCTGCGCCGCAGCTTGACCGGTTTGCCGCCCTGCCCGAGGCGGGCGCGCCGGGGTTGCCGCTTGCACCCGGCGAGGAACCGGATGCGGTGATTCTGGCGCTTGCCGAAGCGATGGCCTATGGCGCGGCGCTGACGCCCGCGGCCCATGCCGGGCCGCTGGGCTCGGGCACGGCGGTGGCCGCGACCGCGCGCGCCGATCTGGTGCCCGAATCGGTGCCGGGCGTGGTGCGCTCACCCAAGCCCGCGGCGCGCCCGGCGCGGTTGCTGCTGGCATCGGCGGCCAGCGCGCTAGATCTTGCGCCCGAGGCATTGGTGCCCGGAATGCGGCTGGTGCAGCTTGGGGCCTTTGCCTCGCCTGAGCTTGCCCGCGCCGAATGGGACCGGGTTGCGGCGCGGTTCGAAGCGTTGATTGCCGGCAAGCAGCGGGTGATCCAGAGCGCCGAAAGCGGTGGCCGGGTGTTCTACCGGCTGCGCGTGGCGGGGTTTGGCAATGCCGACGAGGCGCGCCAGTTCTGCGCGGCGCTGGCGGCGGAACAGACCAACTGCATTCCCGCACAGGTTTTCTGATGCCCGCAAGCGCCGCCATTCTTGGCTGCGAGGGGCTTTGGCTGGGGGCGGAAGAAGCGGCGTTCTTTCGCGATGCAGACCCCTGGGGTTTCATCCTCTTTGGCCGCAATGTCGCCGACCCCTGGCAACTGGCGCGGCTGGTGGCCGATCTGCGCGAAAGCGTCGGGCGCGAGGCCCCGGTGCTGATCGATCAGGAAGGCGGGCGGGTGGCGCGGCTTGGCGCGCCGCACTGGCGCGCCTGGCTTGACCCGCTTGCGCAGGCCGCGCGGGCCGGGGCGGCCGGGCCGCGAAGTTTCTGGCTGCGCTACAGGCTGATTGCGGCCGAGCTTGCAGCGCTTGGCATTGATGCGAATTGTGCGCCCTCAGCCGATATTGCCGGGCCGCGCACCCACCCGTTTTTGCGCCCGCGCTGCCTTGGCCAATCGGCAGCCGAGGTTGCCGCCAATGCCCGCGCCGCGGCAAAGGGGCTGCTGGCGGGCGGGGTGTTGCCGGTGCTCAAGCACCTGCCCGGGCACGGCCGCGCCGAGGTTGACAGCCACCTTGCGCTGCCAGTGGTGGCCGAGGATGCTGCAACGCTTGGTGCCGAGGATTTTGCCCCGTTCCGCGCGCTTGCAGATCTGCCGATGGCGATGACCGCGCATGTGCGCTACCCGGCGCTTGCCGACGCCCCGGCGACGCTTTCGGCCCCGATCATCGGGTTGATCCGCGAGGCGATCGGATTTCGAGGCCTGCTGATGACCGACGACATTTCGATGCAGGCGCTTTCGGGCGGGCTTTCCGGGCGCAGCGCGGCGGCGTTGGCGGCGGGCTGCGATGTGGTGCTGCATTGCAACGGCAAGCGGGCCGAGATGGAGGCGGTGGTTACCGCCGCCGGGGCGCTTTGCCCCGCTGCCGAGGCCCGCGCCGCCGCAGCGCTTGCCTGCCGCCGCCGCCCCGAACCCATTGACAGCCGCGCCCTCGCGGCGGAACTTGGGGCAGTTTTGCAAGGCCCGCCCGATGCCTGATGCCGATTTCGAAACCGATACGCCCAGCGTCGCCGACCGGCTGGCCGGTGAAGCGCTGATTGTCGATGTCGATGGCTTCGAGGGGCCGCTTGATCTGCTGCTGGCGCTGTCGCGCAGCCAGCGGGTTGATCTGCGCCGGATTTCGGTGCTGGCACTGGCCGAGCAATACCTTGCCTTTGTCGATCAGGCCAAGGCGCTGCGGATTGAGCTTGCGGCGGATTATCTGGTGATGGCGGCCTGGCTTGCGTTTCTCAAATCGCGGCTGCTGTTGCCGCCGGACCCTTCGGACAGTGGTCCGAGCGCCGAAGACATGGCCGCACATCTGGCATTTCAGCTTGAGCGGCTGGCGGCAATGCGCGAGGCGGCGGCGCGGCTGATGGCGCGCGCGCGGCTCGGGCAGGATTTCTTTGCGCGCGGCGAGGTCGAAGGCCCGGCGCTGATCCGTCGTTTGCGCTACACGGCGACCTTGCTCGATCTGATGCAGGCCTATGCGCGGATCCGCACCCGTGACGAGTTTCGCCCTTTTTCCTACGACCGGCAGAACATCTGGACCATGGAACAGGCGCTGGAGCGGATGCGCGGCTTGATCGGCTTTGCCGGTGAGTGGACCGATCTTGCAAGCTTTCTGCCCGAAGGCTGGCGTGCCGATGCAGCCCGCCGCAGGTCTGCCACCGCCGCCACTTTCGCCGCAGTGCTGGAACTGGCGCGGCAGGGGCATTGCGAGCTGCGCCAGTCCGAAACCTTTGCTCCGTTGTCGATAAGGCACAGATCATGAATGCAACCCCGCCGCTTTTCGCCGCCCCGACCTTGCCGGAACAGGAACGGATGCTGGAGGCCATGCTTTTCGCCTCGGCGGTGCCCCTGCCGCTGACCGAGTTGCAGGCGCGGTTGCCCGAGGGCTGCGATGCCGCGACGGCGCTTGACGGGCTCAGACGGCGCTACCTTGGGCGCGGGGTGGTGCTGGTGCCGGTGGGCGAGGCCTGGGCGTTTCGCACCGCACCCGACCTTGGCTTTCTGTTGCAGCGCGAGACCACCGAAACCCGCAAACTAAGCCGCGCCGCAATCGAGACCTTGTCGATCATCGCCTATCACCAGCCGGTTACCCGCGCCGAGATCGAGGAAATTCGCGGTGTTGCGGTCAGCCGCGGCACCGTGGAGCAGTTGCTGGAGCTGGATTGGGTGCGCTTTGGCCGCCGCCGGATGACGCCGGGGCGACCCGTCACCTTTGTCGTGACGCAGGGGTTTCTGGACCATTTCGGGCTGGAAAGCGCGCGCGATCTGCCGGGGCTGAAGGAATTGCGCGCCGCCGGGTTGCTTGACAACCGCCCCGCACCCGATCTTGCCGGGCCGGGTGAGATGGAACCGGGCGAGGATGCGGGGCAGGCCGACATGTTCGAGGAGGAAGCCGATGAGCATTGAGCAGATACTGGGCCGGGTGATGCGGCTTTTCGGGCGGCGCGCGGTGAACCTTGGCATCAACAAGGGCATTGAGGTGGCGGCACGGCGCGGCAAGCCCGAGGCAGAGATGACGCCCGAGGATCAGGCGCAGGCGCGCGCCGCGCGCCAGACCGCCAAGCGCGCGCGGCAGGCGGTGCGCCTAGCGCGCCGTCTGGGCAAATAGGCGGCGGCCGCTTTCAAATCCCGCGTGATGCGGTTAGAGCGGGGCGGACCCTTGCGAAAGCCTGCCCAGATGAGCCCCGACACCGATCCCCCGACCCGCGCGCACCCGGTGGTGCGGTTGCGCCCAAAGGCCGAGGCGCGCGCCATCCGCCATGGCTTTCCCTGGGTCTATGCCGACGAGTTGGTGACCGACCGGCGCACGCAAGGGCTTGCCCCCGGCGCGCTGGCGGTGCTGGAAGACGCCGAACGGCATGAGCTTGGCCTGGTCACGGTCAACACCCAGTCGCGGATCATCGCGCGCATGCTCGACCGCGATCCGGCGGCGGTGATCGACCGGGCCTGGTTTGCGGCGCGGCTGGCGCGGGCGCTGGCGCTGCGCCAGCGGCTTTTTGATGCGCCGTTCTACCGGCTGATCCATGCCGAGGCTGACGGGCTTCCCGGTGTCATCATTGACCGTTTCGGCGATGCTGCAGTGATTCAGCCCAACGCTGCCTGGGCCGAGGCGCATCTGGCGGCACTTGCGGCGGCGCTGGCAGAGGTGACCGGGGTTGCGACGATCGTCAAGAACGGCTCGGGGCGGGCGCGTGGGCTGGAAGGGCTGGCCGAGGAGACGCTGCTGCTTGTCGGCACACTGGCCGGGCCGGTGCCGGTGGCAATGAATGGCGCGGTCTATATGGCCGACCTCATGGGCGGGCAGAAAACCGGGCTCTACTATGACCAGCGCCCGAACCATGCCTTTGCCGCGCGGCTTGCAGGCGGCGGTCGGGTGCTGGATGTGTTTTCCCATGTCGGCGGCTTCGCGCTTGCCTGCCTCGCCGCAGGGGCAACATCGGCGCTGGCGGTGGATGCTTCGGCCCCGGCGCTGGCACTGGCCGCCGAGGGTGCCGCGGCAATGGGGCAGGGTGCGAGCCTTGCCACCCGGCAGGGCGATGCCTTTGCCGCGATGGAGGCGCTTGCCGCAGAGGGCGCAGCATTTGACCTCGTGGTCTGCGACCCGCCGGCCTTTGCCCCTGCCAAACCGGCGCTGGTCGCGGGCTTGCGCGCCTATGAACGGGTGGCGCTGCTGGCGGCGAAACTGGTGGCACCGGGCGGCTACCTCGGGCTTTGTTCGTGCTCGCATGCGGCGGACCTCGCGGCGTTTCGCAGCGCTTGCGCGCGCGGCATAGGCCGCGCCGGGCGGCGCGGGCAGCTGATCTTTACCGGCGGTGCCGGGCCGGACCACCCGATGCTGCCGCAACTGGCCGAAAGCGCCTATCTCAAGGCGCTGTTCTTCCGGCTCGACTGATGCGCGCGGTGCTTGATGCCTGCGTGCTCTACCCCACGGTCCTGCGCGAAATGCTGCTTGGGGCGGCGGCAGCGGGACTTTATCAGCCGCTCTGGTCCGCGCGGATACTGGAGGAATGGGCGCGCGCCACGGTAAAGCTCGGGCCGGTCGAGGAAGCCTTTGCACGCGGCGAGATCGCGGCGTTGAAGGCGGCGTTTCCGGCGGCAGGCGTGCCCCGGCGCGCGGGGCTGGAGGCAAGGCTGCACTTGCCGGATGAAAATGACATCCATGTGCTTGCCACCGCCATCGCGGGCGGCGCCGACGCCATTGTGACGCTCAACCGCGCCGACTTTCCGCGCGCAGCACTTGCCGCCGAGGGTATCGCCCGGCGCGACCCCGACGGGTTTTTGTGGGAGCTTTGGTCGCATCATCCCGCCGAAGTTGCCGCAGTAGCTGATGCGGTGCGCGCCCGTGCCGAAACCGCATTGGGCAGCCCGCAACCGCTTCGCCCGCTGCTGAAACGCGCCGGATTGCCGCGCCTTGGCAAGGCACTGGCGGGGTAATGCGCGCTCTGGCCCAGCCCGCCCGGCGATGCTAGACTTCCCGTTGCCGGGGCGCTACAAGGCCCGCGTTAGCGCTAACTGCAAGGAGCCTGCGCATGGTCTCGCGCGTCATTCCGGTTGATCCCTTTGACCTTGTGATCTTTGGTGCCACCGGGGATCTGGCGCGGCGCAAGATATTGCCCGGCCTCTACCGCCGCTTTCTGGGCGGCCAGATTCCGGATGAGGCCTGCCTTATAGGTGCCGCCCGCGCCTCGCTCAGCGATGACCAGTTTCGCGCCCAGATCGAGGCGGCGATTGCCGAATTCGTTGACCCGGCCAAACGCGACCCGGCGCAGATTGCGCGGTTTCTGCGCTGCGTGCGCTATGTGGCGATCGATGCGACCGGCGAGGAAGGCTGGGCACAACTGAAGGCACTGGTGCGCCCTGACCGGGTGCAGGCCTTCTATTTCTCGGTCGCCCCGACGCTGTTCGGCGCGCTGGCCGAGCGGCTGCACAAGCACGAGATCGCCAACAGCGAAGCGCGCATCGTGGTGGAAAAGCCCTTTGGCCGCGACCTTGCTTCGGCGCGGGCGCTCAACGGCACGCTGGCCGCGCATTTTGACGAGCGCCAGATCTACCGGATCGACCATTACCTCGGCAAGGAAACCGTGCAGAACCTGATGGCGGTGCGCTTTGCCAATATCCTGTTCGAGCCGCTCTGGAACGCGCAATTCGTCGACCATGTGCAGATCACCGTGGCCGAGACCGTGGGCGTTGGCGGGCGCGGGGCCTATTATGACAAATCCGGCGCGATGCGCGACATGGTGCAAAATCACCTGATGCAGCTTTTGTGCCTGATCGCCATGGAGCCGCCCTACCACTTCGACCCCGATGCGGTGCGCGACGAAAAGCTCAAGGTGATCCGCGCGCTCGACCCGCTGACCAGCGAAGACATCGTGCGTGGCCAATATGTCGATGCCAGGGGCAAATCCTATGTGGACGATGCCGAGAATCCGGCAAGCCGGACGGAAAGCTACATTGCGCTGCGCTGCCACGTCGCCAACTGGCGCTGGAAGGGCACGCCCTTCTATCTGCGGACCGGCAAGAAACTGCGCGCCCGCACCTCGGAAATTGCCGTGGTGTTCAAGGAGCCGCCGCATTCGATCTTCGACGACGATACCGGCTGGCGCGAGAACATGCTGGTGATCCGGCTGCAACCGAATGAGGGCATGAACCTGAAGATGATGATCAAGGAACCGGGGCCGGGCGGCATGCGCCTGGTGCAGGTGCCGCTGGATATGTCGTTTGCCGACGCGCTGGGCGAGGAGGGGGCCGATATGCCCGACGCCTATGAGCGGCTGATCATGGATGTGATCCGCGGCAATCAGACATTGTTCATGCGCGGCGACGAGGTCGAGGCGGCCTGGGCCTGGACCGACCCGATCATCGCCGGCTGGGAGGCGACAAAGGCGCGCCCGCAACGCTATGATGCGGGGTCTTCGGGGCCGGAAGACGCGCTGATGCTGATGCACCGCGATGCCCGCCGCTGGCGCGAGATCCGCGAATGATCTGGTGCGACTATCCCGACCGCGAGATGATGGCGTTGGCGCTTGCCGACCGGATCGCGGCAGAGCTGGCGCAGGGCCTGCGCAGCGCTGGCCGCGCCTCGCTCTGTGTGCCCGGCGGCAGCACACCGGGGCCGGTGTTCGATCTGCTGTCGGGGGTCGATCTCGACTGGGCAAATATCGCGGTGTTTCTGGGCGATGAACGCTGGGTGCCGGAAAGCTCCAAGCGCTCGAATACCCGGCAACTCAGGGCGCGGCTGATGCGCGGGCGTGCCGCTGCCGCGCGGCTGCTGCCGATGCGCGCCGACACGGCCGAACCCGAAGCGGCGCTGGCGGCGCTGGCCGAAGGCATCGCACCGCATCTGCCGATCACCGTGCTGCTGCTCGGCATGGGCGACGACATGCACACCGCCAGCCTCTTTCCCGGTGCCGACCGGCTGGCCGAGGCGCTGGCACCCGATGCGCCGGTGCTGATGGCGCTGCGCGCCCCCGGCCTGCCCGAGCCGCGGATCACCCTGACCGCGCCGGTGCTCGCAGGCGCGCTGAACACCCATGTTCTGATCACCGGCACCGCCAAGCGCGCCGCGATCCTGCGCGCCGAGACGCTGCCACCGGCCGAGGCACCGATCAGCGCCCTGCTTTCCCACGCTACCATCCATTGGGCTGAATGAATGAACATCTGGAACGACCTTGCCCGCCACCACGCCGCCACCGCTTCGCGCCCTTTGCTGGCGCTGTTCGATGACCCGGCGCGCGCCAGCGGCTTTTCGATCGAGGCCTGCGATTTCCTCCTCGATTATTCCAAGACCGGGATCGATGCCGAGGCGCGGGCGCTGCTGCTCTTGCTTGCCGAAACTGCCGGGGTCGAGGCACGACGCAAGGCGATGTTCACCGGGGCCGCGATCAATGAAACCGAGGGTCGCGCCGTGCTGCACACCGCCTTGCGCAACATGCAGGGGCGGCTGGTGGTGGCAGGGCAAGAGGTGCTTGCCGAAACCCGCGCCACCCACGCGCGCCTTGTGACCTTTGCCCGCGATCTGCGCGAAGGCCGGTTTCGTGGCCAGGGCGGGGTGATCACCGATGTGGTGAATATCGGCATTGGCGGCTCCGACCTTGGCCCGGCAATGGCCACGCTGGCGCTTGCTCCCTATCACACCGGGCCGCGCTGCCATTTCGTCTCCAACGTCGATGGCGCGCAGGTGGCGGACGTGCTCAGGCCGCTTGACCCCGAAACCACGCTGGTCATTGTCGCCTCGAAAACCTTCACCACCATTGAGACCATGACCAATGCCGCCGCCGCGCGGGCGTGGATGGCGGCAAAGGTGGCAGACCCTGCGGCGCAATTTGCCGCCGTCTCCAGCGATCTTGTCCGCACCGCCGCATTCGGCATCGCGCCAGAGCGGGTTTTCGGTTTTGCCGATTGGGTTGGCGGTCGCTATTCGGTCTGGGGTCCGGTCGGGCTGCCACTGATGCTTGCCATCGGCCCGGCGCATTTCGAGGCGTTTCTGGCCGGGGCGGCCGAAATGGATGCGCATTTCCGCGCTGCCCCGCTGGCGCGCAACCTGCCGGTGCTGCTGGCGCTGGTGGGGGTCTGGCACAACCAGATCTGCGGCTACGCCACCCGCGCGGTGCTGCCCTATGAACAGCGGCTGAGCCGCCTGCCCGCCTACCTGCAACAGCTGGAGATGGAGAGTAACGGCAAGCGCGTGGCCATGGACGGCAGCGATCTGCCGCGCCATTCCGGCCCGATTGTCTGGGGCGAGCCCGGCACCAACGGCCAGCATGCCTTCTTCCAGCTGCTCCACCAGGGCACCCGCATTGTGCCTTGCGAGTTTCTGCTGGCCGCCGAGGGCCACGAGCCGGAGCTTGACCATCAGCACCTTCTGCTTGTCGCCAACTGCCTGGCGCAGTCCGAGGCGCTGATGCGCGGGCGCAGCCTTGCCGAAGCGACGCAGCTGATGCAGGCCAGCGGGCTTTCCGGTGTCGAATGCGACCGGCAGGCGCGGCATCGGGTGTTTCCCGGTAACCGGCCCTCGACGACGCTGCTCTATCCGCGGCTGACGCCGCATGTGCTCGGCGGTATCCTGGCGCTTTATGAACACCGGGTGTTCTGCGAAGGGGTGATTCTGGGGATCAACAGTTTCGACCAATGGGGGGTGGAACTGGGCAAGGAGCTGGCACTGGCACTGGCCCCGGTCCTGGCCGGAACAGATGCAGGGGGCGGAAAGGACGCCTCCACCCTGGCACTCGCCAACCGCATTCGCGCGATCCGCGATCACTGAGCACCGGCCCCGCCGTGCGCCTTGCGGCACGCGCGCTTGGCGCTTCTCCTTCGTCCAAATACCCCGGGGGTCCGGGGGCAGCGCCCCCGGCCTTCAGCGCGCCTCGCGCGGGCGCAGCACAAGCCAGATGAGCGCGCCACCCGCGAGCACGAGAAACGGCAGCATCGCCATGTTGACCGCCTGCCAGCCCGCCTCGGCATTGCCCGAGGCGGTGCAGTTCATCAGGCTGCCCGATGACAGCGAGGCCACAAAAACGCCGCCGAACACGATGAAATCATTGATCCCCTGCACCCGCCCGCGCTCTTCGGGCTGGTACGCCGAGGTGAGCATGGCAGTGGCACCGATGAAGCCGAAGTTCCAGCCGACGCCAAGCAGCGCCAACGCGATGAAGAACCGTTCAAGCTCGATGCCGCTCAGCGCCACCGCGCCGGAAGCGGCAAGAATCACCAGCCCCAGCCCGACGATCAGCCGCGCCCCGAACCGCGCGATCAGATGGCCGGTGAAGAAGGCGGGCAGGTACATTGCCAGCACATGCGCGGAGACGATGTCGGCGGCATTGCCCTGATTGTAGCCGCAGCCGAGCACCGCGAGCGGGGTCGATGTCATCACCAGATTCATCAGCGCATAGGCGACCATGCCGCAGATGATCGCTACCGCAATCACCGGGTCGCGCAACAGCTCGCGCCGCGACCGGCCCAGCGTTGCGGTGCCCTTGGCGACGCGATGGCTCTCGGGGCTGTGCAGGAAGGTGAACAGCAGCGGCCCGAGCAGGTTGAGCAGAACGATGGCAAGATAGGTGGCCATGAATGGCACCACATGTGCCTCTGACGTGGCCTTGGCCAGTTGCGGCCCGATCAGCGCCGCCGCCAGACCGCCGCCCATCACATAGGAAATCGCCTTGGGCTGAAACTCCTTGCGCACCCCGTCGGTTGCGGCAAAGCGATAAAAGCCCTGCGCCGACATGTAGATGCCTGAAAGAAAGCTGCCGAGCATGAAGAGCCCGAAGGAATGGATGTAAAGCGCCCGCGCCGCAAGCCCGGCCCCTATGGCCCCCGCCAGAGTGGCGAGCATGAACCCCGCGCGCCGACCGTGGCGCTGCATGAAGGCGCTGAGCGGTTGCGCGGTCAGCAGCGAGCCGAGAATGATCAGCGACAACGGCAGCGTTGCCCAGCAAGGGTTGGGCGCAAGCTGTTGCCCGGCAAGGCCGCCGACAATGAAGATCATCGACATTTGCGAGCCGAGCAGCGCCTGCGCCAGCACCAGCACCACGACGTTGCGGCGGGCCTGGGAATCGGTGATGAGCAGGTGGGATTCGGTCATCCGCAACGCCTAGCGCGGCGGATCGGAAAGGGAAAGGGGGCTGGCGGCGGTTCTCTTGATGCGCCAGACTGGCCCCATGCCCGGGGTGATCCTGACCACTGATGCGCAATTGGCCGCCGCCGCCGCAGAGCTTGCAGCGCGCGAGGCGGCCTTTGCGCGCGCATTGCCGCTGATCGGACCCTTGCCGCTGCGCCGGGTGCCCGACGGCTTTCTGGCCCTGCGCGATTCGATCATCGGGCAGCAGGTCTCCGTTGCCTCGGCGCGTGCCATCCGTGCCCGCCTTGATGCGGCAGGCTTCGGCCAGGAGGATGCGGTTGCGGCGGCAGGTGAGGCGGCATTGCGCGGCTGCGGCCTGTCGCGGCAGAAAATCCGCTACCTGAGCGCCCTCGCCCAGGCGCGGCTTGAATATCCAATACTGCGCGAGATGCCGAATGAAGCGGTGGTTGCAACACTGGTGGCACTGCCCGGCATCGGGCGCTGGACCGCCGAGATGTATCTGATGTTCGCGCTCGGGCGGGCGGATGTGTTCGCCCCCGACGATCTGGCGCTGGCCGAGGCGGCGCGGCTTCTGTTCGATCTGCCCGACCGGCCGCGACCAAAGCCACTCGCCGCCTTGGCCGCACCCTGGGCCCCGTGGCGGGCGGTTGCGGCGCGGCTGCTCTGGGCCTATTACGCGCAGGCAAAACGTCGCGAGGGGGTGGGATGACACGGGTTCTGCAAGCCGGAAGGCGCGCGCCAGCATCGGGCAAGACAGGCTCGGCGGTGGTGTTTCTGCACGGCTATGGTGCCGACGGTGCCGATCTTCTGGGTCTCGCCGAACCGCTGGCGCAGCATCTGCCCGACACGCTTTTTGTTGCCCCCGACGCCCCCGAACCCTGCGCCGGAAACCCGTTCGGGCGGCAATGGTTCCCGATCCCGCGGCTCGACGGCTCGTCAGAAGCGGAGTCTGAGGCGGGGTTATCAGGTTCTGCCAACGACTTGCAGGCTTTTCTTGATGCCTTGCTTGAGGAAACGGCTATAAACCCTTCAAAAGTCGCGCTTGTCGGGTTTTCGCAAGGCTCGATGATGGCGCTGCATGTGGCCCCGCGCCGCGCAGAAGCTCTGGCTGGAGTGGTTGCTTTCTCGGGCCGCCTCCTGCGCCCCGAGCGGCTGGCTGCCGAGGCGCGGGTGAAACCGCCGGTGCTTCTCATTCACGGCGACGCGGACCCGATGGTCGATTTCGCCGAAATGGGCCGCGCAGGTGACGCGCTGGTTTCGGCCGGGTTCGACACCTATGCCCATGTCATGCGCGGCACCGGCCACGGCATTGCGCCCGACGGTCTGAGCGTGGCACTGGCGTTCTTGCGCGAAAGGCTGCGCTAGCGGCGTGGCGGTCACCTTCGTGTCACGAAAGCCGCGTAGTCTGTTGCTGGCGACGGGTTGCCGCTTGCCCTCGCGCAACCGCAAGATATAGTGCGCTCGGGGCGGGTCATGCCTCGGGTGTCGGGTCAGGCAGGAGCGATGAAGGACCTTGCAGAGCACCATAGGGCCGATGATTTCCGTGCCGGCTTCGTGCGCGAGCCGTCAGCGCTGAAGCAGTTTCCAGCGCTGGTGCTGAATGCCGATTTTCGCCCGCTGAGCTATTACCCGCTGTCGCTCTGGCCGTGGCAGGAGGCGGTGAAGGCGGTGTTTGCCGACCGGGTGACGATTCTGGCGGAATATGACGCCGAGGTGCGCAGCCAGCGTCTTGCGCTGCGGATACCTTCGGTGGTGGTGCTGAAAGACTATGTGAAGCCGCAAAAAAGCGTTGCTTTCACCCGCTTCAACCTTTTCCTGCGGGATGAGTTTCGCTGCCAGTATTGCGGCGCGCCAAGCGATCTCACCTTCGACCATGTGGTGCCGCGCTCACGTGGCGGGGTGACGAGTTGGGAAAACGTCGTGGCCGCCTGCGCGCCTTGCAACCTGCGCAAGGCCAACAAGTCGCTGCGCCAGGCCGGGATGAACCTGCGCCACGCCCCGCGCGCGCCCGATGCCGAACACATGAACGCCATGGGTCGCCGTTTTCCGCCCGGGCACCTGCACGACAGCTGGCTCGATTTTCTCTACTGGGACGCCGAGCTGGAAGCCTGAAGTGCCTCCGGCGGGGATATTGGGCCTGAAGCAGTTTCAAAGCCGGGCGAGCGCCGGAGCAAGGTCGCCATAGCCGGTAAATCGGCGCTCGTAGCGAAGGCCAAGCCGTGCCGCTGCCGCGCGGGCAAGGGCATCGAGCGCCGGGTCATCGGTCTGCGCCTGATAGATCAGCCGGTCATAATTGCCAAAGTAGCTGTCGCGCAGTTCCGGGTGGCGGTCGAGGCCAAGCGGCTGCCAGACAAAGGCATCAAACTGGCGCACCAGAAAATCGGTGAGGTAGAAGGCGGTGAATTCGGCCTCGGCATGGGCGGCGAAAGCATCCACACCTTCGTAGAAGGCGTAGCAATGCGGCCCCGCGACCATTTCCACCCCCAGTTCCGCGCAGCGCGCGGCGAGCAGGCCGCCAGTGCCGCAATCGGCATAGACCACAAAGAGGCGCGCGTAGGCATCGCGGTGCTCAGTCACTGCGGCGGTGACGGCCTCGGTGATGCGCTCGGGCCAGAGGTGGAGATTGGCGGGCAGGCAGGTGAGGTCGAGGTGATCCCAGCCATTCGCTGCCTTCAGCGCCAGTATCTCGCGCGCCAACGCGCCGCAGGCGATCAGCAGAACCCGCCCCTTGCGGGTGGGCGCAAGCCCCGCTTCGGTCAGCGCCGCATCGGAAAGCGTCATTCGACCCGTGCCAAGAGCCGGATCAGCGCGGCACCCACCACCGCGGCCAGCGCCAGCGCCGCCAGCGGCACCCCGGCAGACGAGGCGACCCAAAGCGTTGCCGCAGCGGCCGCGATGACGACGACGAGAAGCATCAGGAAATGGGGCAGGGGCATGGCAGACCTCCGATACCGCCAATATGGTGCTTGCGCGCCGCGAGGGAAAGCAGATTTCGCACCCGCGCCTGCGCCAGTTCAGGCGTTCAAGGCATTGTGTTTGCGCGCGATGAAGCTTTTTGCGGTTTCCACCGCCACGGCGGCATCGCGGCAATAGGCATCGGCCCCGATGGCTCGGCCGAACTCTTCGTTCAAGGGCGCGCCACCGACCAGCACGATGTAGTTTTCGCGCATGCCCTTTTCCTTCATCGTGTCGATCACGACCTTCATGTAGGGCATGGTGGTGGTCAAAAGCGCCGACATGCCAAGAATATCCGCCCCCTCGCGCTCCAGCGCCTCAAGGTATTTCTCGACCGCGTTGTTGATCCCCAGATCGACCACCTCGAAACCCGCGCCCTCCATCATCATCGCCACCAGATTCTTGCCGATGTCGTGGATGTCGCCTTTCACCGTGCCGATCACCATCTTGCCCATCCGCGGCGCGCCGGTGGCGATGAGCAGCGGCTTCAAAATCGCCATTCCGCCCTTCATCGCATTGGCGGCAAGCAGCACTTCGGGCACGAACAATATGCCATCACGGAAATCGGCACCGACAATGGTCATGCCCGCGACAAGTGCCTTGGTCAGCACATCGTAAGGGGTCCAGCCGCGGCCAAGCAGAATCTCGACGCCCTCCTCGATCTCTTCCCGGAGCCCGTCATAAAGGTCGTCGTGCATTTGCAGCACAAGATCGTCGTCGCTCAGTTCGGAAAGGATGATGTCGTCATCGGCCATGCTGGCACTCCTCGCGCTCGTTCGTATCGGTATTGCGCCAAAGGCCCCGCGCCACTTGGCAGTTTGCGACATCGGCGGGGCAGGGACCGACGCGCGCCTGCAACTGCTTCAGGCAAAATATCCCCGCCGGAGGCCGCCGCCCTCTCAGCCGCGCCGTCGGCCCCGCCGCTCGCGGGTCGGGCCGTCATCATCGCCGGTGCCGTCCGAGGCCGAGGAAAACCCCCCCAGATGCGCGGCGATTTCCTCGACGGTCGGGCGCGGTCCGCGCGGGCGGGTTTCAAGTGCCGCGCGCATGGCCTTGAGATGTTCGGGCATGGTGCCGCAGCATCCGCCAATGATGCGCGCCCCGGCATCGCGCGCCAGCACGGCGTATTCGGCCATCAGCGCGGGGGTGCCGTCATAGTGGATATGGCCGTCGTGATATTTCGGAATGCCGGCATTGCCCTTGGCGATGATCGGCCGCTCGCTGCCCGCCGCGACAAAGCCGAGAATGGTGCGCATCAAATCGCTTGCGCCGACGCCGCAATTCGCGCCGAAGGCGATCGGCGGATTCGGCAGTTTTTCCACCAGCGCCGCCAGTTGCGCCGAGGTGACGCCCATCATCGTGCGCCCGGCGGTATCAAAGCTCATGGTGCCGCACCAGGGCATGTTTGCGAGCAGCGCGGCCTCGGCCGCCGCCTTGAATTCCTCGGGCGCGGAAATGGTTTCGACCCAGAGCACATCGGCCCCGCCCGCCTTCAGCCCCTCGGCCTGTTCGTGGAACATCTCGACCGCAAGCGGGTGGGTGAGGGTGCCCATCGGCGCGAAGATGTCGCCGGTGGGGCCGATCGAGCCTGCCACCACCACCGGGCGGCCCGCCGCATCGGCGACCTCGCGGCCAAGCGCTGCGGCGCGGCGGTTGAGCTCGTGCACCCGGGTTTGCGCGCTGTGCAGCTTGAGGCGGCTGGCGTTACCGCCAAACGAGTTGGTGAGGAAGATATCGGAGCCTGCATCGACCGCCGAGCGGTAGAGCGCGCGGATCTTTTCCGGCTGATCGGCGTTCCAAAGCTCGGGTGCCTCGCCCGAGGCAAGGCCCATGTTGAACAGGTTGGTGCCGGTGGCACCATCGGCCATCAGCCAGTCACGGGCTGCCAGAAGCCGGGAAAGCGCGTCGCTCATCGGAGGCCTTTCATCCTTTGCGGTGGCGCGGCGGGGTGCCGCGAAACCTCGGCCAGAGCCATGCCACGGCGGGCACGGCTTGGCAATTTCCAAGTGCTCAGAATGAACATGAGGCCGGTGCATGGGCCGCTGGCGGCCGTTGCGGTGGGGTTCAGATCTCGTCGACGATCTGCTTTTTGGCAACCGCCTTCAGTTCCTCCATCTTGGCGCGGATCGTGGCTTCGTCGGCCAGTGCCCCAAGGTCGCCCGCGAGCTTGCGGTAGACATCCTCATCGCCCGCTTCCTCGAAATCGGCGGCGATGACTTCCTTGGCGTAGGCGGCGGCCTCGGTCTCGGATTTGCCCATCAAACCAGCCGCCCAGAGGCCGAGCAGCTTGTTGCGGCGGGCTTCGGCCCGGAATTGCATCTGCGCATCCAGTGCGAACTTGGCTTCAAAGGCGTTTTCGCGGTCGTCGAAGGTGGTCATGGCGGCCCCCGCTTCATAAGGTTGTCGTTAATCCTCATATGCCCGCGCGCGGGGCGCGCTGCAAGCCCCGGCTGCTGCATCGGCCGCGGCCCTTTGCCTTGCGGGATGCGCTGCCTTGGCCTATAGCGGCGCCAATGGGGCGCGCAGCAGCGCCCCGCCCCCGCGGGGCGTTGCAGCGAACGGAGACTACATGGCACCTCGGCGCAAGAAGATTTACGAAGGCAAGGCCAAGATCCTCTATGAAGGCCCCGAGCCGGGCACGCTGATCCAGTATTTCAAGGATGACGCCACCGCCTTCAACGCGCAGAAAAAGGCGGTGTTCGAGGGCAAGGGGGTGCTGAACAACCGGCTCAGCGAATATTTCATGACCGGGCTTGGCAATGTCGGGGTGCCGACGCATTTCATCCGCACGCTCAACATGCGCGAGCAGCTGATCCGGCAGGTCGAGATCATTCCGCTTGAGGTGATCGTGCGCAATTTCGCCGCCGGGTCGATTGCCAAGCGGCTTGGGCTGGAAGAGGGTCTGGCGCTGCCGCGCCCGGTTGTCGAATACAGCTACAAGAATGACGCGCTGGGCGATCCGATGGTGAGCGAGGAATACATTGTCGCCTTCGGCTGGGCCAACCAGCAGGACCTTGACGATATCGTGGCGCTGGCGCTTCGGGTGAACGACTTCCTTTCGGGCGTGTTCTATGCGGTCGGCATCAAGCTCATCGATTTCAAGATCGAGATCGGCAGGGTCTGGGATGGCGATTTCATGCGGCTGATCGTGGCCGACGAGATCAGCCCCGACAGTTGCCGCCTCTGGGATGTGAAAACCGGGCAGAAGCTCGACAAGGATGTGTTCCGCCGCGATCTGGGCAGCCTGACCGATGCCTATACCGAGGTCGCGCGGCGTCTGGGGGTGCTGCCCACCAACGCCACCGCGATGGCAAAGCCGACACTGATCAACTGAAGGGGGCGGGCATGAAGGCGCGCGTGCATGTGATGCTGAAGGATGGCGTGCTCGACCCGCAGGGCGCGGCGGTGCGCCATGCGCTGGCGACGCTCGGCTTTGCCGGGGTGGAAGGGGTCCGGCAGGGCAAGGTGATCGACCTTGATCTGGCGGCAACCGACCGCGCCGTGGCCGAGGCCGAGGTGCGGGCAATGTGCGAGAGGCTGCTCGCCAATACCGTGATCGAAAAATACGACGTCGAGATCATCTGAGCGAAGCCGGGGGGCTTCGCGCCCCCCGCACCCCCCGCGGGGTATTTGTGCATTGAAGATGTGACAGGAGATTTGCGATGCTGGCAGCCGTCATCACCTTTCCGGGATCGAACTGCGACCGCGACCTCGCGCGCGGGTTCGAGCTTGCGGGGGCGCGGGTGGTGCGGGTCTGGCACAAGGAAACGGCGCTTCCGGCGGGCACCGATATTGTCGGTGTTCCGGGCGGGTTTTCCTATGGTGACTATCTGCGCTGCGGGGCGATTGCCGCGCAAAGCCCGGTGGCGGGCGCGATTGCGGCGCATGCGGCGCGCGGCGGTTTCGTGCTTGGCATCTGCAACGGCTTTCAGGTTCTGACCGAAATGCGGCTGCTGCCCGGAGCCTTGATGCGCAATGCGGGCCTGAGCTTTGTCTGCAAGCCGGTGCGGCTGCGGGTGGCGACAGCCGACAGCGCCTTCACCTCGGCCTATGCGAAAGGCAGCGAGGTGGTGTTTCCGGTGGCGCATCACGATGGCAACTATACGATCGATGCCGAAGGCCTGGCGCGGTTGCAGGGCGAGGACCGGGTGGCGTTTCGCTATATCGACAATCCGAACGGCTCGATGGACGACATCGCCGGCGTGCTCAGCGCCAACCGGCGGGTGCTTGGCATGATGCCGCACCCCGAGCGCGCGGTTGAGGCGGTGCAGGGCGGCAGCGACGGATCGGCGTTCTTTCGCGCGTTGGCGGCACTGACGGCACCGGTCTGAGCAAGTTGCCTTGAGGCGAAGGCCAAGCTCGCTTAAGCTGTGCCATGCCTTCGAGCCCGCCCATTCCCGATCTGACCACCCCGGTCGAGCCCGAGGCCCTGCCGTCGCGCGGGCTGGTGCTGCGGGTACTGGTTGCGTTTATTCTGGTCACCGCGGCGGCGGTGATCTGGGCAACCAACGCCTGGCTGTCGGAGCGGTTTACCGAAACCACGCGGGTGCGCGCCGATTTGCGGCTGGCGCTCTACTCGGGCAACCTGATGTCGGAGTTGCAGCGCACTTCGGTGGTGCCGCTGCTTCTCGCCCGCGATCCGGCGTTGCTTGGGGCCTTGCAAAGCGGCGAATTTTCGCTGACCTCGGCGCGGCTGATTTCGGCGCGGCGCGAGATCGAGGCGGCGTCGATCCGGCTTCTGGACAGCAGCGGGCGCACGGTGGCGGCGACCAACCGCAACCTTCTGGGCACGAGCTATGCCAACGCGCCGTTTTTTGTCGATGCACTGCGCTCGCGCGATACCGTCTTCAGCGCCGTTCCGCTGCCCGGCGGGGCGACCGAGTTTCTCTATTCGCGGGTGCTGCTGGCAGATGCGCGCCCGGTGGGCGTGATCGTGGTCGAAACCGACCTCGCCAAGTTCGAGCGCAGCTGGTCGGGCATTCTCGATGCGGTAGCGGTGACCAACAGCGAGGGCCGCATCATCCTTTCGACCGAGACGCGCTGGCGCGGCCTGACGCTTGCCGAGGCACTGGAAGACCCTCAAGCGCCTTCGGCGTTGCGCCGCGCCTTGCAGGCGACCAGCGACTGGGCAGGGGCATCGCCGGATGCCTATCTGCGCGGTGACGCGGTGATGCGCGCCGATGCGCGGCTGCCGTTTCGCGGCTGGCGGATGGTTTCGCTGACCAGCTACGATTCGGTGCGCCAGCGGGTGAATGCGGTTCTGGCGCTTGAAATCATGGGCTTCGCCATATTGATGGCGGCGATGTTCTATCTGCTGTCGCGCCGGGCGCGGGTGCAAACGGCGGCGTACCGACGCGAATCCGCCGAGCTTCGGGTGCTGAACGCGCGCCTGCTGCGCGAAATCGCCGAGCGCGAGCGGGTGCAGAAGGATCTCGCGGTGGCCGAGCAGACGCTGGCGCAATCCTCGAAGCTTGCGGCATTGGGCGAGATGAGTGCGGCGGTAAGCCACGAGCTGAACCAGCCGTTGGCGGCGATGAAGACCTATCTGGCGGGGGCGCGGCTGTTGTTGCAGCGCAGCCGCCCGGAAGAGGCGCTTTCATCCTTTCAGCGCATTGACGATCTGATCGAGCGCATGGGGGCGATCACGCGGCAGCTCAAGTCTTACGCGAGGAAAGGTGGAGAAGCATTTGAAGAGGTTGATCTTCGCGCGGCACTGTCGTCAGCGCTCGCGATGATGGAGCCGCAGCTTCGGGCGCGCACGGTAAAGATTTCGCGCTCGGTGCCGCGCAAGCCGGTGATGGTGCTGGCCGATCGCATCAGGCTGGAGCAGGTGATCATCAACCTCTTGCGCAATGCGCTTGACGCAACCAAGTCAGTTGCCGATCCGCATATCGATCTGCGGATGAGTGCGGCGGAAACCGCGGTGCTGGTCGTTGAGGATAACGGCCCCGGGCTTAGCGACCTCGAAAAGCTGTTCGAGCCGTTCTGGACCACGAAGAAGCCGGGCGAGGGCACTGGCCTTGGGCTGGCGATTTCGTCGGGGATCGTGAAGGACCTCGGTGGGCGGCTGACCGCCCGCAACGGCGATGCTGGCGGGGCGGTGTTCGAGGTGAAGCTGCCGCTTGCGGCAGACAACAAGAAGGGCGAAACGCCCAGAGCAGCGGAGTAGATGCGATGGCTCGGATGATGAAAGTGGCAATCGTCGATGACGAGGAAGACCTGCGGCAGTCGGTTTCGCAATGGCTGGCGTTGTCGGGGTTCGACACCGTTGCCTTCGCCTCGGCCGAAGAGGCCTTGAAGGTGGTCGGTGCCGATTGGCCGGGCGCCGTCATTACCGATATCCGGATGCCGGGCATGGATGGAATGGCGTTCCTCAAGCGCATGATGAGCCTCGATTCGGCGCTACCGGTGATCATGATCACCGGCCATGGCGATGTGCCGATGGCGGTGGAGGCGATGCGGCTTGGGGCGATGGATTTTCTGGAAAAGCCGTTCAATCCCGACCGCATGACCGAACTTGCCAAGCGCGCGACGCAGGCGCGGCGGCTGACGCTTGATAACCGCGCGTTGCGCCGCGATCTGGCGGAAGGCGCGCAGGTGATGGGCAAGCTGATCGGTGCCTCGGCACCGATGGAGCGGCTGCGCGAGGATATTCTCGACCTCGGGCAGGCTGATGGCCATGTGCTGATCGACGGCGAGACCGGCACCGGCAAGACGCTGGTGGCGCATGCGCTGCACGCGGTTGGGCCGCGTGCGGGCAAGCGGTTCGTGGTGGTTTCCTGTGCCGCCTACACCGAGGATGTGCTTGCGGCGAAGCTTTTTGGCCCGACCGGCGAGGGCAGCGGGCTGCCGCTGGTCGAGGAGGCGCGCGGCGGCACGCTTTGCCTTGAAGATGTCGAGGCGCTGAGCCAGGGGCTGCAAGCCCGGCTGCTGACCTTCATCAACGAGCAGGGCACCCCGGCGGAAACCCGGGTGATTGCCATCTGCAACACCCACGGCGAGGGTCGCACGGTTGAAGATGCGCTGCGGCCGGATCTGTATTTCCGGCTGGCCGCGCTGAAGATACTGTTGCCGCCGCTGCGGACCCGGGGCGAAGACATGCTGACGCTGTTCGCGCGGATGACCGAACAGTTCGCCGAGGAATATGGCTGCGTGGCCCCGGTGATTACCGCGCAGGAGGCAGCGCAGCTTTTGCAGGCACCCTGGCCGGGCAATGTGCGCCAGCTGATCAATGTGGCCGAGCGGGCAGTGCTGCAAAATCGCCGCGGCACCGGCTCGATCGCCTCGCTGTTGATGGCCGACAACGAAGACGCTGGCCCGGCGATGACCACCGAGGGCAAGCCGCTCAAGGATTATGTGGAAAATTTCGAGCGGATGCTGATCGACAACACCATGCGCCGCCACAAGGGCGCGATTACCGCGGTGATGGATGAACTGTGCCTGCCGCGCCGCACCCTGAATGAAAAGATGGCGAAATACGGGTTGAGCCGGGGCGATTACCTCTGAACCGCCCGGGTGCCGGGGCGCGGAAAGCCTGGCGCTGGCAGCGCGTTCCGGTGCTGCGGCGGTGCCATGCGGGGTAGGCGAACGTCTGCGCTGCGTGAAAAACCGATTGTGTTTGCGCCCGCGAGACCGCTAATGTCGCCGCAGTGTCGAGGGTGCGCCATGCGCGCCTGCCGATGCGCATGAGATTCGCTGGTAATGCGCCCTGATGCCGCCCGAAGCTGGTGGCGGGCGCGGACGCCATCCGATTGGCCGCGAGGCCGCAAATTCGCCCGCAAGGTCTTGAATGGCCACGGGTTTCATCATGGGTGCTTCGGCAACGGGGTGCTTTGGGCAAATGGCAATGACGCGCGCGACGGCAAGACAGCAGGGGGTGGACAGGCGACTGGTCGCCGCGCCGCTGGCTTTGGCCGCGCGTTTCAGCGCCGCAACATATCACGCCCCAAAACGCGCGCGGCCTCCAGGCCAGCTGCGCGGCGGCGCGTGCGAGAACTGGACACATGGCAAAGAAGATGTTGATCGATGCCACCCACGCGGAAGAAACCCGCGTTGTGGTGGTGGACGGAAACAAGGTCGAAGAGTTTGACTTTGAAACGGTAAACAAGCGGCAACTGGCCGGGAACATCTATCTGGCAAAGGTCACGCGGGTGGAGCCATCGCTTCAGGCCGCTTTTGTCGATTACGGCGGCAACCGCCACGGCTTTCTGGCATTTGCCGAAATCCACCCGGATTATTACCAGATCCCGGTAGCCGACCGGCAGGCGCTGATCGAGGAAGAGCGCGCCTATGCCGAGCGCGAGGAAGCCGAAGAAAACGGCCGCCCGCGCCGCCGCTCGGCAGCGACCCGCAGCACCTCGCGGCCCGAGCGCGCCGCAGAAGCCGATGCGGTGACGCGCAGCGAAGACATTCCCGGCATGGGCGTGGTCGATCTGGAGGCCGAGGCCGCCGAGCCCGCTGATGCGGCCGCGCCGGTCAGCGACGTCTCCGAGGTGGTTGCCCCGGCCAATGGCCATGCCAACGGCGACGAGCCCGAAACCTATGTGGCCGCCGACCATGCTTCGGAAACCGACGAGGACATCGAATCTGTCGCTGACGAGGATCTTTCGGAAGAAATCCAGTCGCACCGCAAACCGCGCCCGCGCCGCTACAAGATTCAGGAAGTGGTCAAGGTGCGCCAGATCCTGCTGGTGCAGGTGGTCAAGGAAGAACGTGGCAACAAGGGCGCGGCGCTGACCACCTATCTCAGCCTCGCCGGGCGCTACTGCGTTCTGATGCCCAATACCGCGCGCGGTGGCGGCATTTCGCGCAAGATCACCAACATCGTCGATCGCAAGAAGCTCAAGGAAATTGCTGGCGAAATGGAATTGCCGCAGGGCGCGGGCCTGATCATCCGCACCGCTGGCAGCCAGCGCACCCGCACCGAGATCCGGCGCGATTACGAATATCTGATGCGGCTCTGGGAACAGATCCGCGATCTCACCTTGCGCTCGATCGCCCCTGCACCGGTCTATGAAGAGGGCGATCTGATCAAGCGCTCGATCCGCGATCTTTACTCCAAGGAGATCGACGAGGTTCTGGTGGAAGGCGACCGCGGCTATCGCACCGCAAAAGACTTCATGAAAATGATCATGCCGTCGCATGCCAAGAACGTGAAACACTACGCCGACCAGTTGCCGTTGTTCGCCCGCTTTGCGGTGGAAAGCTATCTTGGCGCGATGTTCAACCCGACCGTGCAGTTGAAATCGGGCGGTTACATCGTGATCGGTATCACCGAGGCCCTGGTGGCGATCGACGTGAACTCCGGCC
This sequence comes from Phaeovulum sp., assembly GCF_030684035.1. GTDB lineage: Bacteria > Pseudomonadota > Alphaproteobacteria > Rhodobacterales > Rhodobacteraceae > UBA6213. The sequence goes on along the minus strand of NZ_JAUXPI010000023.1, from coordinate 20,126 downwards.
GCTCGACCAAGGAAGGCTCGATCGAGGAGACCGCGCTCAAGACCAACCTTGAGGCGGCTGAAGAGATTGCGCGGCAATTGCGCCTGCGCGACCTTGCCGGGCTGATCGTGATCGATTTCATCGACATGGAAGAGCGGCGCAACAATGCCAGCGTCGAGAAACGGCTGAAGGAAAAGCTGAAAACCGACCGGGCGCGGATTCAGGTGGGGCGCATCTCGGGCTTCGGCCTGATGGAAATGAGCCGCCAGCGCCTGCGCCCCGGCATGATCGAAATGACCACGCAGCCCTGCCCGCATTGCCATGGCACCGGGCTGATCCGGTCTGACGACAGCATGGCGTTGCAGATCTTGCGCCAGATCGAGGAAGAGGGCACCCGCAAACGCTCGCGCGAGGTGCTGGTCAAGGTGCCGGTGGCGGTGGCGAACTACCTGATGAACGCCAAGCGCGACCATATTGCGGGCATCGAGATGCGCTACGGGCTTTCGGTGCGCATCGAGGCCGACCCCGATCTGATCAGCCCCGATTTCAGCCTGGACAAATTCAAGACCGCCACGCGCAACGTGCCCGAAGTGTCGCATGCCGTGCATTCCGCCGACCCGCGCCTTATGGCCGAGATCGACGAGGAAGACGAAGACATCGTCGACGACGCCGATGAGGAGGACGAGGCCGAGGCACCGACCCGGGCGGGAGCCAACGGATCTGGGCCGGCCGCGGCCGGCGACGAAGGCCCGAAAAAGAAAAAGCGCCGTCGGCGGCGCAAGCGCAAGCCGGGTGCCGATGGCGCAGAGCGCGGCGAGGCGGATGCTGCGGGTGATGACGACGAAGGCGACGAGGGCGATGATGCCGCGCCCGCTGCCGTCGAAGCCGAAGCCGCGCCGGAACCCGCCGCAGCGGCGACCGGCGCTGCCAGACCCTCCCGCGCACGCAGCCGTTCACGGGCGTCAAAGCCAAAGCCAGTAGCCGAGGCTACCCCGGCAAGCGCCGAACCCTCGGCTGAAACGCCCGTGGCAGCGGCTGCCGAGCCTGTCGCCACCGCACCCGACGAGGCCGCAGCAGAAGCGCCGAAAAAGACCTCGAGCCGCAGCCGCAAACCGCGGGTGAAGGCCGAGACCGAGGCCGCCGCGATCCCCGCCGCCGCCAAACCGGCGCGGACCCGGTCAAGCAAACCCAAGGCAGCGGCCGCAAGCCAGGCCGAGGCAGCGCCGCAGGTTGCCGCAGCCGCCGAGGTGCCGCCGCTGGTGGCTGACACGGCCCCTGCGGTGGCGGAAACGCTGGCACCGCAACCACCGCTTGCGCCGCAAGCCGCAGCCGAAGCCGCGCCAAAGGAGAAAAAGCGCGGCTGGTGGTCGCTGGCGCGCTGAGCGGGCTGACACTTTCGAAACGCCGGGCCTTCTCGTGCCCGGCGTTTTGCGTTGGCTTCAGCTGCGGCGGATCAGATAGGTCAAGACCCCGCCCGCATCTTCGGCGCTCAAGAGCTCATGCCCCGCTTCGGCGCAAAAGTGCGGCACGTCCAGCCAGGATGCGGCATCGGTTGCGCGAAGCCGCAGCACCGCCCCCGGTCGCATCCGCGCCAGCGCCTTGCGCGCCCGCAAAACCGGAAGCGGGCAGAGCAGCCCGAGCGCGTCGATATCTTCGGCAATCTTCATGCCCGGGCAGATAGGCGGGCTGGGGCGATTTGTCCACGCAGTTGTGATACTTGCCCGGGTGACATCGGCAATTGGCGGGAGTAATGCTTGGCTATGTTCGGAATAGACCTCATAGATGCATCTTTTCTGCCCGCAGCCTTCGTGGCGCTGTTGGCGGGGCTGCTTTCCTTCCTGAGCCCCTGTGTGTTGCCGATCGTGCCGCCCTATCTTGCCTATATGGGCGGTGTCGGCGTCGGCGATCTGCGCGAGGGGCGGCGAAGCGCGGTGGTGCCAGCGCTTTTCTTCGTGCTCGGGCTTTCGACGGTGTTCATGATCCTTGGCTTTACCGCCTCGGCATTCGGCAAGTTCTTCCTCAGCAATCAGGATTGGTTTGCCACCGCTGCCGGGATCGTGGTGATGATCTTTGGCGCGCATTTTCTGGGTGTGATCCGCATCCCGATCCTCGACCGCGAGGCGCGGATGGATGCGGGCGATCGCGGCGGCACCTCTTTCGGGGCCTATGTGCTGGGTCTGGCCTTCGCTTTCGGCTGGACCCCCTGCATCGGGCCGCAGCTTGGCCTGATCCTGTCGCTTGCCGCGCTAGATGACAGCATCGCGCGGGGCGGCGCGCTGCTTGCGGTTTACGCGGCGGGGCTTGGCATTCCGTTTTTGCTGATCGCGGCGTTTTTCCCGCGCATGGGCGGGGTGATGGCCTTCATGAAGCGCCATATGGGCCGGATCGAGCGGATCATGGGCCTGCTCTTGTGGACCATCGGCCTCCTGATGCTGACCGGCGGCTTTTCGCAGATGTCCTACTGGCTTTTGGAAAACGTGCCGTTCCTCGCCAACGTGGGCTGATCGGGCCCGTCTCTGCTTCAGTCAAATATCCTCGGGGGTCCGGGGGCAGAGGCCCCCGGCCTGGTTCAAGCCCAGTCCGGCTTGCGCTTTTCCAGAAACGCCGCCATGCCCTCGTCGGTGTCGCGCCAGAGCATGTTTTCCACCATCACCCCGGCCGCATGTGCATAGGCACCGGCAAGGTCCATCTCGATCTGCTGATAGAACGCGCGTTTGCCGATCTTGACCGCCGCGCCAAGCTTGCCCGCCACAAGCGCCGCAAGCGCCGCGGTCTCGGCGGTCAGCGCCTCCGGTGCCACCACCCGGTTCACCAGCCCCAGTTCGCAGGCGCGGGCGGCGTCGATGAACGCGCCGGTGGTCAGCATCTCGAAGGCGGCCTTGCGCGGCACATTGCGTGATAGCGCGACCATCGGGGTTGAACAGAACAGCCCGATGTTGACGCCGTTCACGCCAAAGCGGGTGCCCTCGGCCGCCACCGCCAGGTCGCAGCTGGCCACCAGCTGGCAGCCTGCGGCGGTGGCGATGCCGTGCACCTCGGCGATCACCGGCTGCGGCAGCGCCGGGATCATCTGCATCACCTCGGCGCAGCGCGCGAAGAGGTCGGCGAAATAGCCGCGGCCCCTGTCGGGCGCGGCGCGGCCTGCCTGCATTTCCTTGAGGTCATGCCCGGCGCAAAAGGCCTTGCCCGCACCGGCGAGCACCACCACGCGCACCGAAGCGTCGGCTGCAAGCGCGGTGAAAGCCTGCTTCAGTGCGGCCAGCATTGCATCGGAAAGCGCGTTGTAGTTGGCAGGCGAGGTCATCACCAGCCGCGCCACGCCGCCCGCATCCTCGCGCATGAACAATTCGGCCATTGTCATTCCCTCCCTTTTGCCGAAACTCTAGGGCCGGGCGATGCAGGAGGGAAGATGCAACACCAGATGGACGAGGCGGCGCTTGCCGCCTTTCTTGCGCGCGAATTCGCGCAGGTCGCCGATGATTTCAGCATCGAAAGGTTGCTGCCCGGTGGTGTGGCGGTGCGGTTGCGGGTGGCAGAACGGCATCTGCGCCCCGGCGGCACGGTTTCCGGCCCCTCGATCTTTGCGCTTGCCGATGTCGCTTTCTACCTTGCCATTCTTTCGCATGTCGGCCCGCTGGCGCTGGCGGTGACCACCAGCGCCAGCCTCGATTTCCTGCGCAAGCCCGAGGCCGGGCGCGACCTGATCGCCGAGGCGCGGCTTTTGAAGCTTGGGCGCAGGCTGGCGGTGGGCGATGTGATGATCTTTTCGGAGCCGGTGGTTGAGCCGGTAGCCCGCGCCAGCCTGACCTATTCGCTGCCGCCAAAGCGCTGAGCGCGGCGATTCCGTGGCTGGGTATGGGGTAATATGATACCTATTTCGCAACCCATTGTTTGCACTTAAAAAACAAGGCGGTTTTTGGCTTGACCTGCGCCGGTATTTGCCGCAAAAGCCCACATCCGAAGCGCATAAAGCCATCGAAGGGCCGAAAGCCGATGAAAACCTACACCGCAAAACCGGCGGACATCGAAAAGAAATGGATCCTGATTGATGCCGAAGGCATCGTTCTGGGCCGTCTCGCCACGATCGTCGCCATGCGCTTGCGCGGCAAGCACAAGCCAAGCTTCACGCCGCACATGGACATGGGCGACAACGTGATCGTCATCAACGCCGACAAGGTGCAGATGACCGGCAACAAGCGTGCCGACAAGAAATACTTCTGGCATACCGGCTTTCCGGGCGGGATCAAGTTCCGTACCGCAGGCCAGGTGCTTGATGGCGCGCATCCCGAGCGGGTGGTGATCAAGGCGATCGAGCGGATGATTTCGCGCAACCGCCTTGGCAGCCAGCAGATGTCGAACCTGCGCGTCTATGCAGGCAGCGCGCATCCCCATGAAGCGCAGCAGCCCGAAGTTCTCGACTTTGCCTCGCTGAACCCGAAGAACACCCGGAGCGCATGAAGATGGTTGAAGACCTCAAATCCCTCGACGATCTGAAAGCCGCCGTGGCGGGCACCCCTGCCGCCGCCGCACCGGTTGCGGCCCCCCGGCTGCCGCAGCGCGATGCGCTGGGCCGCGCCTATGCCACCGGCAAGCGCAAGGACGCGGTCGCCCGCGTCTGGATCAAGCCGGGCAAGGGCAAGGTGGTGGTCAATGGCAAGCCGATGGCGGAATACTTTGCCCGCCCGGTGCTGCAGATGATCCTCAAGCAGCCCTTCACCGTGGCCGGTGTGGAAGGCGAATTCGACGTGATGGCGACGGTTGCGGGTGGCGGGCTTTCGGGCCAGGCTGGCGCGGTCAAGCACGGCATCTCGAAGGCGCTGCAACTCTATACGCCCGAGCTGCGCGGCGCGCTGAAAGCCGCAGGCTTCCTGACCCGCGACAGCCGCGTGGTCGAGCGCAAGAAATACGGCAAGGCCAAGGCGCGCAAGAGCTTCCAGTTCTCCAAGCGCTGATCTGCCAGACCCGTTTTTGCAAGGCGCCGTCGCAAGACGGCGCCTTCGCCGTTTTCAAAGCGCCGCCAGCCCGAAGCGGTACCGGGCGAGGCGCGCGCGCAATGCGCGCTGCAATCAGTGCCGCGCGCCGCTCAGCCCAGCACGGCAACCCGCGCCGGGCCCGCCACCATCTCGCCGATGATCGCGGCGGCGGCGTAACCTTGCGCGTGGAACATTTCCAGCACCGCGCCCGCCGCCTCGGGGGCCACCGAAACCAGCAGCCCGCCCGAAGTCTGCGGGTCATAAAGCAGGTTGCGGTGCCAGTCCGGCAGACCTTCGGGCAGCGACACATGCGCCTCATGCGCGCCACGGTTGCGGGTTCCTGCCCCGGTGTTGTGGCCAGCCTGCGCATATGGCACGGCGGCGGCGAGCAGCGGAATATCGGCCAGCCGCAGCCGCGCGCCAAGGTTTGAACCTTCGCAAACTTCGCGCAGATGGCCGATCAGACCGAAGCCGGTGACATCGGTCATTGCGTGCACCGCCTCGATCGCGCCGAAATCCGCGCCGATCGCGTTGAGCTTGGTGGTGGTGGCGCGCAATTCGGCATAGTCTTGCGCCGAAAGCCCGTGCTGTTTCAGCGCATGGCTGAGCACGCCGACGCCAAGCGCCTTGCCCAGCACCAGCACATCCTGCGCCCGCGCCGTGCAATTCCGCTTGATCCGGTCGGGGTGCACGATGCCGACCACGGCGAGGCCGTAGATCGGCTCGGGTGCGTCGATCGAATGGCCGCCGCCGATCATGATCCCGGCCTTTGCCGCCACATCGACGCCTCCGGCCATGATCGCGCCGATGGTTTCGGGACCGAGCAGCCCCACCGGCATGCCGGCGATTGCCAGCGCAAAAAGCGGCCGCCCGCCGACCGCGTAGATATCGGAAAGCGCGTTGGCGGCGGCGATGGCTCCGAAATCGAAGGGATCATCAACCACCGGCATGAAGAAATCGGTGGTCGCCACGATGGCGGTGGTTTCGTTGATGCGATAGACGATGGCATCATCCTTGGTCTCGATCCCGACCAGCATTGCGGGGTCGCGGAACTGCGCGGGCAGCCCCGACAGGATTTCGTCAAGCAGCGCGGGCGATACCTTGCAGCCGCAGCCGCCGCCGTGCGCAAGGGTGGTAAGGCGGATTGTCATCGGGTCTCTCCGGAACGGGTTTGCCCCGCTATAGCGCGCGCCGGGCACCGCCACCATGCGCCAAAGCGGGCCCTGCGCGGGTTTCGCTCGGGCCTGCGCTGTGCTAGGGCGCGCGGAGCGCCGCTGCGCAAGGAGAGCCCGGGTTGCACGACCATCTGCCATTGCCGATCAGCCCCGCCCGCGCCGCCGCGCGGCTTGCGGTGGCACCGATGATGGACTGGACAGATCGCCACTGCCGCCGTTTCCACCGCGAAATCAGCCGTGGCGCGCTGCTCTATACCGAAATGGTCACCGCGCCCGCTCTGATCCATGGCAATCGGGCGCGGCTGCTGGATTACGACCCTGCCGAACACCCGGTGGCGCTCCAGCTTGGCGGCTCCGACCCGGCCGAGCTGCGCGAAGCCACGCGGATCGCGGCGGGCTGGGGCTATGACGAGATCAACCTCAACTGCGGTTGCCCCTCGGACCGGGTGCAGGCGGGCACCTTTGGCGCGGTGCTGATGAAAACCCCGGCGCTGGTCGCCGATTGCGTGGCGGCAATGGCCGAGGTGGCGGGAGTTGAGGTCACGGTGAAATGCCGGATCGGGGTGGACGAGCAGACCCCGTCCGAGGCGCTGCCCGCATTTCTGGAAACCGTCGCGGCGGCGGGGGTCAGCCGGTTCATCATCCACGCGCGCAAGGCGTGGCTGCAAGGGCTCAGCCCGCGCGAAAACCGCGAGGTGCCGCCGCTTGACTACCCGCTGGTGCTGGCAATGAAGCGGGCCTACCCGCATCTGCACATATCGCTCAATGGCGGCGTGGCGCGGCTTGCCGAGGCGGAGGCGCTGCTGGCGCAGGGGCTCGACGGGGTGATGGTGGGTCGCGCCGCCTACCATGAGCCCTGGAACATTCTTGGCACCACCGATGCGCGGCTTTTCGGCCTGCCCGGCCCGCGCGATGCCTTTGCGGTGGCCGAGGCGATGCGCCCCTATATCGCCGCGCATCTGGCACGCGGCGGTCGCCTGCACCAGGTCAGCCGCCACATGCTTGGGCTTTTCCATGGCCGCCCGGGCGCGCGCGGCTGGCGCAGGGCGCTTTCCGAAGGGGCCAGCGCCGAGGGCGCGGGGCTCGCGCTCTACGATGCGGCTCTTGCCGAGGTGGCGCGCGCCTAGGCCGCGGCGAAGCGCGCCAGTTCGGTTGCAAGTGCTGCGGCCGAGGCGGGCGCAAGCCCGACCAGCGGCAACCGCAGCCCGGCCCCCATCAGCCCCGCGTGCGCCAGCGCGTGCTTGACCGGGGCGGGGCTCGATTCGATGAACATCGCGGCGGCAAGCGGGGCGAGGCGTTCATGCAGCATGAGCGCCTCGGCAAAACGCCCGCCGAACCATGCCTGCCAGAGCGCCACGCATTCCGCCGGGGCGTAGTTCGACAGCACCGAGGTAAGGCCGCGCGCGCCAAGCGCGAAGAACGGCAGCGCCAGCCCGTCATCGCCGCAATGCACCACGAAATCCGCCCCGCAGGCAGCACGAAGCGCGGTGACGCGGGCCGCATCGCCCCCCGCCTCCTTGATCGCCACGATATTCGGCGCGCGCGCTGCAAGCTCTGCCGCCGTTTGCGGCGCAATCGCCACACCGGCACGGCCCGGCACCGAATAGAGCATCACCTCCGCCGCCCCCGCCGCCTCGGCAACTGCCGCGAAATGGGCCACCAGCCCGGCCTGCGTGGGCTTGTTGTAATAGGGCGTGACCACCAGCACGCCATCAACCCCCGCCTCGACGGCGCGGCGGGTTGCGGCAACCGTCTTGGCGGTCGAGTTGCTGCCGGTGCCTGCCAGCACATAGGCCGCCCCTTCGGCCCGAGCTTTGGTGCGCGAAATCAGCGCCAGCGCCTCGTCTTCGTCAAGCGTCGCCGCCTCGCCGGTGGTGCCGACTGGCACCAGCCCGGCAATGCCCGCCGCAAGCTGGCGGTCAAGGTGGCGGTCAAATGCGGCCCAGTCAATTGCGCCGGTCGCGGTGAAGGGGGTGACAAGCGCGGTAAAGACGCCGTCGAAACGGGTGAGGCTGGTCATGGCGGGCTCCTATTGAAGGCGATCAGTCGATCACGACACGGGTTTCGGACATTTCGCGCAGCGCAATCCGCACGCCTTCGCGACCAAGGCCGGAGCGCTTGATGCCGCCAAAGGGCACATGTTCGGCGCGAAAATCGGGGCCTTCGTTGACCATGACCCCGCCGACCTGTAGCCCGCGCGAAAGCTGCCGGATCGCGGCGTGGTCATTGGTGAAGATGCCGGCTTGCAGGCCGAATTCGGAGGCGTTGACCTCGCCCATGGCGGCATCGAGGCTGCTGAACGCGCGCATTGCCAGCACCGGGCCAAAGGTTTCGCTGGCCAGCAGGCGGGTCGTCAATGGCACATCGGCAATGACCGTGGGGGCGAAAAGCGTGCCCTGCGCCGTGCCACCCGCCAATAGCCGTGCCCCTGCCGCCTCGGCCTCGCGCAACCGCGCCGCAAGGTCGGCGGCGGCGGCGGCATCGATCACCGGGCCCATCTGGGTGGCATCCTCGGCCGGGTCGCCGTAGCGGTGATCTGCCACCAGCGCCAGCAACCGCTCGGTAAATTCATCCTGCACCGCCTCGTGGACATAAAGCTTTTTCACCGCAGCGCAACTTTGCCCCGCAATTTCAAAGCGGTGCCCGACCGCGGTGGCGGCGGCCGCATCCAGATCGGCATCGGACAGCACAAACAGCGGGTCATTGCCGCCAAGTTCCATCAGACAGCGCACGAGGCCCGAGGCGCGTTTGAGCGCCAGCCCGGCCTGCGGCCCGCCGGTAAAGCTCAAAAGGTCGATCGGCGCGCGGGCAAGCGCCAGCGCGGGTTCGGCCCCGCCGTGCAGGATCTGCACCAGATCGGCGGGAAAGCCCGCCTCGCGGGTCAGCCGCACCAGATGGTCGGCGGCAAGCGGGGCCTTGGGCGAAGGTTTCACCACCACCGCATTGCCCGCCGCGATGGCGGGGCCGAGCTTGTGGCAGAGCAGGTTGACCGGGTAGTTGAACGGAGTGATCGCCGCGACCACCCCGGTCGGCACATAGGTGACCACCGCCTGCCGGTCCTTGCCGCCCGAAACGATACCGCAATGCAGCACCTCGCCATCGAGAAAGGTCGCGGCATCGCCCGAAAGCCGCAGCGTGTTTTGCGCCCGCCGCGCCTCGCCGCGCGCCTCAGTGATGGTCTTGCCGACCTCGGCGCTGATCGTCTGCGCCAGCATTTCCGCATCACGCTCCACCAGTTCCGCAAGCCGGTTCAGCAGCGCGCGCCGCTCATAGGGGGTGGAACCGCGAAAGGCGGCGGCGGCGGCACCGGCGCGCGCGACGGTCGCCAGAACCTCGGCCTCGCTCGCCTCGGCAAGTTCGGACAGCACGGCACCATTGAACGGATTGGCTACGACAAAGCGGGCGGCGCGCGGCGCGCGGGCGGGTGCGGCAAGGGTCATTCGAATTCTCCTGAGGTCAGATCGGGGGCGGCAAGCAGTTCGGCCACCGAAATCGGGCGGGCGGGCCAGCGCGGAATTCCAAGCGGTTGCGGCGCATCGGGGCGGGCAAGCCTTGCCACCCAGTCGGCGCAAAAGCGCCCCTGGCAGGCACCCATGCCAAAGCGGCCATCGAGCCGCAACTGCCGGGTGGTCGGCGAGGGCCCGAGCGCATCGAGATCGGCGCGTGTGCGGTTCTCGCAGCGGCAGATCACCGTGTCTGCGGGCAGGGCGGCAAGTGCTGCGGCGGAATCATGCGCGTAAATGCGGGCAAGCCGCGCCTGAGCGAGGGCCTCGCGCGCCAGCGCGCTGCTTGCAGCGGGGGCAGGCAGACCGGCGAGGCGCGCGGCAAGTGCTGCCCCCCCGGCGCGACCATCGGCCAGTGCCGCAGCAGCGCCTAGCGCCTCGCGGCAGTCGCCAAGGCGCAGCACCGGCAGCGCCGTGCTGTCGGTCAGGCCGGTATCGTTGGGGCGGATGCCATCGTGCAGGCAAATCCGGTCGGCAGCAAGGCCGAGGCTGCCTTTGCGGGTGGCAATTTCGGCCAAAAGTGCGCCCTCGTGTTCGCTGATCCGGGTCAGGGCCGCGCCGGTGAACACAGGCACCCGTGCCCGCACCAGTCGCGCCAGATGCCGCGCCGCCTCGACCATGTAGGGCGGCGGCAATGCCAGCGATTGCAGCGGGTGCGAAAACGGCCGCGCCGCCTCGATGATCGCCACCGGCGGCTGCCCGAGCCGCACCAGCTCTGCCCCGAGCGCCAGCAAAAGCGGACCGGAGCCCGCCAGCAGCACCCGGCCCGCAGGGGGTTCGGACGTGGTCTTGATCTCGACTTGCAGCGCGCCAGCGGTGGTGACCCACGGCAGGGTCCAGCCAGGGCGCGGCTGCACCTTTTCGCGGGCCCCAACCGCCAGAACCAGTGCCTGCGGCTGCAAAAGCGCGGCTGCATCACCGGTGAGCAGCACGGTGCCGGTATGGTCAACGCCGCCAAAACGGGTATTGCAGGCAATTTCGATCCGCGCGCCCTGCGCATCGACATCGGCCATCAGCGCGCGCCAACGCCGCGCCTGCGCCGGGCTGGCAAGCGAGCGCGCGCCCGGCAGCGGCTGGCGGTGCACTGCGCCGCCCGGCTGCCGCGCCTGATCGACGACAAGCACCTGATGCCCGGCACACGCCAGTTCCGCCGCTGCGGCAAGCCCGGCAAGCCCGGCCCCGACCACCAGAATGCGCGGATCACCCATGCTGCGGCCCCCCCGCATCAGAGACCATCAGGCCATCGCGGCAGGGTAGCAGGCAGGCCTCGGTCAGCCGCGCGCCGACCTGCACCAGACAGCCCTGGCATTGGCCGATGCCGCAGAAAATGCCGCGCGCCTGCCCGCCCGGTGCAACCCCGAAGCGGAGTACCCCGGCGCGGGTCAGCGCTGTGGCGACGGTTTCGCCGGGGCGATAGGGCAGGGCGGTGCCGTTCCAGAAAATCTGCCCGCTCATGCCACGCACTCCTGCCGGGCCGGGTCGAAACGCGCGGGTGCCAGGGCCGCGATATCGGCTGCCCATTCTGCGCCGGGGCTGGCACCGCGCACCATGCCCGCCACCTCGCGCCCAATCAGCGCCGACAAGCAGATGCCATCGCCCTCAAAGCCGGTTGCCACGATCACCCGCGGGCTGCCGGGCATTGGCCCGACGATCGGCAGGCCATCGGACACCGCCGCGCGGATCCCGGCGAAGGCGCGAATCACCCGGCGCTCCGTCAGTGCCGGATAGGCGGCGGCGGCGCGGGCGAGCAGATGCCGCAAGGTGGCAAAATCGACGCGGGTGGGGTCGGCGTGTTCCTCGCGCGAAGAGCCGATCAGGAATTGCCCGGTGCCGAGCGGGTCGATCACCACTGGTGGCAGCGCCTCGCGGCCCGGCCCCTCGGTCTTGGCCAGCAGATAGGCGGCGGCGGTCAGAGAACCGGGAAGCGCACCCACCGGCCCGGCATCAGTCACGATCAGTTGCCCGGCGCGCGGCAACACGGGAAGCCATGGAAAGAGCGCGGGCGTCGAGGTGCCGAGCGCCGCGACCAGCACGCCCACCCGCAGAGGCTTCCCGCCAAGATCGACCTCCACACCGGAATCGTCGGCCGCAAAGGCGTTGATCCGGGCGGGCCAGAGCGGCGTGATGCGCGGATGCGCAAGATAGGCGCGCACCGCCTTGTGCCCCGGCATATGGCCTTCGCCCGCCAGCACCACCAGCCGCTCGATCCCGGCCCCGGCACCGGGCAGAAGCTTCGGGCCGCCATCGGCGCAAACGCGCACCGGGCCTGCAAGGGCGGCGAGCTTGGCAATCAGCGCGTCGATGGCGGCCATCTCGTCTTCGCCCGCGCCGAAAACATAAGAGGGGCGGGCCGCATAGGCCGGGCCAAGCAACCCCCGCGCCGCAAGCTCGCGGGTGTAAAGCAGCGAGCCGGTAGCCAGCCGCGCCATCACCCCGGGCTTTTTCGACGCGACCGAAACCGCGCCATCGGAAGCCCCCGAAGCGGCGGCGGCGGGCCCGGTGGCATCGGCCACTGCCACCTTCAGCCCGGCCTCGGCCAGGTGCCAGGCGACCGAGGCACCTACAATGCCCGCCCCGGCAATCAGCACGTCATGATCCTGCGCCTTGGCCAAGGGTGGACTCCGTCACCGGGTTGCGTTTTCCTAACGCTAGCGGTGCCGTCGCCGCCGCGCGATGCAAAAAAGACCCTCGGAGTTACAACAATCTTTGAAACATCTGTTGTCGTACTGCAGCAATCTGCAAGCAAAGCCCGCAAGATATAACTGCATTTGTATATTGCCCCCTCAATCTTGTATTGATCCGAAACCCGAAAGCGGGTGCTTTGGTGGCAACCGGCCCGAGACCAGAAGGTCGGCGCATGAGCCATATCCGCGGCGGCAGCCGCATCAACACGGGGAGTATCCGATGTCTTTCTTCAAACGGGTGATGACCGGGGTCGCGGCGGCCGCGTTGGCGCTGACCGCCACGTTCACCGCAGCCCAGGCGCAAACGAACAAGGTCGATGAAATCCGCGCGCGCGGGGTGCTGCGCATCGCCGGCATTCTCAACGAAGACCCCTATTTCAACAAGGACCCGCGCACCGGCGAATGGCGCGGTTTCGTGGTGGAAATGGGCAAGGACATGGCGGCGGTTCTGGGTGTGAACCTTGAAGTCGTCGAATCGAGCTGGGCCAACTCGATCCTCGACGTGCAGTCGGGCAAGGTTGACCTCGCCTTCGCACTTACCGCGCTGCCGACCCGCGCGCTTTCGGTCAGCTTCTCGTCGCCGACCTACTACAACAGCTTCACCATCATCTCGCCGAAGCCCGAACTTGGCGGCCTGAGCTGGGCCGAACTCAATGATCCGAAATACACCATCGCGGTGGACCTCGGCTCGGCGCAGGACCAGATCACCAAGGCTTACCTGCCGAAAGCCAACATCCTGCGCTTCAAGACCCGCGACGAAGCGATCCTGGCGGTGCAGACCGGCAAGGCCGATGCGATCATCAACACCGTGTTCAACTCGATGGTGATGACCAAGAAAAACGCTGGCATCGGCGCGGTCTATGTGCCGACCCCGATCCTGTCTTCGCCCTCGGTGATCGGCATCAACTACGATACCGACGAGGTCTGGAAAAGCTTCGTTTCGGCCTGGGCCGATTTCAACCGCCGCGTCGGCAACAACCAGACCTGGATCCTGATGGGGCTTGAACCCTTCGGCATCACGCTGGAAGATCTGCCCGCAGGCTTCGACATCAACGGCTGAGCCACCGTTGCGGGCCCCTCGGGGCCCGCATCTTCCTACCGCCGCCGCAGGAGTTCGACCCGATGACCTATCACTGGGATTTCTACACGGTCATGCAGTCTTTCGACCTTCTGCTCTGGGGGGTCTGGATCACCTTTCTTTATACCGTCGGATCGATTTTGATCGGCATCGTGGTGGGGGCCGCCTCGTGCTACGCGCGGCTGTCGCGGTTCTGGTGGCTTCGGCTTTTTTCGCGCAGCTACCAGGAACTGTTCCGCTGCACGCCGCTTCTGGTGCAGATCCTCTGGGCCTATTACGCGCTGCCGATGCTGCTCGGGATCTCGATTTCCAACACCACGGCAGGGCTCTTGACGCTGTCGCTCTATGTCGGCTCGTTCTACGCCGAGATTTTCCGCGGCGGCATTCTGGCGGTGGACAAGGGCCAGCGCGAGGCATCGGCGGCCATCGGCATGTCGGGGGTGCAATCGATGCGCTACATCATCATGCCGCAGGCGATCAAGAACATGCTGCCCGCCTTCATCAACCAGTCGGTGATCCAGCTGAAGAACACCTCGCTGCTTTACGCGATCTCGCTGGCGGAACTGACCTACATGACCTCGGTTGTCACTTCCGAGACCTACCGACCTCTGGAAGCCTACAGCATGGCCGCGATACTCTACTTTGCGATGCTGTTCCCGCTGACCCAGGTGGCGGACCATTTCGAGCGCCGGATGCGGCGCAGTGACTGAGGCAGACAGGGAATGCGCGACATGAGCACAACTTCGGCAGTGATATCGGTGCGCGGCCTCGGCAAGAGCTTCGGCAAGCTTGAGGTGCTGAAGGGTATCGACCTCGACCTCCTGCCCGGCGAGGTGCTGGGGGTGATCGGGCCTTCGGGGTCCGGCAAATCGACGCTGATCCGTTGCCTGAACATGATGGAGGTGCCAAGTTCCGGCACCGTGATGTTCCAGGGCCGGGCAGTTACGCCGAAGTTCCGGGGTCGCGGCGGTGCCATCGGCACCGGCGAATTGCGCCGCAAGGTCGGCATGGTGTTTCAGCATTTCAACCTGTTTCCGCACCTGACCGTGCTTGGCAATATCACCGCCGGGCCGACCAAGGTGCTGGGCGAGCCGCGCGCCGCGGCCGAGGCGCATGCGATGGACCTGCTCGGCCAGGTCGGGCTTGCCGACAAGGCGCGCGCCTATCCGGCGCATCTTTCGGGCGGACAGAAACAGCGCGTGGCGATTGCGCGGTCGCTGGCGATGCGCCCCGAGGTATTGCTTCTGGATGAGGTGACCTCGGCGCTTGATCCCGAACTCGTGGGCGAGGTTCTGGCGGTGATCCGCCGCCTTGCCGATACCGGCATGACAATGGTATTGGTCACCCACGAGATGGGCTTTGCCGCAGATGTGGCAAGCCGCGTGCTGTTCATGGAAGGTGGCCGCATTGCCGAAGAGGGGAGTGCCGAGCAAATTCTGCGCAACCCCGCTTCCGAGCGGTTGCGCGCGTTCCTCTCGCGGTTCCACAGCTAGGGCGCGGGCATGAGCGCCGCAACCCCGGTTCTGGTGCTCGGCGCGGGGAGGATGGGGCGGCGCATCGCCCGCATGCTGGGTGCCGATGCGCGGTTTTCCGCCACGATCAGTTCGCGCGATGCCGATGCGCTGGCGCTTGCCGCCGCATCGGGCCTGCACACCGCCGCCTTCGCCGGGGCGGGGCTGCGCGATGACCTTTACACCCTGCTTGCAGGTGCGCGTGCGGTGATCCTGACCGATGCCGCGATGGCCCCCGCCGAGGTGGCACGGCTGGCACTTGAACGCGGCTGCAATTATCTCGACATTTTCGAAGATACCGGGGCGGCGGCGCAGGTGGCGGCGCTGGCGGGCGGTGCGGGCGATCTCTGCCTTGCCCCCGGCTGCGGCTTGGCACCGGGCTATGTGACCGCCCTTGCCGCCGAATTGCTGGCGCAGGCCGGGCCACAATCTGAAACCACGGTATTCGTCGGCGTGCTGCCCGCAAAGCGCGAAAACCGGCTGGGATATGCCAATATCTGGGGCGTCGACGGGCTTCTGGATGAATACACCAACCCCTGCCTTGCGCTTCAGGGCGGCGCGCTGACCGAGCTTGCGCCGCTTACCCAGACCGAAACGCTGCGCCTCGGCGGCACCGAGTTCGAGGCCTTTACCACGGCGGGAAGCCTTGATGCGCTGGCGCGGCGGCATGCGGGAAAGGTGGGCGGGCTGGTATTCAAGACCCTGCGCTACCCCGGCCATCTCGATTACATGCAGTTCCTGCTGCAAGATCTTGGGCTTGCGGCGCGGCTTTACCAGTTGCGCGCGCTCTTGACGACCGCGTTGCCGGAAACCGCCGACGACCGGGTGCTGATCGCCATTCGCCAGCGCGCCACACCGGATGCGCCCGAGGTCTGGACCCGGCAGGAACTGCGCGCCGCCGCGGATGAGGCAGGCGCGCCAGCAAGTGCTGCTGCCACCGCCACCGCCGCCCATGCCTGCGCCATGATCGACCTGATCTGCTCGGGTTCCCTGCCGCGAGCCGGGCTGATCTCGCCGGGGGATATCGGCCCGGCTCTCTTGCGCCAGAGCCGCTTTTTCGCGGCGCTCGATCCTGCCCGCGCCACCGCAGTTCCGATCTAGGCCCGCAATGGATAGCGCGGGTTCAGGCGGAAAAAACGGCGGGCGCGGGCAGGAGCGCGCTGCCAAGGTCGATATATCGCTGTTGCAGACCTTTCACCTTGTCGCCCGCACCGGTTCCTTTTCCGCAGCCTCGCGCGAATTGAACATCTCCTACCAGTCTGCCGCGAACCATGTGCGCAGGCTCGAACAGATGTACGGGGCGCGGCTGATCGAGGCGGAAAAGGGCTCGCGCCGGGTGACCCTCACGCCGCAAGGCCGCGCGTTGCATGCCTCGCTCGGCGACGAGCTGGAAACCATCCTGTCGCGCATTTCGGTGCTGCTGCACGATGTCCATTCGGTGTTGCGCGTCGGTGTGCCGCAGGCGCTTTTTCACCATTTCTTTCCGGCGATCCTGCAAGAGTTTCGCCGCGAGGCCCCCGAGATCGAGCTGGCCTTTTTTGAACGCGATACCACGCTTGAAAAATTGATGATGGACGGCGCGCTTGATGCGGCGGTCAGCGAGCGCAGCTTCAGCCATCCGGCGATCACCCAGCAACTGCTTGGTTCCTACCGGCTGGCGCTGGTCTGGCCCGCCGAATGGGGCCTGCCCGCCACCGGTGCCGGGCCGCTTGCGGATGAACTGGCGCAGTTTCGTGACCGCCCCTTTGTCACCTATGAAGCGGGGCAGATGGTGCGCCAGCGCGCGCTCGACTACCTCGGCCAGCGTATGGGGGCCGCGCCGCGCATTGCCACCTCGGCCTCGGGCTCAACCTCGGTGATGCGACTGATCGAGGCGGGGCTGGGCTATGGTGTGGTGCCGGAATGGAGCGTGGGAGCCGCGAACCCGGAGGTGAGCATGCGCCTTTTGCACGAGATGGACCCGATGAAGCTCTGGTTCGCGCATACCGCCTTTCTTGGCGGCAACCGCTTCATCGGCTTGTTGCAGCGCTGCTGCCACAGCGCACTGGCCTGAACCTTCGGCACCTGCTGACCTTACGTCGCGCCCCGCGCGCGTCGGCGTTTTCGCATGGACGCTGCTGCCGCGCCGCGCCACATTCCGGCTGCGAGAGGAGGCAAGCCGATGCGAAAAGTCGAGGCGAGCTGGCGGCAGGCGGTGGCTGAGGGCGCAACCGGCACTGCCACGCGGGCGGGCTATGACCTGGCGCTGGCAGAACTGGCCAGCCAGGGCCGGGCCTGGGCGCAAAGCGGTGCTGGCGAACGCATCGCGGTTCTGGGAGAGTTGCGCGATGCGTTGATGCCGGTCGCCGCCGAATGGGTCAATATCGCGTCGCGGCTCAAGGGCATTGCGCCCGGATCGCAGCTGGAAGGCGAGGAATGGCTTTCCGGGCCCTATGCGTTTATGTCGGCCTGCGATGCCTATGCCGAGACCCTGCGCCAGTTGCCGGGCAAGCGGTTCCTCAACGGCTTGCGCCAGCGCCGCTTGCCGAGCGGGCAACTGGCGCTGCGGGTCCTGCCGCGCAGCCTCTGGGACCGCATCCTATATTCCGGGATCAGCGCCGAGGTCTGGATGCAGCCCGGCGTGACCGCCGAGAACCTTGCCGCGCATGTGGCCCCGACCTGGGACGGGCCTGCTGCGGCGCGGCAAGGTGGCGTGGCATTGGTGCTTGGCGCGGGCAACATCACCTCGATCGCGCCGCTGGATTGCCTGCACAAGCTCATGGTCGAGCATGAGGTAGTGGCGCTGAAGCTCAACCCGGTGCTTGCAGCACTTGGCCCGGTGCTGGCGGCGGCGCTGGCACCGTTGATCCGTCGCGGGGTGTTGCGCATCTTGCAGGGCGACGGGGCCGACGGGGCCTATCTGGCCACGCATCCGCTGGTTGATACGATCCATATCACCGGCGCGGGGGCAACGCATGACGCCATCGTCTGGGGGCAGGGTGCCGAAGCTGCCGCCAACAAGGCGGCGGGGCGGCGGGTGAACCCGCGCCCGGTCACCAGCGAGCTTGGTGCGGTTTGCCCGACCATCGTGGTGCCGGGGCCGTGGTCACGCGCCGACATCGCCTTTCAGGCCGAACATATCGCCACCCAGAAGTTGCACAATTCCGGCTTCAACTGCGTCGCTTGCCAGGTTCTGGTGTTGCCCGAGGGCTGGGGCGCAGCGGAACCGTTGCTGGCGGGCGTTGGCGCGGTAATGGCAACGGCGGGGCAGCGCCCGGCATGGTATCCGGGTGCCGAGGCGCGGATGGAAAGCATCGCTCGGGCGGCGGGTGCTGCCAGCTCCCGGCTTCAGCGCGGCGTGGCACCGGCACTGGTGCTGGTCGATCTCGACAAAGCGGATGCCGCGGCGGGTGTGCAGGGTGGCGAAGCGTTTGCGCCGATGCTTGCGCTCAAACGGCTTGCCGCGCCCGACGCTGAAACCTTTCTGCGCGCCGCCATCGCCTGGGCGAATGCGGGCCTGCATGGCACGCTTGGTGCCAACATCCTGATCCACCCGGCGGTTCTGCACCAGATCGGGCAGGCGCGCCTTGACGCTCTGCTGGCCGATCTGCGCTATGGCACCATTGCGATCAACGGCTGGACAGGCATCGGGTTTTCGCTGGCGCAGACGCCCTGGGGCGCGTTTCCGGGGCATAGCGCCGAGGATGTGCAGTCGGGTATCGGCACCGTGCACAACAGCTATATGCTCGCGCATACCGAGCGCACGGTGATCCGGGCCCCCTGGGCACCGTTTCCACGCAGCCTGCGCTATGGCATCACGCTGCTGCCGCGGCCGCCCTGGTTTGTCACCCACCGCCGGGCGCGGCAACTGGGGCGGCTTCTGACCGAATTCCTCTATCGCCCGGCGTGGCGCAAACTGCCGCGCATTCTCATCAACGCCCTGCGCGGCTAGCGACTGCCGGGGTGCCGCACGGCCTGCCAAACCCGAACCGGCCAAATCGGCGAGGTGCCGCAGCCACTGACGCGCATCGAAGCCAGCGGCAGGAGCGCACCTGGCGCTTTTTCTGGTGGCCGGGTTCACCAGATGAAGAAGTCATAGGCGCTGAGCGCCAGCCCCGGGGTCAGAATCGCAAAAAGCTGGCCAGGAGCTGCGCCGTTGCCATCGGGATCGTAGTAAAGGTTGCCGGTGTCGGTTTCATAGATGATCCGGTCCGTCGCTTTCCCTGCCAGGCCTGTTGTGTTGGCGGCGAAGGCGGTGGTGGGCAGCGCACCTTTCGCGAGGGCGGGAAAGACGGTCTGGTAGAGCCGGAGCCAGTCTTCCGTAACGTCGAAATCGGTGATCCGGTCGATGTTGTCATTGCCGAGCGGGGTGATGAAAACGAACACATCCGCCCCGGCCCCGCCGGTCAGCACGTCGTTGCCGAGGCCGCCGTTCAACGTGTCATTGCCCGCGCCGCCGTCGAGCGTATCATTGCCGCCGCCGGAGGCGAGTTGGTTGGGCCCCGCATCGCCGGTAAGCCGGTCGTTGCCCTGGCCCGAGAAGGCATTCTCGATCGACACCAGCGTGTCGAAGCCAAGGCCGGTATCCTGGGCTCCGGTGATCCGCAGATCGACCGTCACCGCCGTCGGGCCGGTAAAAGCCACCGCGTCCATCCCCGGCCCGCCATCGATGTAGTCGTCTCCCAGGCCGGCATCGAGCGTGTCATTGCCCTCGCCACCGTAGAGCGTGTCATTGCCCCAGCCGGAAATGAGAATGTTCGCTGCCGCGTTGCCGGTGAGCCGGTCGTTGCCGCCGTAGGTGACGACATTCTCGATTGACACCAGCGTGTCGAGCCCAAGGCCGGTATTCTGGGCACCGGTGATCCGCAAATCGACCGTCACCCCCGAGGTGCTCACGAAAACCGCCGTATCCACCCCGTCGCCGCCATCGATCAGGTCGTTGCCCGCACCGGCGTTCAGCCGGTCGTTGCCAGAACCGCCGCGCAGGGTGTCGTTGCCATCGCCGCCATTAAGCGTGTCATTGCCCGCGCCGCCGTCGAGCGAATCGTTGCCCGCGTTGCCGATCAGGACATTGGCTCCGGCATTGCCGATGAGCCGGTCATTGCCGCTGCCCGCGGTGACATTCTCGATCGACACCAGAGTGTCGAGGCCAAGGCCGGTGTCCTGCGCTGTGGCAATCCGCAGATCGACCGTCACCGGAGCGGTGCTTGCGAAAACCGCCGTATCCACCCCGTCGCCGCCATC
>NZ_JAUXPI010000035.1 GCF_030684035.1 Phaeovulum sp. | reverse complement strand
AGGTGATCGAACGCGCCACGCGGTTGTCGTCTTTCGGGTCGAGGATGTTGTGCGGCCCGCCGTCGGCACCGAAGCCCCACTGCAGAACCACGCGATCATTGCCGTCAACGTCGGTCCACGACTGGACGTGGTGCAGACGCTGAGCGCGCGGGGCACCGCGGAAGCGCGACTCTTGCTTCATCAGCTTGTCGATCTTCATCGTGCGAACGTTCACCACCGCGACATACGAGGTGAAGCCGGTGACCGACTGATCAACTTCCGACCAGCCGACATAGGCCCAGGCACCGTCGGGTGAAAGCGCCACGCCGTGCGGCGCGCCGCGCATTTCCGAAGTTTTTGCGGTTTCGGCAGCGATGTAGCCGTAGATGACTTCTTTGGTCATCGCGTCGACAACGTGGAAGCCCGCGAAGCCGCCCGGAAGGGTGCGGTTCGGGTTCGGGTTGGCGTGCGATTCCGAGCTCACATAGACCAGCGGGTGTGCAACCGGATCCCAGGCATCGGGGCCTGAGGAATCGAATTGCGCGACGAGGTAAAGGCCGCCGCGTTCCGATTCGGCGTTGGCCCAGGCAGCGGCCGCACCGTTTTGTGCAGCGGCAATCGCTTCGGCGTAGCCGGGGGTGTCGGCAACGCCATTGGCTTGCGCCACCGAAGTCATTGCGAACATCGAGGCACCTGCGAGCAGGGCGAAGGTAGTGAGACGAAGTTTCATGGATTGATCCTCTCTTCAAGGCACCAGACACGAAGGCCGTGCGTCAGCTTTCCGCGATGGCGACTGAGCGGAACCTAAAGGCTAAGGGGGCACGGCTATATGACATAGATCAAGTTTGCGTGTGCCGTCCGGCCCGGCAGGGTAGCCATATTGACGCAGGGGGGCGAAAGAAAACTGGTGCTAGCGCAAACACTTCCGCCCCCGAATCCTGCCCCGCCGCGCCATGAGAAAGGGCGCAGACCTGCGCCTGCGCCCGCTCTCACTTTCGCGTGTCTTGCGCTTAGTGGCAGTAGTTGTTGGTCGCGGCCATCGCCACGCCCCAGGGTGCCTCGGCCACGTTCTTGATGATCTTGTGCACGCGCTTGTTGTAGATGTCGATCACCGCGAGCGAGTTCGAATCATGCAGCGGCACATAAAGCTTCTTGCCATCGGCATCGGCAATGCCCACGCCCGGCCCGCCCGGCAGATCGAGGAAGCCGACGTTTTCAAGCGTTTCGAGATTGAGAATCGCAACCTTGTTTTCGGGGTTCGACACGACGAAGGCCAGCTTTTCAAAGAACCCTGTCGAGATCGAGGTCACGCCCGAAACGCCCGGCAGCGTGGCGACCGATTCCCAAGGGTCGGTGTTCAGAATCGTCACCGTGCGGTCAATGTCGTTGCCCACCATCATGTAGATGCCGTCTGCCGTGCCATAGGCGCGCGAGGCCCCCTTGCCGACGCGCAGCACCCGGTTTTCCGCCCATTGCCGCATGTTGATGACCGAAACGAAGCCGTCCGCATTCAGCGTCACCAGACCGAAAATGCCGCTCGGCGTGCGGGTGAGGGCGCTCAACTCATCGCCTTCGGGGTCGGAGACCGCATCCATGTGCAGCGAAAGCTGGATCGGGTCGAGCACCGAACCCGATGCGGTATCGATGGTGTTCACCCGGCCGTTGAGCGCATCCGAAATGAACACGAACACCGAATCGCTCGAGAAAACCAACTTGCTGGGTTTGTAGAAGGTTTGCTCCAGCACGAATTTCAGCGCCTTGGTGTCAATGTCGATCGCCGCAAACTGGCCGGTCTGGGTATCGGTGGCGGCGATCATGAAGCTGTCCGGGCTTATCACCACATTGTCGGGGGTGAAGGGCAGGGTAATCACCGCTTCATCAGCCTGGGTGGCAATATCGTAGATATGAATGGTCCTGGTCGCGCGGTTCGAATAGATCACCCGCTTCGGTTCCTTGGCCACCAGCAGCACATCGGGAATCGCGGCAAGCTGCAGCCGCGTAACCAGCTCGTCATTGACCACGTCGATCACCCCGATCTCGGCCTTGGTCGTGCTCTGGATGAAGACGTATTGCTCGATATCGCCCAGCACCACTTTCTTGGGCGCGGCGAAGTAAAAGTAACCCGCCGCCGCAGCAGCGACCACGACCACGGCCGCAACCCCTGCCAGCATCTTGACATTCATTTTAATACCCTTTCCCTTGCGCGTCGTTTCCCCGCCCGGTCAGTTCAGACCGAGCCAGGGGTAGATGATGTCGCTTACCCTGTGGAAATTGTCGGTCACCAGCACCAGACCGAAGGCGACGATGACGATCATGCTGACAAAGCCGATCTGCGGCGTGTAGCGCGAAATCCACTGCATCGCGCTCATCGTGCGCGACAGGAAGAACGCGGCCAAAAGGAACGGTATCGCCACCCCCATCGAGAACACGAACAGAATTGCGGCACCGACCGAAGCCGAGCCGAGCATGCCGACATAAACCAGCAGCGTTGCCACGATGGCACCCGAAAAACAGACCATGCAGCCAAGCGAAAAGCCGACCGAAAGCAGGAACGAGCGCACATAGCCACTGCGGTCGCCGCCGCTGACCCGTTTCGGCATCGGCATCCGGCAGACCAGCGGTGCCCGCGACTTGATGCCCATCCAGATCCCCATGACGATCACCAGAATGCCGGTTCCGACCGCCATTTCACGGCTGGCGCTATCAAAGATGATCTGCGCCGAGCGCCCGGCATAGCCGATAACCGCACCTGCGAAGGTGTAAAAGGCGGTGAAGCCCGCCACGAAGATCAGCGCGATCAGCACCATCCGGCGGCGCGTGACCATCGGCACCGAATCGCCCCGCGACATCTGCTCGGCGCTCAGCCCGGTCAGCGTGGCCATGTAGACGACCAGCAGTTGCAGCAGGCAGGGGGTCAGCGTCGCCGACAGCAGGCCCGCCGAAAGGGCCGCGATCAACGTGGGCGAGGTCAGCACATTCTCGGCCGCCGGGTAGAAGATCGGCAGCTCCCAGGTCAGAATTCGCGGCGCGTCCTCGACATCATACTTGTTCCAGACCCGCAGCGTCAGCGCTTTGGTTGCCGCGGTGATGATGTCGCGGCCGGTTGCATCCTGCGCGGCAAAGCGTACGTCGGTCGGGCGGTGGTGGTCGGTAAAGATCGGGCCATCCATGTAGGTGGGTTCATAGGCAACACCGTCAACCACCAGTTCGACCCGCGGCAGTTCCTGATTGAGCAGGTCGATATGCGTGGTCTCGTTGAGGAAGAACACGATGTTCTTGTCCAACTCGTAGCGGGCGCGCACTTTCGGGCCGGTGGTGCGCTCGAAATAGGTGGGCGAGGCATAAAGCGCATCGACATCATAGCCCACCCCGTCGCCGGAAACGGCGTTGTGGGCGCGGGTCATGACCTGACCAAGCGTGTACTGCTGGGTGGTGCGGTCTTTCGCAACCTGGTCAGAAATATCGGTCAATATCGTCTTGCCCTCGAAGAAATAGGGCATGACCAGCCAGCCGGAGGCCAGAACAAGCGTGATGATCAGAGTGAGGGCGAGCAGCGCGGCCTTGCCGATGCTTGGCCTACCCGCGCTCGGCAATACTGCGCCAGCCTTCGCGGCGGCGTCGGTTCCAGTCGTCATGATCCTCGATCCTCGGTCTTCCCGGGCCCGACGCAACGCAGCGCAGGGCCGATTTTCAACGGCGGCTCAGACGCCGAGCCTTGGCGCTGACCTAGGCGAAGGGTTCTGCCCTGAACATGACGCAAATCAAGTGCCAAATGCGCGCAGGCGGGCGCTGGCGTGGGGGCAGCGGCGCGCGGCCTTGGGGCACCTCTGCCATTCCATAACAAGATCAGGGTATTAGCCTATCGCCCTGCGGCTTCGCGGGGCGCGCCCGCGGCGGCTTGGGCTGCGGCACGACATATTCACAATTGCGTGGGCGGGGCTTGCGGGTCAGCCGCGCCCCGGTCCCGCCTCAAGCGCATCTTCAAAAGTGCGCAAGCCGGGGCGCGGGGCCTGTACCAGCACCGCCATGTTGCCTGGCTTGTGCAGGTTCCGGTACATCTTGGCATGCGCCGCCGGAATTTCCGCCCAGGGAAAGACCTCGCTCATCGCCGGGTCGAGGCGGCGCTCCAGCATCAGCTTGTTGGCCGCCGAGGCCTGCTTGAGGTTGGCAAAGTGGCTGCCCTGCACGCGCTTCTGGTGCATCCAGAGGTAGCGCACGTCAAAGGTGAGGTTGTAGCCCGTGGTGCCCGCGCAGATCACCACCATGCCGCCGCGTTTTACCACGAACACCGAGACCGGAAAAGTCGCCTCGCCGGGATGCTCGAACACCATATCGACGTTGTTGCCCTTGCCGGTGATTTCCCAGATCGCCGCGCCGAACTTGCGGGTTTCCTTGAACCACGCGGCATATTCGGGCGTGCCGACCTTGGGCATCTGGCCCCAGCAGTTGAAGTTCTTGCGGTTGATGACGCCTTTTGCGCCCATGCCCATCACGAACTGGCGCTTGTCCTCTTCCGAGATCACCCCGATCGCGTTGGCCCCCGCCGCGTTGATAAGCTGGATCGCGAATGATCCGAGCCCACCCGAGGCCCCCCAGACCAGCACATTGTCACCGGGCTTGAGGATATGCGGCCGGTGGCCGAACAGCATGCGGTAGGCGGTGGCAAGGGTAAGCGTGTAGCAGGCGCTCTCTTCCCAGGTCAGGTGCCTTGGCCGCGCCATCAGTTGTTGCGCCTGCACGCGGGTGAATTGCGCAAAAGACCCGTCGGGCGTCTCGTAGCCCCAGATCCGCTGGCTGGGCGAAAACATCGGGTCGCCACCGTTGCATTCCTCGTCGTCGCCATCGTCCTGGTTGCAATGCACCACGACCTCGTCGCCGACCTTCCAGCGCTTCACCTTGTCGCCCACCGCCCAGATGATGCCCGCCGCATCCGACCCGGCGATGTGGAAGGGGGCCTTGTGCCCGTCAAACGGGCTGACCGGCGTGCCCAGGCCCGCCCAGACGCCGTTGTAGTTGACCCCCGCGGCCATCACCATCACCAGCACTTCGTGGCTGTCCACCTGCCAGGTATCGACCACCTCGACCTGCATCGCCTGTTCCGGCTCGCCGTGCCTTTCGCGCCTGATCGCCCAAGCATACATCTTTGCCGGAACGTGGCCCAGGGGCGGCATCTCGCCGATCTCGTAAAGGTCTTTCAGCGGCGCGTCGTAGGTAGCGATTTCGGGTTTCGGGTCGAGAGCCATGCGTCACTCCTGCGGCAGCGCGCGCGGCAATGCCGCAGCGCAGAATCGGGGCTTCTGCCGAGGGAATACGTTCGGCCGCGCAACAATGCAATGCCTGACGTTGCGATTTTGTAATTTTATGACTTCACGGATGCAAAAAGGCCGGGCGCTTGCGCCCGGCCCCAGCGCCGCGTGCGGCGGTGTCAGTAATAGGTGTAGCTGCTGATCTCGCAGACGTTGACGCCGTATTTCTCCAGCACGTCACCATCATTGAACACCGCCTTGAAATCAAAGACGCAATAGCCGGTGCCATCGTCAAAGTTGATGTTGACCGAGTTCCCGGGCCGCAGCACGTCGCGGCCAAGAATGTCTTCCTGCCAGGACGTGGTTCCGGTGTGCGACCCATAGAACTCCACGATCGTGAACTTGGTGTTGTTGATGATGCGCACACGGCGATCAAGCGCGGCGGCGGGTAGCGCTATGGAGGCCACCAGCGAGGCGGCGACTGCAATACGCAGCAGGGAACGACGAAGCATGATGAACCTCTTCACTGTTGATAGCGCGCCATCCTCGCGCCGAGACTGGGGCACCGGATCCTCGCGCCCTCCGCCGCAGAATTCGCCTGCCCGCGACAATTTGCAACAAAAATCCTGTGCCGCAGCGCAACGAAGCGCGCCGCAGCGCGGCGAATTGACAACGACATAATCTTTCGCCTAATTCGGTGGCAGCCGCAAGATTCTTGCGGAGTGACCCGGAGGCCGCCATGACCACCCCCGCCGCCCGCAAAGACGCAGCCTGGCTTTTCCGCACCTACGCGGGGCACTCCACCGCCGAAAAATCGAACGAACTTTACCGCGCCAATCTGGCCAAGGGGCAGACCGGGCTTTCGGTGGCCTTCGATCTGCCCACCCAGACCGGCTATGACAGCGACCATGTGCTGGCGCGCGGCGAGGTCGGCAAGGTCGGCGTCCCGGTTTGCCATCTGGGCGACATGCGGATGCTGTTCCGCGATATCCCGCTAGATCAGATGAACACCTCGATGACGATCAACGCCACCGCCCCCTGGCTTCTGGCGCTTTATATTGCCGTCGCCGAAGAGCAGGGGGCCGATGTGGCGGCGCTGCAAGGCACCGTGCAGAATGATCTGGTCAAGGAATACCTCTCGCGCGGCACCTACATCTGCCCGCCGGTGCCAAGCCTGCGCCTTATCACCGATGTCGCGGCCTATACGGCGGAACATCTGCCGAAATGGAACCCGATGAACGTCTGTTCCTACCATTTGCAAGAGGCGGGGGCGACCCCCGAGCAGGAGCTTGCCTATGCGCTTGCCACCGCGATTGCGGTGCTCGATGACCTCAAGGGCAAGGTTCCGGCAGCCGGGTTTCCCGCCATGGTCGGGCGCATCTCGTTTTTCGTCAACGCCGGCATCCGCTTTGTCACCGAGCTTTGCAAGATGCGCGCCTTCACCGAACTTTGGGATGAAATCTGCCGCGACCGCTACGCGATTGCCGACGAAAGATTCCGCCGCTTCCGCTATGGCGTGCAGGTCAACAGCCTTGGCCTGACCGAACAGCAGCCCGAAAACAACGTCTATCGCATCCTCTTGGAAATGCTCGCTGTCACCCTGTCGAAAAACGCCCGCGCCCGCGCCGTGCAGCTTCCCGCTTGGAACGAGGCCTTGGGCCTGCCGCGCCCCTGGGATCAGCAATGGTCGCTCAGGATGCAGCAGATATTGGCCTATGAGACCGACCTTCTGGAATACGGCGACCTTTTTGATGGCAATCCGGTGATTGCCGCGAAGGTCGAGGCGCTGAAGGCGGGCGCGCGCGGCGAACTCGCCACGCTTGATGCGATGGGCGGGGCGATTGCCGCGATCGATTACATGAAGGGGCGGCTGGTTGAAGCCAATGCCGAACGGCTGGCGCGGATCGAGCGCAACGAGACCGTGGTGGTTGGGGTGAACCGCTGGCAGCATGGCGAAGCCTCGCCGCTGACGGCGGGCGACGGCGGGATTCTGGTCGTCGATCCGGGGGTAGAGGCCGATCAGGTGGCGCGGCTTCAGGCATGGCGCGCGGCGCGCGACAGCGCCAAGGTGGCCGCAGCGTTGGCCGCGCTTCGGGCCGCGGCGAAGGCGGGCGAAAACGTGATGCCCGCCTCGGTCGCAGCCGCAAGGGCGGGGGCGACGACCGGCGAATGGGCGGGGGTGATGCGCGCCGTGCACGGCGAATATCGCGGGCCAACCGGGGTTTCGCCCGCGCCATCGAACCGCACCGAGGGCCTTGAAAGCCTGCGCGACGCGGTTTCTGCCGCCTCGGCGCGGCTTGGCCGCAGGCTCAAGTTCGTGGTCGGCAAGCCGGGGCTGGATGGCCATTCGAACGGTGCCGAACAGATCGCCTTCCGCGCCCGCGATTGCGGCATGGACATCACCTATGAAGGCATCCGGATGACGCCAGCGCAAATCGTCGCCCGCGCGGCGGAAGACCGCGCCCATGTGGTCGGCCTCTCGATCCTCTCGGGCAGCCATTTGCCGCTGATCGAAGAGGTGATGGCGGGCATGCGCGCGGCGGGGCTTGGCGCGGTGCCGGTGGTGGTGGGGGGCATCATTCCCGAGGAAGATGCGGCACGGCTCATCGGCTTCGGCGTGGCGCGGGTCTATACCCCGAAGGATTTCGAACTGAACCGGATCATGGCCGAGATCATCGCCCTTGCCAGCCCGGTTCCCGCCTGAACGGGGCTTGATCTGCGCCGCCTCGGGCGCGAAAATGCCGCGACGTCTGGGGAAATCCGAATGCGCCGCCAATTGCCTTATATTGCCGCCGCCGTCGCGGGCTTTGCCATGGCGCTGGCGCTGCGGGCAAGCACGCTTGGCGATGTCGGCAAGGTCGTCGCGGTCGGGGCTACGGCAATCGCCGTTCTCTACGGGGTTGAATACCTGCTCAGGCGGCGGCGCTAAGCCCGCCTCAGCGGTCATCGCGCAACAACAAAAGCAGCGCCAGCATGGTCACCGCGATGCCCGGCACCACCACCCATCCCGGTGCCCCCTGCCCGATCGCCAGTTGCCACAGGATCACCCAGGCCGGGGTGAGATAGGTGTAGGCCATCACCTTCGCCGCTGGCAGCCGCAAGGTCGCGTATTGCAGCAGCACGAAGGTCGCGGCGCTGGCAAAGATCGCGGTGTAGAAAATCGTCACCCAGACAATGCCGGGCAGCGCCGCCCAATCGGTCGCGGCAAGGTCCCGCGCGCCAAACAGGCTCAGCACCACGAAGCCCGCCACCATCATGCCAAAGCTGAACACCACCGCAGGCTCGCCCCGGTTGAGCTTGCGCACCAGTGGCGTGTAGGCCGCATGCGCCACGCAGCCGACGAAAAAGATCGCCTCGCCGCGCCCTACCTCGAACCGCGCCATCGCCGCCAGATCGCCGCGAAAGATCACCCAGAGCGCGCCGCCCGCACCCAGCGCCAGCGCCAGCGCAATCCGTCGCGTCAGCCGCTGGCGCAGCATCAGCCAGCCGAAGCCTGCCGAAAGCACCGGCGTGAGGGTGAACACCGCCGCGGCGGAAACCGGCTTCGCGGTTTTCAGCCCCTCGAACATCAGCACGAAATAGACCGCGAAGATACCGCCCAGAACCGCATAGCGCCACGGCGCACGAAAGGCAGTGCGCGGCAGCCCGGTGCTGGCCAGCGCCACACCGCCGATGATCGCCCCGGCAATGGCAAAGCGCAGCGCATTGAGCGCGGCAGGCGCGATCAGGTTGGCAGCAAGCGCGCCAAGCGAGAATGACCCCGCCACCAGCGCCGCAAATACCAGCATCGCCAGATGCCCGCGCGCCTGCTCGCCCATCACCAGCACCCCCCCCGTCGCATCCAAACTTGCGCGATGCGGCGTGGCACCGCAACCGCCCACGGAACGCCCGCGGTCTGCCATCGGGCCGCGCGGCGCGCGAGGCGACAGGCACTTTCGCCGCGCCATGCGGTCGCCCGCCGCCGCTTGCGCGCATGCGCGCTGGCACCCTGCGCCTGCGCCGTTGGCCAAATGCGCAAGGGGCCCGCCGCCGCCGCGGCCGCAGCAAACCACGCGCCTGCGCCTGCGCCGTTGACCGAACGCCCGCCACGCTGCCCAAACGGTGCCCGAAGCATTCCGCGCCAGCCGGGAGCGGGCCGACCGTCAGACCCGCCGACCTGCCCCGGAGGCACCAACACGCCCGCCGGATATCTCGACCGGCGGCCCCGGCCGGGCAGCGCGCGGCGCGGCTTCAGCCAGCCGCAGGCCATCGGGCAAATCACCCGCCAGCCCGCCCGGCGCAGCTGAGGGCGGAAGCGTTTCACCTGCCCTTTCGCGCGCCCGCCCGAAGTGGCGCATGCGCGCGCAGACCCTATGGAGACCACGACCACGGCAAGCGCGCCATCACCCCCCCGCGTGGCCCATGCGCGCGCAGGAACCT
Source organism: Phaeovulum sp. (assembly GCF_030684035.1). Taxonomy (GTDB): domain Bacteria; phylum Pseudomonadota; class Alphaproteobacteria; order Rhodobacterales; family Rhodobacteraceae; genus UBA6213. The sequence goes on along the minus strand of NZ_JAUXPI010000035.1, from coordinate 14,201 downwards.
ATGGGCCGTCACATCCCGCCCTTTCGCGCGTGCGCCCGCTCCCGCCCCTCGCCGCGCGGCTGCCCCGGCACATGGCGACGCGGCCCGCCCCTCGCCGCGCGGCTAATCCGGCACATGGCGGCACGGCCCGCCCTTCGCCGCCGCGGGCACCGCTGCACGGCGATCGGCTGACAAGCAACCGCAGCAGCCGGGCGCAAGAGGCGGCGGCAAGTGCAACCCTGTTTCGCGTCCCGCTCATTCTGGCGCGCCTCCTCCCACCCTTCCTGCCGCCGCGCGGAGCCGGGCAAGAACCGCGAGGCACCAGACGATGCACGGGGCGCGACCAGCAACCGCCCCGGTCTTTCTCGCACCCATTTCCCCTTCAATCGTGACTTGGCCGACCCTTTGCCCTGCCGAAAGCGCTGGTGCCAACCCCTTTCCCGGGCAATCGTGGCGCAGCGCGGCTGGCCCGGCGCAGCCGCCTTTTCGCGCGGCATGCCGTTTCTGCCGCGCCGCCGCACCTCGGCGGAGCCGCTCAGACCACCCGCGCCAGCATGCCGCCGGGCTGGCGCTCGATCTGGCCTTCAATTTCAAGCGCCAGAAGTTCGGGCGCGATCTGGCTGGCGGGCAGCGAAAGCTCGCGGATCAGCTGGTCTTCGGCAAGCGGGCTTGGGCCGAGGCGGTCGAGGATGGTGGCTTGCAGCGGCACCCGGGGCGCGGCAAGCGGTGCCGCTGCCGGGCGCGGCGGTGCGGCGGGGGGCGGCGGGCGGGCGGAATCGGCCGACGGCGGCGCGGGCAGCCGCCCCGGCAGTTCGGCCAGAAGCGCGAGCACATCCTCGGCACCGCGCACCAGCACCGCACCATCGCGCAAAAGCGCGTTGCAACCCGCGGCGCGGGCGTCGAGCGGGTGGCCGGGCACCGCCAGCACCTCGCGCCCCTGCTCCAACGCGGCCCGCGCGGTAATCAGGCTGCCGGACCGGCTTGCTGCCTCGACCACCACGACGGCGCGGACCAGCCCGGAAATGATCCGGTTGCGCAGCGGAAAATGCCGCGCCTGCGGCTCCTGCCCCATCGGCTGTTCGGAAACGCAAAGGCCGCGGCGCGCGATCTCGGCCATCAGATCGGCGTTTTCGGGCGGGTAGATCACATCCACCCCGCCCGCGAGCACCGCCAGGGTGCCGGTTTCCAGCGCCGCCGAATGCGCCGCCGCATCAATGCCGCGCGCCAGACCCGAAACCACCACCTGCCCCGCGGCCCCCAGCGCTTCGGCCAGCTTTCGCGCCATGCGAAGGCCAAGCGACGAAGCGTTGCGCGCGCCCACCAGCGCCACCATCGGGCGCGTCAGCAAGCTGGCATCGCCCCGCGCCCAGAGCACCGGCGGCGCATCGCCGATTTCGGCAAGGGCGGCAGGATAGGCAGGCTGGCCGCAGCAGAGCAGGCGCGCGCCCACGCGCCGCGCGGCGCGGATTTCGGCCAGCGCCACCGCCTCGGGGCAGACCGCATAGCCCGCAACACCGGCAGCGCGCGCCACCTCGGGCAGCGCTTCCAGTGCCGCGGCGGCGGTGCCATATTCGGCGATCAGGCGGAAATATGTTGCCGGGCCAACCCTGCGGGAACGAATGAGACGGAGCGCCGCGAGTTCGTCGCTTTCCGTGGTGGGTGGGGTGAAGGGGGTGGGAGAAGCAAACAAACCGCTTTCCATCCAGCCCTCCGCCTCATTCGCCCGCTCAATCTGGGGTGGTAAGGTTAACAAGGCGTTTATGCGAAAACGAATTTTGCGGGCGTGGCGAAAATCGCCGGAAAGGCCAGTGGGGCGCTGCCCCCCCGGGGTATTTCAGGCAATAGAGAAGCGCCTTCACGCTGCCGAGCCGCCCACCGTCAGCCCGCCGATCATCAGCGTCGGTTGCCCCACCCCCACCGGCACCCATTGCCCGGCCTTGCCGCAATTGCCGATGCCGGGGTCGAGTGCCATGTCATTGCCGATGGCGCGGATCTGGCGCATCGCGGCGGGGCCATCTCCGATCAGCGTGGCACCTTTGACCGGGGCCCCCACGACGCCGTTCTTCACCCGGTAGGCCTCGGTGCAGGAAAACACGAACTTGCCGTTGGTGATATCGACCTGGCCGCCGCCAAAGCCGACCGCATAGACGCCATCCTTCAGGCTGGCGACAATGTCGGCGGGCGTTGCGGTGCCGCCGAGCATGATCGTGTTGGTCATCCGCGGCATCGGAATATGCGCGAAGCTTTCGCGCCGCCCGTTGCCGGTGGCGGCCACGCCCATCAGGCGCGCATTCTGGCGGTCCTGCATGTAGCCCACCAGCACGCCATCCTCGATCAGCACATTGCGCGCCGATGGTGTGCCCTCGTCATCGACCGAGATCGAGCCGCGGCGGTCGGGAATGGTGCCATCGTCCACCACCGTCACCCCCCGCGCCGCCACCTGTTCACCGATCCGTCCGGCGAAGGCCGAGGTCTTCTTGCGGTTGAAGTCTCCCTCCAGACCATGGCCCACCGCCTCGTGCAAGAGGATGCCGGGCCAGCCGGCACCGAGCACCACGTCAAACGCCCCGGCCGGGGCGGCAACGGCCTCGAGGTTGAGCAGAGCAATGCGCAAGGCCTCGCGCGCAACACCCTGCCAATGTGCGGGGGCCAGAAGCCCGGCAAGCCCATAGCGCCCGCCGCCGCCCATGCCGCCCGATTCGCGCCTGCCCGCTTGCTCCACGATCACCGAGATGTTGAGCCGCGCCATCGGCCGCGTGTCGGCCACCAGCCCGCCCTCGGGGCGCAGGATGAACACCTCCTGCAACGAGGCGGCGATGGTCGCGGAAACCTGCACCACGCGGGGGTCAAGCGCGCGGGCAAAGGCGTCGATTTCGCGCAGAAGGTCGATCTTGGCACCAAAGGGGGCGTCGGCCATCGGGTCGGCGTCAGTATAAAGCTGGCGGTTGGAGCCGCGCGGCGCGGGCGCAAGCACGCCGCCCCCGGCCCCCACCGCAAGCCGCGCCGTCGCCACCGCGCGCGCCAGCGCCGATTCGGAGATTTCGGTGGAATGGGCATAGCCCGCCACCTCACCGCGCACCGCACGCAAGCCGAAACCCTCGGAGGCGTCATAGGCGGCGTTCTTCACCCTTCCATCATCAAAAACCAATGATTCCGACCGCTTGCGCTCCAGAAACAGCTCGCCATCGTCGGCCCCTGCCACCGCTTCGCGCAGACGGGCAAGCGCCCGTCCCTGATCGATCAGGGTTTCGAAGGGCGAAAAACGCGGGCTTGTCATGGGCGGTCCTTGTCTTTGATCTGGATCAAAAAAAGCGACAGATTGTCGCAGCTTTTCCTTGTCGGCGCGCGGCGGATGTGGTTTCAAATGGTCGCATACAACGGAAGCGGGGGCCAGCCCTCCAAATCCGTGGCGGCAGGGAGAGCCGCTTCAGGGACGGGACATAAAGATGACATTCGCAGAAATCCGCCTCGGATTCGGGGCATTCATCGGTGCAACTTTCGCCGCGACTGCCGCCTTCGCGCAGGATGGCATCACCGGCCTGCCGGTGATCGGGCGGCCAACAGCGGCGGGCATGGGTTTTCAACCCGCCGCCACCGAACTTTCGCGCGATCAGCAGTGGCTTGACGGCATGGTGCTTATCATCATCACCGCAATCGTGGTGCTGGTGGTGGCGCTGCTGCTTTATGCGATCCTGCGCTTCAACCGCCGCGCCAACCCGACGCCCGCGCGCTTCACCCACAACGCGCCGCTGGAAATCACCTGGACCCTGGTGCCGATCCTGATTCTGGTGGCAATCGGCTCGTTCTCGCTGCCGACGCTGTTCAAGCAGCAGGAAATTCCGGCAGCCGACATCGTGGTCAAGGTGACCGGCTACCAATGGTACTGGGGCTACAGCTACCCCGACGAGGGCATCAGCTTTGATGCGCTGATGCTGGCGCGCGAGGACATGGCCGAATACGGCTACGACGAGGCCGATTTCCTGCTGGCCACCGACAATGCGCTGGTGGTGCCGGTCGGCAAGACCGTGGTTCTGCAGATCACCGCCGCCGATGTGATCCATTCCTGGGCGATGCCCGCCTTTGCGATCAAGCAGGACGGCGTACCGGGGCGGATCGCGCAAGCCTGGTTCAAGGCCGATATGGAAGGCGTCTATTTCGGCCAGTGTTCCGAGCTTTGCGGCACCGCGCATTCCTACATGCCGATCACCGTGAAGGTGGTGAGCGAGGCGGTCTATTCCGAATGGCTGGCACGGCAGAAACTCGCCTCCGCCGCGCCGCTGGCACCTTTGCGCCTCGCCTCGAACTGAGCACGCCATGGCCGACATTTCCAGCTATGAACACGGGCAAGAGGCAGGGTTCGGCGATTACGTCGCGCTCTTGAAGCCGCGCGTGATGTCGCTGGTGGTGTTCACCGCGATGGTCGGCCTGCTGGTGGCCCCGGTGGCGGTGCACCCGTTCGTCGCCTTCACGGCAATCCTGTTCATCGCGCTCGGCGGCGGTGCCTCGGGGGCGCTGAACATGTGGTATGATGCCGATATCGACGCGATCATGCGCCGCACCCGCGCCCGCCCGGTGCCCTCGGGGCGGGTTACGGCGGGCGAGGCGCTGGGGCTGGGGCTTGGCCTTTCGGGCCTCTCAGTGATGATGCTGTCGCTGGCGGGCAACATTTTCGCCGGGCTCATGCTTGCCTTCACCATCTTCTTTTATGCCGTGGTCTATACGATCTGGCTGAAGCGCCGCACGCCGCAGAACATCGTCATCGGCGGCGCTGCCGGGGCGTTCCCGCCGATGATCGGCTGGGCCGTGGCCACCGGCGGCATCAGCCTTTCCTCGCTTGCCATGTTCGCCATCGTGTTTCTTTGGACGCCACCGCATTTCTGGTCGCTGGCGCTGTTCATGAAGGAAGATTATTCCAACGCCGGCGTGCCGATGCTGACCGTCACCCATGGCCGCCCCGCCACCCGCCGCCATATTCTCGCCTATACGCTGATCCTCGCCCCGGTGGCGCTGGCTACCGCCTTCACCTCGATCGGCGGGCCGCTTTACCTTGTCGCGTCGCTGGCGCTCAACGCCGTGTTCATCGGCGGTGCGGTCGGCATTCTGCGCCGCTCCGAAGCGCAGGCCGAGGCCGATGGCTACCACGCCGAAAAGCGCTTCTTCCGGTTTTCGCTCGCCTATCTTTTCGGCCATTTCACCGCATTGCTGGCCGAGGCCGCGCTGCATTCGTTCAACCTCGGGGGCTGGTAATGGCAATCACGCGCGACCATGAACTGCACAGCCGCCGCTTTGGCCGCAACCTCGGGCTCGGGCTGGCACTTGCTGCCTTCGTGGTGCTGGTTTTCGGGCTGACCATAGCCAAGGTTCAGCGCGGCGATTCGATGCAGGCCTATGACCATCAGCCGCGCGTCTCGCTGCTGCCGCCGGAGCCGGCGAAATGACCGCCAGTTCCAACGCACGGCTTGCCACCCGGCTTGCCGGCGTGGTGGTGGTGATGGGCGCGCTCGCCTGGGCGGCGGTGCCGTTTTACGACTGGTTCTGCCGCACCACCGGCTACGGCGGCACCACCAACGTCGCCCTGCGCGGCTCGGACGTGATCCTCGATGAAACCGTTACCGTCCGGTTTGATGCCAATGTCGCGCGCGGAATGGAATGGCAGTTCCGCCCGCTGCAGAACGAAATGGTGCTGCGGATCGGCGAAACCGGCCTTGCCTTTTATGAAGCCTACAACCCCACCGACAGGGTCATTGCCGGGGCTGCCAGCTATAACGTCAGCCCCGATCAGGCGGGCTATTACTTCGACAAGATCGAATGTTTCTGCTTCACCGAGCAGGTTCTGCAACCCGGCGAGCGGGTTGAAATGCCGGTCTCGTTCTATGTGAACCCCGAAATGGTCGATGACCGCGATGCCAGGCGCATCCGCTTCATCACGCTGTCCTACACCTTCTACGAAACCGATCTGCCGCAGGTTCAGGCGCTGGCCGCGCCCCCTGCCGCCACCCCTTTTAACTGAGCAAGCGGAGACCGAAGATGGCGCACGCGAAAAACCACGACAACCACATTCTGCCGCCCTCGATCTGGCCGCTGCTAAGCGCGCTCGGGGCATTTGTGATGCTCTCCGGTGCCGCCCTGTGGATGAAGGATATCACCCACTGGGCGTTTTTCGGCGGCGTCGCGCTGGTGCTTTACGGCATGTTCGGCTGGTGGTCCGATGTGGTGGCCGAAGGCCAGGGCAGCGATCACACCCCGGTGGTGCGGATCGGGCTGCGCTACGGCATGATCCTGTTCATCATGTCCGAGGTGATGTTCTTCTCGGCCTGGTTCTGGAGCTTCTTCAAGCACGCGATGTATCCGATGAGTCCGGCAAGCCCGGCGGTCGATGGCATCTGGCCGCCTGCGGGCATCGTGCCGTTCGATCCGTGGCACCTGCCGCTGATCAACACGCTGATCCTTCTGCTGTCGGGGGTCACGCTGACCTGGGCGCACCATACGCTGGTGCATGGCGGCAGCCGCCGCGAAGTGTCGCAGGCGCTCATCCTGACCGTGCTCCTCGGGCTGTCGTTCACCGGGCTTCAGGCGTTTGAATACAGCCACGCCGCCTTTGGCCTTTCGGGCAATATCTACGGCGCGGTGTTCTTCATGGCGACCGGCTTTCACGGCGCGCATGTGATCATCGGCACGATCTTCCTGTTCGTCTGCCTGTTGCGGGTGCGCGCGGGCCATTTCACCGCCGAACGACACGTCGGCTTTGAAGCCGCCGCCTGGTACTGGCATTTCGTCGATGTGGTCTGGCTGTTCCTGTTCTCGGCGGTCTATATCTGGGGCCGCTGAGCCCACCGCAACGCTGCATCGCTGGCGCGGGGGGCAACCCCCGCGCCTTCGCCATTTGAAAGGGCCCCATGCGCCGCATCGTCTTTCCGCTGATCCTCGGGCTGGCCGGAGTTGCCATGCTGCTAGCGCTCGGGTTCTGGCAACTCGACCGGCTTGCATGGAAACAGGCGATGCTGGCCGAAATCTCGGCGCAAATCGGCGCCCCGCCGCAAGCCCTGCCGCCGCCGGGCGCGACCGAGGCGCTGAAATACCTCGCCGTGACGGCCACCGGGCACACCACTGGCACCGAACTCGTGGTGCTGACCGGCATGAAGGACGTCGGACCCGGCTATGAGGTGATTTCGGCCTTTGAAACCGCCGATGGGCGGCGCATTCTGATCGACCGCGGTTTGGTGCCCGAGGCGGGCCGCCGCGCGCCGCGACCCGCCGTTCCGCTGGTGCTGACCGGCAACCTGCACTGGCCCGCCGAGGCCGACACATACACCCCCGCCCCCGACCTTGCCGCCGGGGTCTGGTTCGCCCGCGACCTGCCCGCCATGGCCGCGGCGCTTGGCACCGAACCGCTGCTGCTGGTGGCCGCGCGCGTCGAAGGCGATGCGCAGGGCATCATCCCGGTGCCGATCACCATCGCCGGTGTGCGCAACCAGCACCTCAATTACGCCATTACCTGGTTTTTGCTAGCGCTTGTGTGGTCGGGGATGACAGTCTTTCTTCTCTGGCGTATCAGGCAAAAGCAATTCTGAGGGCAAGCTTCATGCGCTATGTTTCAACCCGCGGGCAGGCCCCCGCGCTTTCCTTTGGCGAGGCGATGCTGACCGGCCTCGCGCGCGACGGCGGGCTTTATGTGCCCGAGACCGTGCCAACCCTGAGCCACGCCGAAATTGCGGCGCTGGCAGGCCTGCCCTACGAGCAGGCGGCGTTTCGGGTGATCCGGCCCTTTGTCGCAGAAACCTTCACCGATGCCGAACTTGCCGGCGCGCTTGCCCGCGCCTATGCGGGCTTCGGCCACGCCGCCCGCGCCCCCTTGGTGCAACTCGCCCCCGGCCACCACCTGCTGGAACTGTTCCACGGCCCGACGCTTGCCTTCAAGGATTTCGCCATGCAGGTGATCGGCCAGCTCTTTCAGCTGGAACTCGCCCGGCAGGGCCGCCGCATCACCATTGTCGGGGCCACCTCCGGCGATACCGGATCGGCGGCGATCGAGGCGTTTCGCGGCCTTGAAAATGTCGATGTGTTCATCCTTTACCCGCATGGCCGGGTTTCCGATGTGCAGCGCCGCCAGATGACAACCCCGACCGAGGCGAATGTGCACGCGCTGGCGATTGAGGGCGATTTTGATGATGCGCAGGCGCGGCTCAAGGACATGTTCAACGATCATGCCTTCCGCGACGAGGTCGGGCTGGCCGGCGTCAACTCGATCAACTGGGGCCGGGTGCTGGCGCAGGTGGTCTATTACTTCACCGCCGCCGTTTCGCTTGGCGCGCCGCACCGCGAGGTCGATTTCACCGTACCCACCGGCAATTTCGGCGACATCTTCGCAGGGTTCATTGCGCGCCAAATGGGCCTGCCGATCCGCCGGCTGGTGATTGCCACCAACCGCAACGACATCCTGCACCGCTGCCTTGAAACCGGGCGCTACGAGATGCGCGGCGTGACCCCCTCGATCAGCCCCTCGATGGATATTCAGGTTTCCTCCAACTTCGAGCGCGCGCTCTACCTCGCCTATGGCCGCGACGGCGCGGCGGTGGCACAGCTGATGGACGAGCTGAAAACCAGAGGAGGTTTCACGGTTTCGCAGGGTGCCTTGCAAGCCTTGCGCGAAATCTATGCCTCGGGCAGCGCCTCCGAAGCGGAAACCTCGGCCACCATCGCCGCCACGCTTGCGGCTTCGGGCGAGCTTCTCTGCCCGCATTCCGCCGTCGGCGTGAAGGTGGCGGGCGAACAGCTCTCGGCACCGGTGCCGATGATCACGCTGGCGACCGCCCACCCGGCGAAGTTTCCCGATGCCGTCGAAGCCGCAACCGGCATCCGCCCGCCGCTGCCCGCCCGCATGGCCGAATTCCTCACCCGCCCCGAACGCATGACGCGGGTGCCCAATGACCTTGCCGCGCTGCAAGCGCTTGTCCGCGAAAGGCGCCGGATTTGACAATTCAACTGACCACCCTGCCAAATGGCCTGCGCATCGTCACCGAACACATGCCGGGGCTGGCCTCGGCTTCGGTCGGCATCTGGGTCATGGCAGGCGGGCGGCATGAACGGCCCGAGCAAAACGGCATCGCGCATTTTCTCGAACACATGGCGTTCAAGGGCACGGCGCGGCGCAGCGCCTTGCAGATCGCCGAGGAAATCGAAGACGTGGGCGGCTACATCAACGCCTACACCTCGCGCGAAATGACCGCCTATTACGCCCGCGTGCTCAAGGCCGATGTCGGCATGGCGCTTGATGTCATTGCCGATATCGTGCTCAACCCCGCCTTCGACAAACGCGAGATCGAGGTGGAACGCGGGGTGATCCTGCAGGAAATCGGTCAGGCGCTCGATACCCCCGACGACATCATCTTCGACTGGCTGCAAGAGGCCGCCTACCCCGACCAGCCGATGGGCCGCACCATTCTCGGCCCCGCCGAGCGGGTTGCCGCGTTCCGCCGCGCCGACCTTGCCGGGTTCGTCGCCGAACGCTACGGGCCGGACCAGATGATCCTCTCCGCCGCAGGCGCGGTCGATCATGACGCCATCCTGCGGCAGGCCGAGGCGATCTTTGCCGACCGCGCGCCAAAGGCCTTGCATGCAGTGCAGCCCGCGCTCTGGCAGGGGCGCGAGAAGCGCGAGGTGAAAGACCTTGAACAGGTGCATTTCGCCTTCGCGCTGGAAGGTCCGGGCTACCTCGACCCCGACCTTTACACCGCGCAGATCTATGCAACCGCGCTTGGCGGCGGCATGTCTTCGCGGCTCTTTCAGAAAATCCGCGAGGAACGCGGCCTGTGCTATTCGATCTTCGCGCAAGCTGGCGCAAGCGACGATACCGGCATGATCACCATCTACGCGGGCACCTCGGCGGAAGACATCGGCGCGCTCTGCGATCTGACCATGATCGAGTTGAAACGCGCCGCCGAAGACATGACCGAGGCCGAGGTGGCCCGCGCCCGGGCGCAGATGAAGGCGGGCATGCTGATGGGCCTTGAAAGCCCGTCCGCCCGCGCCGAACGCATGGCGCGCAACCTTGCGGTTTATGGCAGGGTGCCGGGGCTCGATGAAATTTCCGCCCGTATCGAGGCGGTGACAACGCCGCTGGTGCGCGACTACGCCAGCCGCCTTGCGGGTTCCGGCCGCTCGGCGCTGGCGCTTTATGGCCCGGTCGAAACCGCGCCAGGCCTTGCGGCGCTGCGCGAGGCTTTGGCGCGTTGATGCTGCTGCGCAAGCCAAAGCTGCGGATCGAGACCGAGCGGCTGACGCTGCGCCTGCCGCTGCATTCCGACTTTCGCGACTGGCTTTCGCTGCGAGCCGAAAGCCGCGACTTTCTGGTGCCGTGGGAACCGACATGGCTGCCCGAACACCTGACCCGCAAGGCCTTTGCCAACCGCGTCTACTGGGCCGGCCGCGCCAGCGCCGGGGGCACGGCGCTGCCGCTGTTTCTGATCCGGCGCGAAGATGCGGCCTTCGTCGGCGCGATCACGCTCGACAATATCCGCCGCGGGCCGGCGCAGGGTGGCACGCTCGGCTACTGGGTGGGCGGAAAATTCGCGCGCCAGGGCTATATGCGCGAAGCGATCCAGGCGGTGGTGCACCACGCATTCAGCACGCTCGACCTCAGCCGCGTCGAAGCCGCCTGCCTGCCCGAAAACCTCGCCTCGCGCGGCTGCCTGGAAAAATGCGGTTTCAAATACGAGGGCGTGGCGCAAAGCTATCTGCAGATCAACGGCCGCTGGCGCAACCATGTGCTTTTTGCCATCCTGCGCGGCGACCGGCGCGGGCGCAGCGCGGCAGGGTAGCCGGGGGCCAGCCCCCGGACCCCCGGGGTATTTGGACGAAGGAGACGTAACGGGTTTGGGGGCCTTGGCATGACAATCTGGGTGCTGCTGTTGCGCGGGGTGAATGTGGGCGGCACCGGGCGGCTACCGATGGCCGATTTGCGCGCGCTGCTCGGGCGGCTCGGCTGCACGCAGGTGGAGACCTACATTCAAAGCGGCAATGCGGTGTTTCGGTCTGACCGGGCGGCGGGCGATCTGGCTGCGGCGGTCGGCGCGGCGATTGCGGCCGAGCTCGGCTTTCGCCCTGCCGTCATTTTGCGTGAGGCGGGGCAGATTGCCGCCGCCCTCGCCGCAAACCCCTTTCCGCAGGGTGCGGAAAACCCGAAATCGGTGCATTTCTTCTTTCTGGCCGAACCCGCGCGCGGTGCCGATATCGGCGCGCTTGATGCCCTTGCGGCGCGCAGCGAGGCTTTTCATCTGACCGATGCAGTGTTCTACCTTTTCGCACCTGAGGGTGTCGGTCACTCGGCCCTTGCAGATCGGGCACCGCGCGTGCTTGGCGTGCCGGTAACCGCGCGCAACTTGCGCACGGTCGCCGCACTTGACGACATGGCGCGGCGGCTTGCCGCGACGGAGGCGTGATGCTGAACCCTGCCGATACCGCCTTTGCCGCCCACCTCGCCGCGCTTTTGCCCGACGGTACGCTCAGCCCCCCCGAGCCGCGCTATCTGGTTGAGCCGCGCGGGCGCTATTTTGCCGTGGGCGGGGTGCTGGCGCGGCCACGAAACTCTGCCGAAGTGGCGACAGTGCTGCGCGCCTGCCACGCGGCGCGGGTGGCTGTCGTGCCCTATGGCGGCGGCACCGGCCTTGTCGGTGGCCAGATCAGCCCCGAAGGTCCGGCCCCGGTGATCCTGTCGCTCGAACGCATGGCGGCGCTTCGGCAGATCGACCCCGTCGGCAATGTGGCGCTGGTCGAGGCGGGGGCGGTGCTGGCCGATGTGCAGTCCGCCGCAGCCGCCGTGGGCCGGGTGTTTCCGCTGACCCTTGCGGCGCAGGGTTCGGCGCGCATTGGCGGGGTGCTTGCCACCAACGCGGGCGGGGTCAACGTGCTGCGCTACGGCACCGCGCGCGACCTTTGCCTGGGGCTGGAGGCGGTTCTGGCCGACGGCACGGTGATCGGCGGCCTGAAGCGGCTGAGGAAGGACAACACCGGCTACGATCTGCGCAACCTGATGATCGGCTCCGAAGGCACGCTCGGCGTCATCACCGCCGCCAGCCTGCGGCTATACCCGCGCCCGGCGGGCGAGGGCACCATGCTGGTGGCGGTGCCGGGGCCAGCCGAGGCGCTGGCGCTGCTGGCGCTTGCCGAGGCGCGGCTGACCGGCTGCGTATCGGCCTTCGAGCTGATCCACCGGCAGGGGCTGGAGTTTCTTGCCGAAACCATGCCCGATCTGCGCCAGCCGCTGCAACCCGCCCCCGAATGGGCGGTGCTGGTCGAGCTTGGCCTGCCTGCCGGGCTTGAGCCGGAGCCAGCGCTGCTCGGGCTTTATGAGGCCGGGCAGGCGGCGGGGCTGGTATCGGGCGGCATCATCGCGCAAAGCGGCGCGCAGCGGGCCGAGATCTGGCGACTTCGCGAAGCCATTCCCGAGGCGAACAAGCGCATCGGCTCGATTTCGAGCCACGATATTTCACTGCCGCTCGATGCGCTGGCGGGGTTCATTGCGCAGGCCGGGGCGGCGCTGGCACGGCTTGGCGATTACCGGATCAACTGCTTTGGCCACCTCGGCGATGGCAACCTGCATTACAACGTCTTCCCCGCGCCGGGCCGCAACCGCGCCAGCTACGATGCCGAACGCGGCGCGATAAAGACGCTGGTGCATGATCTGGTCGATGCGATGGGCGGTTCGATTTCCGCCGAGCATGGCATCGGGCGGATGAAGGTCGCCGATCTGGAGCGCTACGGCGACCCCGGAAAACTGGCAGCGATGCGGGCGATCAAGGCGGCACTTGACCCGCGCGGCATTCTCAACCCCGGCGCGGTGCTGCGCCAGCGCTGAGCGGGAAACGGTGCGCCCTGCCTCGGGCTTGCCATGGCAGGGCGCGGCACATCGGGTTCACGTGTTTGCAAGCAGCCGAACCTTCAGGCCCGCCCCGTTTACCGTGATTCGTCTTGCCAATTGGTTAGCGCCGCCTCAGGCCCCGTCGAATTCGCAGAGCATGTGCAGCGCCACGCCCATCTCGCGCAGCAAGGCCTCGCCGCCGAGTGCGGGCAGGTTGACCACGAAGGTGCAGCCCACCACCTCGGCCCCCAGCCGCTCCACCAGCTTGATCCCCGCCGCGCAGGTGCCCCCGGTGGCCAGCAGGTCATCGACGATCAGAACTCGTTCGCCCGGTTGCAAGGCGTCGTCATGGATCTCCATGATCGCCTCGCTGTATTCGAGCTTGTAGGCCTGCGCGATGGTCTGCCCCGGCAGCTTGCCCTTCTTGCGGATTGGCACGAAGCCGACCGAGAGCTGGTGCGCAATCGCCCCACCCAGAATGAACCCCCGCGCCTCAAGCCCCACCACCTTGTCAATCCGCGCCCCCGCCCAGGGGTGCAAAAGCTGGTCGATCGCCATCCGAAACCCCCGCGCATCGGCGAAAAGCGTGGTGACATCGCGGAACAATATCCCCTCATGCGGGAAATCGGCGATGGTGCGGATGTAATCGCGGACGGTCTTCATGGAGGGGCTCCGAGAGGGGGTGGCGGAGGAGGGGTAGCATGGCGGAGGGGAGAGGGGGAAGGGGGGGGTAGGGGGGGGTGCCTTTTGCGCCGGTATGGGTCAATTGCGGACGAAATTGCGTCTCAAGCCCGATGAACTTCGAGATGCACAACCTCTGTTCTCACCCCGGCATAAGCGAAAACGGCTTTCGCCAACCTCGCAGCACCTTTGTCAAAGGTCACAAACACCGCACATCGCGATGCCGTTTCGATATGTCGGCAATCTTGAAATTGGGTCCGGAAGTATTTTGCGCGGCGCTGCTGGTCCCTTTTCTTGGCTCGTTTTTCCCGAACAAGGCCCATCATGAACTGCAGGAAAGCGAAGCCAGTCAGGTCGCCTTCTTCACGGGTTTTGAAGTCAGCCCAGAACAGCGGAGGATAGCGTTTCCTGATCGCTGCTTGGTCATTTTCATCTAGGCATGAGATCAGATAGTCGGCCACCTCATCATCTGGCATTTCGTCCAGTTGCGCGTAGTTTTTGGGCAACTTCTCACGCAGACGTCTTCCCGACTCTAAGCCTTCGCCGATCGTGTCCCACAGCGTGGTGTAGCTGGCCATGAAGATCGCCGCCATTTCGGGCGTCGGCCTGCTTGATCAGCGCGCCACGACGGGCAGGCTGATCATTGGATCATCGCTTAATGGCGCCATGGTTTCCAGCGTCATGT